>NZ_JBCNKF010000012.1:0-198462 GCF_039596155.1 Chitinophaga sp.
AAGAGCAACCACAATTTTAAACGATTTATGCTCAGGGGCATAGAAAAAGTAGGTATTGAAACCGGATTATTGGCATTAGCGCACAACTTAAGAAAGAAAACGGCCTAAAAACCAATAGAAAATCGGGGTCTATTTGAAAAACTTTCCTTCTCAAAACGATTACCCAAAAATCAATATAGGGCGACCCTTAAAATGCTATATAACTCAAAAAATTGAGAGGGTGCCTCATTTATTTATGAGACACCCTCTTCTTTAATATATACTTGTTACCTTATACAGTTTATTCCAGGTATCCTGTAAAATAAAATCCTGTATTCTCAACACTTTTCAATTGCCCCAGTGTGCCTGCATAGAAGTCCATCGTAAAATGATCATTCCTCAGGCGATTCCTTAACGGTGCCATATCTGTTGCGATCAATCCTGCATTTCCCTGGTAGGCCTGTTCTGTAAAATCAAATACCCCGTCAGTTGTCTTTGTATATGTGTATGGGTATTCTGCCAGGTACAGCCGGTTATTCTGAATGATATATACATCCAGTTTCATGACCTGCTGGGATACATCGAATGTGAAGTAGGTATAATACAACGTGAGACCGTAATTCCCACTTTTCAGTGATGCCGCAATAGACTTCCACATAGTTGTGAAATCGGCAGACCATCCGGGGATAGACTGTGGTGGTACCACGATAGAGGTGAAGCTTACACCCAGCAACTGATGCATTGGAATGATTGAATTATCCGCCACCTGCACGTCTATCCGGGCTCCATTTATTTTTATATAAAAGACCTGGTTATCAGCATCCCAGAACACCTCATTAAAGGTGTAGCTACCATATGTAATGGGTGTTTGCAAATACAGGCCGTCTGTAGAAAAGTAAAATGCCGTAGAGAGTAATTGTACTTTTCCGTCAGCATCCAGGTAGATCAATGTAAAGTTTTTGGTAGCGGTATTGATACTTACCTGCAATTTCTTTCCATCAGCAAATTGCAGGTATTGCCATGGAAAATCTGCTATGAAGTTTTGAATGTTGGTCAACTGGTCGCTAAACTGACCAGAGGTATATGCATCATGTTCTGCCTTTGTGGCCTTTACAAAAATCATTTTGGTACCGTATGTAATACCGGTCAGTTTGATTGAATCGGTAGCAACGCTGTCTATTGCATATTCAAAGTCTACATAATATCCCTGCCCGGTCACACCTCCATATACGTTTGGATCGGGATCTGCCAGCAGGTGCAGATAGGTGTAAGTATCAAATAGCAATGAAGGACGCTGCACGGCCTTAAGGCGATAGGTACTATTCTCCGGCGTAGTCGCTGCATCCGCTGTCACATCGCCGTACATCGTCACTCTGCCAGCGGTATCGAACGTCATGAAAAAACTGTATCCGCCGCCGGCTGGAGGGAATACCGCGGTTTTCCAACCGTATGCAGCACCTGTGAGCCGGGATTTATAATCTGCCAGTGCTTTCTCCAGTCGCTGATCGGGTGTCTCTCCGAAAATTGAGGTGGTTTTATCTTTCCGGCAGCTCAGCAGGCATGCCAAAACCAGTATATATAATATATGTGTGCGCATGTTTGAGCCGTTTTAAAGATTATTGATAGCAGTTTGTGTTGTTGTCTGTAAAGTGTAGAAGTCGATATTCCAGCTTTCCTTGAAGTATCTTACTACGACCTCTTCTTTCTGTCGCAGCTTGGCGGCGCCATCACTCGGTGCACTGGCTACGATCGCATCAAACCCGCTTTTGCCTTCTACCAGCATCGTCGACACCATTTCCACGAAGTCTTCGTCCGGGGCGCTGCGGGCATATTGTGTAACGAACCCTCTTGCCAGTGCTTCGGCCAGCGAGTAATCATTCCAGCTACCGGTATAACCGGTAGAAATGGTTTTGAATTCGACCGGGTACATGATAGTCTGGTGGAGGATATGTGCAAATTCGTGGTGGATAGTATGCAGCATTTGCCTCACACCGGGTTTGTTATTGAGACTAAAGTTATTCAGGTCAAAGAGCACCACTTTGCGGCCACCTTCGGCTGTACCCAGGGTGACAGTATTGTTGGTGTTGTACTGAGGGCTACCTACCAGCACAAACTGCTTCTGGCAATACTTCTTAAAGAAGATGTCTCCAGCGACATCCGTGTACGGTTTGATCCATGTTTTAGAGATGGTGGACATGACGGGTGCTACCTGCGATTCGGTGATGGGCACCAGGTCTTTGTTCAGCGATAATTCATACCGGTCGAACCGGTATTTTACCTCTATATTATATGGATAGACAAAGTTTGTGTCCAGCCAGAAATCCAGTGGTCCTTTCACCCAGGTTTCGCCGCCCAGTCCGGGCAGGTCTGTATCCAGGTGATCCTTTTTGGAACAAGCCACTATCAACATGATCAGGAATATAGGCAAGTATTTCATTTTCAAATTTTTTAAAGTGGTTAACGGGGATTTTGTTCAAGACCGGAGAGCTTCACTTCCTGTGGTAACTGGAAAAGCCTGCGCGGGTCGTTGCCTGTCAATGTCTCACCACTATGGGTTACCGGAATGTGGTAGCGTAGTATATCGAACCAGCGCATACCTTCCTGCATGAACTCTGCCTGTTTAAAATCAAGCAAAGTATAGATCAGTCCTGTTTTCACGTCTGTAGTGCCGTAATAGTTGGCCAGCTTTGTATCAGTGATCCGGTTGTTGGTGGTATACCCATCTATGCGCATGCTGGCGTAATCATTCAGGTCCTGCTTTGCAGCGTCGTAATTGCCCAGGTAGATATTGGCTTCTGCTCTGTTGAACAAGACCTCTTCTGCTGTAAAGAGCGGGAAGATGGTGTAGGGCACCCCGATATCAGCATTGGCGCTGGAGCGTACAAAGTGTTCCCGGAATTTCAGGATCTCCCAGTTGTCGGTATTGTCACCAATGTAATAAAGCGGTTGTACCCAGGTAGCACCTGTGACATTGTTAGAACGGTAGATGCTGTAGACGATCTCTGTTTGCAGTCCGTACCTGTATTGTGCAAGATTGCGTGCCCAGATGGAAGGCGCTTCTACCAGCAACAGGTTAGCCGGTTCTGTTGCATTCGTATACAATGCGAGTGCCTGTGCGGCGGTAAGATTCTGGTACACCGTCACCCACTGCCGCAGGTTGGATTTCACATTACCTCCCGGAAATACATTCGCTGCATATGTAAGCACTTTCTGGTAATCCTTTTTGAAAAGATAGAAGCGGGTCGCAAATGCGTTGGCTGCCGCTGTGGTAAAGTGGTACTTGGGTACTTTGTAAGTGGTATTTTTTATTAAAGGTAACCCGGTAGTGAGGTCTTTTTCAATCTGTTCGTATACATAAGCTACCGTTTTCCGTTCGTATTGTTTGATCACTACATTTTCCGGGGTGGTCACGTAAGGGATACCCGGGTCCTGCGAAGCGGTAGTGGAATCATATACTTTGGAAAAGAGGGTGACGAGCATGAAATGCGCATAGGCCCTGGCTACGAGTGCTTCTCCTTTTTGTGCACTGTAATCGGCAGGGTTGTCTGCTTTTTCGATGGCCTGTAATGCCTGGTTACAGGCAGCGATGGCCTTGTAGCAATTGTTCCAGTAATAGTTTGGAGAGCCTTCGGTTTTGTCAATGACGTCTTTGAAATAGTAAGGGTTGGCATTGATCTCAAGCGAAATGGTTCCACCGGTACCTTTATCAGCAGCGTTGTCTGATGCTGCTTCCGTAAAGGTGGCGTAGTCAGCCTGCGGATATGCGGTACCCAGCAGCTCTGCTACTTTTTCAACACTGTTCAACTGGGTACGCTGATCGGGTGCCTGCTCCAGGTATTTCTTACACCCGCTGCCTGCCAGTAATATGAGTAAAAATATATAATGCTTTTTCATGAATGCGTGTTTTAGAGTTTACAGACTGGCCTTAACTGAAAGGGTGAACTGACGGGGGATAGGTAATGCGACACCGCCTGCGTTGAAGAATTCAGGATCCTGTCCGTTCAGTCGTTTGTCCGAGTAGATCAGCCAGAGGTTGTTGGCGACCAGGCTCACAGAAAGGTTATTGAAACCTTTTGGTTTGAAACCGTATGAAAGTGATACCTGTTTGAGGCGGACAAAACTGCCGTCTGCTACACGTACAGTCGAGTAGTTATAATTATTATAAGGGTACACACCATCCAGCAGTGATACACCATATTTATCCAGGATGCTGGGCACATTTGTTCGTGCTTCGTCACCGGGCAGGGTCCACCTGTTGATGACGTCATTAGAGCTGGCATCGAGATCGGTGTATTGTTGTTTGAAGCCGGGATTCAGGCGGATCTTATTGCCTGTGCTGTAGGTAACCAGGGCTGAGAGCGAGAAGGCTTTGTAGCGCAGGGTATTGTACCAGCCGCCTGTCAACGTGGGATCTACAGGTCCGTCGTAATGCAGGTGCTGCACCTTGTCGCTTTGCAGGTAAACGTTGTTGCTGGTATTCCCGTCTTCATTAATAAACAATGGGGTACCGTCTTTAGGATTCAGTCCTGCAAACGGGATGGAGTACAACCCTCTTACAGGGTGGCCCTGTGTAGCGCCGCCTTCGGCTACGACAAGATCCCATATGATCGGATTGTTTTCCAGCCGGGTGATCTTGCCTTTGTTATAACCAAGGGTTAATTGGGTGCGCAATCCCCAGTCACGATCGTTTACGATCTTGTAGGCGGCGGTAGCTTCCACGCCTTTGGAGTGCATGTCGCCATAGTTTGCAATTTTGATCTCTTCACCACCGATGCCGGAGGTGCGGATGGGGCCGATCAGGTCAAAGCCCTGGCGATTATATACATCGAGTGTGAGCGTGAGCCTGTCCTGGAACATGCCGAGATCTACACCCACGTTTGTTTCATATTGCTTCTCCCAGGTAAGTTGTGAATTCTCTAAACTCTGAATGTAAATCACTGATTCTACTTCAGATAGATAAGGTCTGTTGGTACTTCTGTTTTGCAATACCACACTGGAATTCCGGGCATTTCCCATGCTACCTGTCAGACCATAGGTAGCCCTGAGTGTGAGTCGGTTAATATTGGTTTGCGACTGCATGAAATCTTCCGTGTCGAGATTCCAGGAGCCGCTCACGTTCCAGGTAGGCAGCCAGCGGGCAGTTCTGGATTCACCCAGGAGGTTAGAGCCATCGTAGCGCAGGCTGGCATTGAAGTTATATTTTCCCTTGTAGGAATAAGCAGCGTTGGCAAGGTAGGCCAGGTAGCGATCGTAGTTCATCGTCATGCTGTAGTAGTTGAAATTGTTCTCTACATTCTGCTTGATGATGTTGGGATCGATGTAGGGCACACCTCCTTTGTCAAACTGGTAACCATAGCCATCGAACTGTTTGTTCTGCCGGTTTGCATACCGGAGTTCCTGTGAGCCCAGGAGGTTAAGGGTATGGGTATTGTTCCAGGTTTTATTCCATTCTAGTGTATTCCTGTAGTAGTAGCTTACGAGGTAGTCATCGTCAGTAGAATAGATACCGCCATAGGGGAGTACCACAATGGCTTCCGCATCGGGATTGTCGGGGTCTTTGTATAAGAAGCGGTTCCTGTCCCTGATGGTGGCATCACCTGCGGCTCTGTATGCCATGGGCATATTGGAATTTTCCTTCACTTTATGTTCCTGGCTGCTTTTCACATAGCGGATGTTACCGAGGAAAGTGTATTTCAGGTTGGGCAGGATCTTATAGGAGAACTCGCCCTGCAGTTTCAGATCCAGCTGGCTGACGTCGATGTAGTTGTTCGACATTTCATTGAGGATATTGAAAGGTGCAAAATTGCGGGTAAAGTATTCCAGTTTACCTTGTTGGTCGTAGGCCGTAAGCGTGCGACTTGTATTCAGGGCGTAGCTGTAAGGATTGATATCAAAGTCCCGGTCGAACTGTCCGCTTACGGGGTTGCTGTTCCTGTTCAGGCTACCGGGTACACGTTGGTCGCGGATTACGCCCTGAGTGATAAAACCAAAGGAAACTTTGTCGTTGAAGTTATAGTTGGCCCGGACGTTGCCGGTGAAGCGCTTCAGTTTATCAGCAGGTGTCCAGCCACCGTCCTGCAGGAAACTGGTGGAGACGTATAGCTGGGACTTGTCGGTACCTGATGAGATGCTGACAGAGTGCTCCTGCATGAACGAGTTTTTAAAGAGGGTATTGAACCAGTCTGTGTTGGCACCGGCATACCGCTGAAGAAATGCTTTGCGGGCTTCGGGAGTATTGGGGAGGCCAAATTGTCCCTTGGTTTCGTCGTAGGTATCGATCAGGTTGTACATTTTGGTGTAGACACCGCCATTTTCTGCGCGGGTGGCATCGGAGTGATTGAGCCAGCCTTTGCGTTCGAGTTCTGTGTAGACAGACATCTGGTCGGCAGAGTTCATAATATCAAACTGATTGTAGGTCGGTTTGAGATAAGTAGAGAAATTGCCGGTATAGGATACAACCGGTTTGCCTACACGTCCTTTTTTGGTGGTGATCACGACAACGCCGTTCATGGCGCGGGCACCATACAGGGCGGTAGCGGCGGCATCTTTCAGGATCTGGAAGCTTTCGATATCGTCGGAGTTCAGACCGGCCACAGAGGAGCCCAGCAGGGTAGAGGGGTTTCCGGTGGAAAGTTGTTCATTGCTGACGTTGATGACATCTTCGAGTACGACACCGTCTACAACCCAGAGGGGTTTGTTGTCTCCCGTGATACTGGTAGCGCCACGGATACGGATCTTAGGGGCGGCGCCGAATGTACCGGAAACGTTCTGAACGCTTACACCGGCTACCTGGCCTTCAAGCATGCGGCTTACGTCTGCAATACCGTCCCGTTTGATATCGGACGCTTTGACGGAGGTAGCGGCACCTGTAAAGAGTTTGCGGTCGATAGTCTGGTAACCTGTGACCACCACTTCGTTGAGTTTGCTCACATCTTCCTGTAGGGTCACGTTGACCACGGGCTGAGCCGGGCGTGTGGCGGACTTGTAACCAACCATGGAGAAGATGAGGATGGCACCGGGTTTTACGCTTAGTTTGTAAGTGCCTTCCTGATTAGTCATGGTACCGTTTTTGGTGCCTTGTTCCATTACACTGACCCCGGGAGCTGTGGTGGTAACGCCATTTTTGTCGGCTAACCTGACCATCCCGGTAATGACAATGTCAGCGGGTTGTTGGAAAGCTTGCACAGGGGACATGTAAATGCTGCATAAAAGCAGGCATAGCCATGCGAATTTTGGGTTGAAATTCATCATTATTACGATTTTGGTTGGGGGATATTGCTACAGATTATTACGATTTTACTTTGGTTGTTGTTTAATTGGTATGGACAAATTGTGCTTAGCGAACTGGCTTCAAATAAGGTTGCAAAGACATATCGAAGCTGTCCGCAGGATGCTATAGTCGTTTTTTAGGTCCCCGATTCCTGTTTCATACGGGTTAGGTATGAAGGTGTGAAATCAGATTTGCGTTCTTTGGTTCCGATTGCATGTTAGTGTCAGGTTTAACTATTGAAATCACATTGCGTTGTTTGATTTTGGTCAATGCTGGTTACTTTCCAGCTATTTTTACGCTCTTTTGCTCCGTTTGGTTAGCTACAGGTTCCTATTGTTGTTTTTTAGCTAACATTCTCTTCCACTAAACTTACGTAAAATTTCCGTTCTTTGTGGATCAATTAATTGTGTTTTGCAGAGAAAAGAATTACGTGTCATACTGATCTCACTGATAGTGAGCTTCCTACTTACAGGAACTAAGTTCCTGGCCTGGTTCATGACGCACTCGGTGGCGATATTGTCCGACGCACTCGAATCCATTATCAACGTTGTTGCCGGCGCCTTTGCCTGCTATAGTATTTACCTGGCCGGTAAGCCTAAAGATGAAAATCACCCTTACGGGCATGGGAAAGTAGAATTTTTTTCCATTGGTTTTGAAGGGGCAATGATTTTTATTGCCGGTTGCCTGATCCTTTTTAAGGCGGTGCAGTTTTTCTTTGTACCCACTCCGCTGGAAAGCATAGATAAAGGTCTCTGGATCATTGGTGGCACGGCAGCCGGCAATCTGCTCCTGGGTGCTTATCTTTTAAATGAAGGGAAAAAATTATCTTCTCTCACCATCACGGGGAATGGTTCTCATATCATGACAGATGTATATAGCAGTGGCGGACTGATCGTGGCGTTGCTGCTCATACATTTTACCGGGTGGGCGTGGCTGGATTCGCTGGCTTCCGCACTATTGGGTGGGCTTATCCTGAGACAGGGTTACCGGTTACTGCGACAGTCCATTTCCGGGTTGATGGACGAAACGGATATGCAGGTAGTAGATAAGGTGATTGCCGTTTTACAGGAACATCGCCGGGAGAAATGGATTGATGTACATAATATGCGGGTACAGCAGTATGGTAATAATTATCATATTGATTGTCATGTGACACTGCCTTATTATTTATTATTAAACGATGCGCATGAGGAACTAAAAGCGATAGAGCGGCTGGTGAATGAGGCAATTACATCCGGTGAAGTAGAATTTTTCATACATGCGGATCCATGTATAGGTTCCTGCTGTCATTATTGCCAGATGCCGGCATGTGCTGTCCGGCAGCATGACTTTACGGGAACGATCTTATGGACGCGGGAGAATGTGTTGCCGAATAGAAAACATGGAGAGGATTGAGGATAAAATTGAACACACGGGAAGGGAGGACGTTTACAAATAAAAACAACGTTCCGTTTTATCTTATAAATGGTACCTGTTTTCACCAGGTGTCCCAATAAAAAGCCCCTGTATCATATGAGATACAGGGGCTTTTTATCTTGCGGGCCTTGCCGCAGCTGCTGGCGAATGCCGGGACTACGACAGGTGCTGGCTATATCTTATTCTTCTCCCTCAGTCTCACCATCACCGGCGCCTAAAATCGCCGCTACAGGTTTGACTGCATGGTAGATATTCCGATTGTATTTATTCCCCAGGATGATGATGGTAGAAGTATCTTTTACAATTCGATAGAAAACGGTGTTGTTTCCGTGCCACCAGCCGTTGTGATAAACGATCTCGGTGCTATCCGGATACACCATCAATCTCCATCCCAGTCCATAATTCCTGATACCGGGTTTCTCGTGGCTATAAGGTGTATATGCCTGTTTCAGCCACTCAGGGGAAAAGAGTTTACCACTATACAAACCCTGATCCCACTTCAACATATCCTGCGCGGTGCTATAAATTCCTTTATCACCTACCACGCCATCGAAGTTCGTATCGGGTTCCGCCTGTCCATTGTATTTATGGCTGACGGTCTGATGTGCGCGTGGTGGTGTAGCCGGATCATACACAAACGTATTGTTCATACCCAGTGGGGTGAAGAACGTATTTTGTAAGAAATCCGCATATTTCTGTCCTGACACCTTTTCGATGATGGAGGCCAGCAGCATGAAGTTCGTATTACAGTACTGGAAGTGAGTACCCGGTGTATGCTGGATCTTCGGTTTATGCTGCTCCATGAGGCGGATCACATCGTCATTGGTCATATACTTTTGCCGGTCCGGCCAGATGCTGTCGCAGAAATAAAGATAATTTGGAAGGCCGCTTCTGTGGGAGAGCAGCATCCGGACGGTAATTCCCTTATATGGAAAAGTCGGGAAAAATTTCTGGAGGGTATCTTCCAGGCTGAGTTTGTTCTGTTCAGCCAGGTAGAGGGTGGCCATCCCTGTAAATGTTTTGGACACAGAAGCCAGCTGGAACGAAGAACTGTCACCGATGAGGGAGTTTTTCGCCCTGAAGTTCTCCAGGCCATGGTATTTTTCGAAGATGATGACCCCTTTTTTAGCGACGATCATGGATCCGTTGAAACCAGCACGTAGTAAACCGGTGTTGTAAAAAGCTTCCAATTCCGCTTGCTGCGCTTTGGTGCGGGGGGAATTGAGTACAGCAGCCTTCGCCTCGTCGGTTATCTCAATCTGCGTAGTATCCTTTGTTCTCGATTTTCTATCCTTATTATACGCCGCATTGCTTTGACAAGCGGTAACAGCGTATAAAGTAAACCCGGAGATAGTTAGTGCAATAAAAGCTGCTTTCATTCTGCTGTTAAGAGTCGGTCTGTGACAAAAATTTTCGTAAAAGCGTTAAAATTAGGACCTTAAGCTAAGTTGGGCAAAAATTTCAATCCCAAATTGGTCATTTTAAAGGTATTTTAAGATTTATACCCCTAAAATGGCAAAATAAAGCCCAAAAACCGGCGTAATTTTGACGAATTCAAATTTGAAGGGACTGCTATTTGATTTTTGCGCAACATCTTTTAGGTTTGTGCTTTGTTTGCGGTAATATCAAACATTAAGCCAATTGTTTTGCAATTGGTAACATATAAAATAGAATCATGGATCAGCAAAAGTTGACTAGTTATCCGAAGGAGAAGATCAATATTTTATTGTTGGAAAACATCAGCGATGCCGCCGCGGCACAGTTTACATCCGCTGGTTATGCCAATGTAAAAAGGTTGTCGGGGGCGCTGAGCGAAGAGGATCTGATTCGTGAGGTAAAAGACGTGCATCTGCTGGGCATTCGCTCTAAGACGCAGGTAACACGCAAGGTATTGGAGGCAGCTCATAAACTGCAGGCCATCGGCTGTTTTTGTATCGGTACTAACCAGGTTGACCTGAAGAGTGCCCGTGAGTACGGGGTAGCTGTGTTTAATGCGCCTTATTCCAATACCCGTTCCGTGGCTGAGCTTGTAATTGGTTTGTCCATCATGCTCATCCGCCGTATTCCGGACAAAAATGCGGCTGCGCATGAAGGTACCTGGATGAAAGAGGCGAAAGGTAGCTTTGAACTGAGAGGTAAAAGCCTTGGGATAGTAGGTTATGGTAATATCGGTAGCCAGGTGAGCGTACTTGCTGAGGCAATGGGTATGAACGTACTTTACTATGATGTGGAAACTAAACTGCCGCTGGGCAATGCGGTACAGATCCGTTCGCTGGATGAATTGTTTGCACAGTCAGATATTATCTCCCTGCACGTACCGTCTACCAAGACGACCAATAATATGATCACTGCCGAAGTGCTCCGTCATGCAAAACCCGGCGCCATCTTCATCAACTATGCACGTGGTGAGGTTGTAGACCTGGAGGCACTGCGTGATGCCCTGGTGGAAAAACGCCTGAGTGGTGCAGCCATCGACGTATTCCCGGTAGAGCCGGAGAAAAACGGTGCAGCGTTCTCTACACCATTACAGAAGTTAAGCAATGTGATCCTCACTCCGCACATCGGTGGCAGCACGGAAGAAGCGCAGCATAACATTGGTCTGGATGTAAGCAGCAAGATGTTGAACTACCTGGAGAAGGGTGCAAGCTTTGGCTCTCATACAATCCCGGCCATGAGTGTACCGGAAGTAGATCATACGCATCGTATCCTGCATATTCATCAGAACGTGCCGGGTGTGTTGTCTGAGATCAATACGGTGCTTTCTCAGAATAAGATCAACATCCTGGGGCAGTATCTGAAAACGAATGATTCAGTGGGTTATGTGGTGCTGGACGTGGATAGTGAATTATCGAAGGAAGCATTTTTATTGCTGCGTGATGTGAAGAATACCATTAAGGCAAGGTTGCTTTATTAATGAACTGAAAAGTATACAATTTTTGAAAGCCCCCACAGATACACTGTGGGGGCTTTTTTTGTGGAGTTAATGCAGGTGTATAAAAAGGAAGGCGCCCCGGTGGGTATCCCGGGACGCCTTTAAGCCTATTTTATTTCTACTTTACACTTCTCTTATCTGATTACGGTCACTTCACCTTTCACCACATTTACTGGTCCACCCAGTATTTTCTTATAGCTCAACATCCACACGTAAGTTCCCACATCTACCAGTGTTCCCTTGTATCGTCCATCCCATCCGGTCTTGGATTCTTTACTCAGGAAGATCAGTTCACCCCAACGGTTGTAGATACGCAGATCGTAATCATACATCGTTCCGGTTACAACTGGTTTGAAGGTATCATTGTGTCCGTCGCCGTTCGGTGTGAAAGCGTTCGGGAATTGAGGTTTGCCTTCACAAGCTTTATAAGTTACAGTGATATCATCGGTTACGGTACCGCAGTTATTGTAAACAGTAACAGTGTAGTACCCGGTCGCTGTCACCACATACGTTGGAGTGGTAGCGCCATCCTGCCACCTGATGCTGTTGCCGCTGCCGGCATCTACTTTCAGGGTCAGGGTCTGACCGATACAGATGGTGGTATCATTACCCAGAGAGATATCTCCGATACCAGCCACAGTTACTTTCACACTATCTGTTGTAGTCAGGTTACAGAACCTGTCAAGAACGGTCACAGTGTAAGTACCTGGTGTGCTTACTTCCTTGATCGGATCGGTCGTACCATCATTCCAGAGGTAGGAGATCACATCAGGATTGGTTGCATTCAGTACTACCAGGCCGCCTGCGCAGATGTCCTTGTTCGGACCCAGGTCGAAGTTGATGTTCGCCTTGTTGGTCACGCTTACGGTATCAGCTACAACGCAGCCACCCTTGGTAACGGTTACCCAGTAATTACCTGGTTTAGCGACAACGATGGAGTTTGTCAATGAACCGTCTAACCATTTCACGGTACCACCGTCTGGCTCTACCTGCAGCATCACTGATTCGTTCGGACAGATTTCAGTATCCGGCGTCAGGGTAATGTTTGGCGGAGTAGAGACTGTTACGGTAGCATCGTCGGTTACGGTACAGCCCTTCAGTGTTACATCTACGGTATAGGTACCTGCGGTACTTACAGTGATAGACGGGCCGGTGTCACCGGTGCTCCAGGTGTAAGTAGCACCCTGTACATAAGCATTTAGTTTTACGGTCATGCCATCACAGATGGTGGTATCAGGGATGTTTACAGTTGGCGGTGTATTCACCGTTACCCTGATGCTGTCGGTTGCAGAACAGCCGTTGTTGGTCACAGTTGCATAGTAAGTACCGGCAGCAGATACAGTGATCTGTTGGGTAGTCGCGCCTGTATTCCATCTGATTGTATAACCGGCAGTTGCATTGGCAGCACCTGCATCCAGCGTTACTGAATTACCCTGGCAGATAGCGGTATCATTACCCAGGTTGACAGTTGGCTTGGTTACGTATCGCAGGTTGTAAGTGACCGGATCAGATACGCAACCGGTTACGCCATCAGTTACGATGAAGGTAGCCTGTGTTGCACCATTCAGGTCGAACACATTGCTGGTCTGCGTTTTAGGCGTGGTGACTATACCTGCAGGATATACGCTCTGTAATGTAAATGTTGGTTTGCTGACTTTCGTTTTCAGCTGCAGTGCAAACTTCGTATTGTCAGAGCAGTTCATAGGCAGTGCTGTATCCAGTTGTGGTTTAGGACAAGCGACTACTGTGATGACCTGTACTCTTTCGATGGCAGCATTACCACATGCGTCGGTTACGTTCCATCTTCTGGTGATGGTATAACCATTACAAGCGTCCACTGTAAATGGATCTGTGGTCATGGTCGCTTTCTTAGGGAAGTTCACGTCGCAGTTATCTGTTGCATACAGGGTAGCAGCAGCAGGGATAGTACCACCACAGGTTACAGTAACAGCAGCCGGAGCCGGGTCGATAACCGGTCTGGTTGTATCTACCACTGTGATGACCTGGCGAACAGTGTTTGTATTACCACATTCATCTTTCGCTGTCCAGACCCTGATCAGCTGATAGTTGCTGGCGCAGGCACCAGTGATGGATTGACGGGTCTGGGTGTAGCTGATCTTCACGTTGCTGGCAGCGCTACAGTTGTCTGTCGCTGACAGGTTGGATGGTGGTGCAGGCACCGCGCTACAACTTACAGTAGTATCAGCCGGAGGTGTGATAGTGAATTTGGGTCTGGTGGTATCCTGTACAGTAATTACCTGCCTCATGGTAGCCACGTTACCACAATCATCGGTTGCGGTCCAGGTACGGGTGAGGCGGTAGTTGTTTGAGCAGGTAGTGCTCAGGAATACCTTGGTTTGTGCTACTGATACTTTCACGCTGGCAGTACAGTTGTCTGTAGCGGTGATCGTTGGGATAGCAGGTACACCGTCGCAGTTTACAGTGGTGTCGGCCACCACGACTGTATTGAATACAGGGCGGGTGGTGTCAACAACGGTAATGACCTGTTTCAGGATGGTGCTGTTACCACAGGCGTCGGTAGCGGTCCATGTACGGGTGAGCTGGTAAGTATTGCTACACTTAGCACCGGATATAGACTGGCGGGTATCAACCGGATTGACGGTGATAGTACCGGCAGTACAGTTATCAGTAGCAGTGAGCGGAGTGGCAGCAGGTACTTTATCACAATCAACAGTGATGTTGGCTGGTGCGGTACCGGTGAACACAGGACCGGTCGTATCTTTTACAGTAACGGTCTGTCTCAGTGTATCGCTCACATTGCCACAATTATCAACGGCCACCCATTTACGGATCAGGTAATAATTGTTTGTACACTGACCAGGGATATCTACGCGGGTTTCGATCGGCGTGATAGTCATTGATCCTGCGCAATCGTCGGTAGCGGTCAGGTTTACAGCAGCAGGTACGTTGTCACAACTTGCGGTCACATTTGCCGGAGCAGCAGTGGTGAACTTAGGTGCAGTGGTATCAACAACGGTGATGGTCTGCTGAGCGGAAGTCGTGAGACCACAACGGTCAACGGCTGTCCAGGTACGCATGATGATGGTGTGGCATGCATCAGGCGTTTGTGTATCATCTCTGTAGGTAACAGTCAGTGCTTCATTGCTGAAAGGCATGTGACTGAATACCGGTGTACCGAAGAGGGTTGTGTAATCTCTGCCTGCCACGCAATTGGTGGTGATGGATGCAGGAACGGATACAACAACGGGATTGGTGGTGATTCTTCTCAGTTTCACGACGTTGCTCACGGCATTCAGGCAGGATCCGGAAGTTACAATTCTTCTGAACCATACCGTATCGGCAGTCAGCGCAGCAGGTGTGTAAGTAGCAGCGGTGCCACCTGTACCTGTGATGACGTTCGCGAATCCGGTGGTAGCACTGGTGGTACTCATCTGCCACTGGTAAGTGAAGGTACCGTTACCACCACCCAGAGTTAAAGTACCCGTGAGAGCTGCCGGAGTTTCAGTTGCACAAAGTGTCTGATCGGCGGAGATGGTGTTACCAATTACCGGCCCCAGGTTAGTCAATGTTACGGTAGCTGGTGTACCGGTACATGTACCATTGGTCAGGGTCCATTGCAGGGTAGCAGAAGTACCTGCGAATACGATCACACTTGCGGTTGGATTATGAAGGTCAGCCGCTGCGATCGTGGCAGTACCGCTGATGACAGTCCAGGAGCCAACAGAAGTCGCGATTGCTCCAGGCGTTGCGGCCATGTGGAAGAGCGAATCATTACAATGCGTCTGATCAGGACCTGCATTAGCAGCTTCAGGCATTTTATTATTAGTCAACAGCACGGTGCTGCTGGTCATACAGGCGTTGTTCGCGATTGTCCAGATGGCAGTAGCAGTATCACCGGCTGATACGAAGATCCTGGCAGCAGGGTTGTGGATATCAGCCGCAGCAATGGTGGCTTTGGTGCCGGTGTAGAAGGACCATGTTCCCACAGCTCCCGTAACAGATGGCGCATTGGCAGCCATGGTAAAGGCGCTGTCGTTACAATGTGTCTGGGCCGGACCAGCATTGGCCGTATTCGGCATTGCATTATCTACCAGTTTCACAGTGCTGCTGGATGTACATACACCATTTGTGATGGTCCATGTAGCTATCACACTGTCACCTACCGGTACAGTGATCACTGCATTTGGTTTGTGAATGTCAGCGGCTGAGATGGTAGCGGTCGAACCGGTTGGCAGGGACCAGGTACCGGTCGCACCTGAAACAGAAGGTGTGTTAGCCGCCATTGTAAATGCCGGGGTAGCGCACTTGTACTGGTCAGGGCCTGCGTTGGCAGCGGTTGGCTGCGCGTAGTTCACCAGTTTGATATTATCAGTAGTAGAACATGCACCGTTGGTGATTGTCCAGGTAGCTATTACACTGTCGCCTACAGGCACTGTGATCACAGCAGCAGGGTTGCTGGTATCAGCAGGCGCCATGGTTGCGCGGGTATTGGAGAGCGTCCATTTGCCGGTCGCACCTGTAACAGTAGGCGTATTAGCCGCCATTGTGAAGGTGGTGGTATTACACTGACGGATGGAGTCCACGCCTGCGTTTGCCTGGTCTGGCATTGCACTGTTGATCAACAATACTTTGTCAGAAGAGAAGCAGACACCATTTGATACAGTCCAGATAGCAGTGGCGGTATCTCCGGCAGGCAGCGCAAATACTGCATTCGGCTTCGTAGAATCAGCAGGGTTGAAGCTGGCTGCACTACCAGGGTACAGTGACCATTTACCTACAGCGGTAGCAGGAGATGCGGCCGTAGCCTGCATGGTAAAGGTAGCAGTGTTACACTGGCGGATTGAATCCGGACCGGCATTAGCAGCTACAGGTTGCTGGTAGTTATATAACCTGATCGTATCTATGCTGAGACACAATCCATTAGTAATCGTCCAGGTCACATAAGCGCTGTCACCGTTAGGCACAGAGAACGTGGTGCTGGTATTGTGTAAATCAGCAGCAGGATAGGTCGCGTTACCTTTTATAACCGCCCATGAGCCAACTGCATTAGGTACATCCGGCGCGTTCGCTGTAACAGGGAACGTAGTGGTCATACACTGTTGCATATCAGCCGGTAAAGCAGCGGCAGTTGGTGCCATATAGTTTACCAGGGTAACTGTATCGGTGGTAGGACATGTACCATTGGTGATGGTCCAGGCAACGCGGATACTGTCGCCGGCATGTACGGTGATGGTAGCTGCTGGGTCGTTTACATTGCTGATAGTAGCTGTAGTGGTACCAACGAAAGACCATGTACCGGTTGCACCGGCTACGTCAGGTGCATTGGCAGCCATCACGAACAGACTATCATTACAATGTCTGGCATCCGGACCTGCATTGGCCGCAGAAGGTGTGAGGAGGTTAGTAAGGGTAACTGCGGCAGAGTCAGCGCATACACCGTTTGTTACTACCCAATGTAATACGGCAGACTGGCCGTTTGGAATAGTAATGTGCGCGTTTGTATTATGCTCTTCGCCAGCAGTGATGGTAGCGTTACCGCTTGCCACACGCCATGTACCGACAGCTCCAGGAATAGTGACAGCAGAAGCGGTCATTACAAATGCAGTACCTGCACACTTGGTCTGGTCCGCACCGGCGCTAACGGCAGTTGGCTGTTCGTAGTTGATCAGCACAATGTTGTCAGAAGTGGTACAACCCAGGTTGGTAATCGTCCATGTCAGCACTACAGTCTGACCGGCAGTTACGTTGAAGGTAGCTGTCGGGTTATTCAGCTGAGCAGCGGAGATGGTATAAGAGGCTGGAGACACCACGCTCCAGTAACCGGTGGCACCAGCTACAGAAGGTGCATTCGCCGTCATGACGAAGGCAGCGGTGTTACATTGTTTCATAGTATCCGGACCTGCATTGGCGGCAGCTGGTGGATTGTTGTTCACGATCCATACCGTGTCTGTGTCAGTACATGTACCGTTTGTGATTGTCCAGAACAGCATGCTGCTATCACCCACAGGGATGGTTACAGCAGTGGTTGGACTATTGATGCTGGTGATAGTTGCGGTAGAACCGGTTGGTTTGGTCCATGTACCGATAGCGCCTGTTACGTTTGGAGCATTGGCAGCCATAGTAAAGTTCGCATCATTACAATGGTGTTGGTCCGGACCGGCGTTTGCATCGGCTGGTTGGCGATAGTTCAGCAGTTTCACGGTGTCAGCTGCAGAACAGGTTCCATTTACAACAGTGAAGATAGCGAGTACGCTGTCGCCGGCTGGTACCCTGATGGTAGCACCGGTGCTACTCTGGCTGATGATGGTAGCCGTTGGTTTTGACACTGTCCAGGTACCGATACCAACTGCCGGAGCGGTGGTGGTAATGATGAAGATAGAGTCGTTACAATGTGCCTGGTCGGCGCCGGCATTAGGTTTAGCAGGTGCCTGGTAATTCTTCAGGAAGATTTTATCAGACGTAGCACATAAACCATTTGTCACGGTCCAGATAGCAGTAGCAGTATCACCGGCAGGCAATGTGATCACCGCATTGATCTTGTGGATATCAGCAGCTGCGATGGATGCAGCGCTGCCTGTGTACAGCGACCAGGTACCGGTAGCCGTAGCAGGAGAAGGTGCGGTCGCTGCCATGGTGAAGGTAGCGTTGTTACACTGAACAATTGAATCCAGGCCTGCGTTGGCAGTCACTGGTTGCAGGTAATTGGTCAGGGTCACTGCACTTGAGTCGGCGCAGACGCCATTTGTAATTACCCAGCGGAATGTGGCTGTCTGACCGGCAGGTACGAAAACGGTGGTGGTGGCACTTGCAGGTGAGGTAATGGTGGCATTACCGCTGCGTAGGTACCAATGGCCGGTAGCACCTGTCATTGGAGCAGAACCAGTCAGCGTAAACAGGCTATCAGAACAGTGTTGCTGATTAGTACCTGCAGAAGTAGCTGTAGGCTGCGTATAGTTGAACAGCTTAATATAATCATGAGAAGAGCAGGTTCCATTAGTCACAGTCCAGATCGCGGTAGCTGTATCACCAATTGGTAGGGTGATCGTTGCTGCAGGATTATGCAGATCAGCAGCGGCGATGGTAGCCTGGGTACCTGTAAAGAATGACCAGGTGCCGGTAGCAGTAGCCGGAGAAGCAGCGGCAGCAGTCATTACAAACGACGTGTTAGCACATTGCTTTAGTGAATCCGGACCAGCGTCGGCCTGAACTGGTTGCTTGTAGTTGATCAGCACAACCTGGTCTGCGGTTGTACATGCACCATTTGTGATCGTCCATGTCAGGGTAGCCGTATCACCTGCCAGTACGAATACAGTGGTGGTAGGGCTTGCAGGTGTAGTAATTGTGCCTTTACCGGTGAGTGTCCATTGTCCTGCGCCCACTGTAGCAGCATTAGCTGTCATTGTGAACAGGGAGTCATTACAATGGGTCTGATCCGGACCTGCATTGGATGTAGCAGGTGCTGTATATACGGTAACAGTACCACTTGCACAGGTCGAATTTGCACACAGGCCGGTACCTTCAGCTCTTACATAGAACGTAGTAGTCGCAGAAACGGTAACGGTGATAGTAGGGCCGGTACCGATGGCAGTGCCGGTACCGCAGCCGCCTGCATACCATACCCATTGAGCAGCGTCGGTGCCATCCGGGTTTTTACCGAGGTCACCGCCAACGACAGTGAGCGTTGTAGAACCGGTGGTACAGATATTTGGTGATCCAACGGTTACACCGGTAGGTGCAGTAGAAGGGGATTCAACATTCACGGAGAATGGAATCGTGTTGGTACAACCACCATAATCATTTCTTACGGTGAGCAGGAAGTTGTAAGTGCCTGCAGCCACGCCAGCTGGAATGGTTACGGCGATTGGCCATGTAGTAATTGGTGTTTCGGCTACCGGGCTGAATCCAGGCATTGCACCGGTGCCAGCGGCAGCGATACTATAATATAAAGGATTGCCTGTAGTAGCGGTGGTATCCAGGGAGAAAGAAGTAGCTGTGTTACAAACGGTCACAGGTTTCAGTGTCACGGTAGGTACGGCATTGTAGTGTAATACAACAGTGTCGTAAGTAGTGGCACAACCAGTGGTGTTTGCGATGCTCCACTGTAATACTACATCCTGAGCAGTACCGATCGGGGTAACTGTAACGGTTGTATTATAAGCATGGATATCATCGATGGTTACGTTTGTAGCATTGCTGGAAATAACGGACCAGGTACCTGTTTCAGCGAAAATGCCGGTATTTTCAGTATTCGGCTCGTTCGCGGTCATGGTGAATACATTAGAAGTACCACACTGGATAGTGTCTGCGCCGGCGTAAGCAGCGGTAGCACCTCCTACCAATGTCAGGGTATCGTATGCATAACCGATACAGGAAGCATTGTTGGTCGCTTTCACAGTATACTGCAGGTATACGGTGGTACCAGCGTGTTGTAAGGTGAAGGTCGCGCCGGGGTTTCTGATATTACCGTTGATGTAGTCAGAGAAGTCTACATTGGCTGGATCAGATACACCGGGGCCTTCCACGCCTATGTAAGACCATGTTCCTGTCGTACCGGCAATCTGGGTACGGCCAGGAGTGAAGGTGTAGCCATCGGTATCCACGCAGTGGATGATATGTTTACCAGCAGGGGGTGCGGGAATGGCAGTGAGATCAACGATGAATGGTTCGGACTGCACAATACACTCGCCGACTTTCACGACGACAGAGAACACGCTATCGGCGATAGTCGCGGTCGTGTAAGTCATCGTGGTCTGGTCTCTGGCGTCAGTTATCTCGACGCCGGTAGAATCAGCACCTTTATACCAATATATATGTCCATGGGTAGAATCGACGTTCAGGGCGTCGTTTATTGTGAAGGTTACTCTTGAGCCAACGCAGATAGCGGTTGGAGAAGCAGCGATTTCCACGATAGGTTTGTCATCTACTTTAATGCTGGCACTATTGGAGTCTACGCAGGTCTTGCCGCCATCGATACCATAATATATATAACCGTATACGGTAATGGTAGTATCGGATTTCAGGGTGATGGTTCTTTTCGGGCCGACGTAACTGGTATCGCTCCATTTAAATTCATCAAAACCACCGGAAGCCTGCAGTTCAACGACGGCGCCCTCACACACCTGGCTCTTTGTCAGATAGAGGGTTGGCATTGGGAGGATAGTGATTTTTACCGCTGAGGAGGGGGAGGCACACGTTTCAGAGGAGCTGCCGCTCTCGTATATCCTTACACGAAAATAATAATCGGCGGCTTCCGTTTTGGTAGCCGTCAGTTCGCCTTCAGCAATGATGAGGGTATCGTTATTGGCGGTACCATAAGGCACGTTGAACCAGGTAACGCCGCCATCATCGGACATTTCCCATTGGTATTCCGGATTGGTAAAGTAGGTGGCGGGTGTGTAGGTAGAAGTGATCACGGTGGGGGCGCCTTCACACAATACTTCTTTCAGGTTATCGGCCTGGCCTTCAATCTGTGCCGTAATGACGGGGCTACAATACTGGAATTCGATATCATCGACAGCGATATCGTTACCACAGCCACCATCAAAGTTATTTTTAATTCTTACAATAACGTCTGTAACACCGGAAGGTACGGTGAAAGAGCCACCATACCTTTGCCATTGTGTTTTCCGGATATTCATGGATACCGCATAGGTTTTAAACTCTGCGAGTATCTGGCTGGTGTTTGCTGCGTTGAGGATCTGGAAGGTGACCCCTGCATATTTATAACCGTTTACACAGTTGTTGTTTAATACAGAGGAAGAGTCGGTGTTGAGCAGCCATGCGCTGAAGTTATAAACTGAACCACGGCAGAGGCCATTTACTTCTTTCTGGAAGAAGATACTAGGCGTATAATCGGAGTTCGCAACCAGCATACCACCGCGTGTAAGACCGCTGTGGTCCATTGCATTTACCCATTCGGGTCTCAGCTGGGTGGTATTGGATATGGCATAATAGTTATCATTCAGGTCACCGGTGCCCTGATAGATATATGTAATAGCGGACGCGGGAGAGTATGCTTTCCTGGTTGCATTGGCTGGCAGGGTACCGAAGTTCTCCGAGAAACCGGGCATTTCAGCATTACCGCCACTACAGGTCTGGATGGTACAGTTGACAGCCACGATTGTTTTGGTTCGTGTGATGTCGGCTCCGTTGTTCCTTCTCATGACGACGGTAAAAGTGTAGGTACCGGGTGTGAGGAACTGGATGGTCAGGGCCTGGGTACCTGTCAGCTGGGTTGCCTTGACGGTGGAGTTGACATCAGAGTACAGGATTGTATAATCTGCATCTGAGCCACTTGGCGTCGTGATGGTCCAGTTGGCCTTTCCTATCTGGTTACTTGACAGGAGGGCGTTCATACTAACAAATTTGGCCTGATCCGCAGTACTATTATTAGTGGACATACATACCGTATCCGGTATGTTGAAATAGACTGATTGCGCTCGTGCTATACCCATCACGAGGAACAAACAGCTATATAATAGGATTAGAATCTTTTTCATCTTCAATTATTTTGGGAAAAAACTATCAGAGAGGGCTGGATTAACAATCGGGCGCTCTTTGCGGTCTTTCGTATTTTTGAGGGTGAAAAAGCAACCAACTCCTTACGGAGTAGGCGATCCATGAAGTGTAAAGTGCTTTCATAGGCCTGGTTAAGTTTTACGATATGGCTTTAAATAATACTATTTTGAAATTAAAATTAAGATTAATATAGTAAATACAAAAAATGTGTATTACTTATAACTTAAGAAATAAAAGCAGAAATGGAAGTAATAGGGTAGAGGAATTTTGATTTTCAGATACTTAATGGGGCCAAATTTTTTTTTACATTTGGGGAGAAAAGTTATCCACATCTGCGATCCGTGAATAAAAAAAACATATTTGACGTTCGAAGTATGAAATAATTATCTACCTTTGCAGACCAAATTTGATGTAAGATGCCCAAAGTAAAGACTCATTCCCGGGCTAAGAAGACCTTCAAGGTAACCGGGAGCGGACAGATTAAGCGGTATAATGCCTTCAAAAGTCACTTGTTGACCAAGAAAGCTACCAAAAGAAAACGCCACCTGAGAGGCAGCAGCCTGGTTAGTTCAGCTAACCTGGATCTGGTTAAGAGAATGCTCGCACTCAGATAGTCGGTAGTTTAGAAATTATTATTTAACTAAAACGGAAAAAAGAGCACAAAATGCCTCGTTCAGTAAATGCAGTTGCTTCCAGAGCCCGCAGGAAGAAAATTTTAAAGCAGGCCAAGGGTTTCTACGGTAAACGTAAGAATGTTTATACAGTAGCCAAAAACGTATTGGAGAAAGGTCTTACATATAGCTATGTAGGCCGCAAATTAAAGAAGAGAAACTACCGTCAGTTGTGGATTGCGCGTATCAACGCAGCAGTTCGTGCAGAAGGTATCACCTATTCTGAGTTCATCCACAAGCTGTCAGTTAAAAATATTGATCTGAATAGAAAGGTATTGGCTGATCTGGCTATGAATGAGCCTGAGACTTTCAAGAAGCTCGTAGCAACCGTTAAATAAGCGGAAGCCTCCAAGGATAAAAATAGAGCCGGTGTTGTTATGACACCGGCTTTGTTATTTTATATGGTTCAGGTTATATGTCCAATATAGAAAAGCGCTTCTGCCAGCAGGCGAAAGCGCTTTTTTTTATATCATAAATGATGTGTAATCTGTTTTGAATGTAATTCCTTTGGGGAAGATGCCTACCATTGCCGAACCGCTTCCACTCATTGTAGCATATAGTGCACCCTGATTGTACATATTTTCTTTTATTGTTGCTAATTCAGGATGTGCTTCGAAAATCGGAGTTTCAAAATCATTTTTCATCAACGCTTTCCATTCCTCTGGCGGCTGTTTAATTACCTCTTTCAGGGAAACTTCCGGTTCTTTGGGCGTCAATTGTTTAAACGCCCATCCGGTATTTACATGTATGTTCGGGTAGACCAGATTAATGGTGTAATTTTTCAGATCCAGTTGTATGGGTTCCATCACTTCGCCACGCCCGGTGGCGTAACAGGGTTTGTTCACCACGAAAAACGGACAGTCACTTCCCAGCATGGCGGCATATTCTACCAGCTTTTCAGTGGTGAGTTCCAACTGGAACCGCTGATTCAGATGCATCAGCATAAATGCTGCATCTGCTGAGCCACCACCGAGTCCGGCGCCGATAGGGATATGTTTGTGCAAGTGAATATCTACTTCAGCGATGGAAGGAAAATCTTTTTTGAGCAAATGCCAGGCTTTCAGGCATAAGTTCTCTCCGGCAGCACCTGGTATAGGAATACCACTAGCAGTAAACTGTAAGGTTCCCGGGCTCAACACCTCCAGTGCATCTGTCAGCTGCAGGGGATAGAACACCGTTTCCAGGTCGTGAAAACCATCCGCACGCTTGCGGATAATATGCAGACCGAGATTTATTTTGCAATTTGGAAAAACGATCATGCGGAAAAAGGGTATGAATTATTTGCTTTTCCGGCTATTGATCTCATCGCGTATTGCGATTGCCCGGATATAATCTTCCTGTTCCAATACTTCCTGTAGCAATTGAGTAAGCTCATCGAGGTTTAGGACTTTCAGATCATCCTCTGCGCCTTTTTCGTGTTCTGAAATAGTCGGTGTGACAGGTTTTAAGCCTTTCTTGCCGGCGGGGTCATCGAGTAAGATACCGGCGCTGTTCAGGATATTTTCGTAAGTGAAGATGGGACAACCAAAACGTACTGCCAGGGCCAGTGCATCGGAAGTACGTGAGTCTATCTCAATGGTTTCATCGTTACTGTAGCAGACGAGTTTTGAATAAAAAATGCCTTCCTGCAAATTACTGATGACGACTTCGTGTAATTCAATGTTGAATGCATTCATAAAGTTCTTCATCAGATCGTGTGTCAGTGGGCGGCTGGGTTGCATTTTTTCAAGCGCTACAGCAATGGCCTGTGCTTCGAATCCACCTATTACAATAGGTAATCTGCGCAAACCGTTCACTTCCCCCAAAACGACGGCGTATGAATGTGTTTGTGTAATGCTGTGCGAAAGGGCAACTATTTCCAGTTCTATTTTTCTCATATCTGTCCTGCGTTGTCGCTGAATATTTTATAAGTCGTGAAGTTAGAAAAAATATTCCTTATCTAAAAATTACGTAATGCTTCAAAAACCTGAAAATTAGCTGCTGCTGAAGACAGTAGCTAATTTTCAGATGCTAATTTTATCCTTTTAATGCCTTCACAGCGGCTGTCAACTTTGGTACAACTTCAAAGGCATCACCTACAATACCGTAATCAGCAGCCTTGAAAAATGGTGCTTCGGGGTCTTTGTTGATGACTACGATCACCTTACTGCCATTTACACCTGCCAGATGTTGTATGGCACCCGATATGCCGATTGCGATATACAGATTGGGCCGCACGGTCAATCCGGTCTGTCCCACATGTTCATGGTGTGGTCGCCATCCGGCATCTGCCACTGGTCTTGAACAGGCTGTTCCGGCGCCGAGTTCTTTTGCCAGGTCTTCTACCAGGCCCCAGTTTTCAGGGCCTTTCAGACCACGGCCACCGCTCACTACAATCTCTGCTTCTGTAAGCGGAATTTCGCCACTTACGGTTTCCACCTTACTTACCTTCACTTTGAAATCAGCATCGTTGACGGATGTTGGGAAGGCAGTAACTGTGGCTGTATTGGAGGATTTTTCTACTGCAAAGGTATTTGGCATTACTGCTATTACCTTTTTAGCAGCTGTGATATTAATGTTGGCAAATGCCTTGCCAGAGAACACGCTTTTCTTTACCACAAATCCGTTGCTGGTATCAGGATAAGAAACTACGCCGGAAACGAAACCTGCCTTCAGGCGGGCGGCTACTCTGGGTGCGATGGCTTTGCCATCGAAGTTATGCGGGAATACAATTACATCTGCTCCTTCCTGTTCTGCAGCAGCTGCTATGATCCTGGTGAACACTGTGCCCTCGGTCTCATTGAGACGTGCATCGGCAGCGTGCAGTACCTTGCCTGCACCGTAGTTACCCAGTGCAGTCAACTCACTTTCCGGTACATCTCCCAGCACCAGTACGGTCGCAGTTGTATTGAATTGTTGGGCTACCTTAGCACCATATTGAATCGCTTCAAAAGCCGCTTTTTTTATCTTTCCCTGGGCCTGATCTGCAAATATGAGAACTGACATATTGATTGGGCTGTTTAGATTGTTGAATAATGTGCGCAGGCCTGGGGCCTGTTGTGGAATGACTTTCTTAACGGGGAACTCAGTAAAAACCGGTTAACTTAAATGACTTTTGCTTCCTCGTGCAATAGTTTTACCAGCTCTTCCACATTGTCAGGGCTAATCATTTTTACGCCTGCTTTGGCGGGTGGCAGCTCAAAACTTGCAATAGTGGTCAGCGTATCGGCAGGAGCAGGTTCTATTACCGCCAGTGGCTTGGTTCTTGCTGCCATAATACCACGCATATTAGGGATGCGGGCTTCAGCCATACCTTTCTGGCAGGATACGACTACCGGCAGGTCTACGGTAACCACTTCTTCTCCACCTTCAATTTCCCGGTTGATGGTGGCTGTATTGCCGTTCAGGTCCAGCTTTGCAGCAATGGATACGTAGGGCAGATCCAGTAGCTCGGCTACCATTCCGCCTATGGCAGCGCCATTGTAATCGATGGTTTCCTTTCCGGTCAGAATCAGGTCATAACCCTGCTGTCTGGCGTGGGCTGCAATCTGCGCAGCAATGAAATAACTGTCGGGACTATCTGTGTTCACTCTGAAAGCTTCATCGCCTCCTAATGCAAGGGCTTTACGGATAATGGGCTCTGTATCGGCACCACCCACGGTAATGAGGTGTACAGTAGCGTTGAGGGTTTCTTTTAATTCCAACGCCCTGACCAGGGCATACCATTCATCGTAGGGATTAATGATGAATTGTACGCCTGCCTCATTGAATTTCGTGTTGTTGTCTGTGAAAGCTATTTTTGCAGTCGTGTCCGGAGTTTTACTGATACATACTAATATCTTCATGGCCTTAACTGTTTTATGAAAAAAAGCGGTATGAGCAAATATATTTAAATAATGGATAGGATAGCCAGTATAAAAGAATTTTTGAAACAGACACCTGATGATAGCTTCCTGAAGCATGCATTGGCACTGGAGTATATCAAAATAGGGAACGATAGTGATGCCCGGCAACAGTTTGAAGAACTGCTGGCAAATGAGCCCGGGTATGTAGGTTCTTATTATCATCTCGGTAAATTGCTGGAGAGGGCAGGAGCGGAGCAGGAAGCGATTGCAGTTTACGAAAAAGGGATGGAGATGGCGAAGGCGGAGAATAACAGGCACGCCTACAATGAGCTGCAGATGGCACTGGACGATTTACTATAGGATACTGACGGGTTAATTGGCCGGTAGTAACGAATCATCTGGTTATGATAGCTGACGGATATGCATCCCGCTATAATGCCTGTCGTAAACCAGCAATAACGGCACCATCGGATCTATGGCGCAGTTGACCAGCACATGCCTGCAGCAACAAAGGGTCGTCTGTAACAGAATAACAATCGAATGAATATTATGGAGCTAATCAATAGGTTTAAAACATATATCGCAGCAGAGAAATTGTACCACCCGGGCGATAGGATTCTGCTGGCAGTAAGTGGAGGTGTTGACTCAGTGGTAATGGCACACCTTTACAAGACAGCAGGCATAGACTGTGGCATTGCACATTGTAACTTTCAGCTGAGGGGTGCCGAATCGGTAAGGGACGAAACATTCGTGACAGCACTGGCCAATGAACTGGGGCTGCCACTTTATACCATCCGGTTTGATACGGAAGCCTATGCCAGTGACAAACGTGTATCCATCCAGGTGGCCGCACGTGAACTGCGTTATGCGTGGCTGGAAAAAACACGTATTGAAGAGGGATATACTTTTCTCGCCACCGCACACCACATGCAGGACAATGTTGAAACAGTACTGATGAACTTTTCAAAAGGTACCGGTATAGCAGGTCTGCACGGTATCCTGCCTCGTCAGCAGCACCTGATCCGTCCCCTGCTTTTTGCACAGAAAGAAGATCTGTTAGCATTGGCGGCGGCAAATGGGTGGGGGTTTGTAGAAGACAGTTCTAATCTAACTGTAAAATATACACGTAATTTTTTCCGGCATAAAGTAATTCCTGTGATCCAGGAAACTTACCCGGCTGTTGTACCCCAGATGGCAGCCAGTATTGAGCGTTTCAGGGAGGCAGAACAATTATATCTTGAATCAGTACAGCGGCATAAGAAGCGCCTCCTCTTTCAATCAGGGACTAATTACCGCGTGCCTGTATTAAAACTACAAAAGGCGACACCGCTGCAAACCCTGGCCTGGGAAATCTTCAGAGATTTTGGTTGTAGTCCTGCACAGTTGTCGCAAGTCATTGATCTTTTGCAATCAGAGCCGGGCAGACTTGTAGAAACCACTACCCACCGTATTATCCGCGACAGGGTCTGGCTGCTCATTACCCCTTTGGAAGCGCCGGAAGCGCCCCTGATCGTGATTGAAAAGGAAACAGGCGTCGTGCCCGTGAAAGGAGGAACGCTGAAATTAAAAATCCGTAGCAGTGAAGGTGCAACCATTTCCACGTCTCCGTTGATGGCTTGTCTGGATCTGGACACCTTACAGTTTCCATTGCTTATGCGCCGCTGGAAGCAGGGAGATTATTTCTATCCGCTGGGCATGCGTAAGAAGAAAAAGCTGAGTCGCTTCTTTATTGATCAAAAATTATCGCTGTTACAGAAGGAGAATATCTGGGTACTGGAATCAGCTAAACGGATAGTCTGGATCATAGGGATGCGGATAGATGACAGATGCAGGATCACTTCAAATACCAATAATATGCTGGTACTGGAGTGGCAGCCTATTTAAAGTTCTGGATAAGGCTGCTGAGCTCCGGAAATGAATGTTTCTTCAGGCAGAAGTCATAAAAATGCTGTGCTGACACGAGGTATTCCTCGTAAGTAAATGGCTTTACCATATAGGAGAGGGCACCAAGCTGACGGCATTCATGCATTTCCATTACGTTCATGGAGGAAGAAAAGATGATAACCGGGATATGCTGGTATTCAGGAATGTTTTTAAGTTCACGTAAAGTTTCTGTACCGCTCATCCTGGGCATGTTAAGGTCGAGAACGATCAGGGAAGGCAGGGTACCTGCATCCAGAGAAATCTGTTCCATATGCTGTAGTACTTTCTCTCCGTCTTCCACAAGTAAGGGCACGTCGGGCAGATTGATGGCATTAAAAGCGTCCTGCATAATAAAGCGATCTTCCAGATCATCATCGGCCAGTAAAATTTTCACATTTTTGTCTTCCATACCTGATTGCTACCAATTCCTTAAAAGTGATGACAGGGACTCCCGTAGAAAAAAATCCACTAATTGATTCTGTATCCACAATAGCAGTGTAGGGATATTTACTTCCTTGCTCAATCCGTGTGGTATCAGATTTCATCAGATGGCGTATTTAGCTTGGCAGGAGCCTTAATTCAGGAACACAAATGCAAAAAGCAGGCCGTGTAAAACAGAAAAGCCGCCCGGGAATCATATCCAGGCGGCTTTTGCAATATCTTGTTACACCATTTAAAAAGATGGGTGCATGAGTTGATCCAGGAAATACAATGCGATTGAAGGTTTAAAAATAATTGGGAAAACCAATCCGAAGATCGCTCCCCACAGGTGTGCGGAGTGATTGATACCATCACCGTACTGCCGCTTGTCCAGGTATACAGTCATGGCCATATACAATACTGCATATACGATCAGCGGCATCGGGATGACCAGCACCCTTATCGTTGCCCATGGTGCGAATAATACTGTTGCATAGATAACAGCAGATACAGCGCCTGACGCGCCAATAGAAGAATAGTAGTCGTCGTTCTTGTGGCGGAGATATGTAGGAATACCTGATAAGATAATGCCCAGGACATAAAATATCAGGAAGTAAA
The DNA here is from genome assembly GCF_039596155.1 of Chitinophaga sp. Lineage (GTDB taxonomy): Bacteria > Bacteroidota > Bacteroidia > Chitinophagales > Chitinophagaceae > Chitinophaga. Next base: position 29,554 of record NZ_JBCNKF010000012.1, read on the forward strand.
ATTTAGAATGAAAGATGGTTTCAAAGATGTCTTCTATAAAGCGTCCGCAAAAATAGAGGGAAAACATATTAAAGCCAAGGTGCAACAGGTCGGCATGTACAAGACCGCAGGTAATGAAGCGGTAATATTGCTTCCGGTCCCTGATCATGGTAGGGCGCAGACTCAGTTCATCAATTTTGTCCGGGTTATAGAACATTGTTGTGAGTGATACCAGGCAGGTGATCAAAATAATTGTAAACGTTAAAGTAAGGCCCATTTCGATTCAAAAGGTTTATGTTGTAATGTGCTAATCTGTTTTACAAGCCACCCAGATGGCATGGTGCTAATGTAAGTATTATTTGAATATCACTGATGATGATATTTTTCCCTGTTTAAAACAGTATAAGCCCGATAAATTTGTTCCGTCATGATCAGTCTTACCAGCTGGTGGGGAAAGGTGAGGGGGGACAAGGACATTTTGAGTTGTGCTCTTTCCAGCAAACTGCTATCGATCCCAAAAGCGCCACCAATTAAAATGATCAGCTGGCGGGTACCAGCATTCGCTCTTTGTTGTAAAAAATCTGCCAGTTGCAGTGTGGTATGCATCTTACCATGTTCGTCCAATGCCAGCAGGTAATCCTGTGGCTGTAACATATCCAGGATCATCCTGGCTTCTGCCTTTTTCAGCTCGGGTACGGACAGACTGGCAGCCTGTTTTACGGTAGGGATCAGTTTCAGTTCGAAATCAGTATAGTGCTGCAGGCGCTTCTGAAAGACGGCGATACCATCCCTGATATATGCATCATTCTCCTTTCCGATACTCCAGAGTTGTATTTTCATGATGATAAATGTAAAGTATGCATAAAAGAAAAAGCCCGTTTCATGTAGATGAAACGGGCTTTTTAGGGTGACCTCGTCTGGATTCAAACCAGAAACCTTCTGATCCGTAGTCAGATGCTCTATTCAGTTGAGCTACGAAGCCATTTGGTTGCCATATGGCTGTTTGGGACGGCAAATTTAGAAAACTTATTTAAGAAAACCAAATTTTGCTTTCACTTTTTAAAAAGTAACAGGTTTAATCTTTTAAGGTACGAAACCTGCCTTCTTTGTGACCTCGTCTGGATTCAAACCAGAAACCTTCTGATCCGTAGTCAGATGCTCTATTCAGTTGAGCTACGAGGCCGTTCCCGCGATTGGGATTGCAAAAGTAGAATTTATTTTGAAAACACCAAAAAGAATTTGATGTTTTTTACAAACTAACTGGCATGAACCTATGAAAATAGATTTACTCAACTGGTAAGTAAATCCTGAAAATGGCGCCCTTGCCAGCATCGCCGCTGGCAGTGATCGCTCCCTGGTGGTTCTCAAGAATTTTTTTGCAGATGGCCAGTCCTATTCCGGTACCTGCATATGTGTTCCGGTCATGTAGTTTGTAAAAGATGTCAAAGATCTTTTCATTGTACCGTGATTCGAAACCGATACCATTGTCTGAAATGCGGACACAGTAAAAGTTTTTATCGGCAGGCAATGCCACTTCCAGAATATCTCTCCCTTTTTCTACGTGGTAGTTAATATAGATTTCCGGAGGTACACCTGGTTGGGCAAATTTGATCGAATTTGAAATCAGGTTTGTAAATAACTGGCCTATCTGGTGAGTAACGAGGCGAAGGCTTTGCGGCATTTCCTGTATAGAAAGTAATCCATTTTTTTCTAACAATTCTTCTTCCAGTTCTGCTTTTACTTCGGCAATAATCGGTCCCAAATCCCCCAGCGTGAACATATTATTCCGGTTGTTCAGCAGGGAATAGGAAAGGATGTCATCTACCAGGTGTTGCATCCTGCTGGCAGAGTTGTTGATCTTTTCAATATGGACTTTGATCGTTTCAGATAGACTGTCTCCTCCCTCATACACGATTCTTGAAGACATGAGTTGTATTTTGCGTAATGGTTCTTTCAGATCATGGGAGGTGATCCAGTTGATATTCGACAATTCCTGGTTCGCCTGTTGGAGCCGTTCGTTCAGCACCCGCAGCCTGTTTTCCTCATTGCGCAGGTAAGTCAGGTGAAAATGATTCTGCAGGGAGGTCGCAAAGCGAATGGCTGCATTGATCTCAGATGCCCGCCACGCTGCCGACTGGTTTTTCACTATTTCTTTCCATATTTCGAACGACTTGCGGGGTGACAGGGGCTTGCCTGCCGGATCTTTCTGCACCGCGGTATCTGGACGCCCCGCCCACTTTACCGCATGTTCCAGCTCTTCCCGGAACCAGATCACACAGCTGTCTGTAGGTTTGCCCATGGCATGAAAGATAAGTCCTGAGCCATATTTACTCATGGCTGCTCCTTCAGGATATCGTTTACTGAGATTATTGGTAGAAAAAAGAGAAGATTTCACATGATTGCCAACCCACCTGATCAATCCCAGGACTTTATCCCTGGAAGGTACCAACCCTTTTTCATAGATCTTACCTTCATGCAGGATCACTACCCCGGTGGCATTTGTAACGGACAGGAGGGAGGTAAACTGGTCAAATTTCTGACTCAGATCTTCATCCTGATCGATCCGGTTCAGCAACTGCTGCAGGTGAGCCTCCACATTTACATTTATCGCATGTTCTTCTGCTACCTGTTGTACCCGGATCTGCGAGCTCAGGAAATGTCCCTGTAACAACGCGGCTTTCTTTTGCTGCGCCGAAAGATATAGTGGCGAATAATGATGACAGGTAATCAATCCCCATAACTTACCTTCCAGAATGATGGAAACGCTCATAGAGGCACCTACCCCCATGTTTTTCAGGTATTGGATGTGAATAGGCGATACACTGCGTAGTGTCACATCACTTAGATCCAGCTGCTGTTCCTGCCCGTTGGCCATAGTCAACAACGGCACCGGTTCATACTGCACGTCCGGAATAAAGCGGAGGAGGTTGCGCAAATAGAGTTCCCGTGCCTGTGCTGGTATATCGGTATGAGGATAATGCAGGTCCAGGTAGGGTGGCAGGTCTTCCCTGCGCGATTCGGCGAAAACTTCGCCGTTGTATGCTTTATCAAAACGGTAGATCATGACCCTGTCGAACCCGGTAATCCGGGCGGTTTCAACAGCAATGTTCTGACATAGTTCTTTCAGGCTCCTGGAACGTTCCAGATAGCCAATAAAACCCTTTGTCTGATCAAAAGCATAATCCGGGTCATTTTCCTGGTCCTTTCGCTTTTCGATGGTTAAAATGCGAAATTCGCCACTTTCGTGAATGGTAATCTGTAGTCCGCCGGCCACAACCGGATGAAAAGGGGAGTTCTCTTTGTCCAATGAAGGCTGTACCTTTTCCCAGAGGGTAGGACAAATGGCAGACAACGGTTGCCCGAGGATTTCAATGGGTTGCTTATCAATAAATTGTATGGTGTTTGCGCTACAATACCGTATCTCACCGCTGTCAGGGAACAAAGCCAGTAACATGCCATGAGGCTGGATACTACCCGGAATATGAATCGGTTCACTCTCACAATTTTCAATGGTTAGTACCTGCCTGTTGACAATATCAATAATATTCATGCATTAACAGCCGGGAATAATCAGCTAATGCGAAGGTCGGTAAAATTTGATTTGGAGCCAGATTTATATTTTAGATTATTCTGGTGGATGAGCTTGTAAATCAACCAAATGCGTCTGCTTTCAAAAAGATGGCAGTCGCCTTTCTGAATCTATTGGCTTGCTTTTCATCTGCAGTATTTGAAAAAAATTAAAGCCACTTACGGGATTTCTCTTTTTCTCAATAACGGAAATACAAACACCCTCATCAATACCATTCCCAAGGCAATCCCTATTAAAAAAACCACCAGTACATTATACAAAGAAATACTCCGGCACTCCATCGGATCATCCGTGAACCCTAACGAGGGCAGTCGTTTCGCCAGCATCAGACTCACAATACAGGATAGTACTGCCAGTACAATCAACGCCACCCACAAATACAGCACCTTTTTCCGCAAATCCCAATCAGTACCCTTCATACGCATGTTGTACAAATACACTGCGCCAATCACTACCGTGCAAACAAACAAAAATATCGTCAGGTATCTAAAGTATTCGTCACTATTATAATTTTTAGTACTTATACTACAAGGATCTTTCAGTAATTGATGTATTGCTTTTGCCTCATGCTTTATTCGATGCTTTATTCTTACCCACAGCCCTGGCTTTTCTACAGGTAATGGTGTCAGCCTTACCTCTTTCAACCATACAGTATCAGCCACTACAAACTTATCCGTTAACGCATCCCAGAGTTCCCCATATCCATCATCTGAGCCTAAGGGACAAATTGCGACCCCTCCTAATCCATTTCTCAATACATAATCATATTTTACATCCAATGTAGTCGGATCATTGAACCATATCTGTGATGCACCATCTTCTATATACGCGGACGCTGCCGTCACATCATAGCTGATCACCGAATCGGCAGGATAAGCTTTTCGGATCTCTTTATACGACATAAATGAGTAGTGCTTTCCCACCCATTTTATCCCGTCATATGGCAACATGAGTATAAACTTCTCCGGAGCAATATGCTGATTTACATATCTCGACACAGCAGGTACTATACTAAAATTGCTATTCCCTTTTAACGGATCACTACTTCCAGCAGATGCCGGAGGAATTGTAAAATCAATCAGGAAATATTTCACCATAGGAGCCAGCTCCCTCAGGTCGTAAGCTTTGTACCTGTCATAAGCAGGAATCGTGACCGACAGGCTATATTTCCCTGGTTCGTTATGCTCAAGGTAATTATGCAGGATGGTAATAAATCTCGTAAACAGATCCCGTTCACCCTCTTTCAGGTTTTTCATCCATACGTTTACACCGGCTACTTCTTTCCCGTACATCATAGAAAATATGGAATCCGCCAACAGGTATTGCTGTTCTTCCTGTTGCAGTAACTGGCTCGTGATGGCTATTGTAAATAGCGTCTTACAGCCATCTTTGCGGGCTGCTGCCAGCAAATCGGATGAACCTGGTGGAATTACCGAAAGATAACTGAGTGTAGAGAAATTGTAATTTCTATAGGCAGTGCCGTTATTATCAGGCTGTATACCAATCACCTCAGCCTGGTGCATTAACCTGATCTTATAAGTTCTGCCTGTAGTATCGTTTAACCGCAGGGTGTCCACCTGATCCGGGGGGCGGCTATACAAAGACCTGATAATTTTCAGGCGCTGTTGTTGTGCTGTATCATATTTCACTTCTACTTCCTTTTGTTGCAGCAGGGGAATTAGCCTGGCTGCCAGTTCCGTCATCTCTTCCTCCGTAATGGTTGCTTTCACCAATACAGTATCTGTAGCTGGTGTGTGCTTTGATAAACTATCGTTTAGTAATTGACGTAAGTATTCAAAATTCTGCGTACGTTCCTTGTCCAGTGCCCAGTTTAAATATTTAATGGCTGCTGGTGTCGCCACCAGCGAATCTACAAACAACCCGTTCACAATTGTGATCACACGCTGTTGTTCCCGCCTGCGAACATTTTTTCTGAACTGTAGCATTTCAGTGATCCGCTTTAGCAGTTTCGTCTTAACAGCAGTATCCCCGGGCATTTGCTGGCATACAGCAACAGAAGCTGTCATTGTGTTGCCTGCAAAGAAAAAGAGGGTAACGATGAATAAAATCAGGCGGAACGGATTCCGCATATAGGGTATCATTTATTGAACTTAATATTGTGATTTCGGGCGAGGTTAGCAGATGCAATAGTAAGGAATCCTCATAAAAAATAGACAATTATTTATCAAAATAAAATTTGAATAATTTTTATTAACCCCTATATTGCGTCTTATAATGAATTCCTAGCCCGCAGAATTCAAGTACTGATCTCTTAAACTTTGATGATGACTCCGTAACTATGACGTATCCTAACGACACGACCTCCTGTTTCCAGTATTCGCCCCCCATTAGGTATACCGCACAATGCTGAGAAGCTGACTTCGTATCGGGCATTCTATAAAATATATACTAATGACATTGTAAGATTGCAGTGTATGACTATTGTATGTGTTTGCTAACATACATGGTTGTACGGGGTGGTATTGCCTAAAAAAACTGATATGATCTATGAAACCCTTTCCTGCGTTGCTGATGAAATCAACCAGTATTTCAATCGTCAGCTTCATCTAAGTGAAGACAAAGTAGTGTTGTCAGCTATCGTCAACCAGGATGGTTCTGTGGCTATCCAGGGCGAAAATAAAGTCGTGCTTACCCTTATCAATGTGGAAAAAGAGCCACTTGGCAATACTGTACCAGGCTTTAATAATGGCTATGTAACAGCACGAAGCACACCACCGGTATGCATCAATCTTTACATACTATTTGCTGCTTACTTTAGCAGTAACAACTATCCGGAAGCCCTGCGTTTCCTGTCATTTATCATTGCATACTTTCAGTCAAGAAATGTACTGAGCAGCGCAAATACACCGTCGCTGGACAGAAGGATCGAAAAGCTGATGTTCGAAATGGAGAGCCTGAGTACAGAGCGGCTGAATAATGTATGGGCCACACTGGGCGCGAAGTACATGCCGTCTGTGATCTACAAAATGCGCATGCTCACCTTCGACGAAGGGATGATCAGGGAATACAGACCCGTTGTGTCTGATCCATCTGGCACCACAGGACTCGTATAACATCCTTGTATTTAAGTATTCATGAGCTATACACTATTGACAACGATTAATTTTCGTCACAACTATTACACTTCTGCCAGGTATGAGCAGGTACAGGTAAATGTACCCGCAGCGACGGCAAGAGAAATGCGTCGTTACGGTATGCTGTTGCGGCATCAGACGGATGGATTTACGCTATCTTTCGATGATACGATGCTTACCAGAGAGAGCATTCTGCAGGATGCACTGACGCTCAGTTTTGACTTATCATTAAAGGACCACAACTTTTATAATTATACGGATCTGCCGCAGCAAGACCTGCGGAATAGTATGCTCCTGTTCACCAATAAAAATAATTCTACGGGCAGGTTACACCAGGAAGTATACGTTTCCGCCAGCGAAATTGCTGCGCTGACGATTAACTGCTTTGTTCGGCCGTTTGGCAGAATAGAACTGCTGCTGGCAGAAGGATTGCGATCACAATATGTCATTCATTTTGCACCCAGGTCTACATACTGGCATTATTTCCTGATGAGCGGGCACTTACAGGAATTAAGCAAACCAGCCGTGCTGGACCCCAAAGGCAAAACGATTTTCAAAGGTCCACAATCTGTACCGTTACCGGGTGGCCGGAAAGCCATCTCTTTTATCTCCGCCACACCGGTAACACTTGCCCAGCATCTGACTTCATTCATGCTGGTTGATTATGCCACAGGCAGCGATGCCTATAGCATAGTTCTTCCGGTATTGCCTGTACCGGATATCAGCAGGATTTCTGCCGCAGGCGGTGAGTCACAATTATCGTCTGAGATTTTTTTATACTAATTGTTAAACTGCGCTATCTATGGCCTCATCAACATTTATGACCCCCGGCGTTTATATCGAAGAGAAAAACGCTTTTCCCAGTTCGGTGGTCGCCGTGGAAACAGCTGTTCCTGTCTTTATCGGCTATACAGAAAAAGCCGAACGATTCGGGAAATCGCTGCTTCACAAACCCACCCGCGTCACATCCTTTGCGGAGTTCGTAGAGAACTTCGGAAAAGGATTTAAAGCAAAGTTTACCATCGCTGCGGCAGACCCTGCCCAACCGAGTGAAACTTTTATGATCGATACGCATCCTTATGTCGTGACGATCAATCCTAAGAACACACTCTATCTCTACAACAGTATCCGCCTTTTCTACGCGAATGGAGGTAGCAACTGCTACATCGTAGCTGTAGGTACCTATGGCGATAAACCAGATGGGATCGATATAGCCGGAGAAGATATCTTTGGCTCCGATACTAAACCCAATGTATTTGATGCCCTGAAAAAGGAGTTTGAGCCTACACTGGTGGTTATCCCGGATGCCATCGCACTGGGCGAAGCTGCGTACAATTCCATTTACACCAGGGTACTGGCACATTGTAAAGAAACCCAGAGTCGCTTTGGAATATTCGATCTCGCAAAGCAAGGCTTCACGGAAAAAACGGATGATGTCGTACTGAAGTTCAGAAATGGTATTGGTGTGAACGCACTGAATTACGGCGCCGCCTATTACCCCTGGCTGAAGACATCCATTGTACAACCTGGTGAAGTCACCTTCGAAAACCTGGATGCAAAAGTAGACCTGAATGCGCTGTTGCCCGAAGAGCCTGCGAAAAAGATTGTCGCCACCTTCACAGCAGTTAGTTCTCCGGATGATAATACAAAACAGAATTATCATCAGTCATTGATTGCTGCCAGTCCTACTTATGTGGCTATTATGAATGAGTTGCGCGCACACCTCAATGAATTGCCGCCGAGCGGAGCCATTGCCGGTCTGTACACAATGGTAGACAATAGCCGGGGCGTATGGAAATCGCCGGCTAATGTAAGCGTGAACATGGTAAATGCACCGTCTGTAAACATTTCGCATGATGAGCAGCAAAGTCTTAACGTAGATGTAATGGCAGGAAAATCCATCAATGTGATCCGTCCCTTTCCGGGTATAGGTACACTGGTATGGGGTGGCAGAACACTGGACGGAAACAGCCAGGATTGGTGTTACATCAACGTACGCCGTACCCTCATTATGATCGAACAATCGCTCAAACTCGCAACCCGCGCATATGTGTTCGAACCGAACGATGCAACAACATGGGTAACCGTAAAAAGCATGATCAACAACTTCCTGAACAACCTCTGGAAACAAGGTGCACTTGCCGGCTCTGCACCAGAGCTGGCTTATGATGTACAGATCGGATTAGGTACTACCATGACTCCCAATGATATTCTGGATGGAAAGATGCTCATCACTGTCAAGGTGGCGATCGTACGCCCTGCAGAATTCATCGTGATCACCTTCCAGCAGCAGATGCAGCAGGCATAATTAAATTTTTCACCCCCTAAATCATTCTAACATGGCAGATGATGGATCAGTACAGTCACAGACCGTGTGGCCTTTGGTCAAATTCTCCTTTAAAGTTATGTGGGATGGCGCCGAACTGATATTCCAGGAAGTAACGGGCCTATCTTCCGAAACGCAGGTTATCGAATACAGAGGCGGCAGTAGTCCTGTATATTCCACGGTTAAAATGCCGGGTATACAAAAGTTCTCCAACATTACGCTCAAGAAAGGCATCTTCAAAGGTGATAAGGCGATGTGGGATAAATATAGCGCTATCAAGATGAACACCTACAAGCGCTCCAGCATCGTAATCAGTCTGCTCGACGAAGGTCAGCAGGTAGCGATGAGCTGGACATTAAAAAATGCATTCCCATCTAAAATCACGGTCACAGATATGAAGTCAGACGCGAATGAGGTGGCCGTAGAAACTATGGAAGTGGCACACGAAGGTCTGGCTCCAAGTTGATAAATTATGCCGTTACCCATTTCAACATATTACCCACCTACAGGCTTCTATTTCAAGGTGGCTTTTGTGGGCATCTTTGGTATGCACGAAGGCAATTTCAGCGAAGTAAACGGCCTCTCTGTATCCATTACACCCGAAGAAGTGAAGGAAGGAGGAGAGAACCGGTTCACACACCGGCTCCCTTCTCCTCCCAGGTATGGCAACCTGGTGCTCAGGCGGGGAATGGTACTCGACTCCCCGCTGATTATCTGGGCACAGCAGTGTATAAATGAATTTACAATCAAACCTAAAACGATTATTGTTCAACTGCTGGAAGAAAATGCCATGCCCATTGCCATCTGGTCTTTCTTCAATGCTTATGCTGTTAAACTGGACTATAGCGGTCTTACAGCCAGGGAAGGACAAATTGTGATTGAAACGTTGGAACTCGCTTATGACTTCTTTGAAAAAACTTTATAAAATATGGCGCTAGAGATTCGTGAACTAGTCATCAAAGTCACCATTACTTCCGGTCAGCCTGCCCGACAGGAAACACCGGATGCAACCCTTATCCGGCAGTTGAAAGATAAGATCGTCAGGGAGTGCATGCAGCAACTAAAGGCTGGCTTAAAAACCGGTCCCGGAGAGAGATAAAATCAAGTAAAATGGCGCAACTCACAAAACTTAAAATTGAGGCGTACAGCGACATGGCCTGTACAAAGTCCGTGAACAAATCCATCTACGCTATGATCAATCCTGCCAGCTTTAGTAAAAGCTATATGACGGATTACAGGAGCAGCGAGGAAATGAACAAAAGTAAGGATACAAAGACTTTCAAGAGTAGTGCTGCACGGTTCGAATTGACTCTGGTGATAGATGGCACCGGTGTAATTCCGTTTCCCGATGGCATCACATCGGTCGATGATTATATCTCAACACTCAGTGATGTCGTATCCCGCTATGATGGTACCCTTCATCATCGCCACTACCTGAAAATAACATGGGGAGAGGTATTGGTAACCGGTGTCAGTGAAGGCCTTACCATTAACTATAAATTATTTGATCCGGGTGGCGCTACGCTCCGTGCAGAAGCAAAACTGAGACTTGCAGAGACAAAAGACTTTTTGACCAAGAACAAGGAAGCAGGGAAAAGCTCTCCGGATCTGACACATATACTCACTGTGCGGGCCGGCGATACACTGCCGCTGATGTCATATCGTATTTATGGCGATTCGGCCTACTATAAGGAAGTAGCCCGGTTCAATAACCTGAATAGTGTGCATGCTATTCGTCCCGGCGACCAACTCTATTTTCCACCACTTAAAAAGATCTAAATGCCGGCTCCATCACCAGCGAATATACAGGATGTCAATTTTTCCTTTTCCATTACCGTCGCAGGCAATCCGGTAGAAGAAAAATATCCTTTTGAATCTATCACTATCGTTCATGAGGTCAACCGCATTTCTTACATGGAGATCGTAATTGCCGAAGGGCTGAATGATGATACTACGGGAGATACAGGAAATTTCCCCATCAGCGAGGGAGCTGATTTTATTCCCGGGAAGGAGATTGCGGTGTCGGCAGCATATGGCACCGCCCCACATGTACCGCTATTTAAGGGGCTGATTGTGAAACAGGCAATAACCGCGAGTGCTGACGTAGGCTATAAGCTGATTGTGACTTGTAAGCATAAGGCTGTAACGATGACATATAACAGAAAAGAATGTGAATTTGACCAGATGACAGATAGTGATATAATGAGTAAGCTGGCAGGTAATTATGGTTTATCCGCTACTGTGAGCAGCACCACTTCCCAGCTGGAAGGCGTGTTTCAGAAAATGGCAACAGACTGGGACTTTCTTCTTACCAGGGCAGCTTTCAATGGTTACGTTACCACCATGTACGACGATAATATAACTATAGGCCCTCCTGATTTTAGTACAGCCCCCGTGTTGTACATCGCCATGGGTGATTCGATCATCGACTTCAAAGGGGAGGTGAATGCAGAAAAGCAACCACCAACTTTACAAACAGCCGCCTGGGACCCCGGCACACTTGCACTGATCACAGCTAATGCAACAGAGCCAACGGTAACGCTGCCTGGCAATCAGACAGCTTCCACCTTGTCAGGCACCCTGAACCAACAGGAATTCCAGGTAACTTCTACAGTTCCGTTGGTACAGGCAGATCTGAAAACCTGGGCAGATAACCTCCTGCTACGCACGCGGATGAGCGCTGTAAAAGGTCAGGTGTCATTTCTGGGGAATAGTGCGGTGAAACCGGGGGCTATGATTACCCTCAATGGTGTAGGAGCACGCTTCAATGGAGATGCTTATGTAAGCATGGTCAGACATACACTGGAAGAAGGAGACTGGACCACCACCGTTGGTTTTGGCCTTTCTGAAACGCCTATTTACGATAAAGAGCAATATGCATACAGCAATGCCAACGGTCAGGTGCCACCTGTTCATGGTTTGCAACTTGCCACAGTAGTAAAGATATCGGAAGACCCGGGCGCTACCTACCGGGTACAGGTCAAGCCTGTATCCGGCTACACGGCACAAAAGGGTATCTGGGCAAGACTGGCAAGTTATTATGCAACATCCAAAGCTGGTATGGTATTTAGCCCGGAGGTCGGTGATGAAGTTATATTAGGCTTTCTCGAAAATGATACCCGCTATCCCATCATATTAGGCTCGTTATACAGCAAAGCTAATGTACCTCCTCTTACCCAGCCCGATGAAAAGAATAATATCAAGGCACTTTATACAAGGAGCCAGTTGCAGGTGAGTTTTGATGATGATAAAAAGATCGTACAGATCACGACACCGGGTAAAAATACGATTACCGTGAGCGATGATGCAAAAGGTATTACCCTGGAGGATCAGAACAATAACAGCGTCAAACTGGATGACAGCGGTATTACCCTGAATTCAGCCAAAGATATTGTACTCAAAGCCACTGGTAACATCACGCTGAACGCTACCGCAAAACTGACCGGTAAGGCTGCACAGGACCTGGAATTGTCGGGAATGAATATCAAACAGACGGCACAGATTGGATTGACCGCGCAGGGAAGTGCTTCTGCTGAGCTTTCTGCATCCGGACAAACGGTGATCAAAGGCGGTATCGTAATGATTAATTAAAATCCGGGTTGCAACATGCCTGAAGGCATTAATGGAGAAGACTGACAGCTATCCTGCTGAACATATGGTCCTAAAGCATTCAAGGTAATGATCAAAGGTCATGATTCAAAACCGATAACGACAAAGATTATTTGTTATTCTGCTGATGGCATTGCATTGGTGAAGAGTAATAGCCATCCTGCTGAATTCAACCAGTTCAAAAGCACCAAAAAAGAAATCCCACTACCACAAAAACATAAAACAAAAACAACATGGGAGCCCCCGCAGCCAGACTAACAGACATGCATGTGTGCCCAATGGTAACACCCGGTCTGCCCCCCATTCCTCACGTAGGCGGTCCGGTATCAGGGCCGGGCGCACCTACCGTTCTCATTGGTAAAATGCCTGCTGCCGTACTTGGCGACATGTGCGTTTGCGTAGGACCGCCTGACTCAATCTTGAAAGGATCTGCCACCGTTATGATCAGTGGAAAACCTGCTGCAAGAATGGGTGACAGCACCGCCCATGGTGGCTCAATTGTTATAGGATGTCCAACCGTATTAATAGGAGGTTAACAGATCATGGAAATTCAATCATTTTTAGGTACCGGCTGGAGCTTCCCGCCCTCGTTCGATAAGGTCGGACGCACAGCCCTGATGGTCTCAGACATTGCAGACATTGAAGAAAGTATCCGTATCATTCTCAGTACCATTCCCGGCGAAAGACTGATGCAGCCAACCTTTGGATGTGATCTGAAGAAGCTGGTGTTTGAGAAATTCGAATCTACACTCATGGGAGAACTGAAGCATATGATTTACTATGCGCTCCTGAACTACGAGCCCAGAATCAAAGACGTAAATATTGAATTGCTCGGACGAAATGAGTTAGAAGGCTTCCTGCACATTCAGCTGAACTACACCATCATCATCACCAATACCCGCCATAACCTGGTATATCCATTTTATTTCCTGGAGGGCACTAGTCTTACATGAAACAACTCTTTGACTATATCAAGGATGGGGTAACGCAAACAGAACGGTATCTGCCAGCCCTGCACCCTTCGTATGTAAAAATCGATGATCGCAGCACCGGCGACCTGCTCATGGAACTCCTGGAATTCTCCAGGCAGATCAGGTATTATGATCTCCATAACAGGGAGAAAGGAAACTGGGAGGAATTTCTTCAAGGCGATCTGCTGATAACACTAAATTACATATCAAGGCTGGATTTTGGTACATTTCAAACCACTCAGCAGGATATCCGCACAGGGCTGGAAAAAGCCGAAAACGAACAACAGCTGCAACAAAGTTTAACTGCATTATTTGATCTGCTGTATAGCATTGCCATCTTACTGGGCAACCAGCTCCAGATGGCCAGACAAGCTGACACCACAGCAGCTTTCTGGAATTATATCGATCAGGTCATGGACAGTATAGAACTGGATGTATACCAGCTAATGTCTTATGAAAATCAGGCGCTGGCACTGTTCCGCCCGGGTGCTGTGCTACACACTGTCGACCCGTCAAAATTATTCGGCAGAAGTATACAACGGGCAGTCAGGGAACCACATACCGCCGACTTCCTGGGATATGAATCGCTCAATGAGATCTACAACCGCCTTCGTGCAAAGTTCTATCAGGTTACCAGCGCCGCCGCCAAACAACTCACCCTACTCGAGCCAGCGCACCGGCATCATCCGCATATCGGGTTATTGCTAACCTTCCTGGAATTGTATAAACAGCTCCAGGACCACATTAACCAGCTTACAGAAAGGCACCTGGAATACTATTACAAAAAGATACTGGGAATTCCTTTGCTGCAGGCAGCACCAGACGAAGTACACGTTCTGATCACCCTGGCTCCCAATGCTCCCGGTCAGGTATTACCGCACAATACAATGTTCCCGGCAGAACTGGTTAAAGGTCAGCCCCCGGTACTATTCCGGCTGTTATTTGATGTGCCGGTCTCCCAGACACGTCTGAAAGCATTACGCACCGTTTTCGTCAGCCGACACAAACAAATCACTGCTCAGGACGATAAGCACCAGGACGTGATTGAAACACAAGTCTATTTAAAGAACCAGCCGATTCCAACTGCGTCGATGTATCTGCCAGATGCCGCCCCGGTCTTATCATGGCCTATGGTAGGAGAGGAACAGGCCGAACTGAGTGATAGCAGCCGCACTATGGATACCCTGTCCATGGGCTTCATACTGGCGTCTCCGGTATTATATCTTGAAGAAGGTTCCCGTACACTGACAGTTAACCTGTTTGGTACAGCCGCCAGTATTGAATTACTTACTAACTATATCTCCAATCTTTCAGACATGATGAAAAGGCCACCAGATGTGCTGAAATGGGAGCTGCTCTCCGCTGCTTTTCAGATCTGTTATACGGCACCAGAGGGATGGCACGACATAAAGGAATATACCGCGCGCTTTACAAAGGACAGCATCCAGATCTCATTCACCATTGGTATTACAGCCCCTCCCGTCATCATATATAATCCTAAAGTGCATGGGGGACAATATCATTGTCCACACCCTATGCTAAAGGTCCTACTTAACAATAACAGCTTTCACCATCCTTACTCGTACCTGAAATCACTGGAACTGGATAGGATCACTATCCACGCACGGGTAAAGGGATTCAGGTCTGTACAGCTACGCAATAATGTAGGTCCGCTCAGCGCTGCAAATCCTTTCCAGATCTTCGGGCCGGCACCAGCTGTCGGTAGCTATTTAGAGATCAGCAATGCGAATATCTTTAACAGGTACACCAGGAAATTCTGTCTGCAATTGGAATGGCTGGACCTGCCCGCTGTCGATGGCGGTTTTGATAACTGGTATGCAGAATACGAGGCAGGTATGACGAACGACGCCTTCCTGGTAAGCCTCAGTAACATGCGTGACGGCATTTTTCATCCTGTCAAAGATAAAAGACAACTTTTCCGGTTGTTCAGATCCGGGAACGATAAAAAACTGCTTGAGAAAATAGAAATAGATACCATTGATTTTATCAGGATAAATTTCAATAATACTCCACGCAGAAAGAATTCCTATGAAGAGGGCGTCATCAGATTAGAACTGACTGCTCCTTCTGATGCTTTCGGGCAAAGGCGCTACACCCAGATCTTTCCGGAGGCAGTAACAAATAATGCCAATAAGTGGAGCCGGAAGCGGCGTCTACCCAATCCGCCTTACATTCCTACTGTAAAATCCATTGCTGTAGATTATGAACTGGAGCATACCGAATTGCTAAGGCCTGAACCCGTAACAGATGACGGGCAGCATACAGCCCTTTATCATATCTACCCTTTCGGCTATAGACGGGCCTTTCCTCAGGCAAACGAATCAGTATTTACTTTGCTTCCTGAATTCGAACATGCAGCAAATCTTTACATCGGGCTGGATCATGTGAAACAACAGGAGACCCTGTCGTTCCTGTTCCAGTTAGAAGAAAAATACTACTCAGATACAACAGCAACCCAGCAAATGTATCACTGGAGTTATCTGCATAATGATAAGTGGTTATCACTGGAGCAACAAAATATCCTGGCAGATAGCACACAGCGATTTATAAGAAGTGGTATCGTTGTTATAAAAATGCCGCTCCTGGATGCAGGGGGCCATACCAGGTTGGAACCGGGCATACAATGGCTAAGACTTTCCTGCGCAGAAGCGCCGGATTCCCGGCCGATGGTGAAAGGGATCTTCCTCAATGGGGGAGTTGTGAGGCGGGAACAGTCCGGCACTGCTGTCAGCACCAGTCTGCCTCCCCTGTCTATTAAAGGATTGCTGAAAGAGGTGAGAGGTATCCAACAGGTTTATCAGCTATTTCCGTCATTTGGCGGCAGACCCGCAGAGACACAGGAGGAATATTATGTCCGTGTGAGTGAAAGATTACGCCATAAAAACAGACCCTTATTAGGTGTGGATATTATTCAAATGGTGCTACAACAATTTCCTGGTATTATGATTGCCAAATACATTGCAAATCATGATGACACCGGGCCGGAGCTGCAACTGATAGTGGTACCCCAGCAACCGGCAGGAATGGAAATACCCGAACCAAGAGCTGATCTGGCTACGCTATACAGTATCAGGGATTATATCAAAAAACGGCTGCCGCCTTATATGGATGTGGCTGTGCACAACCCGGTATATGAGCGGGTGAAGGTAATCTGCGACATCTGCTTCCATTCAAAAGATAGCAGCTATTACCTTTCCCGCATCCAGGAAGATATCCATCACTTTCTCACGCCCTGGTTATATGATCGAAATAATGACCTCACCCTTGGAACCAGGATCTACAAGGCAGATTTGATGAGCTTCATCACCAAACTGCCTTATGTTAAGTTCATGACAGCCTTTTCTATCGTACACTTTTTTACAGAGGGCGATACACATTGCGCACTGGATACTGCATTGGAAGACGTTGATTTCATCATGCCCTCTACACCTGGCGCTGTTTTGATACCTGCCGCTCACCATACTATCAGGGTGATTGATGAAATGGTATACAGAAGGCCGGCGCCCATGGGGATCAATGGCATGATTACAGGGGAAGAAATGATAGTAGGCAGGAAATTGCTGTCCAATTATGGGCATACAACCGATGACAGTGATATGGAAGGAGAAATGATACGATTAAGCATTCACTCAAAATAATTACATGATGGCATCTAAAACTTTAGGTAGGGAAGAGCTGAAAGAGCATTTCAAAAATGGTAAGATCCCTACCGAAAATCATTTCGGTTATCTCATTGATTCCACAATCAACAGGCAGGAAGACGGGTTTTCAAAGGACGAAGAGAATGGCCTGCAAATCAAGGCCATGGGCACTTCCAGCAAATTAATCTCATTTTACAGCAATACAGAAGATACCACTCCTTTCTTTATAATGGAAAAAGATGAACGGGAGCGGCCGGCTATGCGCATGCAGACATTTACAGCAGAAACCGACGAAGTAAAACGGGATGCGCAAAGTTTCTTTATGCATACAAACGGAAGTATGGGACTGGGTACCCCCTGTGAGGAAAACACCAAATTACAGGTCAATGGATTTGCATCCATGGAAGGACGGATCGGCAATTATATGTGTGGTACTGTCCCTGCCAATGGCCGTTGGCACGATATACTGGACGGACTGAATAACTGCCAGGCAATGGAAGTCATGGCCCGTGCAGGGGTAAAAGACACCGGACGATTTGCCATTATGCACGCCATTGCTGTCAGTGCATTTGGAAATGGACATAACAGCATTTCTCGCACCGGAGCACACTATGGGTTCTTCTGGAACAAGCTACGCCTGCGGTGGAAAGGCAGAACACATAATTATAGACTACAGTTGCGTACCAATAGTAACTATGGAACAGGTGTCGAGATCTACTACAAGATCACCCGCCTGTGGGATGATACCGCTTTCTTACCTGCTGATTGCTTTCACAAATGACTACGAAGCCTGTACAGATTCAAAAGGAAAGCCAGTTTGATTACGACAAACTGCGAAGTGAAGCCTTGGAAATAGTGCAAAAGCTATCCGGACATATCTGGACGGATTACAACATTCATGATCCTGGTGTAACCATACTGGAACAGCTTTGCTTTGCAATCACTGATCTGGGATATAAGACCGGCTTCCCCATCGAGGAGATCCTGGCCGGGCCTAAGGGTAAAATCGATCCTCAGGCACATGCCTTTTTTAGTAAAGGAGAGATCCTGAGTTCAGGCGCCGTGACGGCATCTGACTTCTGTAAACTCTTACTGGATCAGGTAGACGGTGTGGAACAGGTATGGGTAGAACCTATTATTGCAGATTCAGGAAGTACGATCTGTAAAGGTATATTCAAGGTACTGGTGCAGCCGAATGAACGAATTACATCAAATGGGAGTTTTGACACGCTGGCAGAAGATGTCAGGCAATGCCTGAAGAGGTATCGTAACCTGGGGGAACAATATGAGGAGATCACCGTACTCCGCCCGTTAAATATCGCAATAAAAGCCGCCATACTGGTGGATGATAAACAATATGTAAAAGAAACACTTGCCTACATCTGTAACACCATTGAGCAAACGATCCATCCACCCGTAAGGTTCATGTCAGAAGCAGAACTACTGGCAATGGGAAAAACTACGGACGAAATCTATACAGGTCCGTTGCTTTCAGGAGGGTTTATTCCTGATGAAGACCTGAAACCAAGAAGGATACAACTCGACCCGGCAGAGCTGATAAAGGCTATATCAGACATAGACGGTGTGTTGCAGGTCCAATACCTGTACATTGCCGGGGAGGGTGGCACCCTGGGGAACAAGCCTATACAGATACCAGCTGGTTTCTTCCCGGCTGTGGATATCAGCAACAAAATGAACGATATCAGTATTGTGAGCGAACACGCCGAACATCATTCTCAGGACGCGATCTTCTGGAACGTGTTCGAACGCATCAAAGAAATCCGTAAACGGCATTACACCGGCCAGCAGGGAGCAATGACCGACGACTCGCTGCAAAGCGTATACAGGGATCTGGGAAAGTACTATTCCATACAGCATTTCTTCCCGGCAATCTACGGCATAGGGATGGAAGGCCTCTCAAAAAACGCTTCAGATACCCGTAAAGCACAGGCAAGGCAACTGAAGGGATACTTGCTGTTCTTTGAGCAGATCCTGGCTAATTACCTTGCGCAATTGGGAAATATCAGCCAATTCTTTTCGCCCTCCGGGAAGCAGACTTACTTCACCCAAACGCTGGATGATGTACCGGGTATTCAGGATCTGCTACCCCCTGGATACCTGAACAGCTTATCACCTGTAAAGACATCTGATGAAAGAAAAGAAGCCGTACTTGATCATTTGCTGGCCCGCTTCAATTTGCCACTACTGACTTATCCCGTTACACTTTTTCAGCGGCTATATGGTGGTATCACCACATTGGAATGGAAAACAACATTGTTACGGAAACTGCCGGCACTCCTGTATAACAGGCTACATGCAGAAGCCGGCGGTTACCATGAGATCCTGCGGCAATTCCTGTACATGCAGCGGGAACAGGGCCAACGGCTTACAGCAGTGTTCGACAAATCGCACCTAAGCGCTACCAGTGAACATCCACCCGAAGAATTTACCCTGCATGTTGATAACGAGATTCTACATATTGTCAGTGAAATACCGCCTGACCAGGACGGGTATTACTTTGGCCACCAACCACTGCATTTACTGCGTTTTGGTATCGATCCTGCTCATTACAGAGCCGTAGACGGGTACCTGCTCTACAAAGCCCCTAAAGACCGTATCTGGCAGGCGGTGGCCAAATGTGGAACAAATGAAGAAGCAAATAATGCGCGGGAGCAGATCATTCAACACCTGAAAGATATCAGCGTTCAGTCCGAAGGGTTTTATGTAGTTGAACATACATTGCTGAAACCACTGTTTACTGAGCGTGTTCATGGATTCAGCATAAAAGATAGGAAGGGAACGATCCTGAAAGAAATGCACCATCTCACTTTTCAGGAAAGAGAAGCAGCTATTCCGGAGATAAAATCAAATGAACAGATAGAATTCTATGTAATGGCCACACCAGGGCATGTCTTACCAGATACGTTTTTCAGGTTTAACATCACCATCGTTCTCGCAGGGTGGCCGGCAAGATGTCAGTATGAAGAATTCAGGAAGTTTACACACTCTCTCTTCAGAGACCTGACACCCACACAGTACAGGTTGAAATTCCGCTGGCTGGGTGTAAATGAGATGCGGCGTTTTGAAACTGCTTATTTCGATCAGACCAATAAAGAAAAGCTAATTGAATTTCTCACATAAGATAAAGCAAATCGTGATGGATGCTACCTTCACCGAAAGGGAGCTGGCAGGTGAGTTGCAGGACAGGATCAGTCGTGTGTTCAATCATAGCATCGAACCCGCGGTATCGGCCCTGTTCAACCAGTTGGGTGCAGCTGGTGAAAGTGTATGGATTGAACGGCTTGAGCTTGATCTTGGTGAAGTAACCTACGATAATTTTGAAAACCACATCACAGATCTGATTATAGCAGCGCTGCGCCATGCGCTGGAAGGGAAGCTGGAGTTCATAACACAGGATACCGGCAATCTCTATTTCAAAGATGAAACAGAAAGATTGTATGCGCTGCTTGAACATTACCTGCTCACAGGCACACTACCCTGGTGGGCGCAAAGCAGTGAAGGGGCATTGCTGGATGAATATATGATACGGTTAATGACCGATACCCCCGGCCGTTTTAGCCAGATGATTATTAATATCAGTCAGACGGATTATGTC
Organism: Chitinophaga sp.; assembly: GCF_039596155.1. GTDB lineage: Bacteria > Bacteroidota > Bacteroidia > Chitinophagales > Chitinophagaceae > Chitinophaga. The sequence goes on from NZ_JBCNKF010000012.1 coordinate 50,401, forward strand.
TTGCGACGTATCGTCTACCACTTTTCACGGCATACATTGGAGAGACTAATGAACCTGCTGGAACCTGATCAGGCAGAATTTATTTATGGCTATATTGCCAACGTGCTCATGCTGCAGCAACAAAGGCCGGCAGTGAAAGCCACACAGGAGGAATTTGAAAAGATGGTCTGGCTATTTGTATTGACCTACCTTGTGACTGACAATAGCGGACAATTCAACAGAAAAACCTTTATACGCCGAAATCTCGAACAACTTGCACATCACTTCAATATAGGGTATGTCCGCCTGTTGTATACATTCAGACAGGCCCTGATATTTTATAAAAAAGAAATTCCCGCCGGCTCACTGGCCGCTCTGATCAGGGAACTATATGAGGAAAAATTCCAGGATGTGTCACCGACAGTAGCCACAACGCGGGAAGCGGTGCTGGCCTATTTTTTATTGGTTACTTCCGGCGATGTCATGGTAAGACGCATACTGGACCCCTATGGACCCAATGTACCACTGCCAGCCTCGTGGATCGCTTATGATACTATCCCTGAACAATCTGACAGGGAAGAGGTATGGCAACAGGCTGTATTTCTCATTACGCTATTTCTAGCCGGGGAGCCACTGCCGTATTGGTTTATCCAATTACAACCAGGCTTACAGAATGGCCTGTTACAACAGGCGATCATATTGCTATACAGGAAAAGAGCCATACTTTTGTTTGCCCTTTGGGAGAAATCCATACGGTTTCCCCATATCCGGCTACGCATGCATCAGCTTTTTTCTAACCCGGTCAATCCCCTGGAAGAACAAATTCAAAAACAGCTGGCGGATTATATCGAGCAGGATACCATCAGGTATTTACAGGAGACCCTGAATGACCAGCAGACGGACAGTTTTATAGAGATCTGGAGGAAAGCAACCGACAAAAAACGATTCTATACGCAGGTACTACAGGCAGCTCCTGCTATCAACCGCATCGCTCATTTACTTCGGGAATCAGAATTCTGGTTGCTGATGGCAGATACGGCTATCTTCACTGTAAATAAGTTAAAAGAAATACAGGAGGAACTGGTACTGTTTGGTGCAGACAACCTGGAAAAAGAGCGGATCCGTCACCTGTTCAGGGTCTTTAATTTACAATGGCTGGGAGGGAAGCTGATACTAAAAGATGCAGATCAGTATAAAAAAGCCTTAAAGGATTTCTTACAACAGTTTGACGAAAGAGCAACCCGTCGTATCTTACAACCGCAGGAGCCACAACAACCGCGCCCCAGGAAAATGATTACATCAGAACAGGAGGGTATATGGATCAACAATGCAGGCCTGGTGATACTGTATCCGTTTTTTCATACTTACTTCAGCAGATTGCAGTTACTACACCAGGGGAAGTTTGTAGATATGCGGTCACAACAAAAGGCGATCCGGTTGTTACAACTATTGGTGGATGGCAAAACAGATCATCCGGAACACGAACTGGTGTTGAATAAGATATTGTGCAATTTTCCGCTTGAACAACCTTTAGACCCCAATATTGAAATCATCGCCGCAGAAAAGGAATTGTCTGTGCAGTTAATTGAAGCAGCCATGCAACAATGGGATAAAATGAAGAACAGTACAGTAGAAAGCTTCCGTGCCAGTTTTCTGCAACGTGAAGGCAGGATATGGCAACAGGAAGATGCCTGGTTTCAGCACGTCACCCCGCGAGGCTACGATATTATTTTACAAACCCTGCCATGGAGTTTTGGAATGATCAAAACATCGTGGACAGATAAATTTTTTTATACGGAATGGACAACCTGTTGATGCAATCAAATGCGAATGCATTGCAAAAAGAACTGGCCTGGCTGGGAGAAGTACTGAATACCCGCATGCAGCAGTACTTTGAGAGGAGCACGGCGATATTCCCAGCGCCTCCTGATCTGACCGGCGACGATTCCACGTATGCACGGATCGTAACATACTATAACATGACTACCCCTGAAAGGATCGTGTTATTACTGGCACTAGCACCACATATTCAACCGCAGTTGCTGGACCTCTTTTATCTCCGGAATAGTACTTATGACAGGGGTTTTACTGAATTTGGCGGCATCAGGGGTACCACTCATAGCGGATTTCTGCCAACCGGCGAGACTGCGGCTTTTGTCGTTGCCGGGGATCACTTAGCCCAGCGATTTCTCCTCCAGCAAACCTTAGGCCCCGACCATTTTTTCGCAAAGCATCATATCCTGTACATTCAATCTACAGCCACCACAGATCCTTTTCTCAGTGGCGCGCTGCAAATCGCGAACGAATACCTGAGCTATTTTACACTGGGTACACCACATAAACCCGGTTACAAGACCGACTTCCCCGCCAGGCGGATTGAAACCGGCCTAAACTGGGAAGACCTTGTATTGGATGAACGGACCATGGCAGAAGTCGATGAGATTAGAACGTGGGTAGAACATGGCCCTACGCTGCTGAATGACTGGAAAATGAGCGCCAGGATAAAACCAGGTTATCGCGCTTTATTCTATGGCCCGCCCGGTACCGGCAAATCTCTAACCGCCTGCCTGTTAGGCAAGACATTTGGTATGGATGTATACCGCATCGACCTTTCAATGGTCGTTTCCAAATTCATTGGTGAAACTGAGAAAAATCTCGCAGGTGTGTTTGACCAGGCAGCCAATAAAAACTGGATCTTATTCTTCGATGAAGCAGATGCATTATTTGGTAAGAGAAGTAATACCACCTCCTCCAATGATCGCTACGCAAACCAGGAAGTAGCTTACCTCCTGCAAAGAATTGAAGATTTTCCCGGCCTGGTCATCCTCGCAACCAACCTGAAAGCAAATATAGACGAAGCTTTTGGCAGGCGTTTTCAGTCCATGATCTATTTCCCGGTGCCCGGCCCGCAACAAAGGGAACGTATCTGGCAACAGGCATTTCCGGCCCATGTCACCATGGAAAATGGATTGCAGTTATCTGAAATTGCTAAAAAATATGAAATGACAGGTGGGGCTATTATCAATGTATCACGGCATAGTTGTCTGGCTGCGCTGAAGAGAGGAGATACCGCTATCCTGCAGAAAGATCTGTTAGCCGGTATCAGAAAGGAATTCGGTAAAGAAGGCAAAACAATATAGGGACTGGCCTATCCCGCCAGTCCCTTCCGGCACTATTCTTCGTCTCCGCTATTCTTCATTTTCATCAAAACAGGGTAGGCATTGTCTATCACATAGTTTCCCTCCGGCAAATCTGTTTTTATTTCCGTAAAGCCGGCAGTATGCGCGCCAATTTCTACAGGTAACATAGCATACATATTACCCGTCTCCGCTTTGAATACGAAATTCTTACCCTGCCATTTCACGATGGCATTATCCGGCAATGCCTTTACCCTCGCATTGTTCAGCGCTATTTCAGCATTCATGAACATACCAGGAACCAGACGTTTATCATACTTTTTTAAGTGACAGTGTACTTCTGCTGCATGTGTTTCATCGACCCCCTGTGTAATAAAATGTACCTCTGCTTCGTACTTCTCGTCGCTATTGTTCGTCCACGCGACTACTTCCTGACCGGGACTGATCTGTGACAGGTCTTTCTCAAATACCGTCAGACTCAAATGAAGATCTTTCGGATCCATCAATTCAAATAATATATCAGTTGGTGCTACATACTTCCCTGTGTTCACATTCACCTTGCTTACAAAACCGCTGATCGGTGCCAGTATGCTGATCTGCCTGCTGATAGTCGAAGATTGCAATGTAGCAGGATTAATATTGATCAGGTGCAGTTTTTCTGACAGCGAACGTACGATTACCTGCTGACTTTCATAGTCGCTTTTTACCTGTTGCAATACCTTATCACTATTGGCTTTGGACTGATTCAACTCCTGCTGGCGTTTATAATCTGCTTCCAGAAAGCGCAGTTTACTTTGTGCTACCAGGTAATCCTCCTGCAACTGCACATACTGCGGATCTTCCAGCACTGCCAGTACCTGGCCTTTCTTTACCTGCAAACCAGGTAACAGGGTCATGGTCTTCAGGTAACCTCCGAGCGGAATACTGATAGATACCAGGTTCTGTGGAGGCACGTCGATGACTCCATTTACCTTCAGAGAAGTATGCATCTGTCTGAGCTCAGGTTTGCCGGTGATCACACCAGCATTTTTTACCTGGATGTCAGTCAGCTGCACGGTGTTACCACTGCTGTCTGCAGTTTCCTCTTTCGCCGTTTCTTTGTTCTCAGCTGGTGAGTGGCAGCCGGCCATGATGATGAGTGAGCCTGCCAGAACGATTAATATATTCCGCATGATGAGTATTTAAATGAGTTAATTAATTCCGCTGATTTTCTCAATATCAAAAGCAGCATTGTTCAGCTCTATGATTAGGTTGTAGTAGTTACTGCGCGTCTCAATGGCCTGATTGATCAGGATTGTCCATTCCAGGTAGCTGGTTTCACCACTGTTCAGGCGTTTGTTAGCCCCTTCAATCAGGATACCTGTATTCGGCAATTGTACAGCGGTGTATGTCCGCAACAATTCCTGGTAGCGATGATAGTTATTTACGGCCCGGCTCAGCTCCTGATCCAGTTGCTGTTTATTGGCGTTCAGGATTTGTTCCTGCTGCCGGATAAGGATACTTCCTGCTTTAATACGCGCACGTTGTGCTCCACCGAAAATGGGAATACCAATACCCGCACTTACAGCAGAAAACCGGCTACCTCTCCCATAATACATCTCTGTGCCCGTTACATTCTGGTAGCCAATAATGCTACTGTTGGCATAACCCAGGTTGAAAGAAGGCAACATTCTGCTCTTTTCCAGTTTGTAGGCGGCACTGGTAGCATCCAATTGGCACTGTTCCAGCTGCAGGAGAGGAGCGTTATCCAGACTATTGCTGTCAGGCAGGAAAGCCAGGTGATATATGAGACTATCACTGGCTGGTACTACGGGTGTATTGCTATTCAATAACACGCCAAATAACCTCAGGGCTGAATGATAATCGGTGTTGAGAATAGCAAGTTGGGAAGCGATCTGCAAGCGCTGGTTCTCTGCCGTTGCCTTCTCCAGGGCGTCGGTATCACCTGTTTTAAAACGTATGGTGGCCTTGATCACGAAGGCCGCATAAATGCTATCTGCTTCTTTTAACAGGCGTTGCTTCTCCTGCAATGCCAGCAAAAGATAGAAAGTGGATTTTACCTGCGCCTTCACCTCATTTTCTGCACGACGGGTATTCGCCTGGCTGATTTGCCAGTGGGCAATGCCCAGGTCACGCTGCCGTTTGTAAACGGTGGGAAATTCAATACCCTGGGAGATAGTAAACCTGTTGTCATTGGCCATACTGTTAATCCGGCCGTATTCAAAGCCAATCTCTGTTTTCTCCGGATTGAAATTACTCCTACGTAGCATGGCATAATAATCTTCACCAGATTTAGCCGCTTTGACGTTTAGATTATTTCTGACTGCCAGATCCAGCGATTCCTGCAAGCCTACCTTTTGCTGGGCATGTAAGCCGGCCACTGCCAATAATAAAATAATCACTGCAGCAGGTTTCTTATAATAGCGAAATCCTTTTTCAAAAAGAATATATAACACCGGCAATACAAAAAGTGTCAACATAGTAGATATGATCAAACCGCCAATCACCACCGTAGCCAGTGGTTTTTGTACTTCAGCACCCGCACCTGCGCTCACAGCCATCGGGATAAAGCCCAGAGATGGCACCAATGCAGTCATCAATACTGCACGTAGTTTGGATTTAGTCGCGTGGATCACGATACGACGTACATCATGCCAACCGTCCTTCTTCAACCTGTTAAATTCATTCACTAACAGTATCCCGTTCAATACCGCTACTCCAAAAAGCGCAATGAAACCTACACCGGCAGAAATACTAAACGGCATGTCGCGCAACCACAAGGCAAAAACACCCCCGATCGCAGACAACGGAATGGCTGTATAAATCAGTAAGCCCTGCTTAATAGAAGAAAAAGCAAAATACAGCAACAGGAAAATAAGGAGTAAAGCAATCGGGACTACAATAGATAAGCGTTGCTTCGCACCTGTCAGGTTGTCAAAAGCACCACCATATACAATAGAATAACCCAGCGGTAGCTTCATCTGTGCGGCTACTTTCTGTTGCAGTTCTGTAACAATTGTCTGCACATCGCGACCATTGACGTTGAACCCTACAATGATACGGCGCCTGGTATTCTCACGCTGAATCTGGTTCGGTCCTTCGATCTCTTTGATCTCCGCAACCTGGTACAGGGGAATCTGTACCCCATTTGATGCGGGGACCAACAGATTCTCAACATCAGCAATATTCTGTCTCGCTTCGCCGGCTAACCTAACCACCATATCAAAACGTTTCTCTCCTTCATATACAACACCTGCGCTCTGACCGGCAAAGGCCGTATTAACGACTCTGTTAATATCGCTCACATTCAATCCATAGCGGGCCATAGCATCGCGGTTGTAATTGATCACTATCTGTGGCATCCCCGTCACGCTCTCTACATAGAGATTCACTGCACCTTTCACTGTATGGATCACTTCACCCAGTTTATTTGCATAGATCGCCAGCGAATCGAGGTCTTCGCCAAAGATCTTACACACCACATCCTGGCGGGCACCGGTCATCAGTTCATTGAAACGCATCTGGACGGGGAACTGGAAGCCTACGCTGATACCCGGTACGACAGACAGTGCTTCCGTCATCTTCTGCGACAATTCAGGAAATGATTTCGCTGACGTCCATTCTTTTTTATCTTTCAGAATTACCATCATATCCGCCGCCTCCAGCGGCATCGGATCGGTAGGAATTTCCGCACTACCAATCTTGGTAACGACCTTTTCTACTTCAGGGAACCCTTTCAATAAGATCCCGGAAGCCTGTTGTGTAGCCTTAATCGTTGTTTTCAGGTTACTACCTGTAAGCAGGCGGGTTTCTACAGCGAAGTCACCTTCTTCCAGCTGAGGAATGAATTCACCACCCATTTGCCCCAAAATAACAACCGCCAGTACCATCAATACACAAATAGTAAAAATAATTGTCCGCGGAAAGTTCATGACACGTCGCAGCAACGGCTGATAAAAGCGCTCCAGCCGCGCCATCATTTTATCCGCAAGTGTCGGTTTATGGGAGATCTTCTTATTAAGACACAAGGCACTCATCATCGGCACATATGTAATAGACAGCAGGAAAGCGCCTAAAATTGCAAAAGCAACAGTCAGTGCCATCGGCTTGAACATCTTACCTTCGATACCCTGTAGGGAAAGAATGGGGAAATAAACAATGAGGATGATGATTTGGCTGAATACCGCAGAACGTATCATTAATCCGGTACTGGTATTCACTTCTTTATCCATTTGCTCCTGTGAAATAAGACCGGCAGACCTGAAGTGCTTTGAATGCGAGAACCGGTGCAGGATAGCCTCCACCACGATGACTGTACCATCTACAATTAATCCAAAGTCAATAGCGCCCAGGCTCATCAGGTTACCACCTACACCAAATTTGTTCATCAGGATAATGGCGAACAGCATAGAAAGCGGAATCACCGAAGACACAATCAAACCTGCACGAATATTCCCCAGGAAGAACACCAGTACGAATACTACGATCAGAGCACCTTCCATCAGGTTATGCTCTACCGTCTCAATCGCATTATTCACCATCTTGGTACGATCCAGGAACGGCTCTATGACTACCCCCTCCGGAAGTGCCTGCTGAATTTCCGCTACCTTGTCTTTTACCCTTTTAATAACGACGGAAGAGTTCTCACCTTTCAACATCATCACTACGGCACCTGCCACTTCACCTTCCTGATTAAAACACATGGCACCATATCTGGTTGCGGCCCCCAGGTGCACTTCCGCCACATCGCGAATCAGCAGGGGGACACCATTGCTCAGGTTCTTTACTACGATCTTTGCTATATCAGCCAGGCTACCTGTAAGACCTTCGCTCCGGATATACAGTACGGTTGGTCCTTTTTCAATATAGGCTCCGCCGGTATTCTGGTTATTCTTTTCCAGTGCGTCAAATACATCGGCAATACTGACACCATATGCTTTGAGTTGTTCAGGACGTACAGCGATTTCATACTGTTTCAGTTCCCCACCAAAACTACTTACATCGGCAACACCCGGCGTACCTAATAGCAAACGGCGTACGGTCCAGTCCTGCAGGGTACGAAGATCCATGGCCGTATACTTCCCTTCATACCCTTTCTTAGGCCTGACCACGTATTGATAAATCTCACCAAGACCGGTAGTTACCGGTGCCATTTCTGGTTTTCCTATGCCATCAGGAATGGCATCCTGTACCTGTGCAAGCCGCTCGGCGATCTGCTGACGCGCCCAGTAAATATCAGTCTCATCATTGAATACGATGGTAACGAGGGAAAGACCAAAGCGGGAAAAGCTTCTCAGTTGTTTCAGACCAGGAATATTACTGCAGGACTGTTCAATAGGGAAGGTGATGAGTCGCTCCACATCGGGTGCGCCAAGGGCGGGAGATACCGTGATCACCTGTACCTGGTTGTCCGTAATATCAGGAACTGCATCAATGGGTAAACGGGTCACTTCGTAAGTCCCCCAACCGATGAGGGCAATAACAAATAGCCCAATGATCAGCTTATTCTTTACAGAAAAGCTAATTATTTTATTTAGCATAGTATATCAGATTCGATCAAATAGAAATTGAAGGAAGGGAGCCTTCCTTAGCTAAGTAATATGTAAGAAGAGATTATGCCCGCGGAGGACGGAAAAGTTCACTGGTAGCCGGATTGGGAAGCAGATCTTCATCTGGCTCAGGGTATTGGATATCTATGTTGGCCACTGCCTGTACTTTGAGATAGGTAATTCTGGCAAGCGGTGTGAATACCTGATGAACGGTGGTGCTGCTTACTTTCTTAAAGGGTAACTGGTCGTCGCGATCCTGGTCATCGTCATTAATGTCCTGTCCCCAATAGTGCATGGAAAGAAACTGCACCACACTCAGATTTCCATCCTGTGCACGATGCTCAACGTAGTGCATCACCAACACCGGCAGCTTCATTAGCTGATCAAAGGAGATGGTGTGCAACGTAAAGAGACCCATTAATATGTAGAGGTGTAATTTTCCCACGACGGGGCAAAGATAAAAATTCTATCTTTACTTCGAAGTCTTATCTTATATTATGCAGGAAGATATACTGATACAAATCGGAAACAAGATTAAAGAGATTCGTAAAGCTAAAGGGATCACAGTACAGGAACTGGCGAGCAAGGCAGAAGTAAGCAAGGGATTAATTTCGCAGATTGAGAATAACCGTACCATTCCTTCTCTGCTGGTATTGATGAATATTATTACTTCGCTGGATCTGGACCTGAATGAATTTTTCAAAGGTATCGAGCAGCAAGCCACCGCATCACATGTAATTGTGAAGCGGAGTGAAGAATACTACGAATTTGAAAAGGAAAAGACAAAAGGCTTCAGGTACAAGCGCATTATGACGCGGAACCTGAAAAATTTCCCGGTGGATATTGTGATGCTGGAACTGAAGCCGGGAGCGAAGAGAAGTAATATGGTCAGAACGGAGGCCTATGAATATAAATATATAGTACAGGGTACCGTCGAGTACCTGATCAACAACGAGAAGCATACCTTATACGCAGGTGACTCCATCTTTTTTGATGGCAGGCAGGGACATCGGCCGGCAAACATCGGCGAAGATACCGCCTTAATTCTGGTAGCCTACTTTTTTATCTAACAAGAGTTTTTTAAAAAATAAAACACAGGTAAATAAGAGTATTCCACCTCCTATAGTCATCACACAGCTGAACTGTGCCATCGTATCTGACCACTTCACCGTTTTTGCAAAGAATTCTTTATAGAAAAGTATACCAACACTACCAAGATAGCCTAATGCGTCGCAGAGATATACAAAATATCCCGCATTGGCGCGGATCTGAAAAAGCGCGATCATTCTTTCAAACAGGGCGACCTGAACCGGTACATAAGCCAGGAATAATCCCACGCCCAGCCATAACATCCAGCTAAATCCTGAGATCAGGTGTATATGATACAATAATGTACTGATACCACCCATAGCAACACCTGCGATGATTAATCCCAGCGTCGCATGAAATGCCTTCTCATTATTTTTGATCAGGCTAAGCGCGCCCACTGCGACAAGTACAAAAATGCTACATAATACTTCCGTCTGTGCCAGTACAGTTTTACTCCAGTGTGCGTCCAGCTCATTCCATATCTCTACAGAGAAATTATCCCGGAAATCCCGCATAGTAGCCAACATGCAATACACAATCATAATGCATACGATGCCCGGACCATATTGACGCAGCACATTGGTTTTATCTGCCTGTGTCATAGGCGGTCGTTCTGCACGCAATAGCTTGTCGGATTCCGAGGGTGCTGGAATGACAGAAAGCATCCATACAAAGAAGCAAAAGAAAGGGAAAGCAATTGCCCCTATAGTAAACGGTAACCAGAATTCTGAAATATGAGGAAACAGGCTATGTACTTCCAGGTAGGTGGTTTTTAATATGCCACTGGCAGCAATAATACTAATACTCAGACCTATCGATAGCACTTCCGTGTATTTGCGTCCTTCCAGAAAACTAAAAACAACACCCCAGATCATACCCAATGGTAAACCATTAAAAAATAGGAAAATGAAATTATAGGGATAAGGCACCAGGCCAAAAAATAAGAGCGCAATCGCAGCGAAACCGACTAAACCAATGATAAGTTTTACCCTGCTGGCAGGGCGGAGCTCTGAAATAACCTTAATGCCTATAAACTTCGAAGTCATATACCCAAGTACCTGTGATAGGATAAGAATCGACTTGTAGCCCATTCCAAATAAGGTATACTCTGCATACAAACCTGTAGACATCGGTTTACGAAAGGCATACATACAGAAATATGTGCCAAAAGAAGCAATCAGACACCAGATGGTGAACCAGGGGCCGGAGGCATTTTTGAGCAAACGATGCATAGGTTAGAAAGTTTAATATTTGTAAATATATTTTACAAAACCGGCAGTTAGGTTAAGGGAATATTAATTATAAATTAAGTCTTTTTTACCAGATAATACTGAAATTCATTAAATATCCAGTTGTAATATCGATTTATTAGTGTCAGAATATAGAAAACACCCCAATTCACAATTGTTTAGTATTAGTAAAATATAAATACTATCTTCGTTTTACTAATACTTAACAATTTGTTAAGCTGGACTAAACTATTTCTTTTCGATATTTGTCCGGTATGGAAGCAGAATTTTCAGCAAAAGAAGGAGACATCAACCTCTCCGAAAATCGTCAGCAATGGATGAGCCGGCACATTGATGTCGCCACCAGTAACTTGTTGAAGGCCGACGCGCAGGCATTCCTGCATCAATCGCTCTCTACACCGTGCATGGATGTGCTTTCGTCAGCAGAAGGTATCTACATCATTAACCAGCAGGGCAAACGCTATATGGATTTTCATGGTAACAGCGTCCATCAGCTGGGTTACCAGAATAAATATATTACGGACAGGGTGAAAGCGCAGATGGATACCCTTGCTTTTTCTCCCAGAAGGTTTACCAATGTACCAGCTATACAGCTGGCGGAAAGACTGACTACAGGAGACTTAAGCAGGGTATTATTTGCGCCGGGTGGCACCTCCGCCATTGGCATCGCATTGAAACTGGCCCGTGTTGTAACCGGGAAATACAAAACCATCTCCATGTATGACTCCTTTCACGGTGCATCTATGGACAGCATTTCCATTGGCGGCGAATACCAGTTCCATCAGAACCTGGGTCCGCTCATGACAGGCAGCATCCATGTCCCCCCGCCCGACACCCAAAGAGGCATCTGGAAGGATGAAATGGACTATGTCAACTACATAGAATATGTCATTGAAAAAGAAGGCGACATCGGTGCACTCGTGGCAGAAACCATTCGCTGCACAGACGTAATCATCCCTTCCATCCAGTACTGGAAAAGACTCAGGGAAATATGTACCAGGCATGGCGTGCTCCTCATACTCGACGAAATCCCCATCTGTATGGGCCGTACCGGCACCCATTACGCCTGGGAACAATACGACATCGTGCCAGACATTGTTGTCCTTGGCAAAGGCCTCGGTGCCGGGCTGATACCAATGGCCGCCATGCTGTGCAAAGAAGAATTCAATAAAGCCGCACATATTTCACTGGGACACTATACCCATGAAAAAAACCCGCTTGGTGCTGCTGCAGCTTTAGCTGCGCTGGACTATATGGAAGAATATAAGATCCTGGATCATGTAAAGGAAATGGAAAAACATATTGCCAATCGTTTACAAGGACTGAACGCCCGTGGAAAAGGAATGCTATGGGCCATTGAAACGGAAAACGCAGAGAAAGTTCTGTACAAATGCCTGGATCAGGGCTTAAGTTTCAAGGTTTCCAGCGGCAGGGTGCTCTCCCTATACCCACCGCTGATCACCACCAAAGAAGAAATGGACCACGCTTTAGACATCATCATCACTGCAATATGAAAAAAATACTGACTGGCTGTCTTTTATTGTTACCAGCCTTCCTGAAAGCGCAGGAGAAATTCCCCACGGGAATTGAACACGTCATTGTCATCGGCGTCGATGGCATGAGTCCTGACGGAATTAAGCAGGCGAAAACACCTGTCATGCATAACCTCATCGCCCATGGCGCTGTAAAGTGGAATGTAAGAACCGTTCTGCCCAGCAGCAGCAGTCCGAACTGGGCCAGTATGATCATGGGCGCTGGCCCCGAACAACATGGTATTACCGACAACGACTGGCAGCGGGACAAACATACCTTACCACCTGTCGTAGCAAATGAAGAAGGTATCTTCCCAACCATTTTTGGTGTGCTGCACCAGCAATATCCCAAAGCCAATATCGGCGCTGTATACCACTGGGATGATTTCGGCCGCCTTTTCGAAAAGAAAGCCGTGAATTACGATCGTCGTTTCAGCACAGAAGATTCTACTGCGACTGACTTTATACGATACGTAAGGAACGAAAAACCCTTCTTTGCATTCGTGCATTTCGATCACGTAGACCATGCTGGTCACGAATACGGCCACGGCTCTCCGTTATACTATCAGGCGGTCGCCAAAACAGATTCCCTGATCGGCCGTATCATGGAAGTCGTTCCCTCAAATACGCTGGTGATCATTACCGCCGATCATGGAGGCAAAGGTAAAAGCCATGGTGGCGCAACACCGGAAGAAGCAGAAATTGCCATGATCTTTTCCGGCAAGGATGTAAAACCCGGTTACGTAATTACACAGCCTGTATATACCTACGACCTGGCAGCAACTATCGCCTTTGCCCTGCATGCCAGACAACCATACGCCTGGATAGGCCGCCCTGTAAAGAGTGCCTTCGAAGGATTTTCTGAACCACAAAATTAACCACATGGCTATATCTACCTTATCCTTTACTGCAAACGGCATTACCTATCAACCACCCGCAGCACCTGTTGTCGTGATCTGCCTGGATGGATCTGCAGATGAATACCTGGATACATCCCTGGCTTTTGACCGTATGCCTCACCTGAAAAAAATGATTCAGCAAGGGTATAGAGGAATGGTAAGAGGCGCTTTGCCTTCATTTACGAACGTGAACAATTCTTCTATTGTTACCGGCGTACCACCATCCGTGCATGGTATCTGTGGTAACTTCTTTTATGATGCGGCCCTGAACCAGGAAGTGATGATGAACGCCGCGTCGTACCTGAGAGCAGAAACCCTGCTGGCAGCTGCTGCCAATGCAGGCAGGAAGGTAGCAGTTGTAACCGCCAAAGAAAAATTGCGCGATATCTTATCTCATAATATGCAGGGAATTGCGTTTTCTGCCGAGAAAGCAGCCGCAGCTACTATTGCCACGCATGGCATTGATGATGTAGAACAATTGACAGGTCAACCCGCTCCCGCCATTTACAGTGCAGATGCCAGCCTGTTTGTCCTCCGGGCTGGCAATGCCTTACTTCGCGCAGGCAGAGCCGATTTTCTTTACCTGTCACTGACTGATTACATGCAGCATACATACGCACCGGAGACGCCAGAGTCTTTAGACTTCTATGCTGCCATTGACCATGAACTCGGCCGGTTGCTGGATGCAGGGGCCATCGTCGGCGCTACAGCAGACCATGGAATGAATGCAAAACAACTTCCCGACGGCAGTCCCAACGTCATCTATGTTGAAACCCTGCTGGACGAACATTTCGGGAAAGGCAGCCGGGTAATCTGTCCCATCACTGACCCATATGTAAAACATCACGGTGCACTGGGCTCTTATGTAGTAGTACACCTTGCAGATCCTTCCCGAACTGCTGAAATAGGCCGCTGGCTACTGTCACAACCAGGTATTACGGAAGTGTATGACCGGGAGACTGCCGTACACCTGCTTGAGCAACCAGCCGACAGGATTGGTGATCTGGTAGTGCTCTCTGCCCGCAATGTTGTGCTGGGCCGTACCCCCGCCCATCACGATCTTTCTGCACTCGATAGCGGACTCCGTTCCCACGGCGGACGTTACGAAGAAATGGTGCCTTTACTCATTTCTCACCCGCTGAACAAGACCTATCTGCAAAAAGCGGCAGGTGATGCCCGCAACTTTGATGTATTTGATTTTACGATTAATGGAACTGGCAAATAATTTATCACTGCATTGCTATGCAGCCGGCAAAATAATACATGGCAGGGAACAACTCACCATCCGAAGCCCTTATGACAACCGCGTTATCGGTACCCTTTCTACCGTAAAAGAAACCGATACCCTGGCAGCCATCGAAGCCGCTTTGCAACCAAGGTCTGTTATGAGCCATTTTGAGCGCTATCAGGTACTCGATAAGGCACATAGATTACTTGGGGAGAGAAGAGCGGAATTTGCCGCCTTAATAAGCGCAGAATCGGGTCTTTGTATCCGGGAGGCAATATATGAAACCGGCAGGGCCATGGATGTACTCATGTTTTCAGCTATTGCCGCCTTACAGGAACCAGGACAGATCCTGTCCTGCGATGTCTCCCCACAGGGCAAAGCAAGAAAGATATACACCGTCCAGGAACCGGTATCCCTGGCTGTTGCCATTACGCCCTTTAACCATCCCCTGAATCAGGTAGCGCATAAAGTAGCGCCGGCATTGGCAGCAGGTACCCCCGTGATCCTTAAACCTTCTGAGAAAACACCATTGACTGCTGTACGGTTTGTAGAACTGTTGTATGAAGCCGGCCTGCCGCCACATATGCTGAGCGTTCTGCTGGGGCCTACATCTGAGGTTGCCGAAGTACTGGTACGCGATCCCCGGGTTGCCGTCGTTTCCTTTACCGGAAGTGTGGCTGTCGGCAAACGCATTGCCCACACCGCGGGTTACAAAAAGGTGATCCTGGAACTGGGTGGCAATGATCCACTCATCATTCTTGATGATGCAGACATGGACCTCGCAGTTACCCTCGCCGCCGAAGGCGCCTTCAGGAACTCCGGTCAGCGGTGCACGGCAGTAAAACGAATACTGGTACAGGAAAATATCCACGACGAATTCGTTGCGCAATTCGTTGAAAAAACCCAGACCTACACCTGTGGCGACCCTGCCGATCCTGCCACGATTGTAGGTACCGTGATCGACGAAGCCTCCGCCATCCATCTGGAACAATTAATTGCAAAAGCAGTGACCCAGGGCGCAAAACTGTTAACAGGAGGCACCCGACAGGGCGCGTTATTACAACCCGCCGTGTTATCGCACGTCCCCCGTTCAGCAGAAATGGTTGTACAGGAAGCATTTGGACCACTGGCCCCGGTGCTGTCTGTCAAAAATCTGGAAGATGCTGTAGACCTTGCAAACAGCACAGCCTACGGCTTATCTTCCGGCGTTGTGACCAACAACCTGCAACACGCAATGTACGCTATCAGACATATCAAAGCCGGCACTGTCAACATCAATGAAGTACCCGGATATCGTATCGAACATTCTCCCTTCGGAGGGATTAAAGACTCCGGACTCGGTATTAAAGAAGGTGTCACTGAAGCCATGAAAAGCTTTAGCTTCACCAAGACTTATTCCCTTCCCTGGTAAATGGTAATACTATTCATATGCAACAATTTGATCTGATTATAGTAGGGGGTGGTATCCTCGGTACAGCCCATGCCTTTCATGCTTTGCAAAAAGGTCTTAAAGTGCTGATGCTGGAAAGAGATAACTACCCAATAGGCGCAACCGTACGCAACTTCGGACAGGTTGTCCCTTCCGGACTCGCAGATAAATGGTTCGATTATGGTCTCACCGGCCTGGCACTTTATAAAGCCATCCAGGAGAAGGGAGACATTTCTGTCAGACAAAACGGAAGTGTCTACATCGCATCTGACGAAGATGAGCAATTACTGATCCATGAGCTGAAAGCACATTATGACAATAAAGGGTATAATGCTCAATTATTGTCTTCCGCAGAAATCCGGGAACGCTATCCGGCTATCAAGCCCGAATATGGGAAAGAAGCACTCTTCTTCCCGGAAGAGATCAGCGTAGAACCCGATAAGATGATTCATCGCCTGCATGCCTACCTGAAGGAAGCTTATCCCCATCTGCAGATTGTATATTATACACCAGTTACCAGTATCGACGAATCAAACGGAACTGTCACAATCAATAATCAGTTCCGATCTGATAAAGTCATCATCTGCTGTGGCCATGAAGGGAAACTACTATTCCCGCATATCTTCAGCAACAGCGGGCAGATCGTAAGTAAACTCCAGATGCTGCGCACGATCCCGATGCCGGAACTGCAATTGAAAGGCAACATCCTCACGGGACTCACTATCCGCAGGTATGAAAGTTTTGCTACGCACTGTCCATCATTTTCAAAAATCAAGACACCGGAGCATTACGATGAGTTGAAAAAATGGGGCATCCATATTCTATTTAAACAAGCCACCGATAATAGCATTATCATCGGCGACAGCCACGAATATGCACCTGTTAGCCAGTCGGATGATCTGGGTTTTCATACCAACCATTATATCAATGAACTGATCCTCGAAGAGGCCTCACATATCATTAACATTAACAGCCGGCAAATCGCCACCTGCTGGAATGGATTCTACGCTCAACATAACGATCACAATATCTTTGAACACGATATTACCCCGCAGATCCATATCCGTACCGGGATAGGAGGGAAGGGAATGACCGCCAGCATGGGGTATGCAAAGGAGAGTGTGGACGTGCTTTATGGGAATTAATACCCAATGTGCGGAAATTTATTTTCATCCGGGGCCGTGAATAGCGGTCCCGGACGCAGGCACAGGTTTTGCATTTATTCCCGGTATGAAAAAGGCATTGATATTTTCGGCTTTTGCGATCGCCCTGATCGCAGGTTGTAAATCCGGGACAGATAATAAAAAGAGCGGCGATGGTGCTGCCACACAGAATGATATACCTGTTACCCCCAGGAATAATGACATCACCCCTGCAAACGCGTACAACGGTCTTTTCCTTGAAACCAAAGATGTTGAAAAGTTCATCACCAGCCAGAAACTGGATAGTAACCTCGCGAACAGGTTGCGTAGCTTTTATAATGCGCGTAACTACGAATATGCATGGTTCGATGCCAACGGTCTGGATGAACAGGCATACGGCTTCCGCAGTTTATACGATTATAGCGTAGATACCAGCGAAACCAACAAAGCCCTTGAATATCGCCTCAATGCCCTCATGAACAATGAACCGGATTCAACTATCTCTGCAACCGATGCAAACATCGTGAAGACAGAGCTGCAGTTGACACAGCGCTTCATTACCTACTTCCTCGATGCACACAAAGACGATAAAGATGTAGTGAAAATGATGGAGCACTATGTGCCCATGCAAAAGAATGATATACTGAAAATGGCTGATGCAGTCATCTCCGGCAAAGGATATCACTCCACCGACATTAAGAATGTGTATGGTGACCTTACGAAAGAGTTAGAGAAGTATACCGCGATCGCAAAGAAAAGCAACTGGGACAGCATTCCCGTAGAAAAGAAAAAGAAATATAAAAAAGGTGATAGCAGCCCTGTCATTGCTGCCATCAAGCATCGCCTGCAGGTAACCGGTGAGTTGCAGGGACAGGATACAACCGCAGTATTCGACGATGCACTGGAAGCTGCAGTTAACAAATTTGAAGCTACTCATGGACACACACCAAGAGGTATAATAACGGATACCCTTGTACGTGAAATGAATGTACCAGCTATTACTATAGTCGAAAAAATCCTGATCAATATGGAGCGTATGCGCTGGATTCCACCGGTTCCATCAGGTAGACTCATTATGGTGAACATACCTGAGTTCATGTTGCATGCATGGGATGGTAAGAATAAAGATTTCGATATGGCGGTAGTGGTAGGGAAGGAAGGTAAGAGTACAACCAATTTCTCGGGCGACCTGAATCAGGTGGTATTCAGCCCATACTGGAACCTGCCCAGAAGTATTATCAAAGAAGAAGTATTACCCGCTATGAGCCGTAACAAAAGCTATCTGGCAAGTCATCATATGGAAGTGACCGGCGAACGGAATGGCGTGCCGGTGATCAGACAGGTACCCGGAAAAGAAAATCCGCTGGGTAGGGTAAAATTCCTGTTTCCCAACAGTTTTGACATATATTTCCACGATACCAATCAAAAGGAATTATTCAACAGGGATCAGCGTGCATATAGCCACGGTTGTATCAGGCTCTCCGACCCGGTAAAGATGGCCAATTACCTGCTGCATGATCAGCCGGAATGGACAGCAGAAAAAATTGATAGTGCAATGAACAGTGGAAAAGAAAAGTATGTCAGAGTGAAGAACCCCGTACCTGTAATGATCACCTATTACACAACCTGGGTTGGGTCAGACGGTCAGTTGCACGTAGTAGACGATATCTACGATCATGACCGCAAAATAGCAGCGAAATTATTTACTGAAATACATTAAAGTTCCGTACATCCCCCTGGCCCTTTTCATACTCCTGCGCATCTTCTAATCTTCTGATGTGTCTGTTGCGTGATAATGTGTCATTGAGCGCCGAGTGTGTGATGAAGAGGGGCCAGGGCGGATGAAAAACGGACATTTGCCGGATATATGGAAATGGATGTTGAGGCAATTGAAGATCGATTAGCAAAAAAATGCTATCAATAAAATAATAAAACAGCCTAACCGGAAAAACTGATATTAAGCAATCGTTGTATCTACCGGCAACGATTCCAGTATCCTGGAATGTGCCATGTAATACTTATCAGGACTGTACAAGAACAGGCAAGACCCGTCTTTAATCATTTCTATAATCGCCCGGTGTACTTTTTCCGGAATAGCCGGACAACCAAGGCTTCGCCCGATATACCCCTGCAATGCGGCTAATTTCTCATTTACATACGCTGCACTGTGCATCACGATCCCACGACTCATCGCATTATCATTGATCCCATGTTCCTGCCCTTGCAGTCGCAGGCTATATCCATGCTCTCCCCGGTAAGTTTCCCCGGTCACATAAAAACCAAGGCTACTCTTAAAACTCTCAGGTGAATTAGAAAATGCAGTCGCAATATCCGTCCCTGAATTACGCCCGTGAGACACAAGCGTATTGAACAACACCTTTCCGTTCTTCAAATCAATCACAAACAACCGCTTCTTACTGGAAGGAAGACTGAAGTCAACAATGGTGATCAGATCCGTATTCGCCAGCTTTCCCTCCGCTTCCAGTTTTTCCATACCCTGAATAGCATAGTTAAAAGCGGTACGCGATAAGCCCATTGAATCCAATGCCAGTGTATCGTACAACATCGCCTTATTGCTCACTGCTGATTTGTTAATGGCGATAGCGTTTGTTGTCTTGTGGCCGGTAGATGGTAGCACTCCAAATGTTGTAACTGCAAAAACTCCGGCGGCAAAGGTGTACTGTGTAATTTTCTTAATAACAGGTCTCTTCATCTAAGGAATTAGTTAGGTTTTTTTAATAAGGATAATAATCTGCTGAAATACTAGGACCTCACAAAGGTACCACTGAAAATGTGAAAGAAATGTGAAGAGGAAAGTAGGACTCCGAACGGGGCGATTACGTCAATCAGGGGATATGCAACGGTGGTGCAGATCGGGAAGAATCAGGCCGGTAGCGGCCACTGAAGTTTTTTAACAATTAGATGACATTGGAATAGTGTCATATAACGGAAATCAGGGATGTGTTTGAACTTAAAAGAGGCGCTGTTGTAATCAACAGCGCCTCTTCTATAATAAAAAAACATTATACTTTTAAACGGCTGGTTCCTGCTGACTCAGGCAGTGAAAACTACCCAGTCCCCAGATGATCTCGGTCGAATCAATACCCACTACTTCACGTGTCTTAAAGCACTCCTGAATTATCTGAAGTGCCTTATCATCCTGTGCACAACGGTAAGTTGGCACGATCACATGCTGGTTACTGATATAGAAATTTGCATAAGAGGCAGGCAAACGCTGATCGTCGAACACTACCGCATCCGGCATCGGCAACTCAACCACATTCAGCTGTTTGCCATTTAGTAACCGCATGCCTTTTAACTGTTCCAGGTTGCCCTGCAACAATTCATAGTTCTCGTCCTGCTTATTGCTTTCTACCACCGTCAGCACCGTATCTTCATTCACAAACCGAACAGTATCATCAATATGACCGTCTGTATCATCTCCAATAATACCTTCTGCCACCCACAGTACCTGGTCTACACCATAATAATCCTGCAGGTAAGTTTCGATCTGTGCCTGCGTCAGATGCGGATTTCTGTTCTCGTTCAGCAAACAACAGGTGGAAGTCAGCACAGTACCCGCACCATTGAATTCCACGGAACCACCCTCCATCACAATACCCGGATGAAACACAGGTAGTTTATAATGATTTGCTATGAGGGTAGGAATCACATCATCTTTGTCAAACGGAGGATACTTGCCACCCCATGCATTATAACCCCAGTCTACAATCACTTTCTTTTCAGCCGCTGTTGGATTGATCAGAAAAGCGGGACCGTGGTCACGGCACCAGGCGTCATTGGTAGGATGCAGAAAAAATTCCACTTTATCCATCTGTACACCTGCCTGCTGCAGATGTGCGGCGGCAGCGGCTTTCATGGCCTCATCTGCCACGTTGATACGCACCAGCTCACTCATGGCCAGGTACTTTACGAACTGGCTGTAATAAGGGTAGATCGCATTTATTTTACCAGGCCAGCTCGCTTCTTTATGAGGCCAGCTCAGCCATGTAGCAACATGGGGATGGAATTCGGCAGGAAAGAAGTATCCCTGCTGTTTCAGCGTTGGTTGTCCGTTCATTATGCTTCGTCGATAAATCTTTTAGTGATGTTGCCGTAAGAATCAATTCGTCTGTCACGCATAAAAGGCCAGTGAGTACGATACCTGTCTGTCACAGACAGATCCAGTTCCTCTACATGCACCTCTTCTTTCTCGTGAGAAGCCTGATAGATAACGGTACCAAACGGATTGGAAATGAAGGAACCACCCCAGAATTTCATACGACCTTCCTGCTCGAAACCGGTACGGTTTACACTTACCACATGGACACCATTCGCTACAGCATGGCTACGCTGAATAGTCTGCCAGGCATTGTACTGCTCCACATTGGTAGCCTCATCCTGTGAAGTAGCCCAGCCAATCGCAGTAGGGTAGAACAGGATTTCTGCACCCATAAGAGCGGTGATACGAGCAGCCTCAGGATACCACTGATCCCAGCAGATGAGCACACCGATAGTAGCGAACCTGGTTTTAAAAACTTTATAGCCCAAATCACCTGGGGTGAAATAGAATTTTTCGTAATAAGCCGGATCATCCGGGATGTGCATCTTACGGTATTTGCCAAGGTAAGACCCGTCAGCGTCCAGTACGGCAGTGGTATTGTGATACAGGCCCGCTGTTCTTTTTTCAAAGAGAGAGGCGATGATTACAACACCCAGTTCACCAGCTACTTTCTGGAGAGCATCTGTTGAAGGACCAGGAATAGGCTCGGCGAGAGAGAAATTGTCGTAATTCTCTTCATCACAAAAATACAGGGAAGTAAACAGCTCCTGTAAACAAACGATCTGTGCTCCTTTTGCAGCGGCAACTTTTACCTGCTCAATTGCTTTGGCAAGGTTTTCCGCCTTATTGGCCGTACAATCCATTTGCACAAAACCTACTTTGACTTTTGACATTTACCAGTGTTTATTTTTTTAAAAAAAGAAGGGGCAAATTTACGGAATTTTAAGGACAAATGAATAGTTTAAAGAATCCTTAACAGAAACGCTCCAGCGAACAACCTGCCTGAAAACACGATCTTTCCTCCCGCGTGAAAAATAAGCCGGATACAACTAGAAGAAACTGAATCCAACATGCCACCCCAGCCAATAATATAAGTGATCATTCCATTTAAATGCCCCATAAGGCCCAGGCACCCGTGTTTTATACCCGGCCACATTCGACTCCTTATAGTTAAAATACATGGTAAACGCCGGACCGATAAAAATCCGCGCATTCTTCCCGATATCTTTATTCCACGAGGTCTGCAACCGCGCCAGCGTACCTACCGCCTCCCAGTTGCCTAAATAAAGGCTCTGCTCTGTTACTTCCACACTGATAGCCTTAAACGATTTACCCATTCCGTATCCGAAACTGTATGCCCTGGATCCTTCCACAAAACTTGCTCCCGCCAGGATCAGGCTGTACAGCTTCCTGTTACCCGACTTAAACGCTACGTTTACCGGCAACAATTCCGTATTATAAACCAGCAACTGATGATACCCCCTCCGTACTAAACTCACGATCCCAATACTATAACCATCAGAAGAGTCTGCGTAATTCACTACCCCCACCTGTACGCCTTTCAATACCCGCGCAATATTGACAACGCCCGCTACCTGCACACCTTTTACCGTATCTGCCGCATTGAAAACACCTCCTGCCTGCACTCCATTCTCTGTTGCCCGTGTCATATTCCCGATTCCTGCTGCCATCACACCATAATTATCCTTCCAATACACGTTAAATATGCCGGCACCACCCACACCGCGCGTTACCCCCGTAGATATATTAAAAATGCCGGCCAGCTGCACCCCCTCATAGCCCTTTGACGTCATATTACTAAACCCGGCCGCCTGTAAGCCCTTTACGGAATCTATGACGTGATTATGCAAGCCGGCCAACTGCACGCCCTCCATTTTACCTCCCACAACGTTAAAGATGGAGGCAAACTGGGCATATTTTACATCCTTCTGATCTATATTAAAAGCACCTGACACCTCCACGCCATTCAATCCCGCTGTGTATCCCCCTATAAAATTCAATGACACCTTATTCACTACCTGGGAACCCAACTTACCGTGTGTACCCAATCCTGGTAAGAAAGATGACTGGTAGGGCTGATCCGCAAAAAACTGGCTTAAGTTCAACGACTGTATTCGCTGCCTGGAAGTCAGGAATACCTTCCCAAACCAGGTCTCACTCACCCTTGAGTACTGGTTTACATCTACAATACCCAATGTAATAGCCGCCGCAGGTTTAATACTCGTATTGATCTCCTGGTCATATCCACTCGCCACCACCATCATTGTATCCTTATATAACTCCTTACTCACCGTCAGCATTACCGGTGCCGGTCGATCCTTTTCCCGGAGTCGCAGGCGATAATAGCCCTGATCATTCGTCATGGTCGAAATCAGCTGCACACTTTCATACACACTCGCATTACGCAAAGGCTGCCCGGTATTCCCGTCCGTAATATGTCCGCTCACAAAGAACCACTTCTCCCTGTTAGGCTGTAACAACAGCTGTCCTCCGGCTTCCTTGTAGACAATACTTCCCTGAAATAGCTGGTCCAGCACCTGCTTCACCGTCTTGTTATTGGCGCGTACCGACACAAGACTGTCTGCATGCACGACCTCTTTGATATAGGAAAAATGAAAATTACCCTGGTGTTCTATGGCATTCAACACAGCAGATACAGGCTGACGGGTCATGGTGACGGAAACAGTCTTACTTAGGTTTCCCTGGGCATAACTACAGGTAACAACACAAAGCAGGACTACAAACAGGAGCAGTTGTTTCAAGAAAAACGGATTTTTTAAAAATTGGCGGCAAGATAGGCGAAAAAACGTTTCGATTTGGTTATTCCACCCCCTTAATGTAGGTTTGTGCCGCATTTGGTGCTTATCATGTGATAGGCTTAAAAGGGAATCCGGTGCAAAACCGGAGCTATCCCCGTAGCTGTAACCTGAGTATCATTTCCGGTTCTACTCAATGCCACTGTCCGTTAAAGATGGGAAGGCCGCCGGATTATCAGGGAGCCAGAAGACCTGCCAGGTAGCAATAGATCCATTCAGCGCTTTCGGGTGAAAAGCTAAGGGTTATACAATGATACTATGCTTATCATGCTGAATGATCTGTTCCGATAGGGAATCTTACAACTATTACATATTTAAACAGCATGCAAAGAAAATTACACGCGATCCTGCTAGCATTCTCTATAGTATTTGCGACGTCTTGTAGCAAAGATGATAATACCGCCGTTATCTCAAAAGGCAAATATGATAACGGATACTTCATCGTAAACGAAGGCAATTACAGCGTAAAAGCAGGAGATCTGAGCTTCCGCAGTTATAACGCAGATACACTCTCACAGGACAATTACATCTCTGTTAACGCAGGCAACCCTTTAGCGACTACTACCAATACACTGGAGTATGGTACGATCTATAACGGCAAACTGTATCTGGTGACCAACTATGGCGGACCACTGGTAGCAGCCGATGAATACACCCTGAAAGAAAGCGCCAGAAACGCCTCCCTGCCGGCAAACGGACATGCTTTTATCGGCATCGACAATAACAGCGGGCTGCTTAGCACAGATGCAGGCATTTATCCTGTAACGCTTTCCTCCCTCACCCTGGGTGCTAAAATAAGTGGGATCGACGGTTCCGTGAGCGATCTGCTAAAATCCAGCAACTATATCTTTGCCTTAACTGCCAATGACGGGATCGTGGCACTTAAAACCAGTGATTACAGCATCACCCAAAAACTGGGTACGGCCATTGCAGGTTTCGCGCAGGGAAAAGATGGCTATGTGTATGCAGCCCAAACCAATGCACTACTGAAAATCGACCCATCTACCCTGAAAGTGGATACCATTCATACCACCTTCAACATTCGTTACAATGAATTTGTATTTACCAGCAGCTCTATCGTAGCCTCTACGCAGGAAAATGCAGTATATGTGTTGAGTGATGATCAGAAAGTATACCGCTATGTTTCCGGTACCAATAGCTCACTCTCCAATGCTTATATTACACTGCCTGCAAACCACTACTTCTATGGTAAAGGTATTGGCTATGACGCAGCGAAAAATACATTGGTATTGACAACAAACGGCAGTGAATGGGGTAATGATATAAATAACACATTATATACTTACAGTGCGACAGACGCAAGTTTAAAAAACACCTTGAATTACAAGGGCAATCTGTATCCTGCCATGGTAGTGTTCCATTAAACATGAAGCAAGCAAGCCTTATCATATCATTCTTTTTGCTGTGCCTGACTTTACAGGCACAGCAAAAAGACACGGCCCACACCTTGCAAACCATCACCATCTTCTCTGCCAGACCCGGTGCCATCACCCCCGTTCAAACCCTCAGCGGCAAGGCACTGCAAAAAATGAACAGCCTCTCTGTTGCAGATGCGGCCCGCTTTTTTTCCGGCGTACAGATCAAAGACTACGGCGGTGTAGGCGGCCTCAAAACCCTCAATGTACATAGCATGGGTACCAACCAACTGGGTGTATTTTATGATGGCATACAGTTGAGCAACGCACAGAACGGTACCGTTGATTTAGGCCGTTTCTCCCTGGATAATATTGAACAGATTGACCTCTATAATGCCCAGAAAGGCACCATCTTCCAACCCGCCAAAGGGTTTGCATCAGCAGCGTCCATTTACCTGCAATCAAAAAAACCTGTCTTTCAGGGTGCTGAAACCTTTCACGGTAAAGCCAGCTTTAAGACCGGTAGTTTTGGATTGATCAATCCTGCCATAAGAATAGAGCAGCAACTCCGGCACAATATATCCGCAGTTGTAAGCTCAGAATGGACCCACGCCGACGGACAATACAAATTCAGGTACCGCTACAATGATTACGATACCACTGCTGTGCGCAAGAACGGCGACATCGATGCATGGCGCATCGAAACCGGTATATACGGCACTGGCAAAGACAGCAGCAACTGGCATATACAGGGCTATTATTATAACTCAGCCCGTGGACTGCCCGGCCCTGTTGTAAAAGGACATTTTGAGAACGGACAGCGCCAATGGGACCGGAATGCATTTATACAGGGAGGCTACAATAAAAACTTCGGCAAGTATAGCCTGCAGCTGAATGGCAAGTATATGCTGGACTATGTCCGGTACCTCGATACAAGCATTGTCACAACTACAGGCCCACTCATCAACCGTTTTCGCCAGCATGAATACTATGTTTCTGCTGCCGGTCAGTACCACCTGAAAAGCTGGTGGGATATAGCGCTCTCCACAGATCTTCAGGTAAACCAGATGACCGCCGTGAACCTCGATCACTTTCCTGTTCCTACTCGTGTAACCACACTGGTTGCCGGCGCCACGCAATTACATTTTAACAGGATAAATATTCAGGGGAGCCTGCTGGCGAGCATCATTAATGAAAGTACCAAACGCTATACCAGTGGTGGAAATCGCAGGGCGTATACACCTGCAGTCATTGCCTCATGGCAACCTTTTTCTAATCCGGCGCTCAGTATAAGAACTTTTTATAAAGAGATCTTCCGCATGCCGACTTTCAATGACCTCTATTATACAACCACAGGTAATCCCACCCTAAAACCTGAATATAGCAGGCAATACGATATCGGTGTCAGTTATACAAAGACCTCCGCCGGCTGGTGGCAATACTTTGCTATTCAGGCAGATATGTACTACAGCAGGGTAACTGACAAGATAGTAGCCGTACCGGGAAAACTCTTCCGCTGGCAAATGCAGAACATCGGGTTAGTGAACATATATGGAGTAGATGCCGGGATACAAACTTCCCCCAGGCTCTTTAAAGAGATCGGTACTAACTTCTCACTAAAGTATACGTACCAGAAGGCAACGGATAATAATGATCAACAGATCGTATACGTACCATTGCACAGCGGGTCTTTTACTACCAACCTTTCCTGGAAAGCATGGGATCTGAATTATAGCTTCGTGTATGTAGGCGCCCGTTATTACGGCAGTGTCAATATACCGGAGTACTATATAACCGCATGGTATACACATGACCTGTCATTGTCATGGCACATTTCCAATATCAGACTGACAGGAGAAATCAATAATGTATTTAATCAGTACTACGATGTGATCTATAACTATCCCATGCCGGGACGTTATTATCGTATGACTGCCAGCATAAATTTTTAAATGATATGAGAAACTGGATCTTCATCTTACTGGTATTAAGCGCCTGCAGAAAGAGTGGAACTGGCAGCAGCTCCAGTGAGGCGACGCATGTGACTGATGATACGCACCAAACTTCCTTTTATCTGTTAAACGAAGGAAATATGGGATTAAATCAGACCTCACTGGACGAATTCATTGGCCTTAAAGGAGATTATCGCCTGAATATCTATGGAGAGACCAATCCTACAATTGTAAAGGAAATGGGCGATGTAGGAAACGATATGAAAATTTACGGCAATAAACTCTATGCCGTGATCAACGGATCGGATAGGGTAGAGGTGATGGACAAATATACCGCAAAACACCTGGGTGAGATCAGTGTACGTAGTTGCAGGTACATTTCATTTTATAATGGGAAAGCATATATAACTTCTTTTGCTGCCGCCAGCGGAACAACCGACGGTGCCGGCTTTGTAGCAGAAGCCGATACCACTACATTCCAGGTGACCCGCACCGTTACGGTAGGTCGCCAGCCGGAAGAAATGGCTATAGTGGGCAACAAAATGTATGTTGCAAACTCAGGTGGGTACACGGTTGCCAATTATGACCGCAGGCTTTCCGTCATAGACATGAGCGCTTTTGCCGTCATCAAAACGATCAGCGTAGCTGTCAACCTCCACCACGTAAAAGCAGACGGATATGGTAATCTGTATGTCACCTCCAGGGGCGATTATACAAATATTCCCTCTAAACTTTTTATTGTAAGTACAGCTACAGATGCGGTGACTGATTCACTGGATCTTGGCGTAAGTAACCTGGCTATACAGGGAGATTCTGCTTATATTATCAGTGTGCAATGGAGTAATACAACAGGTACGAATACGGTCAGCTATGGGATCGTAAATGTAAAAACAAAATCAGTTGTAAGTAATAAATTCATTCAGAATCAGACAATTACAACGCCATATGGAATCGCTGTCGATCCCGTAACAAGAGACATATTAGTAACTGATGTAAAGGATTATTTACTGCCCGGTACGTTGTATTGTTTTGATAAAACAGGCGCAAAGAAATGGAGCGTTACGACGGGTAATATTCCTTCCGTGATCACATTTATTCAATAATTATGAGGCACAGTATCTCTAGTATCATAATAGCTATTGCTCTTTTCACTGCTTGTAAAAAGGATCATGCAGACACAGTAGTAAAAAGTAAATTTATCAGTAAGGTATTTGAATACAAACCCGCACCCGGACAGTTTATTAACACCAGCATTGGCGACAGTGCCGCCGCACAAAAACTGATAGGTAGCACGGACAATGTGCTTACATTAGGGGCGTGGGGTGGCTATGTAACATTTGGTTTTGACCACGAAGTCAGCAAATTCGCAATCTACAGCAATACCATAGAAGAGCTGTCCGAACCCGGCGTAGTCATGGTGAGCCACGATGAAAATGGAAACGGTCTACCGGATGATAACTGGTATACTATCAGCGGAGATCAATACAATAATGCAGTTAAAAATTACCGGATTACCTATTATAATCCACATGCCTATGCAGATGTAAAGTGGAAAGATAACCAGGGCGACTCAGGTACAGTAGCAATCAACGCCTTTCATACACAAGCCTATTATCCAGCTTTTATTGCCGCACAGGATACGGTCTCCTTTACAGGCATTCGCCTTCCGGCTACGCTAAAGGATAACGCAGGCTATTATGTAAATGGTGGGTTTACATATGGATATGCGGATAACTGGACCAGCGATTATGCAACGAATGGATATAATAGTTTTGACCTGACGAATGTTGTGGACAATAACGGGAACAAAATCACCCTGTCGTCCATTAAGTTTGTCAGGGTATATACAGGCCAGAACAGCAAAGGGAATGCTACCATTGGTGAAATATCAACTGAAATAAGAGGTGCAATTGACCTGGATATGTAGCAGTAACAAATAGACTACTTATCTGGCGGGAACGGCAGCCCAATTCACCCGGGCCGGCATCTGCCGGTTACAAAATATATAACAGGAAGATCCGTTGGTGTAATTTCCCATGGAATAATAAGACTATTTCGTATTTTATCAATATGAAAAACGTCATCTTCCTCACCCTGTTATGCTGCATTCTGGCGCATACCGCTCATTCTCAAACTCAGCCGGACAGCGTCCTTCCCGTACGCGGCTTCTGTATCGGAGCTCCCTCACCGGCCGGACTGAACGAATTTGTAAAATTTATAGACCAGGAACTGGCACCCCGAAAGGTGAACACCCTGATCTTACGCGTCGATTACGATTACAAGTACCAAAGTCATCCCGAACTAAGTGATGCAAACGGTCTTTCAAAAGCAGACATCAAAAAACTGGTAGCTGCATGCAGGAAAAACCATATCCGTTTAATACCTCAATTCAATCTGTTAGGACATCAATCCTGGGCAGGACAGGTATTCGCGCTGCTTACAAAATACCCCCAGTTCGATGAAACGCCCTGGGTAAAAATGCCGGAAAAATACGAATGGCCTAATCCTGATGGCTTATACTGCAAAAGCTATTGTCCATTGGCCCCTGGTCTCCACAAAGTCGTTTTTGAAGTAATTGATGAATTATGCGATGTATTTGAAACCACCGCCTTCCACGCTGGCATGGATGAAGTATTCTACATAGGAGAGGAGAAGTGCCCCCGTTGTGGCGGCAGAGATAAAGCAGAACTCTATGCCGGCGAAGTGTCTACCCTTCGCAATCACCTGGCCGAAAAAGGCAGGCAACTCTGGATCTGGGGCGATCGCCTGCTGGACGGTAAAACCACCGGTCTGGGCATGTGGGAGGCCAGTATGAACAACACGTCCCGTGCTGTAGACCTGGTACCAAAAGATGTAATGATCTGCGACTGGCATTATGACCGGCCGGAGAAAACACCGGTCTACTTCGCCATCAAAGGCCTGAACGTGATTACCTGCCCATGGAGAAAACCCGAATTTGCCCGGCAACAGGTAAAAGACATGATCGCATTCAGAAATACGGCTACACCCGAAATGAAGGGACGTTACCAGGGTATGATGCAAACGGTATGGTCTAATGCAGAATCTTTCATGGATGAATATTATGGCAGGAAAACGCCCAAAGATACACTGGAAAGTGCAAGCCGCTGTTTCAGGGTAATGTACAACGATATAGACGTAGCGATCAGCGGTAATTAATTAAATGATTAACAGCTTCTTTTTAAGTGTTATATCCGGTAAATAACCACCACCAATAGCTATGCCAGTGAAAAAAAAATGAAAATCAGCAATTAATTGAAAATTAATATTTGGTAAGCGAGCCTGAAAGGGTTACCTTTAACCTTTACAAATTTTTAATTTTTTCAAATGACAAACAAATTTCAAGGAACTGTAAAGTTCTTTAACGAGACAAAAGGCTACGGCTTCATTAAGCATGATGAATCCAATAAAGAGACTTTTGTTCACGTAAACGGTTTAATCCATGAGATCCAGGCAGACGACCGCGTGGAGTTCGAAGTGCAGGAAGGTAGAAAAGGATTAAACGCAGTTAACGTTCGCCGTATCGACTAAGCTTGCTTTTTCATACACTGAAAAGAATATCCCGGTCCTACAAGACCGGGATATTTGTTTTTAGTAGCTATAGCGCACTCATATTTATCCTGTCAGCAAAGCCATACCTGCCATTACCGGTACATTTCTCCCCGCCATACTCATCTCTTCGCTAAGCTTTTACGCTTACACAGTCTTCAAAGCCTATACGTCTATTAATTTCAATCCTGCCCGGTCAATCTCCCCATTTCTCCCTAAATTCGATATCCAAAAGGAGAGCAATATTATGGCAGCACTATTTACGCCGCTACAGATTGGCGCAGTTACATTCAGAAATCGTATCGTAGTCAGCCCCATGTGCGAGTACTCCTCCACAGACGGCTTTGCCAATGACTGGCACCTTGTTCACCTGGGTTCCCGCGCCGTTGGCGGCGCCGGCCTCCTCCTCACGGAAGCCATCGCCGTTTCTCCGGAAGCCCGCATATCTCCCGCAGACTTAGGTATCTGGAAAGATGAACATATCGAAAAATTAAAACAGATCGTAGACTTCATCCATGCCCAGGGCGCCGTAGCAGGTGTGCAGCTGGCACATGCCGGCCGCAAAGCCAGCACTTCAGAACCCTGGAAAGGCATTAAACTTGTGACCACAGATCAGGGCGGCTGGGAAAATATCATGGCGCCCAGTGCCATTCCTTTCTCTGAGCATTACGGACATCCCAAAGCGCTCGATAAGGCCGGAATCGATAAAGTTGTTGCGGATTTCAAAGCAGCGGCCGTACGGACCCTCAAAGCAGGCTTTAAAGTGATCGAGATTCATGGTGCACATGGCTACCTGGTTCACCAGTTCCTGTCGCCACTCAGTAATCATCGCACAGACGAATACGGGGGAAGCTTCGAAAACAGGATCCGCCTCCTCACAGAAATTGTAGCAGCCATCCAGGAAGTATGGCCTGAAGAAAACCCTTTATTTGTCCGCATTTCAGCGACTGACTGGGTAGAAGGGGGCTGGGATCTTCCGCAGAGCACCCGGCTGGCCAGCATATTGAAAGACCTCGGTGTGCACCTGATAGATACCTCTTCAGGCGGCCTCGATACCAGGCAAAAAATTCCCGTAGGCCCATTATACCAGACGGAATTTGCCCATCATATTAAGAAAGAAACCGGCATACAGACTGGTGCAGTAGGCCTCATCACCACAGCTGACGAAGCAGAAATGATCGTAAGCACAGGAAAAGCAGACCTCGTCTTTCTCGCAAGAGAATTACTCAGAGATCCGTATTTCCCTATGCACGCCGCGCATCAACTGAACGACGCATCTTTCAAATGGCCGGTGCAATACGAACGGGCCAAACCAAGACACTAGATTAAAAAAAAAGGTTGTATCAGATCAAATGATACAACCTTTTTCTATTTAAAAAAATACATCTTAAAACCAGCTCGTCGGCTTTTCCTCCTCTTCAATCACCGGCTTCTCCTCCTCTGGCTCCGGATCCGGTGGAATCGCATGCTCCAGGTCATTCACGTGTTTCCGGATCGCACCTTCAATCACCGCTTCCTCCTCCAGCTCCAGGATCAACGCCGTCACATCTCCTTTTATATAAGCCTTATTACTGATAACCGCTTTATTTGTGATAAAAATATCACCGTATACTTTGCCGAAATGGACTAAGTCCGTTGCATACACATTGCCCCTTATACTGGCAGTATGACCTATCGTCAGCAAACCATCAGTACGCACATCACCACGAACAGTACCATCTATCCGGCCCGGAATAGGCGACTCAATAGCGCCCTGCACGGACACCTCTTTCGGTATCAGGAACATACCTTTCCGGAAGGCATTTTTGAGTATTTCTATGATTGCAGACACGTCAGATTTTTGAAATCGCAGGAATATTTTCTTCTTCAAATATGGAAATGATAGAGGAAGCGTTGCCCAGATCCAGCCCTACACTACGTTGATGTTTATCATCTGAAATACGCAGTGAGTTATAAAGGTAACCTATACTTACCAGGTTTTCAGGATCAGGTGCCACATCTACCGGAATAAAATCTTTGAACTCCTCCAGGAAACAATCTGTCAGTTCCCTATAATGTGCACCACCACCCATCAGGTAGATCTTGCTACAGGTTTCAAAATCCTGATCTGTAAAATAATTACGCATCAGCGGAGAAACCACCTCTTTATAATACTGCTTCAGGAGGGATTTGCGGGTTTCTTTCAGGTCAATACGTTTGCGGTTGGTAAAGATGGAACCTTTCATGAAAGCATCGTCCAGCTGATGCTCGTTCTTCATATCCAGGTAATAGGTTTTATTCAGCTCGCGAGCCAGGTTATTGATGGCGTACTTGATACCATGAGAACTGAAACAGGTACGGTTAATCAGGCCATCAGCTGTAGCCAGCCCCCCTTCAATGGTGCCAAAACCAAAGCTCACTGCAATGAAGTTATCGTTCTTCTGCTCATTCAGCGTCTTCTTCAGCCCAATGATACCACCTACTATTTCCGGAATCACCTCAAAGCGTTCAATATCCAGCATCCCTTTTTTAATCGTACCCTTGTTATTGAAAGTCTGCGTATCATATTCTATCAGGAAATGTCTCTTGCTGAGAAACTGCTCCGCTGCTGCCTTATAGATATTGTACGTGGAAAAAGGGAAACCCATGGTCAATGACAAAGGCTGCTGCACCTTGTCCAGCACATTGACCATCGCAGCTTTGAAAAGTATTTCATAGTCGTCCTCCTGGGGCGCCG
The DNA here is from genome assembly GCF_039596155.1 of Chitinophaga sp. Taxonomy (GTDB): domain Bacteria; phylum Bacteroidota; class Bacteroidia; order Chitinophagales; family Chitinophagaceae; genus Chitinophaga. The sequence continues at coordinate 84,146 of NZ_JBCNKF010000012.1, forward strand.
CATTAGTAACGCGTCCCGGGTTGATACCACCTCTTCTCGCGAGGTTGCCAACTATGTACCAGTTATCGTCTTTTTTAATTTTTAAACCATTCAACAGATCTTTTGAGGAATTCTCTGTGTTTCCATACGCAGACTCGAATACGCTGGGAAAACTAATAGCAGATACTTTCATGATAGCAGGATTATATGATTAAAACTTTCCAAAGTGTACAAAATTTTAAATCCGGGCAACCTGGGAAACAGGGGAACCAATCGCAACAATAGCGGGAAGGGATTAGTATTTTCCCGCACTACAATGACATTAAATATATAAAATAATATTAAACATTACCCAAAACAAATTTGCAGGTGACTTAAATTTATTGATAATCAGGCAGACAGGGCATTTCCAAAACCCGCCTCAGCATAATGCCCGGCGGGTTTTGGAAAAGGAGACCTTACCCGGCAATAATGTGTTGCCCCCTGTAGATTTGTAACGCTATTCAGTTACATAATTAAACTCATACCTGGCTGTATCATAAACCGACCAGTCCATAAAACCACGCAACATAGTGCCCATTGCATCCAGGTGGTGCTGGATGGCCGTATCGATCCTGATGCCAAATGAAGGTAACTGGCCCCTCAGTTCGTTGAACTGCGCAATTTCCCGGTCGTGAATGGCGGCTGTTTCTTCAATAGCCTGCTCCAGCGAAATATTTCGCTCGTGTTCAATCACCACCACCAGGTTGTGCTCGTCTCCGTGCTCCAGTTCCTTAGAAAGCGAAAAGAGGTCATTAGACCAGCAAATTGTACGGCGCGCCAGTTCTACCAGGCGCTGGAATTCTTCATTCTGCAATACAAAAACGGGCAGATGCTGCTTAGTGGCCACTTCCAGCAAATCTGTCGCCAGGTTGGCCGCTGCGAAGTAAGGCCGCATCTTCATGTACTGCAGCATGCTCGGATGCCGCTGTGCACGGGAGTTTTCAATCTCCCACATTCCCGCTTCAAAAACGGCCTTCAGACTCAGGGTAAACTGGCATTGCCAGGAAGCACTGCTCAGCCGGCGCATCTTTTCCCAAAAATCACTGAAAGCAGCCATGATAGGATTAGTAGCAACAGGTACCCGTTTGTTGAATCGCAATACATTTACAAAGCCCCCGATAATACCCTGTACATAATCCGCGGTTCTGTAGCCCGCAGTCTCTGAAGAGGCATGGTCCAGCAGATCATCCATGACAAAAAGGAGCGAGTTCAGGTTGTTGGCCGCACAAAGAAAGTCGTAATCCGCATCCGGATAAGTTCTGCATGTCATCCAGGCAAATTTGTAATTCGCGTACTTTTCATACAATTCCTCCCCCGACAGGAGCTGAAATTTGTGTAGCCAGTGGGTAGTGTGTCTGTCTACCTTGTCTACAAATGGACTGATCCTTGACTCAAAAGGACAGTAAAGCTGCGGAACATTAATAGTCTTCATACTTGTGTGTGTTTTATGAGTGAAAGAAAAACTGGCTTGGAATAGTTTGCGGGATAGCGCTGCGGAATCTCCACAGTAGCACAAGAGAAGACATTCAATAGTATAAGAATGGCATTAACGACTATGAGCCTGATAAAGGCTGAGTACATGAAAGCATATTACGGGTTGTAAACCAATATTATATACAGTGAAGATACGGGAAGTACAGGGATTAAAACAGCGCAGGCAGCTTGAGGCAGTTATTGATTTCCTGGGTTAATAAGTTAAAATCAATGGGTTTTGTGATATATCCGGCAACGCCAGCATTCAACATGGCGTCTTTCGCCTCTTCAAAAACATCTCCGGTAGTGATGATAACGGGAATCTCTTTTAATTGTGGTATAACTTTCAATCTGTCTAACAAGGTCAGCGCATCCATATCGGGGAGGTGACTATCCAGCAGTATGATATCCGGTGGCTGTTCCTGCATGATGATCAGTGCCTGCTCGCCGGTGGAGGCCGTTTGCAAATGACAACCCAGGCTGGAAAGATACCGCGTCAGGTAAATCTGGCTCATCTGGTCATCTTCTACAATCATCATACGGATGTTCGTAAACGACGGCAACGGCGGCATTTCCTTCATCACCGGTTGGGCCGGCCTGTTTCCCTCAAATGTTACCAACGGAAATGCAATGCAGAAAGAGGTGCCTTTTCCGGGCGCACTTTCAGCCGTAATCGCCCCTCCCAGCAAACTGACCAGGTGGCGGGCTATGTGCAACCCAAGCCCTGTGCCCTGGCTGAAATCGCTCTTACCCGTTATAAAGGGATCAAAGATCTTCTCCAGCTGCTCTTCAGTCATACCCTGACCAGCATCCCTGATCCGGATATAACAGATATTCTTTTCCATAGAGACCTGAACAAAGACCGTGGAATTATCAGCAGTGAATTTTATCGCATTAAAAAGTATATTATTGACGATCTGTGTCAGCTTTACCTTATCGCTGTCAATCTGTGCCGGCATCTGCTGCCTGTCATAATCCAGCTCAATTCTGACGCCCTTGTTCCGGGCTATATACTGACTCGTGATTACAATATTGTCAATCCAGTTCTTTACATCAAAAGGTTCACGGAATAACTCGTGTATCTTACCCACTTCGATCCTCGATAGTTCAAGTACGTTATTGATGATTTCCAGAGCGTGATAACTCGCTGCACATAAGTGTTCTGCCGTAGCACGGATAGGAGCGAGGTTCTGCTGCTGTTTACTTTGAATGACCAGTAACTGGCTGATAGAATGGATCGCATTCAGCGGTACCCGGATCTCATGATTGGTTTCCCGCACAAATACACTTTTATAATCATTGGCCTTCTCCAGTTTCTCACCTCTTTCCCGCAGCTCAGCCAGCAATATATCATTCTGGTTGACGTAAAAGGCAATAATGAGAATGTTGAGACTGAATACCACTACAATAGCAGAGAAATGTATGATCCGTTGATTAGTATAACCAAATGTGAGTGGCTTGATCAGGTGGATCACATCATTTACCTGCAGCAGGATGACCACGGCCACCGTCAATGCAACCGATATCATCCGGTACTTCCGGTCCCTGATAATTAAAAAGCTCGTACCAATGAGGAAAAGTGCCAGCAGACTCGCCTCTACCACTGCGGAAAGGATGATACCGAAATATAATGTGGCAATGTTAGGTATTAATTGCGCCAACAAGGCAGCCAGGTCATATTTACCCTTCTTATTGATCCAGATGATCGTGAAGTAAGCCAGCCCTTCCAGGGAAGCAGCAACCAGGATTTCCATCTTCCCGGAGATCGCATAAAAAAACCATGCAAAAAAGGTCACCAACAACCCGATTATCAACGACATCGTATTCACTTTAATGATACGTGTGCGCAGATCCAGGTCATCCACATCAGCACCTGTATGTGTAATAGTTGTAAGTGTGTCCTTAATTTGCATTCGCTTTTTGGGTTTATTACAGGGTGCCCAGACTTGTCCTAATTAGTTGAGCCTGATCAATTTGCTGCAATATAACGAACTAAATATAAATGCTACATACAAAAATCGCTTCTACCAGAAGTAGAAGCGATTCTATGCAAATTAATATTTTCACCGCAGGTTGTACGTAAATTATTTAAATTCTGCGTCTGTCAACCCACTATTCACTTTGATCTCGCTCACTTTGAAATTAATCTGGTTACCACCAATCGTATTGATCAGTGTGTAAGGGAACCTGATACCGCTCACATCTTTGTAATCACTGAATTCAAGCATACCAGTTACCTGTTCGCCCTGTTTGTTAACAGATTTCACCTTGTAATAGGTTGCTGCATCATAATACAATTCAACCATTTCACCATCCGGCTCGGTCACTGTCAGCTTGTATACATCCTTACCATTGATCTGCTCAAAATCGGGCGACAACTCAATCTTCGCACCATCACTCAGGTATTGCCTTTCAGGAATCAGTTCCAGACTTGTTTTCAGTGCTTTCTTCATGTCTCCGTCTACCGGCATCCTGTTGCCCATTTGCTCTGCAATCACGCTATCACCATTGATAACCAGGCGGCTCGCGTGTGCACCCATTGCAGCAATATAGATGTCCATGAAGTATTTATCTGGCGATTTGAACTTCTTCGTCATAGAGATCTCTGTCCCCTGCACATTACCAATAGCCGACATGGACTGATCCTTGATCCCATTCAGTTTGTCGATACCGCCAATCGCAGTAAAATAACGATTGATCACATCTGTCGCAGTTGTACCTGCCGCTACCTTACGTACTTCTCCTTTCCAGGTATTGTTAGATGGATCTACATCCGGCAAACCTTTCGCAGGATCAATCACTACGCTTGTCAGCTTAGAAGTCGTATTTACCCTGAACGTCCAGGTACCGGAACGTTGCCATACTTCAGCAGGAAGTTTCGCAGTATCCGTTTTGCCATTGCTGTCGGTATAAGCCACTACAACAGGCAGCACCAGCTGGTCACGGTTTTCAATCGTGATCAGTGCGCCCTTTGCAGGATCGCCGCTAATGTATTTCACATCTTTCACAGCCTGATCCAGGGCCCAGTTTTCCAGGAACCACCCACGCCAGAACCAGCTCAGGTCTTCACCTGCCGCATTTTCCATTGTACGGAAGAAATCCCAGGGAGTTGGGTGCTTAAATGCCCAGCGATCGATATAAGTACGGAAAGCGAATTCAAAACGCTCTTTCCCCAGAATATAATCACGCAGGATAGTAAGACCTGCCGCTGGTTTGTAATATGCCGCAGTACCCAGGTAGCTGTTCTGGATCACATCAGGTGTGGTCATAATGGGATCAGGTCCAACTAAACCACGACCCATGTTCTGCAATATTTGTGGCGTATAATATTCGCCTTTGTTGAATGCTTCGGTAGAACCCTGGTTAATGAAGGTGTTGAAGCCTTCATCCATCCATGCATATTTGCGCTCATTGCTACCCACGATCATCGGGAACCAGTTGTGACCAAACTCGTGATCGGTTACGCCCCACAGACCAGAGCCCGTACTTCTCCATGAACAAAATACGATACCCGGATATTCCATACCACTGATGCTACCAGCTACATTGGTCGCTACCGGGTAGGTGTATTCAAACCATTTTTTAGAATAGAATTCAATACAACCCTTTACAAATTCTGTAGATCTGATCCAGCCATTAGGACGCTTGATCGCTTCAACAGGATATACAGACTGTGCCAGGGCCTTTCTGCCACTCGGCAGGTTCAGACGTGCCGCATCCCAGACAAATGCTTTGGAAGCTGCAAACGATACGTCTCTTGCATTTTTACATACAAAGTGCCAGGTCAGGTTACCCCTGCGTTTATCCTTTGGATTGGCCACCTCGCTGCTATCCCGGATCATCACCGCCTTATCACTTTTGTAAGCAGCGGAAAGACGAGCCTGTTCTTTGGCCGTGAGTACCTCGGCACTGTTCACCAGTTCACCGCTACCTACTACCACCAGGCCTGCCGGCGCAGTGATCTTATAATCAAAATTGCCATATTCCAGGTAGAACTCCGCCGCACCCTGGTAAGGAATGCTGTTCCAACCCAGGATGTCGTCATATACTTCCATACGGGGATACCACTGGGCTATTTCGTATACCCATCCGTTTTGGGTAGTCAGCCGCCCCATACGGTCAGTACCATATTGCGGAATGTCGAAAGCATATTCTATTTTGATCTGCAACGCACTACCATTTGCAGCCAGTGGCTGAGGCAGGAAAATCTGCATGCGGGTATCATTCACCATATACTTTACGGGAGTTGATTTGCCATTTGCTACCACACTCACTGACCTGATTTCATCTCCCTTGGTGTAGCTCTTGTTGGCAAAACGACCACCCGTCACTACGGCAGTAGCAGAACCACGGCTATCCTCCCTGAATATATTCTGGTCCAGTTGTAACCAGAGGAAAGGCAGCTTGTCAGGACTGTTGTTGGTATATGTAATCGCTACGGATCCGGTCAGTCTGTGCGCCGCTGTATCCAGGGTCGCATGAATGGCATAATCCGCCTTGTTCTGCCAGTATTTGTGGCCGGGAGCACCGGAAGCGCTGCGATACTCATTGCCGTTGGTAGGATAGAATAAGGGACTAAAAGCTGCATGAGGATCATATTTGGGGGCCTCAGTCTGGGCCATTGCGGGACCCGCCAGGCATGCACCGAACATACAAAAAAGTAAGAACTTGTTGCTTCTCATTATATGAATCAATTGTTAATAATTATGCATAAATATAGTAAAAGGGCCGGAAGGACAAGCAAAAAAGGATAAAGGGCAAACAATCAGTTTGTTCCAGTTAAATATTGAAAAATAATTATACATTTACAGCTATAACCTTTACATTACCCTATGAGATACTTCTGGCAAGGCACCAGCCTTCTTGCCCTGTTATTTGCATCACAACTTTCCGCGCAGGTACCACAGGTACAATTAAGTAACAACTTCCCCGAACCGGGAGATGGTTTTGACAAGATATTATTGCTTGACAACAACTATACGGCCTATCTGCATTTTGATAGGAAAGCAGGTATTATCGTCAATATGTATGATGCCAGCCATCAACTCTCTGCAACAGATACCGTAACAGGCAGGTTGTTCGACGTAAATGCGCTGAACGACAGTGAGATAGACGGAATTTATGAGATAAATAGCCAGGTGGTGATATTTCTCCAGCAACTGGTGAAAATGAAACCCCGCCTCTACAGGCTGATCCTCGATGGCAAAACCGGCCAGCTGGTACAGGAAGATCAGTTGGGAGAATTGCCAACCATTCAGCACAGGGATGTAGTCGTGCAGGACAACTATGCCTCTCATGATTTCTATGTCGCAAAAGACCCTCGCAGTGGCTATTATGCGGTTGCATCCTTTGCCGGCGGAGAACTGGACCGAAAGGAGTCGCCGGGCGAAAGAATACAGATTTTCCGGTTTTCACCTGATCATCAGCAGATTGGACATACTACTTCCTACCTGCCTCTGACTGACTATCCCTATCACGGCTACCTCGACATGGCGGTCAACAAAGACCAGGTGTACCTCGTAACGGTTCCGTTACGCATCCGCAAAAATGCAAAAGATACCAGCGCAATGGTAGCTGTATCGGCTATTCATGGAACAGAAGTAAAGCACCAGCTGCTGCCATATACCGCCAATATGCAGGATATTCATGCAAACATTAAGTATATCCCGGCTTCGCAAAAGTTAATCCTGCTACTCACGAATGCTACGGGCAAAGGGACTAAAAACCCTGGCGTTGATATGCAGCTCTGTTACCTGGATGCCACTACATTAGAAGAATACCGTCATCAGCCCGTTACCCTCGACAAAATCAGTAGTTATGCGCAGGAAAAGCTGAAGTATACCGGAAACTACACAGGTGTACCCCAGCGGATGATCACAACAGAAGACGGAAAAACCACCTTGCTACTGGAGAATATCAGCCTGTTCAATTCCGGTGGCACCAACACCTGGAATAATATGCACACCAACATGAACGACATCGGGGTAACCACGCTGGATAGTAATGGCATTGTGCAATCAGGAATTGCACAGATCAAAATGCAGATCGCAAATGGTCTCTATGATCCGTTATTCCTCAATCGCAGGAAGAAAGGACAGTGGATGTTCCGCAACAGGATTCAGGCACTGAATACTACACCTTACCTGTCTTTCGACTACCTGCCCACTGCAAAGGGAAATTACCTGCTGTTCAACGATTACCTGGCTTACCTGGACCCGGGAGGAGTGTATACAGATAAGAAGCCATTGCGCTATCTCACAGAAGCCAACACAGTGTGTTATAATGCGGCAGGCGAAAGACTATTCCTGTTTGGCACACCGGAAACCTACAAAGGCTTTTATTGCATGCTGGGTGCCAGTGATTTCAGGCAGGAGAGAGGTCAGTATGTAACAATACTGATCACCCGCAAAGGAGAAACAAGGCAGGCAAATATAGCGTGGGTGCAGTTCCAGCATAGCCTGTAAGAACGCATTCATATAAAAACCAGATTTCAGCTAAACAAGAAGGCCGCTCTACACGAGCGGCCTTTGCCCTTTTGCGATGCTTTCCTTTTTTATTCACATGCAATTAAAATGCATTCCTTACCCATTCACAAATAACTATACGATTTCTTCTCAATCAATGTATTTTGTGAGCGTGGCATGCAAAGCCTTGAATTCAATCGGCTTTACGAGATACTCATTGGCACCTGCATTCATCAGCTCTTCACTGGCGCCATTAAACGCATCTCCACTCGCTATAATAACAGGCACATTTTTCAACACATCATCCTCCCGGATATGTGCCAGCGTATCCTTGCCACTCATCCCCGGGATATGCGCGTCAAGTATAATGATATCCGGCTTGGAAGCCCTTCCCAGCAACATCCCTTCCATACCATCGCCGGCCACAGTTACCCTGCTTCCCAAACTACACAGGAAGCGGGTCAGTATCATCTGGCTCATTTTATCGTCTTCAATAATCAGAATGTTCGTTGCATTCAGGTTCACCATTCTTTCCGGCCATTCCTTACCATCATTTCCGGGACAATCCATGGCTCCTTCCAGCGGCAGGCAAACAGTAAATGTAGTGCCAATACCTTCCTGGCTTTTGACCTCAATAGTTCCCCCCATGGCTTCTGCAAGATGACGGGTAATGTGCAGTCCCAAACCGGTGCCCTCCAGGAATATATTACGTTCCGACACAAAGGCATCAAAAATAGTTGTCTGCCGCTCTTCACTGATCCCTTTTCCCTGGTCAGCCACGGAAATGTACCACCTGTCAGCCTTATGGGAAATATGAATGGAAACCTGGCTCTCACTGGCCGTGAACTTAATGGCATTCGAAAGCAGATTATTGAGCATCTTGGTTAGCAGGAGCTTATCTACCAGCAGGAACTCCGGCATATCCTCCGCAATATTATACCTGATCCTGACCATTTTAATACCTGCAATGTACTGGTGAATGCTTACGGTGTTATCCAGCCATTCTCTGATATCCAGCGAAGTATTCTGCGCGGTATCTGCCTTACCCGCTTCAATACGTGAAAACTCCAATACATTGTTAATGATTTCCCGTGTATTAAAACTGGCAGCATATAAATGATCTGCCAGTTGGCGGATAGGCGCAAGGTTACGGTCTTTTGCTACTTTTAGTTGCAGCAATTGGCTGATACCAAAAATGGCATTCAGCGGGGTACGGATCTCATGACTGGTTTCCCGCACAAACACCGTTTTGGCGTCAGTAGCCTGGGCCAGCCTGGCCGTCAGCGCTTCCAGTTCTGTATTGTGCAATCGCGCCGTTTCCAGCATTTCCTGCACCTGCAGCATTTGCCGGTTACGAAGGCGATCCACATGCCTGGCATAAAAGGAAAAGACAAGTACATCCAGCAGCAGGATAGCAGGAATAGTTACCCAGCGAATCACAAACGCTGACATAAAAGAATTGGTAATAGCCGCTAGCGGTGGATAGAACCCAAAGAACATATTCACCTCACCTGCCAGGAAAGCAGCAATGGTGATACCAATGGCAATCTTCCTCAGCAAAGAAGTCTGGAAAAGTAGTAAGGATAAACCGATCAGGTAAATAAAAAGCAGATGAATTTCTGTGACCCGGCCCATTAAAGCATTAAAGTATTGAATACACACATTGTGAACGACGATCAGCAACATACCCGCAAGCGTATGTTTTTCCAACGCGTTCAGGCCGATAATAGAGAAAAAGGCAACGGCTTCAAAGAAGGCCGGCCATACAAAGAGTTTGGTTTCTATCAGGTAATGGCAGCAAACACTGAAGGATAAGCACATAACAGCACAAATCAGACACAATGTGTTCACAATTCGTATAGTTCGTTGTGTGTCTTCAACCTCCTGCAATGAAGTGCCCTTCACGTTACTGCAGCCAGTAGTAACGATGCGTTGTAGTAGGTTCATGTACCGATATTTAGATTTAACGGAACATAACATTTTCATAGACTGAGCGACAAGTTCCCGGCTTGTACAATAAGTCCATTCAATGAGATGGTATCAGAGTTAAGAAGCAGGCAATGTGCTGAAATTATTGAATACTTGGGGTAGTTAGCTACATTTCCTAATATGGTTTAAGTAATAAAATGACCCCCTTTGTCATGTTTTTTCATAGTGATTAAATTTGTAATAACAGGTACATTTCGCATTGAGTTCGCATATGCGCCGGATCTTACCCATCGCAAATGAAGACACCGGATAGAAGAGGGCACATACGGATAAAGCTCATACAGAATGCTGTGTCGATATAGATTTTTTTGATAACGAAATAAGAGGACAGTTAGCTTTGTGTGATCAACTAAAAAATTAACAGTTGACGACGCAAAATAGTTCAATTGTTACAGGAAATTGTTAATAGGGCGTTAACAAACGCAAAAAATAAGGTGGAACACTCAGAAAATGCTCCACCTTATTAATACTAAATTCGTCAACCATGCTGCCATTGCCGGTCCAGGTATTCGTGTAAGGCAGATAGTCTATTTCGCACACTCCTTGAAAATGTTCACTGGCTACTTTATACGCTTGCGTTCTTACTTTTTTGGTACTGTTCTTTCTTTCACCTTGCTTCTTTAGGAAGTAGTCTATAATAACAAACGTGTATCGTACACGATTACCTACACCACGTTCCACTAACTGCCTTGCTTCCTGAAGAAGTAGTCTACAGCAACAAAAGTATATCGTACACGATTACCTACACCACGTTCCACCAATCACCATTCTCCTTCTTCGAAGCATCCCCTTCTGTTGTAACGGAGGGCTTTGCCACGCCCGTCATCATAGCACGTGCCTGTGCCTTAATATCTTCCCGGTTCAGCAACAATTTAACCTTCTCTTTCAGCTGCCGCCCGGTATCAGGCCTGACCATTGCCACATAGTTAGCAAAACCTTCTATACTGCTGATAATATTCCCGTTCCCCCATCGCTTATGTTGCAAACCGGATTTATCGATCTGATGTAACAATGCCCTGAACTTACGCAACGTTTCCCTGTCCAGGCTCAATTTCTCATTTACCACAATCCCCGTCACTTCCCGTTTATCGCCTTTGCGCATTACCTTCAGTTTGTCAGGGTGCAGGTGAAATCCTTCTTCCTTTACCACCTGTTTCACTGACCAGAGTAATTGTCCGATCTTATCCGCAGGCGCTCCTTTAGTAGAGAACGTCATATCGTCTGCATAGCGGGAGTAGGTATATCCAAATTTCTTTGCCAGCCCTTCAAATCGTCTATCCAGGCCATAACAAATAAGGTTGGTAATAGCCGGGCTGCTGGGTGCCCCCTGTGGCAGGTGACGGGGGGTATTCGCTACAAAATATTCTTTGCCGTCCAGTGCTACCTGGTCTACATCTGGTTCAGTACACAGCAGGCCCAGAATGGTCGCCACCTGTTCGCTGTAACCGAATTTCACAAAGAGGCCTTTGACACGTTTATATTCAATCGTTGGGAAAAAGTCTTTCAGATCGATGTTTATCACGACATCCTGGCCTACGTGATTACCCGCATTCGTCACAATCGATTTGCCGGGCACAAAGCCATGCGCAGCAGCACTATTGGGTACTTTATATAAAATGTGCTCCAGTACCCAGTATTGCGCCGATTTTAGCTGTGGCATAGGCGCGGAGATCAATCTGCGGCCTCCTGATTTTTTAGGCAGGTAAAAGCGCTTGTAATGGGAGATCGTACCCACTTTCCTGTCAAACGCCAGGAAGCGAAGTTTACCGAGGGTAATTCCCATGGCCGCGGACAACTCCATTGCATCATGTAATACAGGTAGCCCGAAGCGTTGTAATTGTTCGGTATTAGAGGTGGTTTTATTTAAACCGGCGGAAACGTCTTCACCCAGGTACACGATTGATTTCGCTTTCTCTTCCGCCCAGGCAGCTGCGCGCTGCAGCCGTTTTTCTTCATTACGTTTTTTGGTCTCAGCACGTTTAGCTTTAGCAGCCGCCATGCGTGCCTTACGCATTTCAGTCAGTACCTGTTGTTTATTTCTATATCTGGCTTGTTCGTTGAGGAGGGTATTCAGTTCTCTACGCAGCTCACCTTCTTTACGAATAAATGTTTCAGGTACGTTAGGTACCTGCTCATTTTTCGCCCAGAAACCAAGGCGAATCATTTCTTCCAGGATTACTTCTTCTTTTGAGGAAGCACGGATTCTATCGTATAATTCTTGACGGGTCAAACCTGCTGACATATTCCAGTTCAGATAAAAATGATGAATGAATGGAAGCAGGGGAGTAGCAGAAGCGAAGAAAAAATTGAGGCACATAGCTCAATTTATAAAGAGGAAACGGCCTTCGTGCAAGCCTTTGACTAAATCAATCAACTCCAGGGAGGGGCGTACTATAGTGTAATTTAGGGCCCCTGGGGCGAGTACTGTAAATTGCACTATAGTACGCCCCTCCCAAAGTAAAGATTGCATTTAGTGAAGCATGTATAGTCATGTTACCTGAATGACGAAACATCATTCGTCCCTTTTACGGGCGCAAGTGCAATCATTTCCTCTTTATAAAGAACTTTTTTTGAAAGTATATTCATGCAGGACATGAATTATGCGCTTTCATTACCGGATTAAAGATACATCTTTTCTTCAAATTTCTGCTATCCCTTGCTTATTTTTTTATACTTTTTGTTTTTCCTCTTCGTACGCCATACGCAGTGCCAGCATATGTTCACACGGTCCTTTATGTAACTTATTCATTTGGTAATGATTACAATCACAATGGGCAGATGACATACGTTCGTCAGCATCTATCACTATAACGGGGCGGTATGAACGATTTCTCGACGTGATCACACCTTCCAGTTGCACACCTACACCTGGCAGTTCCTTCGCGGTGAATTTCACACTGCCGGTTAGTCTGGTTGCAGCGGCTTCCGCAGGATTTGAGAAACGTAACTGATCCAGCGGCAATGGATCGCGGCTCAATTCACGCAGGCGGTAATAACCTGAATGTAAATCATAAATCGCTTTCCCGGCCTGTGTATACATACCCAATGCTGCCAGTACAGCCGATTTTGTTGTACCTGTACGGGCTGCTATCTCTGCAGGGGTGCCAAACCAATGCTTTTTCAGGTCGGCATAGATTACCAGTTTGGTCGCATCATCTACCGTACCTCTTGGTGCCATGAGGTCGAACTGCCCGCAGCGGGACCAGTCATTTGCCGTCCAGCCGGATAACCCCAGTGTGAACTGCATATCGCCCATATCTGCAATGTAGAAAGAGGGCAGACCGTTGCCGGTCAGGTGAACCGTAAATTTCTTTGCTACCGGGATCAACCGCTCCAATATTAAGAGACGACGTCGTCCCCATATCCTGATTTCCTTCCGTTGTGCACCGGTATATACCGATCTGGCACATACGATTTCGGTACCCCAGGGATCAAAAATCGCCTTCACCGGTTGCCCCGGTTCCAGTATGAAACGAATAGAACGGGGACCTTTCTTTTCTTTGAACCGGCGCAGCTGCTGGCAGAAATTATAAACATCCATCGGATGCAGGTCGAAACTGGCAGCTGGTAACGTCATCGCTGAACTTACCTGCAGGAAGCCTCTCACCCAACTATCCGGCAGGTCTATCTTCACTTCCTTGAAAAGTTCCTCTTTAGTGGTTTGCACGGCAAACCCCGAAGGATCTACGGTAAAAGTAGTTTCCTTGTAATCACGGATCTTCTGGAACTCATTGTAAAGATTCGCGGAATAATCAATGTTGGTTGTACCGCATTCAAATTCGTTCACTTCTTTGAATACATTGTAGCTCGCGCTGAGTTTGCCGTAGGCCGATTCATCCTGGCTAAAACATTCAAAGAAGATTTCATCAGGATGTACACTGATCACGGGATCCAGTACAAACCATGCATCCCTGTCTTTTTGATACAGGTAATCGAAATAAGTACGGCGTGCCTTGTAGTAAGGCGCCATCAGCTTATCACGCTCCATATTTACGGCATTCAGTTCTTCACGAAGGAGTTTAATTTTCTCCTGTGCTGCTGCTGCATTGTACTGGCTCATGAACTCAGCCAGCCATACAGCTTCCTGCTGTGCTGCCCATTCTTTATATTCAGTTTTGTCTTTTGGTTTGAATCGCAGATCTGATACGACTACATCATGCAGCGCAGAGATAGCTTCCCTGAAGGCCAGCTTTTTGTGCAGCTTTCCATTAAAGAAAGTGGGTTCACGTCTGGTATCTGGTGAGAATGAAATTCCTGCTGACGTAGCATTGCTATATACCTGCGTACTGCCGCTATATCTATAATTGAATAACATGTGATCAGGGTTTAAGATGAATGCTCAGGAATAGCGATGAATTGAACCGGCAGCGGAATATCCGGATATTGCAGGTGGATGTTACGCATGATCTGTATACACCGGGCTTTGTCACCAATCGCCACCGTTGCAGAGATATGTGCAATGATGCCGGCAATGTATTGCGCTGCTGCTTCAGATTTCAGGGATTCCTGGGCCAGGAATGTGAATATGCGTTCTTTGGCCACTCTTGCTTTATTCACTCTGCTCAATACCGAGCGGAAATAAAACTCAAGTTCCTGCAAGCGCTCCGGCTGATCCGCCGCATATTGCGCCAGGTAGTTAGTAGCGAATGTCTGCATATTTACACCCGGGTGCTGGCTCAGTTTCAGCAGGTAGGTTACCCCATCCTCTGCTTTGAAGAACTTAGTCAGCAACTCCCTCCCGAATGCCTGAACAATTGGATGTACACTGTCTGCAATGGCAACGAGCGATTCGGGCGACCAGTCCTCATCCCTGAATTGTGTACGGAAAAACTGCATAGCGAAAATGCGGGTATCATCCCATTTCGCATCCAGCAGACCGATGGCATCATCTCTTTCGTAACGGATGCGGGCTACCTGTTGCTCATAGAAGCGCCAGCACCATTCACGTACTTCCTTCAATTCATGATTGCCTGTTGCAATCACTTGTTTGATTGTCAGGGCTGCTGGCGGTATATATTTTTCCAGTACCAATACACCAAATGCCTGCGTAGCGCGGTAATTGGAATAGGTGAGCCGGAGTGCAGTGTCTTTGTCGATATCGTGCAGATGGCCTACCAGCTCATTCCCCAGTATATTGGCGATATCATTGTGCAGCCCTTCGGAGGTTTCCCTGCGCATGAGCAAAGGCACCAGTTCATTCACCAGCCATACAGCAAGGTCACTATACACTTTCACTAACCTGGCTAGTACAGGCCGGATACCCTGCCGGACGTCTGAGTAAGCCGCTATGCAGGTTTGCAATAATAAAGCGGGACGGGCAAGCAGCTCTTCGTTGCTCAGGCTGTCCAGTATTGCAATACCACCTTCTCTGACAGGTTGATAGGCATTTTCAAGAATACCTGTTATGATCTCATCAGGTATTTGTTGCAGTGATTGTTTTTTCAGCAACAACAGGCGCACACCAAATGCTTCTGCCGGTGGAATACCGGATTTCAGCAAGTCCTGTACTACATTTATATCCACTTCCTCCAGGGCCGCTACCAGGTATTGCTCCATTACGCGGCTACCTTTCGTCAGCACATTATACACTGCATCATTGGGGGCACGCTGCGAAAGTAAAACGCTGACGGCTCTGCCTATGACCAAACGGCTCTTATCCAGTGGTAACAACGTAGTACTCAGGCGGTCTATCGCAATTTGCCTTACTTCGTCATAAGCCGCAAAGATCAGTGCAGTAACAAACTCTGTATCCTGGAAGCAAAATTCGATATGCTGTCTGATCCATTCGATACCTAGGTCTCTCGCCTCTTTCAGCGGACTATTGATCATCGCTACAAAGAGTGGGAGGGAAGGTGCTGCAGGATTATATTTTTCTTTTGCCATTGCCAGCCCGAACTGCTGCGGAATAGAGAATGGATTGATGAGCAATCCTCCAATTACGTTGGCATCAATTTTCTCTTTGATGGCGGCAAATTGCTCACTGGCTTGTAATTCCTCGTATGCAAATACATGAATTTCTTCCATGCGGCCGCTGATGAGCAACTGTAGAAATGCCTGTGGTAACTGGTGCCAGAGTGAGCGGAACGGAATATCGCTGTGTGGTTCTTCTTTCACTACCAGTTCAGGAGATTCCTTTGGCTGAATATCCTGATCCTTTTTAGGAGATTTAAAGAGATTCCCCAATTGGTTAAGGAACCCTTCTTTCTTTGGCGCCGCAGGTTTGGCCGGCGTTTCAGGTTTGGTGACTTCAGGATCCAGGTATTCCCAGCGGGACCCACCAGCTACTAAATGTAAATCCGGCTGATTACCTCTTAAGATATAGTGCAGGAAAACAGCGCTGGAATTAGCCGGGTATCTGATTTCCCTGGTATTATACCGGCGGGTGGCAGTGTCATAATTATATACCTTGCGGCTATATGGCGCTTCCCTATATACAGGCAACGACCCATCATATTGTAATAAGAGGGCAGTAGCGAGTTTTACATATTCGATATCAGTACGTTGTCCCAGTTCTTTCAGGTGACGCAGGGTCCTGGCCCTGAGATGACGCCGGGTACGATTGGAATAAGCGATGCGACTGAGCGGCTTTTTCAGCTCAGGAGATGGTTTTCCCTGGCTGGTAAACATATGCGGTTCCCTTTCAAAGCGGACTGAGAAGAGCGCCGTCAACGCATGATCATCCCGCATTTCCGCCTGCTTATATAAGTGACGTACGTGCCGGAAATAAGATGGCCGCAATGGCAATGCCGCAAATAAAGAATACAACAGTTGTCTGAGCGGAACATTGTCAGCTGCTACAATATACAGGTCTTCCAGCAACTGGTAAGCCGGCTCGTTGAGCTGCATAACCCGTTGATCCAGCAATTGCGCAAGCGACTGCATATGCCGGGCGTTGATAGCTTCCTGGAACTCCGGCGGCAATGCATGCAGGAATCGCGTGATGAAAGCAGTACGTTCTTCGCCCGATAGCAGTTGCAGCACTGCATTGGCTGCCATTTGCCGCAGGTATTGCGGGTAAGTGCTATTGTCTATATAGGAACTGACTAATGAAACAGCTGCCGGATCGCCACATCTGCCGAGCGCCCATATAGCCGCATAACGCTGCATAGCGTTGCCTTTCTCAATAAGACGCAGGATAACAGGGGCGGCCGCACGAATTTTCAATTCACCAGCAGCCCAGATCACACGGGAAGTAGACCACCTGGTTTTAAAAGACTGCTTGCCGGTCACGGCGTCGTCCAGCCTTTTCAGGATTGCTTTGTGGGCGGGATCAGCGACATCATCTACAGAAACACTGGTATACGCGGTAGTAGCGACACCATCGCCCTCACCGGTATATCCTTTACTACGTTTTTCCTTTTCCAATGCATCGAAAATAGCGGTAGCCTCCACCAGAGAAACAGGGGTGGCGGTCTTACTACCCTCTTTGAGTGCAGCTCCCCGCTTGCCATAGCGGAAGTTCACAATGTATTGTCCGGGGCCAGTTTCACATAGGTCTATTTCGTAAGTTTTGTCAGATGTCCCCTCCTTAAAGTAAAGCACGGTTTGCTTAACAAATCTCATGAGCTAACAACAATTTATATATATAACGGCGGCAAAATAAATATTTATTTTCAAAAATTAAAGATTCTCCATTAATTTCCGGTTCCTACAAATCCATTTGATATGAAAAAACACCTTTGCCTGCTGGTTTCCGGCATGATGATCATGCACTTGCAAATGCAGGCACAAAATTCAGTCATTAAAAATAATGATCCACATATCCATTATATGGGCCGTGTCATTCAGACAAGTGATAGTGCACAGTTGTCATGGTCAGCAACAACGGTCAGCATAAATTTTAAGGGAACAGCCGTGAAAGTGAAGCTGAAAGACGAGCGGGGAGAAAACTACTATAATGTCGTACTGGATGGAAAAGTGATTAGCAAGTTACAACCAGATAGTACCGTACATACCTATACGCTTGCCAGTGGTCTGAAAAACGGGCATCATACCCTGGAACTGTTTAAGCGCACAGAATGGGCCATGGGCAAAACCTGGCTGTATGATTTCGAGGTCACCGGTACCCTGCTGCCTGCACCCGTAACGAAGAAAAGGAAAATTGAATTTTATGGTAATTCCATTACATGTGGGTATGCGGTAGAAGACAGCAGTGGTAAGGATAGGGGAACTGCCCCTTACGAGAATGCATATATCAGTTATGCATCACTCACCGCCAGGCACTTTAATGCCGAATATCATGTTGTGGCAAAGAGTGGGATCGGCGTACTTGTAAGCTGGTTTCCCCTGATCATGCCTGAGATGTACGACCGCGCAGATGCGACAGACGTTGCCAGTAAATGGGATTTTAGCAGTTATTCCCCCGATCTCATCGTGATCAATTTATTCCAGAATGACAGCTGGCTGGTTATGAAACCAGAACATGAACAGTTCAAGGCAAGGTTTGGTGATACAGCACCCGATGCCAGGACGATTGTTACCGCTTATAGCGACCTCGTGAAGAAGATCAGGGCAAAGCACCCAAAAGCGCAGATTATTTGTGCATTGGGGAACATGGACGCGACGAGAAAAGGATCTCCATGGCCGGGGTATATCAAAGAAGCCGTGGCAGGACTGCATGACGCAAAGATCACCACCTGCTTTTTCCCATACAAGGATACGCCGGGACATCCGAATGCAAAAGAGCAGGAAGCAATGGCGAACCAGCTGATCTCATTTATCAATAAGCAGGTAAAATGGTGATGGAGTATTCCTGGATCAACCAATATGTATAGAAAGCAAAAGCCGCTGTAACAGCGGCTTTTGCTTTCTAATACCTGTTAGCGCCAAGTTATCATGACTTCCCCGTGGACTTATAGGAAGAATTTATACCACCTGGCTGCACCTTTTTCAGTCAATGTTATACAAATAGCTAGATTGGATAAAAGAAATATAAAAAGTTAAATTAACTTACAGTTAGGCCGCTACTGATACCGGCTAAGCGTAATTGTCACTATTGAAGCATATTCCAGTTAGTTAATCGTATAAATTCCCAAAAAATAAGCACATGATCATCCATGAACACATTATCCAATAAAAACCTTTTCATTTATTAATTCCTAGTATACACCCGAAGTTACCGGCACTACCGGTATTATAAATTCTATTAATTATTTGCAAGTCCGGCGTTTGAACAATGTATTCAAACGGCTCAACGGCTTATATGAATTTTACGTTCTGAAACCTAGCCCCACCAGGATACAGAATTACCAGAGGGAATGTAAGAGACGGCAATAAGTGATCCGTCTTTTATGATAGCAATCAACAAACCAGATCTACACATGCTACGTGCTGTCTTACCAGCTTGTGTAGATACATACAGGTTGTTTTGAATTCGTGAACGAAACAGGCAAACCCTTCAGTCATTTCCTGATGTTATGTACTTCATTGTGATTTAATGAAAAAACGCACGTGTTTTTCAGGCTGACTATGTTGGCCAGGAACCTCTATACATAAACTTTCCACTAATTAAATATAATAGCTATGAGCAAAAAAGGAAAACTAGTAGTAATTGGATCCGGAATAAAATCAATTGCACATTTTACGCTGGAATCCCAGGCCCATCTTCAGCAGGCTGATATTGTTCTGTATGCAGCATCCGACCCGGTAACGGATATGTGGATACAAAAGCAAAATCCTAACTCATTTGATCTGTACCAATATTACGGCAATACCAAGAACCGTATTATCACCTACACACAAATGATAGAGCGTATCATGCTGGAAGTACGGGCTGGCAAGTACGTTTGCGCCCTGTTTTACGGTCATCCCGGTGTATTTGTAACACCGTCTCACAATGCCATTGAACTGGCAAGAAGAGAAGGCTATGAAGCAGAAATGCTACCGGGTATCTCTGCAGAGGATTGCCTTTTTGCTGATCTGGGCGTTGATCCCAGCATTCCGGGCCTGCAAACCTACGAAGCCACTGACCTGCTATTACGACAGCGCACCATCAACACCGAGATTAACGCCATCGTGTGGCAGGTAGGATGTGTGGGCGACATAGGATTCAAGTTTCATGGATACGACAACAATAAACTGAATGTGCTGCTGGACTACCTGGAAAAATTTTATGCGCCGGACCAGGTTGTTTACAATTACGTAGCCAGCATGTTCTCCATGGCAAACCCCAAAAAGGATAAATACAAATTATCTGACTTCCGCGACCCCTCTATTGCCAGGGAAGTAACTGGTATCTCTACCTTTTTTATTCCTGCTGCAAAAATGACGGATAGCGACACTGAAATGTCAAAAACCCTGGGACTGAAATCCGGTAAAGCCAGGTCAAATCCACTCATCTGCGATCATGAACTCTATCCTGCCTACAAAAAAGTTGCTTTAAAGAACATCGCTGAACATACCATTCCCGACGGTTATAAATTCAGTTTTAGCTCCGACGCCCTTTACAACCTTGTGTCTACTTTGGCGCTAAATTTCGAAGAGCTTTATAAATACAAGGAAAATCCTATCACATATTTAAAATCAATAGATGGATTAACACAGGTGGAACGCAATATGCTCAATATGCAACATTACGGAGCATTGCGCATGTTATTCAAAAGAGACCGTCATGAGGAAGCGAAGTTATTTGTACAGGATGTATTGAGAAATCCCGAACTCGGTAGTGACTATTTTGAAAAACAACAACTCGAGTACAATGCACTTAAAACTAAAACCATCAGTGAAAGTGATTATGAAGCAAGATTGGTAAAATGGTTTCAGGATAAAGGGTATGCCACCACGCCATCTGCCGTTACTGAAGCCGTTAATGGATTGGTGATTGAGGATGAACTTGATTTTTCAGGCGCCTACAATTGTGTCTTATCAGATAATGAGCAGCAGAAACCAGTATCAGTTAAAATCGATCTGGCCAGCAGAACAATCCAGGTCGATGATGAACTTATTTCCACACCTTACTTTGGCGGTGATCATATCCTGTGGTCAAAATCCGATAAAAATCATTCCACAGGTGTGCTCACATTTTCAAAGGAAACCTCCGGCTTCAACCTGAAGGGAAAATATTCCTCTAATGATACCGCCTTGCCGGAAGCATACAACATTATCGGCACAGCCGAAACTATTCTACACTGATCAATCGCACCATTCTTCGTAACACCTAAAGCACTAAACAATTATGAGTACAAATTTTTCAGGTAACTACCTGTCCTTTATCTTAGGCTCTGATGGTAAAACCTGGGAGCCAGGACCTGTTGTTTCAGTTGATACAACAAAGCAAATAATAGCCCTTGATGGCATACAGATGGTTAATCCCACTTTTACCAGTACGTCAGTTGTCTGGATGGCCTCTTCAGGTAATAATTCTTCCGGCTCCATTAAGTTTTACCAGAACAGTAGCGGTGGCAATGGATTTATAGGTGTCTATACAGAAGGATCCGGCAGTTTGCCAACAAGCAATAACTTCTCCGGCATTTCTTCACCAGCACCTGATGATCTCTCTACGTGGAACGGTAAGTATAATACATTTATTAAAAAGGGATCTAAGTTCCAGACAGATGGTACACTGACTATACAAGCCCCTAACGTATCCTATAATGGGGTTGATATCAGCAATTATATCTACCAGGGTACCAAGTCCACTTCCAACCTGGATCAGCTATCCTGGTTTATACCGCAGGGCAATAAACAGAATGTCATTGTCGATTTCTTTAAAGACAGTTCCGGCTTTTTAACGTTTGCAGGTACGCAGTGGACAAGTGGCGAGGCTCCTTCGGATAATAACTTTATTGGTACCACTAAACCTACCCCTGATCCTCCAACCATCACTGTGATAGTTGCCCTTGTCATTAATTCCGCTACTACAGAAGTATCTGAAGTAACCGAAGTGACTGAAGTAACAGAGGTAACCGAGGTGACAGAAGTAACGGAAGTAACGGAGGTGACAGAAGTGACAGAGGTTGTAGAGGTAGTGGAAGTCGTGGAAGTCGTGGAGGTTGTTGTAGCAGCAGCTGAGCAGGCACCGCTTGAAGATGAGGCATCCAGGCCTACAGAGGCAGATAAGGATAGTGATGCCGCAGCTAAATTGGCCCGGAAAGATACCGGCAAATCCGGAAAATAGATTTCCTGCCATCAGGATCATCTTTAATTCTTAAAGATGATCCTGATGGTGGTCAGAAAACGCCTTAATGCAATGCCGGGGGCAGGGAAGACCAGGATACTACCTGGATTGAAGACTTCCGGGATCCCACCGTCGCATCAATCAAACATGTGATGAGCGTTTTCATTCACCCTTTTATTGTTACCGCTACTACCAATGAAAATATATGAACACAGGCCATCCAGATAGCGAATTATCACAGGAAACAGTTGAAAAGCCAATACTTTATTACGATCCGGAGAAAGTGGGACTATCAGCATGGGCACGATCAACTTTTGGAACAGATCACCTGGAGGACCTGCATTTGCTGCCGGACCCCGTTCCGTTTAAGAACTATGTAGACCGGTTGTACTACCGGGTGAATCAGTTAAAAGACCGTGTGATGGAAATTGCTGAGGCGCTTCAATACATTAAAGAAGAAATCGTGGTACCGGTCGTAGGAGAAATAGAACGTTTTCAGTTCCCGCCCAGTATTCGTTGCCATCTTTCCGGTGCCGGAACCGCCTCGGCCTTTCACAAGGATGGAGAAGCCAAATATGGTGTCACTGCCAATTCCCTGAATCTATGGATACCTTTAACTAAAGTATGGGGCAATAACTCAATCCACATTGAGCAAAATGTGGATGCCGGGAATTTTAAGCCAGTTGTATTAGAACCGGGCCAAATACTCTTATTTGATGCTTATCATCTCACACACGGATCTTTTGCGAACGATACAATAGCTTCACGCGTTAGCCTGGACATTCGTTTTGTGCCCAAAGACATTACTATTGCCCGGAAATTAAACCTGTATGCAAGGCCGCTTCAGCAATGAACTGATCATATTCACAGTTCATTCCTTGCTGTTTTCTGCACGTTTTACAAACTTTTCTGCATTTTTCTGCCTGAATGTTCTAACTTGTATGCCGTAAATTTACGGTATGAACAAGGAACAACTCAAGCAGGCTTTCAAAGAACTTAAACCACAGCTGGCAGGCGATCTCTACTTCTCAGATGACTCTCTGGACCGCACCATCCTCATGGCATACTCGACAGATGCCTCTGTATACCAGGAGTATCCGCTGGGCGTCGCGCTGCCAAAAAACAAAGCCGATATTGCTGCGTTGATCCGCTTCAGCAAAACCAACAAAATCCCACTTATTCCACGCACGGCGGGCACCTCGCTCGCCGGTCAGGTAGTAGGGCAGGGGCTCATTGTAGACGTATCGCGCTATATGAACCGCCTCCTGGAAGTGAATAAAGAAGAAAAATGGGCACTGGTCGAACCGGGCCTGGAACGCGACGTATTAAACGAACTCCTGCAACCCTACGGTCTATTTTTCGGTCCGGAAACGTCTACCTCCAACCGGGCCATGATTGGCGGTATGATCGGGAACAACTCCTGTGGCCTCCACAGCATGGTCTGGGGCGCTACCCGCGACAATCTCCTGGCTGTAGACGTCGTATTAGGTAACGGTGAAACCACCACCTTTGACGATCTCGACGAAACCGGTTTACAGCAAAAAATGCTGCTCAACAACCTTGAAGGCAGCATTTACAGAACCATGCACGCACTGCTCTCTAATAAAGAAAATCAACAGGCAATCAGGGACGGCTATCCTGCCCGTACCGTAAAACGAAGAAATAGCGGCTATGCATTAGACGCTTTGTTAGACACCGTACCATACGGCGGTGAAGCAGCATTTAACCTTTCCCACCTCATTGCAGGCTCAGAAGGAACACTGGCCTTCGTAACAGCCGCCAGATTGAAGTTGCTCGACGCACCGCCAAAAGTAAACGGACTGGTATGCGTTCATTGTACTTCTGTCAAAGAATCGCTGCAGGTGAACCTGATCGCGGTGCAACATCCCGTTACAGCCTCAGAACTGGTAGACGATGTGATCATGAATTTTACCAAAGGACATCCTGAACACCAGCAAAACAGGTTCTTCATGGAAGGAGAACCGGCAGCGATATTGATGGTGGAATTCATGTGTCATACCGAGGAAGCTTTACAGGCGCAAACCAGCGCTTTTATCAACGAAGTCAAAGCAAAGCAGTTGGGTTATGCCTATCCATTGCTGCGTGGCAACGATATCAATAAAGCCTGGAACCTGCGCAAATCAGGTCTCGGCTTGCTCCGCAATATCAAGGGCGATGCACAACCGGTCAACCTTATCGAAGACTGTGCAGTCGCACCTGAAAACCTCCCTGAATATATTGATGAACTGCAGCACATGCTCGCTGCTATGGGACTGAAAGCATCCTACTACGCACACGCAGGTGCCGGTGAACTGCACGTTGAGCCGATTATCAATTTAAAAGTTGAAGAAGGCAAAAAGCAATTCCGCGAGGTGCTGGAGAAAACAGCTGCCATCGTAAAAAAATACAAAGGCTCGCTGAGTGGGGAACACGGTGATGGCCGTTTGCGGGGAGAATTCATCCAATTCATGATGGGTGAAAAATGTTACGAATATTGCAAGCAGGTGAAGCAACTATACGATCCGGAATACCTTTTCAATCCGGGTAAAATCATTGATCCGCCTCCTATGGACCAGTTCTTTCGATTCAAAGAACCGGCAAAAGGTGATAAGATCAAAACCTACTTCGATTTCTCCGATACCAACGGTATACTATCACTGGCCGAGAAATGTTCCGGCTCAGGCGATTGCCGGAAAACACATTTCGCAGGTGGTACCATGTGTCCTAGTTACATGGCGACCCGTTTTGAAAAAGATACCACACGTGCCAGAGCCAACGTACTCCGCCAGTTCCTTGCACAGGACAATACCGTGCAGGCGTTCAACCATGAAGAGATAGGGCACGCGATGGATCTGTGTCTGAGCTGTAAAGGCTGTAAAGCAGAATGTCCATCCAGTGTAGATGTCTCCAAACTGAAAGCAGAATACCTGCAACAAAATTACGATACCAACGGTACGCCGCTGAAAGCACGTATGATAGGAGAGTTTCCTTTCCTGAGTAAAATGGCATCGGTAGCGCCTGGGTTGTACAACTTTGCGTTTTCCAATAAATTCACTTCGGGTATACTGAAAAGGATGATGAACATGGCGCCGGAGCGCCACGTTCCGGCATTACAGCCACAAACACTACGGGCCTGGTACAAGCAATTCAGCAAGCAGCAGGCAGGCAAAACGTTTACACATAAAGTGTATCTTTTCTGTGACGAGTTTACAAATTATAACGATGTCCATATCGGGCAGCGTTGTATAGAACTCCTGACAGCGCTGGATTACGAGGTGATCATACCAGCACATATTGAAAGTGGCCGTACGCATTTATCCAAAGGATTAGTAAAAAGAGCGCAAAGCATAGCGGCAAAAAATGTGCAGCTATTATCGTTCCTGATAGACCAACCGCATTACCTGATTGGACTGGAACCTTCTGCCATCCTTACTTTCAGGGATGAGTATATCGATCTTCTTTCAAATGAGCTGAAAGAGAAGGCGAAAAAACTGGCATCAAAAGTCAGGTTGTTTGAAGAATTCTTATCAGCAGAAATGGATGAAGGGCGTATCCGTAAAGAGTCCTTCAGGACGGACGAACGTAAGATCATGATCCATGGACATTGCCATCAGAAGGCATTGTCTTCGGTCAATTATATCAAAAAAGTACTGTCATGGCCGGCACATTACGAGGCAACGGTGATTAACTCCGGTTGCTGTGGAATGGCAGGATCATTTGGCTTTGATAAAGATCATTACGAAACGTCGATGAAGATAGGGGAACTGGTATTGTTTCCTGCTGTAAGAAGTCAACATGAAGATGTGATAATAGCTGCGCCAGGCACGAGTTGTCGTCATCAGATCCTGGATGGAACGGGGAAGACGGCGATGCATCCGGCAGAAGTATTGTTTGCTGCGCTTGTTTAGAATACGGTCTTACTCAACACTACTTTTAGCGGCTACTCTACGCGCGGTCATTTTCTTATAACCCAATACACCCGCAATAGTCAGCAACACAAAAGGCCATAACTGCAATAAAAACAGCAAGACATTACGCAGGGCTGTTGTACCGGTATACAAAGCGGTCAGCAGCTCTGTCCCAAACCCTGCACGGATCACGCTTTCAGGATTTACAATGATCTGCACATCTGCCTGCTGTGGCTGTGATAACTGCACCGTCAAAGTTGCAAAATTCGCATCATCCAGGATAGCAAAGTTGGCAATCTTCCGATCGATCACTTCATCCTTTTTATTATCCTGGTAGGTAGCTGTCTGCAAAGGGTCAGACTTTTTCGTTACAGCAACCGGTGTTGCAGGTTCCTCATTCTTCATGAAATTTTTCAGGTATTCCAGCGTCTTATCATCATCCTTCAATGTTCGGGTACTTACAAAAGTCGCTACACTGTTGAGCGTGCTCACGAGCGTATCCAGCTTTACTGCAGGCACTTTCAGTGTCAGGTTGGCAATAGCGGTGTACAGTTGTACATGCTTCAGAGAATCACCTTTATAAGGCAAATCCTGTGCAGTGCCCATTTCGTTGGAGAGCGTGCTTTCAACCACGTAACCTTCCAGACCTTTAGTAACACGTTCCAGTGTGGTAGCCGCGCTAAATACATTGGCTACACGAACGTTAACATCAGCAGTTCTCACATGTTTTCGTGCCGGGGAATTGAGCGGCGGCACTTCTTCTCCAGCCTGCGCTGCAGCATCTGCCGCCTTTATGTAGGAGTTGTTTTTTTCTTTTGCGACAGCACTGTCTAAAGTAGCTTCATAGCTTGTATTTCCTGCAGAGCAGGCATAGAAAGTCAGGGCGGGGACCACCAGGTAACAATAAGGACGCATAAGAGTGTGTTTTCTTTTTATACAGCGAAATGGGAAAGGTAACCTTTGAGGAAAAGTTTAAAAAATGTTAAATTGGTTTGAACC
The DNA here is from genome assembly GCF_039596155.1 of Chitinophaga sp. GTDB lineage: Bacteria > Bacteroidota > Bacteroidia > Chitinophagales > Chitinophagaceae > Chitinophaga. The sequence goes on from NZ_JBCNKF010000012.1 coordinate 111,115, forward strand.
ACTGCTGGCATTATGCAGTAGCATTCCTGCAGGAATAATCAGCGTGTTTGCAATATTGCCTATTTTTCTTTTCTTTTGTTCACTGGCCCGGTTAGCGATTTTTGTACTAAATAAGAAACCAACAGCAATTAAAATAATGAACAGACTACATTGCATGAAAGATATCGGCATGACAAGAAGAAGTGGAAGGAAGGGGAGAGACATGACAGTCCTGCATTCTACCAGACTTATTTCATTACTTTCGTACCTGTTGCTGATTTTAATCTGCCTGTACAATTGTTTACCGGTTAAAGCGCAGCAATACCCCTTATCCGCGCGATGGATATCCGTCAATGACACAGCCGCGGATAAAGCCAATACCTGGATTGCTTTTCGAAAAGATATCAGATTTAGCCAGCAACCTGCCACAGCATGGGCTACCATTAGTGCAGATACCAAATACTGGCTTTGGATCAACGGGAAGCTGGTTGTTTTCGAAGGTGGGCTTAAACGTGGCCCCAATCCCAGGGATACTTATTACGATAAAATCAATCTGGCTCCCTACCTGGTAAAGGGCGACAATCGCGTAGCTATCTTGTTATGGCATTTTGGTAAAGATGGTTTTTCTCATATAAACAGTGGAAAAGCGGGATTGCTTTTTCATATAGATGCAGGTAATATAAAATATGAAAGTGACCATAACTGGATGTGCCGTATCCATCCGGCTTATGGAACGGCCGGCGACCCGCCGCCTAATTACCGTTTGCCTGAATCCAATATCTGTTTTGATGCAAGGAAAGATATTGATGGCTGGCAAACATTACCTTCAGACGCACTACCCGGATTTTCTGCGGCCAAAGAAATAGGTGCTCCTGGCGATGCGCCATGGAACCAGCTGATTGAAAGACCCATACCACAATTTAAAAACTATGGTGCTAAAGAGGCTGTTTTTAAACGTATCCCAGGCGAAAGCAACGATACGATCAAAGCGTTGCTTCCTTACAATATGCAAATGACCCCGATCATAAGTATCGCAGACGATTCGGGGGGCCATCTTATTCGTATCAATACAGACCATAGCGTAGCAGGCGGCACTAATAATATAAGGGCCGAATATATCACCAGAAAAGGTATACAACACTACGAATCCTACGGATGGATGAACGGTGAAAAAATAGTATTGATCGTGCCCAGGGAAGTGCAGGTATTAGGTGTAAAATACCGGGAAACTGGGTACGACAGCGAACCTGTCGGCAATTTTTCGTGTAGTGATACATTTTATAACAGGTTTTGGGAAAAAGCCAAACGTACTTTGTATGTCAATATGCGGGACAATTTTTTTGACTGTCCTGACCGTGAACGTGCCCAGTGGTGGGGAGATGCTGTCCTCCTCATGGGAGAAGCCTTTTACACGTATTCTACATCCACACACGCATTGATGCGTAAGGCGATTGACCAGCTTTGTGCGTGGCAGCGTGCCGGAGGTGAACTGTTTGCACCAATCCCAGGTAATTTTAATCAGGAACTTCCAGACCAGATGCTTACCAGCATAGGGAACTATGGTTTTTGGAACTATTACATGAATACGGGAGATCGCAAGCAGATTGAAAAGGCCTATCCTGCCGTTAAAAAGTACCTGGGCTTATGGAAAACTGACGAAACGGGATTGACTATACTACGGCAAGGCGGTTGGCTTTGGGGAGACTGGGGAGAGCACAAAGACATCCGCCTGATATTGGCTGGCTGGCACTATATAGCTTTGGATGGAGCGGCAAAGATGGCAGACCTGCTTGGTCAGCGCAGTGATGCCAGGCATTACCGCGATATCATGGAGAAGGTAAAGGAGGGCTACAACAAATGTTGGAACGGATCTGCCTACCGCCATCCCTCATACCAGGGCAGCACCGATGATCGGGCGCAGGCGCTCGCAGTCATCTCCGGTATTGCTGACAGTAGCAAATATGCTGCGATCCTTGAAATACTTAAATCCGAACGCAATGCCAGTCCCTATATGGAAAAATACGTGATGGAAGCGCTGTTCAAAATGGGAAAAGGAACATTTGCGCTTGCCAGGACGAAGGTTCGTTTTGCGGAAATGGTCAATGATCCTGATTACACTACATTATTCGAAGGCTGGGGGATAGGCGAACATGGATTTGGAGGAGGAACCACCAACCATGCCTGGAGCGGCGGCGCGCAGATCGTTATAGCGGAATCACTTTTTGGTATCAGGCCGATCAAAGCAGGTTACCAAACGTTTTTAGTAGAGCCACAGCCTGCAAGCTTTACATCAGGAGCACTGACAGTGCCCACCGTGAAAGGGCTAATTTATACAGCCTTCCGGAATGACGATACTGGTTTCAGATTACAGCTAAAAGTACCTGCGGGAACAACAGCGTTTGTAAAGCTGCCATCAGGAGCAGCGGTTACTTTGAACGGCAGGCAGGTTGAAGAAACCCCGACAGCAGGAACAAAAGATGAACCGACATTTGTCACACTTAAATTACCAGCTGGTGATTATAATATAGAGAGGAGTAAAGCGCTCTAGCAACAGTTTTGTCACTGCCTGGTACCTGTCAGGTATGCGTTACATCCAAAAACGATTTGAATCCAGCATTCCCGGAAGGTAGCTCAAACTGTAGGCGGCCGTTGTCTGCATCTTTGTAGTATTTCATCAGCAAACTATTTGCCACTCCGGAATTACCGGGGGAAAGCGGATGCTGATTCGATATATGGAATTCTCTAAATAGTAATGCTGCATCATGCACACATCACGTTGTTTTATTTTTTTACGTTAATGACGTAGTTCCCGGAAGGTAGCTCAAACTGTAGGCGACCTTTATTTGCACCTTTGTAGTATTTCATCAGCAAACTGGTTGCCACTCCGGAATTACCAGCGATCTGACTGGGGGAACCAGCTATTATCAATACAGATGCAGTGGTGTTGGCTGGTATCTGGATGGCGTAACAGCAGGTGTTTTTGTCTGCTCTCCAGCTTACTGAGATCCTGCCGTACATAGAATCATAATACCCTTTGGCAAATTTCATTGTGCCGGAAGGATCGGGTTCGGGAGCAATGATAAAGTGCTTAAAACCCGGGCTATCTTCATCGCGTTGAATACCCAAAACGTTTTCGTACATCCATGCACCAACAGCGCCAAAAGAATAATGGTTGAAAGAGTTCATATTATTATTACCTCCAAAGCCCTGATCATGGGTATAGGAGTTCAGGCGTTCCCAGATGGTAGTGGCACCCTGGGTTACCGGATAAAGCCATGAAGGATACAATGTGTCCTGCAACTGACGGTAAGCCGTCTCCTGGTGTCCTCCCTGGGACAGTGCCTTCGACACCCATGCAGTGCCGATAAATCCTGTCATCAATGAATATCCGGGGTACAATCTGTGGTCATCTCCGGTATTTTTACGTTGTACAGCGTTATTCAAAAGGCTGTCAGCCAGTTGTTTTTTATCCTGATCAATGATTTGAAATGCTACAGGCAACGCATATGAGGTCTGCGTATCTACGATTTTCCCCCTGAAGGCGGTAACGCCGGTTTTTGCATCAAGATAATTGCGGTTAAAGAAGGCTTTTCTTTCCGCCAGTAGTTGGCCAAACCGTTGGGCATCGTCGCTTTTGTTGAGCGCCACCGCCATTTTACCTAATATCTCCAGATCATATACCAGGTATGATTCCCACAACAGTGTTTTTTCTGTTTTATCGTATTCCGGACTTAGCCAATCCCCCAGGCTGGACCAGTTGTTCCTGTTTTTTTCATCCAGCACCCCGGTTTTCGGATCAATCTGCCTGAGCAAAAATTCGATGTAGCTTTTCATAGCCGGATAATGCTCCTGCAACAAAGCTTCATCTCCATACTGCAAATAGCTTTCCCAGGCTACGGTAATCCCGGCGCTGCCCCACAGTGCGTCTCCAAAACCGCCACCGAGTGGTGCGACGTCAGAGAACCTGCCATCAGCACGCTGTACGTCTCTCATAGCGAGCATGTGCTTGCGTAAAAACTGGGGTACATTGGTGAGGTAAGTGGCTGTACGTGCGAAAACGGAAATATCTCCGCTCCAGCCTAAGCGCTCATTACGCTGGGGACAATCTGTGGGGATAGACATAAAGTTTGCAGCCGTGGACCACCTGATGTTTTGCCACAAGCGGTTCACCAGTGGATTAGAAGTTTCAAAAGAGGAACTGAACTGGTGTACAGAGCTTAATACATCAGCACAGACTGCTGATAAAGGCAGTGGGTGCTTGATTCCTGTAATTTCTATATACCTGAAACCATGATAGGTAAATCTGGGAGCAATGATCTCCTCTCCACCGTGAGATACGTAGATGTCCTGGGCCATCGCCGCACGGATGTTTTCGAGCATCATCATTCCTGCATGATCTTTATATGCCGGAAGGTTGGGGTATCTGACTTCTGCGTAGCGTAAGATTACCTTACTTCCAGCTTCCTGGCCGCTCAGGCGGATATGCGGGACGCCAGCTATGTTCTGCCCCATATCGTAAACAAATACCCCCGGCCTTACTTCCTCCATCGATCTGGCAGTTAACCTGTCTATTTTCCTCACTGTTTCACCGGTCTGGCCGATGATAGCGAGTTGGCTATAGTCGTCTACCGCGGGCATTCCATACAGTTTGTTCACAGTATCGATACTAATGTTGTGCTGCAGTGGTACCTCGGCGGCCTTTTTCCATGCGGTGTCTTTGTATGATGCAAGCGTCCAGTTCCGGATGACATTTTCCCTGGTCGCATCGTATACTTCCCCCTGGAACATACTGCCGTAAAGCCAGGGGCCTTTGTTGTATATTTTCCAGGTGACCGGATCTGTAACAACCGTATTTTCATGGCCATCGGCATAGGTGATCACCAGTTTGGCCAGTAAGGACTGCCGGTCTCCAAAGAAGTTCCAGAAATCGCCCATATAAGTACTTCCTCCACTCCACCAGCCTTCCCCTAAAACGACGCCCATGGCATTCTCACCGGCACTTACATAGTTTGTAACGTCAAATGTCTGGTACATCTGGGTTTTTGTATATTGTGTCAAACCCGGGTTAAAATAGTCATTCCCTAAATGGTGACCATTGATGTAAGCCTCATAGATGCCTCTCGCTGTTATATATAAACGGGCTTTTGCAACCTTACCCGGTTGAAGGTCGAATTTGGTGCGTAGGAGGGGCATAGCTTTGTTTTCCGGACTGATTAGATGCACGGCGGCAGCCGCCTGGCTATTCAGTAAAAATGGCGCTTTATAGCATTCGTATATGATGTTGGATGGACTTCTGTAATGGCGCACCTGCAGGTGGGAAAATAGCGCCTTCTCCTGTTTACCTACGGAAAAACCGATATCTGCCAGTACGGGGAAGGCAATAAAATCGCCGCCCTGTCCCAACGGATTCAGTCCGATTCTACCCACCAGGTTTTTAGCCGCTTCACCGTCAATATAAAGCCTGGTATCACCCATTACTGATGATACATGCAGTTGATGCGGGAGGTAGCAGTTGGCCTGGTTGATAAGTGACAATGGTACTGTAAACGTTTTCAGGGGTATACCAGATTTCTCCCCAGGTTGGTAACCCGTCCTGAATACGTGTAGTGATGCCGGGCTGCCACTTGTCAATGGGGAAATGTCCAGTTCAATCTTTATGTAAGAACTATCTTTCGGGGACTGTATATTGAAGTTGTTTTTGTTTTTATCCAGCAGCCGCATGTCATTAGCCCCCCAAATGAGTCCGGCGTGGGTTGAATGGGATGCTTCGTCAAGCTGTATGGAACAGTTTAATTTGAAAACAGGCAGGTACTGCGCATATAAAACAAGATCCTGATCGTCTCCACCTATCCACCGGGCCTTTTCCCAGGCCGAAATCCTGGTATCCATCAGGCCTGTCTCAAACCGTGATTTTCCCATTGCGGCAATGCCATCCTGGTTCCATACCTTGACTTTCCATTGATAGATAGTTCGTGGCTTTAATGGGGCGCCGTTATAGGCAATATTTAAAGAGATACCGCTTTTTACTTTACCTGATTGCCAAACGATATCTCCCCGGTCTGTACTTACTTCAATTGAATAAAAAGACTGACTGGTGTTGGGCTTGTCGGCATTCATCTGCCAGCTAAAGCGTGGGTGTGGAATATCTATCCCCAATGGTTCAATGGTATATTCAGTTCTCAGATTCGCTACTGTCAACTGCGGTGTTTGTGCATATATCGTTTTGCAGAAGCAACTCAGGCACAGCATGAAAGGAAATAGGTGTGTTAACCTCATTGGTTTTTATTTTTGACGTCCTGCGCTGCAATATTCAATAGTTGACAGTGCTGAGAAATAGTTTTGAAATGTGTTAACTGGTATGCTTTCATCATTTAGCATTTCCTGGCGGTCTAATTTACATCTTACATTCTCAAATTCTTACAGTATACAGGTACAAATCCCTAACAATGGAATTATTTGAGGATAGTGGGGGAAAAATTCTCAATTTCTTACTGTGTACAGCTACAAATCCCTAACAGTGAAATTATTTGAGAATAGTGGCGGAAAATTCTCAAATTCTTACAGTATACAGGTTCAAATCCCTAACAATGGAATTATTTAAGGACAGTGGCGGAAAAATTCTCAATTTCTTACTGTATACAGCTACAAATCCCTAACAGTGAAATTATTTGAGGATAGTGGTGGAAAAATTCTCAAATTCTTACTGTATACAGGTTCAAATCCCTAACAATGAAATTATTTAAGGACAGTGGCGGAAAAATTCTCAATTTCTTACAGTATACAGGTTCAAATCCCTAACAATGGAATTATTTAAGGACAGTGGCGGAAAAATTCTCAATTTCTTGCTGTATACAGGTTCAAATCCCTAACAATGGAATTATTTAAGGACAGTGGCGGAAAAATTCTCAATTTCTTACAGTATACAGCTACAAATCCCTAACAAAGGAATTATTTGAGGATGGTGGCGGAAAAATTTGAGGATAGTGGCAGAAAAGAGGTACGAGCGGCTGATAGGGGTTGTATACCTGTTTAATGACTGCTGTTCAGGCAATACAAATGTTTTGCTGGCTGTCTGGTATGTTGTGTGGGAGAGAGGTTTAAAGTAAGCCAAAGATGGAGGTCTTTATAGCGATACATTACAGCAGAAATATGTATGTAAGTGCAATCAATTGTAGGATATTCAGTTTAATCCTTGTCTGGTTATTATTGTAAAGAAGCAGGGGAAAGTGTAATCACTATGTTTAAGAAGCAGGGGAGATTTCACGGGAATTCCACGGGGGATATACGAGCAGTATGCCTGCATAAGGCGTTCCCAACGGGTAGAGAGCATCCGTTTGCCCAAACAGTTTATTTAACATAATATAAATTATAGGTAAAAATAGTAAGAAGGTTTTAAAGCTTGCTAAAGTGGCACAGCAAGTGTTAATTGCTATGCAATATGCGGTCATACTATGACAAGAGCCTGATACCAGTAAAATCAGATTACCATCACTAAATGACAATAACCTAATCCTAATATCATCGGGTTATCATCAAACTCTAGCAACAACCCGATTTCAATATTATGCGATCATCGCCAGTTGATGACGATAACCTGATCGTAATATCGTAGGACTATCATCACATGATAAAAATAACCTGATTTCAATATTATGCGATCATCGCCAGTTGATAACGATAACCTGATCGTAATATCGTAGGATTATCATCACGTGATAACAACAACCTGATTTCAATACCATACGATTATCATCACGTGCTGACTATGACCTGATTCGAATGTCCTACGATTACCATCACGTGATAACAATAACCCGATTCCAATATCATACGATCATCAAAAGTTCACTATAAGTACACCAGAAGTGCACTTGTATATCAATTCGATATTGAGGTGTACTCCTGGTGATTATTTAGTGCTGTATTAGTACTCATTTTATACTATAATCTGACTATAATCGCACACTAATCACTATATTGATTCTGTATTGTAATTGTTTCCCAAAATTGTTTGTTATATGGCGCTTGTAAAAGACAGTCTACTCCTTCACGCCGTTCGCGGCACGCTTGGCGATCAGGTTACGATTTATGAACGGAACGGCCAGATTATCATGGCCAAAAAACGCGGTAAATCAAATAAAAAGCCTACCAAAAAACAGGAAGAAGCCAGGTATAAAATGATCCTCGCGGCCGCTTATGCGAAAGAAATGTTGTCAGATCCGGCATTAAAGGCATATTATAAATCGTTAGCCGGCCCTGGCCAGAATGCCTACAATATGGCGATTAAAGATGCTTACCACTCTCCGGAAGTGCAGAATATGCAGCTGGAAAACGATACTGTAATGGTAACAGCCAAAGATGAATTCAGGGTGGCTGAAGTAAACGTAAGTGTATTCGACGCGGCTGGTAAAATAGTGGAACGGGGCAAGGCTGTTGTAGGCAGGAATGGCGTTGACTGGTATTACAAAATAACTGGTTTGCCACCTAAAGGTGAAATTGTCGTCTCTGTGGTTGATCTACCGGGTAACGCTACAATAAAAAAACTTCCAATCAATGGGTCTTAACAGATCCATACACCCGGCAAAATATAATTCCTACTGGCAGAATTTCTTTGCCAGCGAACGGTTAATGCCTGAAAAAGCCAGTTGAATACCTGTAGGATCTTACTTTGTCAAGCCCGTATGACCGTTTATCACGATCAACCACTCCCCTGCAACTTTTCATTCCTTACATTTGTCCTGCTACAAATTCGTTAGGTATGAAAAAGATCTTGTGTATATCAGGCAGTCTACGCCCAACATCTACAAATACAAATATTTTAAAAGTCATACCGCGGCTCGGTACATGGCCCGACACTTCATTTTCTTTATACGAAGGTCTGGATAAACTCCCTTATTTCAGTCCTGAACTGGATGGTGAGGGCGCTACACCCGCCCCTACAGTAGCGGATTTACGGGCACAACTCAAAGCGGCCGATGCAGTGATCGTATGTACACCGGAATATGCTTTTGGCGTACCTGGTGTGCTGAAGAACGCACTGGACTGGATTGTTTCCAGCGGGGAATTTGTTCATAAACCGACAGCTGTAATTAGTGCATCGCCCATGATGACTGGCGGCGACAAAGCAAATGCCTCCCTGGTACAGACTTTAAAAGTCATGACAGCAACAATCACGGAGGAGCAGATTTTGACCATACCGACCGTGCGTACGAAAATTGATGCGGAAGGGAATGTAGTTGATGAAGGGCTGAAAGCGAATCTTATTAAGATTGTGAACAGTCTGGTAAATACCGGTGTGGAGTAGTGATGTAGGAGTAAAATCGTGCTTTGACATTTATGAAAAATTCATTCACGAAGCGGCTCCTACTAAGATTGTGAACAGTCTGGTAAATGCCGGTGTGGAGTAGCGATATAGGAATAAAATCGTGCTTTAACATTCATGGAAAATTCTTTCACGAAGCGAATCTTACCAGGATCGGGAACAGGCTGGTAAATGCCGGTGTGGAGTAGCGATGTAGGAACAAAATCGTGCTTTGACATTCATGGAAAATTCTTTCACGAAGCGGCTCCTACTAAGATTGTGAACAGTCTGGTAAATGCCGGTGTGGAGTAGCGATGTAGGAACAAAATCGTGCTTTGACATTCATGAAAAATTCATTCACGAAGCGAATCTTACCAGGACCGGGAACAGGCTGGCCGGTAAATACATATATGCAATAGCGCTACAGGAATAAAATCATAGTCTAACAGTCATGATAAATGTATTCACTTAAAGTGAACGCATGAACGCAACCCATTATCGAAATAAAACAGCCTGTATCAAATGATACAGGCTGTTTCTACACTAACTTTTGAATTTCTTATCCGGCACCAGGTTGCAACAACCTTTCCTCTATAAAATTTCCCCTGGATGGATTTGGAAAACGAAACAACATTCCGTTCAATCAAAACCTCCATCTCAATCCGACATTCACGCCTAAACCACCAATGTTGATATACGATTTCAAATCATTAGACGGCTTATTATCATCCTTATAAGTCACCTTCGCACCACTCTGACTTACAGGCGTATTTGAGTTCTGATCCAGTGTAGACTGATACTCTGTATGTCTTTCTGCAGTTGACATATCATTCAGTCCGCGATGCTGCGTAGCAATCGTCTGTCCCGTAGTTGCACTGACAATATTCGTCGTTTCATCGTACGCAGTCACTTCTTTCTTTTTACTCCGTACGGGGATATTACGATACTCCGTTTCTACAAATACATCCAGCTTCGTCGCCACCGGGAATACAACCCCAAAAGCCCCCTGGAATCCAACGGTCACATTCGGATCTACACGCTCATCACGCGATATAGTTGTCTTGGTCACCACCGGCGAACCGCCTACCACCGCAGATCCGGTTTGATTCGCATCAGTATGGATCTTCAGCTCGCCCCATAAAGGCACCACCAATCCAACCCGTACATAAGGATCTACTTTCGCAAATCCGGGATGAATGACCACAGCAGGCGCAAAATCAATCGCATTCACATAACCGTGCGATTCAATCTTGCCCAGCTCCGTACCGGAACCAGCCAACACGGTTACCTCGCGTGTCATGAGATTCTTTTTACTGTGATAATAGTTAAACGCAGCTTCAACAGCAATGTACTGATTGATATTCCAGCCAAAGGAGAGTCCTCCCCTGCTGCCTGCGCCATACGATCCCGTCAGGACCTTTTCTGAGATAGTAGTAGTTGTTCCTGTCGATGCATTATACTGTTTTCGTTCATCGTGCGGCTCATACGGCCCCACTTTGGGAAACTCACCAGGAAAAACACTGAAGAAATAACCACCAGCAACTTTTACATAAAACTTTGAGGGCGCTGTTATTTTCTGGTCTTGCGCGTGTAAGGTGTACGAGCTTGATAACGTCAGAAATAACGTGGTAAACAGGGCTAAGTTTTTCATTTTTGTGGAATAATTTGGGTAAAAACTAACGTGTTTATGAATTTAACAAATTTCTATGAATTAAAAAAAATCCTATTGAATAGGTGTAGTGGAGGGTTGTTATGCCGAATTATACTGCCATTATGAATAAAAAAATAGAGTACGGTTACTACACCGAATTGTGCAGTCACTATGAACTGAAAAAATCTTATGGAATAGGTGTTCGTCAAGGCTATTATACCAAAGTATACTGACATTATGAATAAAAAATAGTGAAGGGTTATTTACCCAATCATACTGCCATTATGAATAAAAAATTCCTATTAAATAGGTATTAATGCAGGATTATATTCATAGATGGTCCCTATAAAAACAGGGGTGTTCAATATTCTCAAATATTGAACACCCCTGAAAAGTAAATTCCTTCTCTTCTAAAACGCCTCCGCCAGCGACAAATACAATCCCGATTGCCGCTCCTCTCCTGCCCGTTTCTCACCCCAGGCATAATCTATCCTGATCGTCAACTTAGACCCCTCATCATAAAACCATCTCACACCCATACCATAAGCCGGCTTGAAATGATCAGCTCCAAAATCATGATTGTTGAACACCGCCCCTGTCGCACCAAACGCTGCCAGTGCAAACTTCGGCTGCATATGCAAAAACCAGATATTGATAGGGATCTTCGGATCCAGGAAGTACCTGTATTCTGCCTGAAACGCCAGGTAATTCTGATCCCGGTAGCGACCTGTATAATACGCACGCATCATCAGGTCATTCCCCATCTCCGGCAACAAATAAAACGGCAACACACTCCCCTGCAATGAATTAAACAATCCATTCACCCCCAGCGTGCTCTTACGGGAAATCGGCACAAAATGCTTAGCCTGTGCATCAATTTTCCACAGCGTCTGCTTACTTAAAAACGAGGGCGCATACGCCACATTCAGCCTTACCCACGATCCCGTACGCGTATAGTTCTGGTTGTCACGATTATCAAAAATACCAGTAGCTCCTATGAAAGTAACATATCCACCATCCTTGTCTGCCAGTGACATGCCGGGATAAATTCCTTTCGTCTCATTGGCCTGATAAACATCGTGCTGATACTGAAAAGACAACCCCGCATAGAAATGCCCACTGAGCCGCTTCTCCCCTTCCAATACCACCTTGTAGCGCTGATTTCCTAACAATGTTCCGTCCGCCTTACGGGTAGTATCCCCAATCCCATAGAAATAAATCGGAAAATCATGATAGCGGAGGCTACTCTTAAAATGGTAATTATTATGATCCGTCCATAAATCCGTCTTTAATTCAATCTTGTACTGACTTTTTGTGGTCAGTGAAGGAATTAAACTAATGGTGGAATTACGAAGTACCGGATCATACTTATCCGTATAAAATGAATACAACATAGCAGCACCTATTTCCAGTCCTTTCTCCTGGGAATATCCCAGTACAGGCAACGGAAAGAAGCTTTTTTTATGTACTATAGAAGTATCATTATGTACTGCAGAAGTATCTTTTATTACAATGGCTTTATCATCCTGTGCTTTCAGGGATTCACATAACAATAATAATATAGCCGTACCTGCGAGTAAACGCGTCTTTAATATCATCTTATTTTCTATCTGAGTGACCCAGGCTTTTCTCGGGAGCTACTTTGTCCCGCACTTGTTGTTTTACTTCTTTGATTTCAGGGAAATGTCCGATCACCTTACGGTCCATCAGTACCTCATCATTCACATAAATAATGTAACTACCACCGATTGCACTGGGTTTCAAAGTGACTCCCTCCAGGTCCTCTGCAAATGTGGTCAGTAATTCCTGTGCCATCCAGGCCGCCCGCATGAGCCAACCGCATTTCGGGCAATATTCTATGGTTACTGTCGGTTTCATAGGGGGAAAGTTACAACGATTCCAGTAAATATACTTTGCATCGTATTTTTTTATAATTTTATCCCGCATTCAGGTTACCCTAAGATTATTATTTGTGCAGACGATGAAAACTTACTTGCAGAGAAGGAAATCTGCGCCATATACCATATTGATATTGATGCTGGCATTGTTCTTTACGAAGCCGGCGGCATGCTTTGCGCAGTCAAAAGTGACTGATAGTCTGACGAAAGTGCTGGCCGCCCATCCCTTGAAAGATACCACCCGTGTCAACATACTCAATCAGTTAAGTCGTTATCTCTTTACGCAGGCACCTTCCCTGACAGAGACTTACGCAAAAGAAGCTTTCCATATCAGCGATAGCCTGCGCTATCTGCCTGGCAAGATGTGGGCTACCCGCAACCTGGCCCTGGCTGAAAATGCCAAAGGGAACCTGGAAAAACAGGCCGACCTTACCCTGGAAGCGCTCAAGTGGGCCGAAGCGCTGAATGATTTGAAAGCTACCGGTATCCTTAACGCGGATCTGGGGAATATTTTTATTGAACAACAACAGCCCAGACAAGGTCTAATTTACCAGAAAAAAGCGCTGGCTATCAAACAGCAAGGTCATGACCAGGCTGAAATCGGGAAAACCCTGAACGGTATTGGCACCAGTTATATGGTACTGAAGGACTGGGATTCTGCCCTCCACTTCCTCTATGCCTCCGAACGGATCAAGCTGGCCCTCAACGACCACCGGGGATTGGCCTACGCTTATGAAAATATCGGAACAGTCTTAATGGCAAAAGGTAATTATAAGGATGCCCTTCGCTATCATACCATGGCATCCCAGTATTATAAAGAGTCTGATAATGTGCAGGGTGTGATCAAATCTTACCTGAACCTGGCCCAGACGAACATCCTGCTGAAAGATCTTACGGCTGCCGAAGAGGACCTGGCAAATGCACAGCTACTGAATAAAAATATACAGAATGCACGGAATGAGATGATCTATTATAAGTTTCGCGCCATGCTGGACTCTGCAAGGGGGAATTATGCACAGGCATTAGAAAATTATAAAGAATTTCAGGCACTGAACGAGGACTATTTCAGCACAGAAAAGTCAAAGTTCATTGCTAATTCGAAAGAAAAATATGAATCGGAAAAGAAGCAGCATGAGAATGAGTTATTGAAAAAGGAACAGTTGCTGCATCTGTCAACGATCAGGCAGCAAAAGATCTTTGTTATCCTTTGTACCGGGCTGTTTTTAGCGTTGGCTACCATCACCGTAATGTTATACCGGGTCTTCAAAAGGCAGCGGGACCTGTATGGACAGTTAAATAGCAGGAATCGCCGGGTACAGCAACAGAACCAGATTATTATGGATCAGAATGCGGCATTGGAAAGCGGGAACCAGGTGAAGGATAAAATTTTCTCCGTAATCTCTCATGACCTTCGCGCGCCGTTGGGCATCCTGGAGGGATTGCTGTTTTTGCTGAGAGATGAAAAAATGTCGCAGGAGCAATTTAATATGTTTGTGGATGACTTGTGGAGGGATATGAAAAACACCTCTTCAATGATGGACAATTTGCTGCAATGGGCCAATAGCCAGATGAAAGGGATCCGGGTGATGCCCGACGATTTTAATATTACTGCATTGCTGGATAGCGAGTTCGAGTTGTTGCAGACCCTGGCAAGACAAAAGAACATCCAGTTGAATCATTTTCTTCCACAGGTGATTCATGTGTATGCTGACAAGGATATGATACGCATGGTGTTGAGAAACCTGATCAGCAATGCCATCAAATTTACGCCCAGGAATGGGAGTATTATCGTAGATTATAAATTACTGCCCGATAAGGTGGAAGTGATGGTGAAGGACAATGGAATCGGTATTCCGGCAGAGGACCAGTCAAAGGTATTTTCCAATATTTATTATTCTACTACCGGTACCCAGAATGAGAAAGGGTGTGGATTAGGGTTACCGCTATCGAAGGACTTTATACAGCGGAACAATGGACAGATCTGGTTTCATAGTAATATGGACAGGGGGACCAGTTTCCATTTTACCCTGCCATTGTCGGAGGAGGAAGAAGAGCATACACCGGGTATGACAATTATTCTGCAGGCTACGAGGGATTATTCTCATTAAATCCCAAAATTCAATTGGTTAACTGGCATAACAGATCAAATAAAAAGGAGCCTGCACCCAAAACGGTGCAGGCTCCTTTTTATCTTAATATTTTTCTTTTCGTTTACAGATTAGCTGCATTGAACGTATCTCCCTGCTTAATATCTCCGGTATCGAATCCTTTCTTAAACCAACGCATGCGCTGTGCAGATGTTCCATGTGTAAACGCATCCGGTACAACACGCCCGTTTGCTGCTTCCTGTAATTTATCATCTCCTACAGCACTGGCGGCATTCAAAGCTTCCTCAATATCTCCCGGATCCAGGATATTATCCATTTTCTGCGCGTGGTGCGCCCATACGCCAGCGAGAAAATCGGCCTGCAGTTCGAGTTTCACGGATAGTTTGTTGTATTCCGTTTCACTCAGCTGCGAGCGCATGGCCTGCACTTTTCTGCTGATGCCCAGTAAATTCTGAATGTGATGACCCACTTCGTGGGCAATTACATATGCCTTGGAAAAATCACCGACCACCTTGAAACGCTGCTCCATTTCATTGAAGAAAGATAAATCGAGATACACCCTGTCATCAGCCGGACAATAGAATGGTCCCATCGCTGACTGGGCGGTACCACAGCCAGATTCGTCCACATCACTGAATAAGACCATTTTAGGGGCCTGGTATTCTTTGTTCATTTCTCTGAACAGTGTTGTCCATACATCTTCCGTATTTGCCAGAACGGTAGATGCGAAGCGCGCTTCTTCATCACTAGCGCTGGTGACTGTCTCGGAAGTAGTGGTTTGTTCGGTGTTGCCACCGGTACTGTGAGATACCTTGTTCAACAGTTGAGTGGGACTTTGTTTCGTGATGAGTGCCAGTACAACGATGATAATGACGCCACCGATACCGAGATTCCTGATACCGCCGCCACCACCACCGCCACTTCCGCGGCGATCTTCTACGTTATCGCTGAGTCGTCTGTTTTGCCAACGCATATAGATTGTTTTTAATTATTTTGGGCCGAATGTACAAAATGAGTACGAAAAAACGTACCAAGGCTGAAGGGGTTGGTAGATGGAATGGGGGATTTGTGTACCTTAGGAGGAACTTAGACGAAATACTGAGAAAGGCTGGAATAGCATAATAAGCCATCAGTAAGCATTCAGCGATGTTCTAAGGTGATTTAAAATTGTAATATAGAAGTAATTAGCAGCATTATAGACGTATGTCGAATCCAGCCATTTCTTACGCGCACATTACAAGAGTGACTGATACACTTGTTACAGCTACTGAAGATGCCCTGGCGGCCGAAGAGCCGCTCGAAATCCGCCTGGTGCATGGTCATGAGCACCAGTGCATCACAGTCACCATGCGATCGCCTGGTCAGGATGAGGAACTCGCCGCCGGTTTTTTATTTACTGAGGGAATCATTACCCAATATGATGCTATTCAATCGATCTCTTATCAGAATAATGTAGCCACCGTTACCCTCCTACCAGGAATTACCCCGTCATTACAACCTGCACAAAGAAATTTCTTAGCCAATGCCGGATGTGGCGTTTGTGGGAAAACGGAATTAGCGGCTATTTATACGCCAGTAGCCAGAAATGAGTCAGGTATTAAAATACCGGCAAATGTATTGCATGATCTGCCTGGTCAATTGAGGGCACAACAAGCCGTGTTTGACAATACCGGCGGTCTGCATGCGGCTGCATTATTTAATACGGACGGAACTTTATTGTTTTTAAGGGAGGATATTGGCAGACATAATGCAGTTGATAAACTGATCGGCGCTGCTTTGCGGGAAAAATTGCCATTTGGTCATTATGGGTTGTTGCTCAGCGGCCGTGCAGGGTTTGAGTTGATCCAGAAGGCTGCCGTGGCTGGCATCCCGGTTATTGCAGCAGTAGGTGCACCCAGTAGTATGGCGGTGAAGATGGCGATGGAATGGGGTATTACCTTAATTGGTTTTTTGCGGGAAGGCCGTTTCAATATTTATCATGGGAAAGAAAGAATCGTATTATAAAGCATTGAATTGCTGATAAATTGAATTGTTTACCAGCGCAGAAAGGGTGCATTTATCAGGGGAAAGTCTATGCATCTTATATAAGCACAATAACGAATTTACGCCGGCGCAAAGGTGATGAATTCATCGGGAAAAGGTCTAAGGAATCCTTTTTCTGCGAATTATTGAAATTCATTATAAACAGACTCTGAACGAATTTACTACCGGCGCACAAGTGATGCATCCATCCTGAACAAGAAAAGCTAGCATTATGAAACAATCGAAATTACAACAAACGGATACCATCCCCAATGCAGAAAACCCGGAAACCTTCACCGGCCATTTTCGCCTGGGCAAACCCAAATCATCGGCCGCCGGTTTACCTGCTGTGCTCAAAGCCATGCAGCATATTCTATCGGAGATGGATGCTATCCGTGGATTCAAGGCATTGAATGCATTGAATCAGAAAAATGGTTTCGACTGTCCAGGTTGTGCATGGCCAGATCCTGATGATGAAAGATCTGGTATTGCCGAATATTGTGAAAACGGTGCCAAAGCAGTCGCTGAAGAAGCAACGACTAAACGCCTGGATGCCACCTTCTTCGCAGAAAACAGTGTAGCCGCATTAGCTGAACTGACAGATTACGAGATCGGCAAAAAAGGTCGTGTCGCACAACCTATGTACCTGGCCGAAGGGGCCACTCACTATACCCCCATCAGTTGGGATAAAGCATTTGAAAAGATCGGTACACACCTCAATGCGCTCTCCTCTCCCAACGAAGCTATCTTTTATACCTCCGGCCGTACCAGCAATGAAGCGGCTTTTCTATACCAGTTGTTCGTCAGGGAATTTGGTACCAACAACCTGCCTGATTGCTCAAATATGTGCCACGAATCAAGTGGCGTTGCCCTCATTGAATCTGTCGGCATCGGCAAAGGCTCTGTGACACTTGATGACCTGTACGAAGCAGATGTGATTTTTATACTGGGGCAAAATCCGGGGACCAATCACCCACGCATGCTCACCGCTTTGCAAAAAGCGAAAGCGAAAGGGGTGACTATTATTTCAGCAAACCCTTTGAAAGAAACCGGTCTGCTGGGATTCATGAATCCGCAGACGGTCAAAGGAATGCTCCACATCGAGAGCCATCTCACAGATATATTCCTGCAGGTAAAAATCAATGGAGACATGGCCCTGATCAAAGCCATCAACCTGTTGTTATTACAGGAAGAACAAAAAGCGCCCGGCACTGTATTCGACCTGGAGTTTATTCAAAATAACACCAGCGGGTATGAAACGTATCTCGCTCATTTACAGGAACAAAACTTAGATCAGTTAGTCGCTGACTGCGGTGTACCACTGGCGCTGATTCAAAAAGCAGTACAGGCTTTGGTGCATAAAAAGAAGATCATTACCTGTTGGGCTATGGGATTGACCCAACATAAAAATGCCGTAGACACCATCCGCGAAGTCGTCAATCTTCTATTGCTGAAAGGCAGTATCGGGAAGCCTGGTGCAGGCACTTGCCCGGTTCGCGGGCATAGCAATGTACAGGGCGACCGTACTGTGGGCATCTTTGAACGACCGCCAAAAGCACTATTGGACAAAATCCAGGAGGTGTATGGCTTCGATCCGCCCAGGGAACATGGTTGGGATGTAGTAGCAGCCATCCGGGCAATGCGGGATGGCAAGGGGAAGGTGTTCTTTGCAATGGGGGGCAATTTCCTTTCAGCGACGCCGGATACGGTGCAGACGGCCAGCGCTTTACGCAATTGTAACCTGACCGTGCATGTATCTACAAAACTGAACAGAAGTCACCTGGTACATGGCCGGGAAGCCATTATCCTACCGACCCTGGGACGTAGTGATAAGGATATCATTAATGGCGAGCGACAGTTTGTAACCTGCGAGAATTCCATGGGCGTAGTGCAGATGTCTAAAGGCAACCTGCCTCCTGTCTCTGATCAGCTGCTCAGTGAACCGGTGATCGTGTGCCGCCTGGCTATGGCCACTTTAAAGGACAGGTCGGTAGTAGACTGGCCAAAATATGCGCAACATTATGACCATATCCGGGATGATCTGGAAAAAGTAATTCCTGGCTTCAATAATTATAATCAGCGGGTGCGGCACCCTGGTGGGTTTTACCTGCCGAACGGTGCGCGGGAAGGAAAATTTGATACAACAAATCAGAAGGCGAATTTCAATGTCGCTCCTGTGACAAGGCATGCGTTGAAAGAGCATGAGCTCATGATGATGACCATCCGGAGTCATGACCAGTTCAATACCACGATTTACGGATTGGATGACAGGTATAGAGGTATCTACCAGGAACGGCGTGTGATATTGATGAATGAAGCAGAAGCGGCGAAGCGTGGATTGAAAGCTGGAGATAAGGTGGACCTGATCAATGGATTTGGTGGTGTGGAAAGAGTAGTCAGGAACTTCCTGGTGGTGATTTATGACATGCCGGATCAGTGCGCGGCAACATATTTTCCTGAGGCCAATGCCCTGGTGCCGCTGGATAGCGTGGCGGATAAGAGTAATACACCTACTTCCAAACTGGTGATTATTACACTACGAAAGGCAGCTTAGGTAACTCATCTGAAATTCAGGGAATTCTACCAATACATCTACCTGCAAACTGGTGATTATTACACTACGAAAGGCAGCATAGGTAACTCATCTGAAACGCAGGGAATTTTACCAATACACCCACCTGCGAACTGGTAATTATTACACTACGAAAGGCCGCATAGGTAACTCATCTGAAACGCTGGGAATTTTACCAATACACCCACCTGCAAACTGGTGATTATTACACTACGAAAGGCAGCTTAGGTAACTCATCTGAAACGCAGGGAATTTTACCAATACACCCACCTGCGAACTGGTGATTATTACACTACGAAAGGCAGCTTAGGTAACTCATCTGAAATACTGGGAATTCTACCAATACATCTACCTGCAAACTGGTGATTATTACACTACGAAAGGCAGCATAGGCAACTTATCTGAAATTCAGGAAATTCGGCATCTTCAAGGTAAAGATATCAAACCGGAAATCCACCGTGGTCGTGATTTCAAAATATATCCGATTGGCCGGGTACGGGGCATTCGGAAAATAGTTAGCATCTATCAGCAGGGTATTGATGGGCAGGTTCTCATTTTTGATCCTGCACCCCAGGCCAACACCCCCATAGATCGGGTTCTTAAAGAGATTATTACTTTTGACGGTGATCTGCGAAGCCTGTAAGGTGGTATACCAGTTAAACTTAAAGCCCAGCACCTTCATAGGACTATAATATACCGTTTCCGACCGGATGTTCATGCGTTGGAAACCTACCAATGGCACGTTCTTATAACCATACACCCCATGCTCCATATTTATTTGCAACGGCTTATAAAAATACGGATTCAGGTTACCGAGGTAGTCAAAATAAGCGAATTCTCTTAGTTTACCACCGGCAAACCGGAATGCGCGGCTATAATATTGCACCTTGGCATGAATGATCGCATCTTCTGACCTGCCATCCTGGTAAAAGGTGCTGATTCCGATCTGCGTGTTAAAGATCCCTTTCAGTTTCGTGACCCAGAATTTCTGCGCTTCAAATCCTGCATATCCCCGGGTTCGTCCTTTCCAGGTTTCCCAACCTGAGGTAAAACCGGCACTGTACCCCAGGGGAATATCCTCTGTTCTGCCAAAGCCAAAGAAATGAGTAGATTTGAAAAACTCATTTCTAAACACGATCGCCTGCGCGAGGTAATACCGGTGGTTATTATAAACGGGGTCTAGCTTGTAAATAGGCTGCCAGGGCCGTTTCAGAAAGATCTGGTTGGAATGGCCGAATAAGAGCGCCAGGTTAGGCCGCTGATTATTCAAATTATGTTTGTCCTGTTTGATCAGGTTATAACCGCCCCACACTTCCAGCAATTCATACCGGTAATCGCGGTAAACTGTATCCGGGCGTTCCTGTGCATTAATCGAAAAGCTGTTTCTGTAGGACACCCCGCCGGCCCAATCTGCCGAAGAATTGTACAGGGGACGGTTGATATTGACATAATAGGCACCTTCGAATACGCCGGTATCCTGCGGAAAGTAGTTGTTCAGGGTAGTATATCCCAGCGATACGTCCGCAAAAGTGCCGAAGGCGTTGTACTTGGTGTACCGGGCTTCAGATCCCCAGGGTGGATCATAGCTGTTTTTCCAGTAGGCACCCACACGGAGTTCCTGTCCGGCGCCGAAGAGGTTATTATTATATACGGTGGTTCTGACGGCGGAGGTACTGGCTTCACCAATATCAATACCATATTCGTATACATCCTTGGTCACAACCAGCAGATCCAGGGAATCCGGAGACGCGCCGGCATTGATAATATACAGACGGGCATCCTGCATATAGGGACGGCTACGCAGGTAACGCTCGTTGTCCGACATCTCGTAGGGGTTCAGCGTGTCGCCTGATTTGAAAAATAATGCCTGCCGGATTACCCATTCTTCAGTATTATAATGCAGGCGGTTAGCCAGTTTAATGAGTTTCATGGTAGTGGTAAAGGCTGTATCGCGGATGTTTTGCGGTCCGAATACGTTTACCTTTCTGTAATAAATATCACGGATCACCCTACCGGTGTAAGGGATGAAGTACTGTTCACTCTTGATGATACTACTGTCGGTGGCCGGGGGTTCCGGTACGTTCTGTTTGGTGATGGATCGGATCAGGGAATCCCGGTAATCTTTCCGACGCAGGGAGTCCCGGTATTCTGCTACTCTATGGAACCAGCTTTTGCCTGCTGGCTTAGGTTTGAAGAGCGGAACGGTAATCGTGTCTGCAAGGGGTTTGTACAACGTTGATGAGATGGTATCGGGGGTGTAACGTTTATAACGATGAAGCGGAATGGTATCCGAGAGGCGGCCATGGATGGACGGGCGAGGCATAAATAAAGTGCTTGGAATGGTGTCTTTGTAAATCGCCCCGGTGGTTACAATGGTGTGCCTGCTACCGCTCGTTTCAGCCATTGTATTCCTGTCCACGATCGTGCTCCCATACGCATGCCGCATCATGAGCGGCATAGTCAGGTAACAGCAAACCAAAAAATGCAACAATATTTTGAAACGATTTCCCACTCGTATTTTTCAGTATATCCCCTTTCTTAGCAAAGAGTATACAACAGTTGTAGTATAAACATTGTAATCTAAAGAAAAATCACGAACCTGCATGCGCGAAAAAATCGCTTATGCCAAAGACATAAGCGATTTGATCCAAAAATGGACAATCAGCAATGGGTTAACTGTTCACGACAACAGTTTCCCATCCATTATAATCCGCGTTAATTGCCTGTGCCAGTTCAAACAGTAAAAGCACGACAGCATTGATGCTGGCTTCATCTGTACGATCATGCCTGGATACATGCAAACTATAAGGACGCTCTGCATTCCCACTCAGACTTCGCTGTTGAACAACGAATCCTTCTTTACTGATCTTTTGCCAGTAAAGCTCACGATGTTCTTCTGTGGCGAAATAAATCCAGTGATCAATGTGTCTGGCTTTTTCCTCAATATCCCCATGTTGTTTCAGGGTACGCAGCACCTTCCGGTTCTGTATACGCTGAATTTCCACTTTATCCGGGAGCAGGAAATCAAAATACAATTCCCACGTACGATCATCCTTTAATCCGAAATCGTACTGATACTCCGGGAAGGCAGTCATCACATCGGCTATATGCTTATCGTATAAAGTTGTGTCACCGGTATAAAAGTAAAAATCTCTTACACCATTAGAAATGGTCCTGCCCACAAAGTGAGCATTCAGGTTTGTTTCCAATCCTTTGACCAGGCTATCCTCAATTTCACCCAACACTTGAAACTCATCTCCCTGTGGGAACCCATCGGCCCGGGGAGTATTCAAATATACAGACACATAAATAGCATGCGGTTTACTGTTCAGCGGTGCGAATCGCCGTAGGTCGAGGTCTAGCCCTATAATGGCCGGGTGGTCATCAATGTGACACGTGTATAAATCCCAATCTGGCTGGTAGGCGTTAGACATAAAAATTTGCTATTCGAAAATGTAACGGTCCGGCTGTAAAGATACATCAATCATGTTCGCCATTCATCCATTATCACAGGAAACTTTTTATAAATCATTTATTTTTAATTCCAGTTACAGGCTAACATTAGAAAAGTTTATTGGATCATGCACAAATTTGTCTCGTTATGTTTGGGAATGACATTGTCATTTCTATCATTTTCTTATGCTCAGCAAACCGACCAGAAATCTCCTGAACACGGGTCAGTTCAGGGAAAACTGATTGACGGGCAAACCAATGCCCCTATTGAGTACGCCTCCGTGGCAATCATTCGTGCTGTTGATTCCAGCGTAGTCACCGGCATGCTCTCCAAACCCAACGGAGATTTTAGTTTTCCTGAAATTGCATTGGGGAAGTACTTTGTGAAGGTAAATTTCATTGGTTACACTACCGTTTATAAAGCAATTGTCCTTTCATCAAAAAATAATATTATAGATGTTGGTAATATCAAGCTCGGCACTAATGCAAAAGTATTAGCTGCTGTAGAGATCGTAGGTGAAAAGCCTGCTTATACCATGGCAATTGATAAGCGCGTCTTCAATGTGGAAAAAAATATTTCCAGCGTAGGTGGTACTGCCACCGACGTTTTAAAGCAGGTACCTGCTGTCAGTGTAGACATCGACGGTAATGTGACGGTGCGCAACGGCTCTCCCACCATTTTCGTAGATGGTCGCCCAACGACCCTCACCATGGACCAGATTCCTGCTGATGCGATTGCCAACATCGAAGTGATCACTAATCCATCGGCTAAATATGATGCGGAAGGTGTAAGCGGTATACTAAATATAGTATTGAAGAAAAACAGGAAAGCGGGTATCAACGGACAGGTGAATGCCGGTGTTTCTACTTTGGGTGGTGCGAACGGCGGCTTCGACTTCAGCATCCGTCGTGAAAAATATAACCTGTCCCTGAGTTACAACGTCCGTTCCCGTAAAGGTGGTTCAAGAGAACACCTGTTCCGTAAGAACATCGGTACGGATACCACTACTTACCTGGACCAATATGAAAATGGAGATCAGAGCCGCCGGTTTCAATATGGCCGTATCGGTTTTGACTGGTTCATGGATAACCGCAACACGTTTACCATTGCGGGCAGTATCAATGCCGGTGATTTCAAAGATAATAGTAACCTGTCGGTGTATAACCTGAACATTGGAAAAGAGCAGGTAAGATATGGTTCCGGTATTGATAATGACAACCACAACTTCAGGAACTATGCGGGTCAGTTGGGTTACAAGCATACTTTTGCGAGGCAGGGCCATGAACTGACTGCGGATTTCAACTATAACTACGCAACCAGTGAAGATGGCAGTGATTATGCATTGCAATATTACACTTTGGGCCATGTTGCAATCGATACACCTATTGCACCGGCTAAAAGATATGCTGACGGTGGTGGTAATACCACTTATATGACCGGGCAGATTGATTATGTAAATCCGCTGTCGGAAACTTCAAAGTTTGAAGCAGGTCTGCGTACCACCAGCCGCATTTTTAATAATACGCTGAGAACCATGGGCCTCAACAACGCTACCGGAGACTATGTGTTGGATAGCTCGCTGTCCAATAATTATCATTACAGTGAGACCATTAATGCGGGGTATATCACCTATTCCGGTCAACTGGGCAGCTTTGGTTATATGGGCGGATTGAGAGGTGAACAATCTTACTATAGTGGGGATATGACAAGTACCACTAAAAGTAACTATAAAATCAGCTATCCTATTAGCTTGTTTCCCAGTGTGTTCCTGTCTCAGAAGTTCAAGGGAGATCATGAGTTGCAGCTGAATTACACACGCCGTGTACGTCGTCCGTGGTTCCGGGATCTGTTGCCAAACCTGAACTACACTGCGCAGAGTGCGAGTCGTGGTAACCCGACACTGAAGCCGGAGTTTACGAACTCGTTTGAGTTTAGTTACCTGAAAGATTTTAACAGGAAGCATAATGTAATGGTGTCACTGTACTTCCGGAACACACAGAATGCTATCACGGATTATTCAACTGATACCATGATCACAGTGAATGGTACCGCATCGAAAGTGGTGTTGACCTATCCGGTCAATGCAGATACCAGAAATGCATACGGAGCGGAGTTTACGGTACGTAACCAGCTGACGAAGGACTGGGATGTGACCACCAATATGAACCTGGCGCAGACGAAGATCAATGCTTCTAACCTGCAGAATAACCTGACTAATTCCGGGTTTGTATTCTTTGGGAAGATCAATACGAATTATAAGTTGCCGTATAGAACAACTTTACAGCTGACGGGTATTTATGAGTCGAAGCAGATTATGGCACAGGGGGAAAGAGCAGGCAAATATACAGTGGATGCGGCACTGCGGAAAGAGTTGTTGAAAGACCGGTCGCTGGTAGTATCGCTGGGTGTGAATGATATTTTCAATACGGATAGAAGTATATCTTATACCAATACGGAATTTTCTGAGCAGGAGTATTATAGAAAGAGAGCGACGCGCGAGGCAAGGATCAATGTGAGCTGGCGATTTGGGAAGATGGATACAGGCAGGAAGAAGGAGAACAAGAAGGGTGAAGAGCAAGGGGGGAATGGAGATTTCTAGGATAAAGGCGGTGAACCACAATCCCCGGAATATAAATAACGATACAATATCCCCTGACGGATGACAAAGACAACTGGAAAATAATGATTTCTGATCACTGCCAGGCAAGCGTCGGTGGTCAATTTGTTTGTAGTTTGCAGCGCTCTCAATATTTTGGGGGCGCTGCTTTTTTTATTGAGTATCTTGCTGGCAATATTCAAATCGCGCACTATGATAGAAACAAACAGTAACACAGTGACCCTGCGTTTCCTCGCAGAGCCATCGGATGTGAATTTCGGCGGAAAGGTTCACGGGGGCGCCGTGATGAAATGGATCGACCAGGCAGGATATGCATGCGCAGCTAATTGGAGCGGGCAATATTGTGTAACCGTGTATGTTGGAGGCATCCGTTTTATTCGTCCCATCCAGATCGGCGATATGGTGGAGATCAATGCAACCGTGATCTATACAGGAAACACCAGTATGCATATTGCCATTAATGTATCGGCAGGGAACCCAAGACAGCGGGAGCGGGTGAAGACAACACACTGTGTGATGGTATTTGCGGCGGTAGACGATCATGGGAAAACAGTCCCTGTACCCAAATGGCATCCGGAAACGCCGGCGGCTGTTGAAATGGAAGCTTATGCGAAAAAGCTGATGGGATTGAGGATGAATATTGAGGAAGAAATGAAGCCTTATTTGTAGACCTGATTATAAAGAGACAGGGTGTATTTCTTTTATAATAAAGAATACACCCTGTTTTTATATGGTAAAAGTTGGATATGCAGATACTTTAATAGAAACGGTGGCCCTGGGCTGAAAATGGATTTAAACAGATTGGCAATGAAAGGAGGATGGTGGTTTGATGCACAAACTGCTTATAAATCAATTTATTATACAACCGGCCATTCCCGATTCCCTAATGCGCAAACTGCATCTCGCTCAGGCTCCTATACAGTCCACCGTCTACCATGAGTAATTCCTGGTGCGTGCCCTGCTCCACAATCCGCCCTTTATCCAGTACAATAATCTTATCTGCCTGGCGTACAGTACTTAGCCGGTGTGCAATAACAATAGAAGTTCGTCCTTCCATCAGTTTCTCCAACGCATCCTGTACCAGTTTTTCTGATTCAGAATCCAATGCGGATGTTGCCTCGTCGAGAATCAGTATTCTCGGATCCTTCAGCACGGCACGGGCGATAGCGATTCGTTGCCGCTGTCCGCCGGATAACTGAATACCCCTCTCTCCCACCACAGTATCCAGTCCTTCGGGGAAGCGTTGTATAAATTCCCATGCATTGGCTTTTTTTGCGGCTTCAGTAATTTCATCAGTGGTAGCATCGGGTTTGCCGTAAGCGATATTTTCGCGGATGGTGCCGCCGAAAAGGAATACATCCTGCGGTACGATCGCCATCTGGCTTCTTAAAGCAGACAACGGGAAATTACCCGCATCGCGGCCATTAAAGGAGATACTGCCACCGGCTGGCTCGTACAATCTTAATAACAGGGATACAATCGTACTCTTCCCCGCACCACTGGGCCCTACAAGCGCCACCTGCTGATCTGCTTCGATGTCGAAGGTAATGTCCTGCAGTACATTCAGGTCCTTCCTCGATGGATAACGGAATGCCAGGTGGTTGAAAGAGATCTCCCCGCTCAGCTGATCTTCAGGAGAAATAAGGGCACTGTCTGTAATTGGTTCTGCCGGTTCGTCCAGTATTTCCAGCAGGTGTTCGGTAGCGCCAAGTGTCTTTTGAATGGTCGCATATACTTCCGCAAGACCGGCCACAGAGGCACCGATAAATGTAGAATACAAAACGAATGAAATAAGTAGCCCTGGTTGTAAACTACCCATGGCAATCAAAACAGCTCCTCTCCAGATCACAGCGACGATCGCTCCAAATACGCCCAGGATCATAAAGGCTGCGAAGGCACCTCTGTAGGTACCGGTCCTGATACCTGTTTTGGCAACTTCGGAAGTCTTGTTTTTATATCGTCTCATTTCGAAGAACTCATTGGCGAACGCTTTGACATTCAGAATGCCTTGCAGGGTTTCTTCTACAATAGTATTGGCTTCAGCTACCTGGCTTTGTGCCTGCTTTGAATATTTACGGACTACGCGGCCAAACGCCCAGGCAAGGATGACAATCACCGGCAGGGTACCCAGCATCAGTGCAGTGAGTTGGGCGGAAGTATGAACGAGTAAAACAACACCGCCCACAATGATAATGATCTGTCGGATGAACTCTGCGACGGTGGTAGTGAACGTCTCCTGTAATAGTGAGATGTCCGAAGAAATGCGGCTGCCCAGCTCTCCTACTCTCCGGTTCAGGAAGAAACTCATGGGCAGGCGGATCAGGTGGTTATACACCTGCTGGCGGAGGGATGCCAGCGACCGTTCGGTTACACGGACAAAGATGTTGATACGGAAGTAGCCCAGGATACCCTGGATAAGCAGGAGACCAACAAGTAATAGCCCTGTGTGATTGATGGCCGAAATGTTTTTCGAGTGGGTGCCATTGTCTACGAGGTCACCCAGTAATTTGGGGAATGCAAGGTTCGAAAGGCTGGTAACGAATAATAATAACATGCCCGCGCTGAAGAGGGGCCAATAGGGCCGGATATATTTGTACAGGCGGAAAGTCTTCTTAAAAGATGCTTTTTTAATTTTGGTGTCCTGGTGTTGTTCCATAGAATTAATGATGCAATAGCATTTAAAGTTAGAGGGAGCTGATATAGGTTATGACGGGGTGGAAATGTAAATATTGTACAAATATGGGGTTCAATTTTCGAAATGGTGGTATCACCTGTTATTAAAGGATTTATGATAGGTATAAATGTCGGGTGTTTAATTTTCGAAATGGTGGTATCACCGGGCTGGCTCATTTTTTTAAACCCGTATAATTCCTGCACCCGGGTGGACCTGGATAACAGCAACTTTCAAAAACACTGCAGTTCCTTCAGCACTACTACTGATAACAGCGAAGGCGCTTCGCCGAAGCAGAAGCGCCTATAACCAAATTCACTTGTATTTATTGTCAATTATGGCCTCTCCAAAAAAAGATGACGGAAGGTTACTCCCGTCATCTGTCATTTATTGAGGTCTTCTGTTTCTGGAACTATCTTGTGTACCGGTACCGTAGCGGGAAGAATCTTCTCCCGGATTGGGGGCACCTGCCGGTACATCTGCGGCCGGAACCGTATCAGGATTAATACCTGTAGTAGAAGTATCTACTGTCGTTGTAGTAGAATCTGCATTTGAATTTCTACCGTTTCCACACGAAGCGATAAACGCTCCACCAACTATCAATAAGCTATATATAAAATGACTCTTTCTCATAAAATTATTTTTATAATAAGATAATCAATGTGTTCTGAGGAATTATTTTCCCCAATTAGTAGCGTAGGCGCACCACCCTAGTGGCGAGGTGTAGAATCAGGGCGTGCAGATGAAGAGGAATCCACTGAAGATGCCGCAGTATCTACAGGTGAAGATAATGATGTATCTGCCTGAACAGCCGTTGCTGTGCTATCTGCATTACTTGTGTCTTTACTGCTTCCACACGCAAACAGAAAGAGGCTGAGAGCTATAGCAAAACAGGCGGTTATACAAACTTTACAAACTGCAAGGCGGAAATTGATTGCTTGGGTTCCCAGGTCTTTTTTTTGCACTTTCATGATTAACTAGATTGTCAGGATGAACAAATAATGTCGAATACCGTATGATATTCGAAATAATTGTGCCAATGCAAATGGATAATAAATCGTACAGCTTATGGAAAACACTTTAATTCAATTGGTTGAGTTTCCCACGATACTCAAAGTAGTAGTTTCTTGCCTGGCCGGAGCCCTGTTGGGAATGGAAAGAGAGTTCCATCACAAAGCTGCCGGTATGCGAACGCTCACCCTCATCTGCGTGGGCAGCACGTTATTTACCATTCTATCGGTAGAGATAGGGCTGCCTAATAGTCCTGATCGTGTAGCTTCCAATATTATTACCGGGGTTGGTTTTATTGGGGCAGGTGTCATCTTTAAAGGTACTTATAGTATAGATGGCATTACTACCGCAGCTACCATCTGGATAGCGGCAGCGCTGGGTATCGCGGTGGGTATGAGTCACTACGTGCTGGTGGCAATTGCACTCATATTGGTGCTGATGATACTCCATGGACTTAAAATTATTGAAAGGAAGATTTCCGGGATCAGGGAAAAAAAGATCATTTGTATATCGTATGATACTTCGATCACCCCGGATTTTGATTTCCACGGTATTTTTAAACTATATCATCTGAAACATAAGCATATGACTATATCCCGGAGCAGGTCCGTCATTGAAAACCGGTTTGAGATCAAAGGCAGACCGGCAGATATCAAAGAAATGAGTCATTACCTGCAGAATAATCCCGACATTTGTCAATTCGAAATGCAAACAAATCCATTGTAGACTATGTCACGTGCGTATGCGGATCTTCCTTTACATTATGGTTCAGTGCCACCCTGGCTGGCTGCCAGAATGAGCCTGTTAGGCGGGGCAATTATTGAAACTATTGTCGCAGACTATGGTCAAGCGGAGGTATTGAGAAGATTAAGTGATCCTTGCTGGTTCCAGGCATTGGGTTGTGTATTGGGAATGGACTGGCATTCTTCGGGGATTACCACGTCTGTAATGGGTGCTTTGAAGAAAGCGTTGAACCCCAGGGCACATGAGTTGGGTATTTATATCTGTGGAGGTAAAGGGAAACATTCCAGGCAAACACCGCAGGAGCTATTGGCTATCGCGGAGAAAACCGGGCTACCTGGCCAGGAGTTGGTACGCAATAGTAAACTGGCGGCGAAGGTAGATAATACAGCTTTGCAGGATGGATTCCAGTTATATCTCCACTCCTTTATAGTTTCTAATGAGGGAGATTGGGCTGTTGTACAGCAGGGTATGAATGATGGTAATGGGATGGCCAGGCGATATCACTGGCACTCTGCCACAGTGCGCAATTTTACAGAAACGCCTCACTCCTTTATATATGGTAAGAACCAGGGGCTGATCCTGAACCTGACGGATAAGGATGCCATGCCGACAAAGGACGGGCTGATTGAACTGGTCAAGGCATCGCCGGAACAACTCCTGCCAGAGATCAGGAAGATCACGATGCCTTCGCATCATGAGGTACGGGCGGAAAATGTGGATCTGAAAAGATTGGGAGC
Organism: Chitinophaga sp.; assembly: GCF_039596155.1. Taxonomy (GTDB): domain Bacteria; phylum Bacteroidota; class Bacteroidia; order Chitinophagales; family Chitinophagaceae; genus Chitinophaga. The sequence continues at coordinate 141,880 of NZ_JBCNKF010000012.1, forward strand.
TGTGCTGGCGGTAGCACATGAACGACAGGTATTGGATTTTGAGACGTTGCTGCTGATGGAAGGTGTGGGACCGCGTACCTTGCAATCGCTGACGCTCGTGAGTGAAGTGATACACGGTACCCCTTCAAGGTTTACAGACCCTGCCAGGTTCTCGTTTGCGCATGGCGGGAAAGATGGACATCCGTTCCCTGTACCGGTGAATGTGTATGATGAGACGATCAGCGTGATGCGGGAAGCAGTGAACAAGGCAAAGATCGGGCAAAGTGATAAGCAGGAGGCCATACGGAAATTGTCGGTACTGTCACAGCAGGTGGAGAAGGATTTTATACCGAACGAGCGGTTTGATGAAGTGGTGGAAAGGGAGAGAAAGGATTCATGGCGACATGGAGGGAGAACGATTTTTGGGAAGGAGAAGCCGCCGCCACAGAATAATCAGTTAAGCTTATTTGATTAGAAAGCAGGATGAAGATGTCCATTTGGGAAGATAAATCATAAAATGTGCGGGAATTTCATGTGAAGGGAGGATGAATCAGGAAAGAATAATTGCGAATTAGAAAGCAGGATGGGGACGTCTATTTAGAGAGATAAATCATTCCATGCGCAGGAATTTCATAAAAATGAAGGATAAATTTATAAAACTAAAAGTAACTGCTTAACCCGTTCAATTTAATATGACCATTTCGGAGGCCACGGAAGTACAGCATGAATTAAGAACGAAAGTTTTAATCCAACCCATTGATTATCCTGTAGATATCATTGCAGGGGCAGATATCTCCTTCAACAGGTTTAGCACTACCGTGTATGCAGGAATTGTGTTATTACGCTTCCCTACATTAGAAATATCAGGATACAGCCTCGTGAAAAAGGAAGTCCATTTCCCTTACGTTCCGGGTTACCTTGCTTTCAGGGAGGTCCCCGCTTTGCTGGATGCCTGGGAACAGTTGCCTTTTAAACCCGACCTGTTGGTGGTAGACGGACATGGCATAGCTCACCCAAGAAGATTAGGCATTGCCGCCCATTTTGGTGTTGTGGCTGACACACCTGCGCTGGGCTGTGCCAAGAAGGTCTTGTGCGGGTCATTTGAAGAGCCTGGGTTAACGAAAGGCAGTTTTACCCCTTTGATCCATAAATCCGAAATCATCGGCGCCGCCTTGCGCACAAAAGATAAAGTAAAGCCTGTCTTTATATCACCTGGACATAAGATTGATTTACAGGGTGCTATAAGCATTATTAACCAATGTGTCGGGAAGCATAGATTACCCGCTCCCACCAGGCAGGCGCATCATATAGTGAATGAATTCAGGAAAGGGAATCTGCAGGCTGGGTTTACGTCATTGGACAATCAACAGCTATTATCTTAATTCCGGCAGGTACTTCCAATACCTTTTAGGCATGTGCTGCAGTAGCAACTTCCGGTTAACCCGGCTGGCTATATTGGCCCCTTTATAATAAGTTTGCCACAAAGCCTGGTAATCCCCCTCCGCTTCGTCCCATATACCTTCCTGCTTATCCATTTCCATCCAGACCGTTTCCACCTTTTCCAGGTCATAGTAAATTCCGTAATTCCGCACCTTGTCATAGATCATCCAACGCTGGTCTGCATACCTGTCTTTGAAGTGCTTTATGATCAAAGGAAGCACATTATAGTCCGGCGACACCAGGCTGAAATAAATACCATCTTTGGTGAGTTGGAACCGCACAAACGCCTCCATCCGATGTTTCTCCCGATGTACCTTGCGAGCCGTCTGGGCAACAAACAGTACAAAATTATTACCAAAATCACGCTCTACAGACGACTGATTTTCAAATACATGACGGGTGTAGCTTAACATTTGATCTTCGACATTCTCTATTTCTGATAGAAAAGTTGAGAAATATTGATGCAATCCATTTGCTGATAGTTTTTTGCTTAGCCCCGCCCATACCCTATCCGCCTTTTCCAGGTCAGTTTCTACCCGGATTGTGGTCGCAAACATGTCCGGAACGAAGGCATTTTCTTTCCGAATGACTCCCCTGGATGTATAACTTTCGAACACGGCTGTCAGGAACCCTTCAAATGAGCTATCGTATAGATAAATATCCATTTTAGAACAAAGAAAGTTGAGGACTATGTAGTTTTAGATACTTGCTATGTGACTGATTCAGGATCTGTCGCCTGATTTGTTCGGAAGTAAAATCCTTCTTCTCTATCGGACCTTTCCTGCACGTAATGAAGTACTTAGCACGGTTTAATTGAACCCCCATTTGCTGTAGCTGATCCCATCCCAGGGCACTAAAACTCCTCGCCGCGATAATCTTGTTCACGCTATTCATCCCGATGCCCGGTACCCTCGCGATGAGCATTTTATCTGCAATATTGATATCTACGGGAAACAGGTGGAGGTTTCTCAATGCCCAGGACAACTTGGGATCGATCTCCGTATCCAGATGTGGGTTCGCATCGTCCAGCAATTCCTGTGCTTTGAAACCATAAAACCGCATCAGCCAGTCAGCCTGGTATAACCGGTTCTCCCGCATCATGGGTACCTGGTGACCCAGCCCAGGCAACCGGGCATCATTACTAATAGGCACATATCCGGAATAATATACCCGCTTAAGCTGGAACTGGTGATAAAACCGGGCGGCTAAGTGCACGATGTCCTTATCGGTTTCCTTTCCGGCTCCCACGATCACCTGCGTGCTCTGCCCCGCCGGAACAAAAGTGGGAACCTTCTTCAGCACCTTCCTTTCATCGTCCAGCCGGATAATCTCATTCTTCAGGTAATTCATGGGCTGGATCATATCCGCCCTTTTTTTCTCAGGTGCTAATAATTTTAGTCCTTCCTCCGTAGGTAGTTCGAGGTTCACACTCAGGCGATCTGCATACATACCGGCTTCCTGCATCAGTTCATCGCTGGCCCCCGGAATCGCTTTAAGATGGATATAGCCATTGAACTTATGTATGGTTCTCAGGTCTTTAGCAATTCTCACCAGGCGCTCCATCGTATAATCCGGGTCCCTGAAAATGCCCGAACTAAGGAAGAGCCCTTCTATATAATTACGCCGGTAGAAGTTGATCGTGAGATCAACCACTTCCTGGACAGTAAAAGCAGCCCTTTTGATATCATTGCTTTTGCGGGATACACAATAAGCACAATCATATATGCAATGGTTGGTTAAGAGGATCTTCAACAGGGAAACACATCGGCCATCAGGGGTATAAGAATGGCAGATGCCCATGCCGGGATGTGCGTTACCCAGTCCTTTGTTGGTATTCTTCCGGTCGCTGCCGCTGCTTGCACAACTTACATCGTATTTCGCTGCATCTGCTAATATGGATAGTTTTTCCTGTACTCTTTCGTGCATGACAATAGCTTTAACCAAAAATACTAAATTATTTAGCAAAACAAGCGAGGGCGGCAGGCGGTGCATGCATAAAAAAAAATCGTTTCTGCCTGAGACAGAAACGATTTCATATATACGCATGGTGAAATTACTCTTTTACATATACTTCTATTATGGCGTGGGTGGGCCTTCTGGGGGCGAGGAACACATCTACCTTTTTATAGTGTGCCTCCAATTCATACCGCAAGGCAAACGGGAAGAAGTTGTTATTCTCCGGTGCATATTCATACAGCACCACATCATAATAATGATTCCGGACCTTTTGTGTGAACACGTTCAGCTGTTTATTGAACATGCCTACCCCGAGGTGATACCACAGTGGGTTGTCAGGACCCGTTTCCGGCACATAAGGTATTTCTGCGGCCAGTGGGGTTAATTCTGTCATATTCAATACTTTAAGATCGCCTTTATTATTCTTTACTACCGGCAATTCCATGATTTTGCGCATACCTTCCACCGTTTGTGGCGGCATGTAGATCCCTTTAAACGCCTTCAGATCAGAGAACACCCATTTTGAAGTGGGTACATCGGTCGTATCCCATTCAATCATATAGTTACTGCGGGATACCACGTTTTCCCCTGTCTTACTGACTGTTGGTTCGAATGCCGCCAGGGATGTATCTGCCTTCAGGGAAGGTAACTTATTGACTGATTCATCATGGGGCAGTAATCTGGACGTAACCTTATCCATGTATTTCCAGAACGTACCTGACCACCATAACAAAACCAGTAAAGCGGCTGCGCCAAAAGCGGATTTCCTGCTCAGATCAATGTTCAGCTGCCCGACCAGCCTGGAGCCAATAAATGCAAAGGCAAAAGCATGGAAGAAGATATTATTGTCCGGCGGCGTATAGCTGGTTACCTGAAAAATAGCTGATTCTGCAAGGATACCCAGTGTCAGCAATGTAAACAACATGGCTTGTTTATCCTGCCAGAACGATCTGAACTGCTTAAATGAAGGGATCAATACGATCACCATCATTACTATATAGAACTTAATCCATTGTGACTGATACAGCACTTCGGACAGGATATCATAGAGTGACAAGCGACTGTTATGGGGTGCTTGTCCGTGGTTGAACCAATAGCCGAATCCATGGTGCAGGAAGGGGACAATAAAGATAGCCGCTATCACACCATAGAAAGCAAGGTATAAAGGCACATCCCATAAACGCTTCTCATTTAAGCTGTTATACGCCAATAATGCCAGCGAAAGTAACAGGGCCAGGCCACCGCCGTCCTGCTTGGTAAAGAATGACAGGAAAGTGAACAGCGCCGCGAGGAACAAATGTAAAAACCGGATATTTCCCTGTGGTCCTGACAGGTAACGGAACAAAAATGCCAGTCCGACCAGCTCATACACGATCACGGTCTGATTATACCATGGCCAGAAGTTAAAGAAAGAATAAGACAGGACGAACAGCAATACTGACAGTATCCTGATCACTGGTTTCACATCCAGGCTTTTCAGGATAGAACGGAAAGCAAGTCCGGCCATAATGTTCATAAATACCTGTGCTTTAACCAGCGTAACCAGGTAAGGGCCAAAGATCTTAAAGAACAATGCAGGCACGATCCAGAAACCATAGCCTAATGGCAGGCCAAAATCACGGTAAGGAACCTGTCCCTGGGAAATACGGTAAGCTCCTTCCCAGGATAAAAAGATGTTGACCCTGTACGGCAATGGGACAAAAAGGGGGAACAACGCCAAGCCGATAATGATCACTAATTCTGTAATAAAAGCGCTCTTACGGCTAAACGGTGCATAAGTTGACGGCATACAAAACGGGGATAAAAACGAGTGTAAAATTGTATTGAACGGACCAAAAATAGGAGAATTAACCGTAAAATAGCTTTTTCTAACGCAATTGTTCCATTTTCCATCGTATCTTGGCACGGTTATTAAGATCTTATCCCCGTGCAATATTTAAAATTATTACGCCCCTCCCATTGGGCCAAGAATCTCTTTTTGTACATCCCCCTTTTCTTTGCAGGCGAAATTTTCGACCTGAATAAAGTCGTCGAAGTATTCATCGGATTCATGGCATTTAGCCTCATCGCCAGCAGCATTTATATTATCAACGATTATAATGACGTAGAAGCAGATCGTCGTCATCCTGTTAAGTGTAAGCGACCAATTGCTTCCGGCGCTGTCTCCAAACCAATGGCCCTGGTATTCTTTGTACTTTGCCTGTTGGTAGGTGGCTTTCTAGCCTGGTATGTGAAGCCGAAGTTCCTGTTTGTAACAAGTATCTACTTCGTTATCAACCTCCTGTATTCTTTCGGATTAAAAAATATCAGTATCCTCGACATCCTCATTCTATCCACCGGTTTTGTACTGCGTGTCAAGGCAGGCGGCGTGGCTGCGAATGTAGCGGTATCTGAATGGCTCATGATCATGGTTTTCCTGCTGGCACTGTTCATGGCTGTCGCCAAGCGCCGCGACGATGTGCTGATTAAAACCAGCACGGGCCAGGAGATGCGGAAAGCTGCTGCGGGGTATAACCTCGATTTCATGAACGTGATGCTGGCACTGGTCTCCGCGGTCATTATCGTGGCCTACCTGATGTATACCATGGCACCTGAAACCATGATCCGCTTCAAAACATATCGCCTTTACTACACCTGCCTTTTTGTAATTGGCGGATTATTACGATATTTGCAAATAACTTACGTAGAGAACAATACAGGTTCTCCCACCAAAATCCTATACAAAGACCGTTTCATTCAATTAACCATACTCCTGTGGGTGCTGAGTTTTTATGTGCTTATTTATTTACCCACTAACAAAAGTTTTTTTGAGTAATGGAAAAACGGTTAGCAAACTGGGGCAACTACCCCGTCATCTCCTGCGATGAGACAACATTTACGCAGGTAGATCAGGTTGAGGATATGATATCCTCACATTCTTCCATCATTGCCCGCGGCAATGGCCGCTGCTATGGTGACGCCTCGCTGGCTACCAACAGTGTTTCCACTCTTAAGTTTGACAAGGTATTGCAGTTCGATACGTCGACAGGTGTTTTCGAATGCCAATCGGGTATCACTTTAGACCAGATCCTGGAGATCGCCGTGCCTAAAGGCTGGTTCCTGCCTGTTACTCCCGGTACAAAGTTTATTACCGTAGGTGGTGCCGTAGCTTCCGATGTACATGGTAAGAATCACCATGCGGAAGGCTCGTTCTCGAACCACATTATCGATATGGATGTCATCACAGGTAAAAAAGAGACCCTTACCTGTTCAAAGGAGGTATTGCCGGATTTGTTCTGGGCTACCTGCGGCGGAATGGGGTTGACTGGTATTATTACCCGTGTGAAGTTCGGCCTCAAAAAGATTGAAACGGCCTATATCAAACAGAAGCAGATCAAGGCACGTAACCTCGACGAACTGATCCGCCTGTTCGAAGAATACAACCAGTATACTTATAGCATGGCCTGGATTGATTGCCTCCAGAAAGGCGATAGTTTTGGCCGTGGTATTCTTATAGTAGGCGAGCATGCCACCAAAGAAGAACTGAACGCACAGCAGGCGGCAGCGCCATTGAACCTGCCTGACAAACGTCCCCTTTCTGTGCCGTTCAACTTCCCCTCATTTGCCCTCAACACATTGACGGTGAAGGCCTTCAACTGGCTGTATTATGCAAAGAACACCAAACGTGAGATCAATAACGTGATCCCTTACGAACCCTTCTTCTATCCACTGGACGCCATCCTGCACTGGAACAGGGGGTATGGCAAAGCCGGCTTTGTGCAATACCAGTTCGTGCTGCCGCTGGATAAAAAAGAAGGTCTCGTTGAAATCCTGAAGCGCATCAGCGACGCAGGATTGGGCTCATTCCTGGCAGTACTGAAAGTATTCGGCCACCAGGATGATCTGATATCATTTCCAAGGCAGGGTTATACCCTGGCGCTGGACTTCCCGGTGCGTAAAGGCCTGTTCGCCTTCCTCGATGAACTGGATGAAGTGGTGTTGCAATACGGCGGAAGGTTATACCTTTCCAAAGATGCCCGGATGAAGAAAGATGTATTCTGGCAGAGTTATCCCAATGCACAGCGATTTGCGGAAATCGTGCGGAAATACAATGGGGATAAGATCTTCCATTCAGTACAGTCAGAACGACTGGGTATCAATTAAGTAAATTCAGGTATTGACCCTTTTTTGACGCCCGCCAGCTCAATAGTTGTCAGGTTCAACATGGGGCCAATACATCCATTCACCGTCTTAACCGAATAATATAATATGCCTACTGCTCTCATACTGGGTGCGGGTTCTGATATGGCTGTAGCCATCGCCAGACAGTTTGCCAGCGAGAAATACGATATTCAGCTGGCCGCCCGGAAAGTTGACTCCCTCTACCCGTTACAACAGGATCTTGCCATTCGCTATCAGGTCAAAGTGGAAAGCTTTGCATTTGATGCTACTGATTTTGACAGTCATGCTGCTTTTTATGCGGACCTTCCTGTAAAACCGGATATCACGATCTGTGTATTCGGCTACCTTGGCGAACAGGAAAAGGCGCAATCCAACTGGTCCGAAGCTGCCCGTATCATTCATACTAATTACACCGGTGCAGTGTCTATCCTGAATATAGTTGCAGAAGATTATGCAGCAAAAGGCGCCGGTACCATTGTGGGTATCAGCTCGGTAGCGGGTGAACGTGGCCGGCTGAGTAACTATATTTATGGCAGTGCCAAGGCTGGCTTTACTGCTTACCTGAGTGGATTGCGAAACCGTCTTTTTCACAAGGGGGTGCATGTATTGAGTGTACAACCCGGATTTGTCTATACCCGTATGACGGAACACCTGAAACTTCCACCTTTGCTCACGGCACAACCTCAGGATGTAGCGAAAGACGTGTACAAAGCTGCGAAGCGAAAGAAGAATACCTTATATACAAAGTGGTTCTGGAAATACATTATGCTCATTATCAAGTCAGTACCTGAAGGCATTTTCAAAAAACTGAAATTATAATGAAGCCATCCATAGCGTTTTTTGACTTTGATGGAACGATCACAACAAAGGATACCTTGTTTGAGATTATCCGGTATCACAAAGGTAGTGGAGCGCTGTATGCGGGGATGACCTTGCTTTCCCCTGCATTGGTAGCGTTCAGGTTGAAGCTGATCTCTACTCAGCGGATGAAAGAAATGGTATTCCGGTTTTTCTTTGGGGGAATGCGTGTAGAAGCATTCAGAGATAAATGCGCGGAATTTTGCACAGAGCGGCTGCCTGGATTGGTGAAGGAAAATGCGCTGCAGGCCATCAGGCATCACCTGGCACAAGGCCATCAGGTAGCGGTAGTGACTGCATCGGCAGAAGATTGGGTGAAACCATGGTGTAGCAGTCTCGGGATCGTTTGCATCGGCACACAGTTAGAAGTGCGCAACACGTTGATAACCGGTAAGATACACGGATTGAATTGCAATGGTCCTGAAAAGGTGGAGCGGATTAAGCAGGCCTTTGACCTGAACGGGTATGATGATATTTATGCTTACGGAGATACAAGTGGTGACAGACCCATGTTGGCGATAGCGAAATACGGATACTTTCAAAAGTTCTAATACTGGCCGCATGGCCTTTTAAAAGCATTTATCCGCCGGTTGCAGGCACTTAAAAATCCCCGTACTGTTATCATAAGTAACTGTTCGGGGATTTTTCTGAAATAACAATTTGCCTGAATCAAAGGCCACCCAACTTTCCCCATTATTCACTCCTCAGACTCTTAATTGGATTTGCCAGCGCCGCTTTGATCGCTTTATACCCCACCGTTACCCACGCGATCAGGATCGACATCACAATAGCCAGTACAAAAATCCCCCACCCGATTTCAGTATGGTAATAATACCCCTGCAGCCATTGGTTCATACAATAATATCCTACCGGGGCAGCTACCAGAAACGCCACTGCAATTAAGATGGTGAACTCCTTTGAGAATAAGTACAATATGCTTTGCACAGACGCTCCCAACACCTTTCTGATCCCCACCTCTTTATTCTTCTGCACAGCCATAAAAGAAACTAAACCATATAACCCAAGACAACTAATCAAAATGGCTAAGAACGCAAAGACCTTAAATAGTTGTTCGACCATCGCTGCCGTTTCATAAAAATGTGCAATCTGATCATCCAGGAAAACATAGTCGTATAGATAAGTAGGATAGACTTCTGTAAATGTCTTTCTGATTAAATCTGCCGTTGTCATCATCATCTGCGGATCCATTTTAACCGAAATTGTGGAAAAGCCATCATACTCTGACGTGATGACTGAGGGCCAGATTTCCTCATCCAGCGGATTATTGTGAAAGTCCTTTAAGACACCTACTACCGGCACTCTTGTTTTACTTTCGCCAACGGTGATTAATTTACCAATAATCTCCTCATTGGATTTCAATCCAAGTTTCCTGACCAGTGTTTCATTAACAAGTGCCTCCCGCATGCTATCGGAAGCGAACATGTACCTGCCTGCCGCCAGTTCCAGCCCATAGGTTTTGTAATACCCGGAATCTGCGACCAGACGCTTTACGCCAAATTGTTCTTTTTCTATGCGGGTATCGTATAGTAAGTTGACATAGTAGCCTGACCGGGAAGTGGGGGCACTGTTACTGAGGGCTACGGATCTTACACCTGGTATTGCGGCAAACCGGTTTTCGAGATAATGATATTTAGTTTTCAGGAGACTATCACTAGGCAGATCAATCATCAATACGGCATCTTTCTGGAATCCCATGGACTGGTTCCTGAAAAATTTCATTTGTTTGACGACCACCAAAGTGCCTATTACCAATAACTGAGCGATAACAAACTGAAAGATCACAAGGCCTCTGCGTAATTCAACACTTCCTTTTTGTTTTATATTGATCCGGCTTTTCAAAGCGGTAACGGGATTAAAGCCTGATAATACCAGACCAGGGTAGAAACCTGCCAGGAAAGTGACGATCGCCCCTGTTAATAAGAGAAAAAGTACAATTACTGGCAAGGCTGAAAGGGTGATGCCGACGGGTTTATCCAATATATGGCTCAGGAAAGGCATCGCGAAGATAGCCATCGCAGTCCCGATGATCAATGCGAAAATAGTAATGAGGCCGGTTTCGAGCATAAATTGTCTCAGCAACTGCAAGCGGTTGCTTCCCAGTGCTTTACGAACACCCACTTCCTTTGCCCTGTTCACTGACTGGGCTGTGGCGAGGTTAATGAAATTGATACAGGCAACCAGCAGGAGGAAAATACCGATCAGTGCCAGAGACCATAATTCCCGTGGCGCAATACGTTTTGTATAGGGCAGGTCGAAATCAGCATCTATGTGCATAGATCCAAGGGGCTGCAAATTGAGTTGGGTATAAGTAATTTGTTTTTTCTGCTGCTCTTTGTAATGCGCTTTTACAAAACGAGGAAACTGTGATTCTATATTCTGTGGGGTAGTAGCAGGTTTCAATAACACAAAACATTGGGAACCGCCGTGCATATCCTCCCAGTTATTTTTCCATCTTTCCCGCAAATCACCGAGCGTCATCATTGTTTCGAAAGACGCGGCGAATTGCAGGGGTACATCTGTATTTTCAGGCAGATCTTTAAATACGCCTGTCACCCTAAGAGGCACTCTGTAAGACCAAAGCTGAATGGACTTACCCATTGCTTCCTGCGCACTGCCAAAATAAGCTTTTGCCTTGGTTTCATTCAGGACAACAGTATTAGGCATATTCAACTCTGATGCATTTCCTATTATCCAGGTTACATCAAAGATGTCGAAGATCTGGGATTCTGAGAAAAAAAGTCCCTGGCCTTCTTCTTTCACCCGTTTTTCTTCCGCTCCGTTTTTTCCGGGAATGTAGATCTGCGCGCCACCAATCGCATGCATTCTGCCTACGCGTTCCATTCCCGGAAACTCCTGCCGGAGGGCATCCGGCAATGGGATGAGGCACATGGTATATCTCCAGTTAACTTCGTTATTACTCACTTTCCTCTCTGTACTGACTACCCGGTAAATACGGTTGCGTTTTGACTGGTAGTCATCGTAACTCATTTCATTACGGATTACCAGGAAGATCAGCAGGCTGGCACCGATGCCGATGGCTAACCCAAAAATATTCAGGAGGGAAAATGATTTTTGGGCCCAGAGTGCGCGTAATGAGAGTTTGAGATGGGTGTTCATGATGATGGAATATAGGAGATGGTGAACACAAAAAGCAGGTCAAAAACGAAGGGTATTAATAATCAAATAGTTAAGAGGGTTTGATTGGTTTATTTCGTTCGTTATTGATATAGCTACTGTCCGGTTATGGACAAATTTCATGAATTCTTAGTATTTCTTGTGTTTGTTGTATTCACTGCATTTCCTCCCAACCACCCACAAACAAGAAAGCTTCTGCCTACGGCAGAAGCTTTCTTGTTTGCTTATTTCTAAACTTGTTTATTTCTATCATATCCACTAAGCCGCGGCCTTCATACTTACCAGTTTCGCTTCTTTCGGTTTTATCTTAATAATACCGACAAAATGCATCAATCTCATCACCGGGTAGGTAGGATCCAGCTCAAACCACTTCTTAGCGAAGTTCGGGCTGTCTTTAAACTTATGGTGGTTATTCTGGAACAACTCACCTAACAGTAAGATTCCCCATGGAGAAGTGTTCCTGGAGTGGTCTCCGTTATCAAAACTATGGTACCCATATTTATGGCCACACCAGTTGACAACTGCACCCTGTACAGGGCCCATTAGGAAGTGAATAGGCAGCAGCAGGTACCACCAGAAGCTGGGTGCGAATGCTACGTAATAGCCAATATAAATCCCCATCCAGGCCAGGCGGGTAATATTATTATCACCAAATTTATCCATTGCATCCCACACGGGCAGTGGATCTTTTGTAAACTCTTCTTTAGCAACCCGCTTACCATTCAGGAAATCATTATACATTGCACGGGTATGCACCATCATAGACCATACATCTTTGAAGAAGTGTGGTGAATGCGGATCCTCTTCGGTATCGCTAAACTCGTGGTGCATTCTATGCATCACGCCATATGCACGCGGAACCAGGTAAGAACTTCCCTGGAAGAACCAGGTAGAAAAATAGAAAACCTTTTCCCAGAACTTATTAGTGGTATACATCTGGTGGGATGCATATCTGTGCAGGAAGAAGGTGTGGAAGAAAAGCGACAGGAACCAGTGCGCGAAGAAAAATATCAATATCGCTGTCATTAACTCTTTTTAATTTTTAATCAATAAGGGGCCGAAGATAGTCTAATTACTATCATTAATTGTATAATAATCATGGAGATAATGCATGATACCTTGTATGCAGCTATAGGCAAGGTGCAATGAAATGTTAAAATTTTCTAATTGATGCTGACTCTCCGTAATTCGAGCAGGTTGAGTCCGTTATTCTCCATTCCCTTTACGTTTGGCTGAATCAGGTGGATCACTTCATCGTAAAAGAGAGGAACTACCGGTGCATCCGCCACGATCATTCTATCCATCTGGTTATAAAGGTCATATCGGATACTGTCGTTATTCTCCTGTAAGGCAGCTTCGTACAGTTTGTCGTAAGCAGGATTTTTATAGCGGGTATAATTCGGTGGTGCCGGGTTTTTGCTGTAAAATACGGCGAGGTAATTTTCCGCATCGGCATAGTCGCCCATCCAGCTACCCCTGAAAAAGAGTGCGTCAGATTTTGCAGTTTGTTCGAGCAACAATGCTTTTTGTAAAACTTCCACCTGTACAGTAATACCTATCTGTTGTAACTGATTGGCAACATAATTGGCAAAGTCTTCGTACACAGGAATGGATAGCAATCTGATCACGGGAAGCCCCTTCCCTTCCGGATAACCTGCTTCTTTCAATAACTCCCTGGCCCTGGCCGGATTATAGGAATATCCTTTTACTTTACTTGTATCGAAAGACGGCAGGCCTGCTGGAATAAAGCCAGCATTGGCGGGAGTACCGATGCCATTACGGAGGTAGGTAATGAGTTTAGCCCTGTCAAAACCATAATTTATTGCCAGGCGGATATTTTTAAGACGGGTCGGTGAGTTGCGGATTTTTGCGCTGTCGAGTAAAAAGCCGAAATATTCTATGTTAAGCTGTGGTGTTTTGTCCAGGATCATCTTGCCTTCCCAGGCTTTTTTCAATTCCCCTCTTTTATTCAGCACTTCATCTTTGAAGGAAGCATCGATATCATTCATGAAATCCAGTTGTCCCTGCCGGAACAAAAGGAATTCGGTGGCTTTGTTATCCAGGAAACTAATTTTTACCGCATCTAAATAAGGCAGTCCTTTCTCAAAATAGTGTGGGAATTTCTGGAGGACCAGGGCCTGTCCTTCTTCCCAGTAACTAAACTGAAAAGGGCCGGTACCGCAGGGATGTTTCCTGAAATCCTTTCCATATTTCTCCACAATTTCGTGGGGAATGACAGAACAATACTGCATGCTGAGAATACCCATGACCGGGTGAAAGGGATGTAACAGTGTGAGTCTGAACGTGGAATCGTTGATTGCTTCAAATCCTTTGTCAGGATTCACTTTACCATTGAAGATCCAGGCACCTGCGGATGCAGTGAGAGGGTCCATGATGCGTTTTAAACTATAGACCACATCACTGGCAGTCATTTTACGTCCTTTACCACCGGGAAATACATCATTGTCATGAAAGTAGACGTCTGTACGCAGATGAAAAGTATAGACCATCGCATCGGGCGATATCTCCCAGCTTTGCGCAAGCGAAGGTTTGATCTGCAATTGCTGATCGGGTTCCACCAGGGTATTATAAAGTTGTTTGACAGCCCAGATGATAGACTGGTTCTTGGCAAAGGCAGGATCCAGTGTGGCAATTCCATCCACGGCATTGTACCTGAATACCTGTCGTTTGTCAGTTTGTTTCGTGTTACAACTACTCAATCCGAATACGACGGTCCATATTATTAAAAAACGTTGTATGCTCATTAAACTGAAAATTAATATCTTTCCGTAATAAAATTATCAATTTCTATGCGTGGCTTATTGTTGCTTTTATTATTCATGGTTACGGCCTTCCAGGCTGGTGCCCAGGAGCGGACCTTCACCCATGCGGATACACTCCGTGGTTCAATCACCCCGGCCCGCGAATGGTGGGATGTACAGAACTACGACCTCCATGTAGCCCTGAATGCCCAGGATAGTACCCTGGGAGGTTATAATATCATTACCTACTTTATTAATAAGCCAGACAGCATTATGCAGATAGATCTGCAATTGCCGATGGAAGTGGATAGTGTGATGCAGGATAAACAGAAACTGGCGTACGAACGTGACGGCGATGCGGTGATGGTGCGTACACTGGCACAGCAACCCAAAGGTTCAACGAAGAAGGTGACCATCTTTTTCCATGGTCGTCCCAAGACGGCGGTCAATCCACCCTGGGACGGTGGTATCATCTGGCGGAAAGACAAAGATGGTCGTCCATGGATTGCAACTGCCTGCCAGGGCCTGGGGGCAAGTGTATGGTGGCCGAACAAAGACACACAATCAGATGAACCGAATGATATGACCATTTCCGTGACGGTACCCAACTTCCTGGTAGATGTATCCAATGGTCGACTGAAAAAGAAGATCTCAAATAAGGATGATACGGATACCTACGTATGGTATGTGGCGAACCCGATCAATAACTATGATGTAGCGCTGAATATCGGAAACTATAAAGAGATCAGGGATACCTATAATGGCGAGGGTGGTAAGCTCGACCTGAGCTATTGGGTACTGGACTATAATGTAGATACGGCAAAGATCCACTTTGAAGAAGTGAAGAAGATGCTGGCTTGTTTTGAGTTCTGGTTTGGTAAGTACCCGTTCTACCAGGATAGTTACAAACTGGTTGAAGCACCGCATTTAGGGATGGAGCACCAGAGTGCTGTGGCTTATGGAAATAACTTTGGCTGGGGGTATAAAGGTCGTGACCTTTCCGGCACCGGCTGGGGTTTGAAGTGGGACTTTATCATCGTTCATGAGAGTGGACATGAGTGGTTTGGCAACAACATCACCAGTAAGGACCTGGCGGATATGTGGATCCACGAAGCATTTACCAACTATTCAGAGACCTTGTATACAGAGTGTGAGTTTGGCCGTGACGCCGCGTTTGAATACATCGTAGGTGTAAGGCAGAATATCAGGAATGATATCCCGATCATAGCGCCTTATGGTGTGAATGCAGAAGGTAGCGGAGACATGTATTACAAAGGCGGGAATATGATACATACGATCCGGCAGATTATCAACAATGATAATGTATTCAGGGATGTGCTGAGAGGAATGAACCAAACGTTCTGGCATCAGACGGTGACGACAAAGGATATATTGGATTACCTGAACTACCGGACACAGATGAATTTCAAAAAGGTGTTTGAACAGTACCTGATGCATACCACTATCCCTACGCTGGAATATCATTTTAATGGAAATGAGTTACAGTTCAGGTGGGTGACGGACGTGGAGAACTTTGATATGCCTGTGAAAGTGACATTGAATGATAGAGGGTACCAGTTTATTTACCCGGGAAAACACTGGCAATCAACACAGTTCACGCTGACAAATAAGAAGGACTTTAAGGTAGATCCGAATTTTTATATACACGTGAAGCAAATCTAAAGCTGTTTATGACGAGGCCTTTCTGAAGTTTTTCAGGAAGGCCTTTCTTTGGGCGTTAGAAAAAGTGTTTTTAGAAAGTGGCGTTTACAGGTTGCTCACCATTAGAGGAAGTCTGCTTACAAAGGCTTTTGTTTATTTAGCATTCACTTAAAATTGTGTCTGGCGGGTTAATTCAATCAGCGGAGGGCCGTTTGACCAATCGAAAACCGTGTTGCCAGGTGCCTGTCCTAAACCCGTATGCATACCACAAAATGCTCAGCGGCTCGATGTTCCTGCTCATTTCAATACTTCCCATATCCACAATATCAATCCATCCCATTTGCTGTAGCAACTCCGTTACGGTCATTTTTGCCTGCCGTTTATTTCCGCAGATAAACATGGTTGGGGCATCCTGCTCATGCTGAGGCCTGAACATAGATTCATGACCGATACAACTCAGCGCTTTCACGACATAGGCATCTGGTGGCAACCATGCCTGCAGTTGTTCCCCCGCTGAGTTAGTGTGCCCGATAGAGAAACTGAGTCTGCCCTGTGGGTCAGGTCCTTTACCATCAAGGGGATTGGTGACATCAACGACTACTTTATTTTTGAAGTTCCAGAGGCCGGCGGCTTCAATGGCTTTCTGAGTACCTGCCCAGCTGGTGCAGATGACTAATAATTCGCCCTGGGCGGCCGCTTCGCGAAAAGGTGCGGCAGTAACGTGGGGACCGATTTTGCGTATCCATTGTTGCAGAGATTCTTTTGCCGGGTTTCGGGTGCCAAGCACCACTTCATGCCCTGCCCTGACAAGGCCTTCACTTAGCGTAAGGCCAACGGGACCGCTGCCCAGGATACCTATTTTCATGCTTCCGTGATTAGTGGGTAACGAATATAAATAAAAAAAACAGTTTTCTCAATGCTCCTTTTAGTGGATCGTAGCCCGTTTAATTGCCGGACGCTCTCAACGAAAAGAGCCTGTATCTTTCTTTGATACAAGCTCTTTTTATACTGGTACCTGGAGGAACAGGTATCGATTTGTAGTTTGAGTGTAAAAACCTATCTATTGCAGGTATGCCAGGAACTTATTCAGCCCTTGCTTTTTCGAAGGAGTGAGTGGGTAACTCAGGTTCTTAATATAATAAGTGGTCAGGTCATACGCTTCATAAGGATTCTCTGCCACAACCGCCGGAATATTATGCACCCCTATCCCATTCGCATTATTAAACTGCTGGATGAAGTCGATGGGCAATGGTTTATTACTGATCCACGCTGCAAACACCATCGGCAAACTTGTATACCTGATCCAATGTTCCGCCAGGTCATAAATATAGGGAGACACCTTTCGTTGTAAAAATGCCCTGTCTCCAATCACTAATCCAGCGTCCGTTCCTTTGATATTCCCTTCATAATCACCTGTAGTAGGAATAAACTCCACGTCCAGCTTCCAGTAATTCTTCACCAGCAATTTCAACAACGCTACAGAAGACCGGCTCTGATAGTCCAGATAAATCCGCTTAATGTCGTGTAAAGGGACATCTGAGAACAGGCAAACCGACGCAACAGGTCCTTCAGCTCCAATACAATAATCTGAAATAATGTGGTATTCTTTCATCTTCGGTATCACTGCCACCGGCACAAGTGCTACGTCAACGATCCCATCTATCAGCTGCTGGCCTATCTTAGCCGGATAATCCACGCTCAGCTCCATCATGTTCATCACCGGATGATTCCTAAATCCAAATAATAATGGCTTGGTATTCAAATAACTTACTGCCGCTACTTTTACTTTCCGTTCCAATTTCAGTAATTTTGCCGGCTAAATTAGCACATTTTAGCTATATGTATTCTGTAAGGGGTGAAAACCACCCGTTACTAAACAATAAATTTTTAGTATGCAATTACAATCATTGACCGCCATTTCCCCGCTGGATGGGCGTTATCGCAAACAACTGGAAGAACTGGCCCCTTATTTTTCTGAATTTGCACTGATCCGTTACCGGGTCCTGGTAGAGATTGAATACTTCATTGCCCTTTCCGAGCAGAAGCTTTTCACCCTCTCCAAAAGCCAGGTACCGGCCCTGCGTAAAATCTATCAGGAATTTACGGTAGAAAATGCCCAGCTGATCAAGGACACGGAGAAAGTGACGAATCATGATGTAAAAGCTGTTGAATACTTCGTTAAAAACGAACTGAAGACCTTAGGGCTGGAAGACAAACTGGAGTGGGTTCACTTCGGGCTGACTTCTCAGGACGTTAATAATACCGCGACCCCACTATTCTGGAAAGAAGCCATCGAGCATGTATACATGCCGTCAATTGCCAACCTGATACTGGGACTGAAAAAGTTTGGTAAACAATGGATCAAAATCCCCATGCTGGCACGTACCCATGGGCAACCAGCTTCTCCTACCATCCTGGGCAAGGAAATCCTGGTATTCGCAGAAAGACTGGAAGGCCAGGTAAAGCTGCTGGGCGATATACCTTTTGCGGCAAAATTTGGCGGTGCGACCGGCAACTTCAACGCACACCATGTTGCTTTCCCGAAGATCAACTGGGAGAAGTTCGGTGACAAGTTCGTGAACAACACCCTGGGCCTGCAGCGTATGAAATATACCACCCAGATAGAGCATTATGACAACATAGCCGCGCAATTCGATACTTTAAAACGTATCAATACGATCCTGATAGATTTCAGCCGTGATATCTGGCAGTATATCTCCATGGATTATTTCAAACAGAAGATCAAGGCAAATGAAGTAGGTTCTTCTGCAATGCCACATAAGGTGAATCCGATCGATTTTGAAAATGCGGAAGGCAACCTGGGGCTGGCGAATGCACTGTTTGAGCACCTGAGTGCCAAACTGCCTATTTCCCGTTTGCAGCGTGACCTGACTGACTCCACTGTATTGAGAAATGTAGGGGTGCCTTTCAGTCATTCTATCCTGGCGCTGAAATCGCTGGCTAAGGGTATGGATAAGCTGATCCTGAACGAAGCCAAACTGCATGACGACCTGGAAAACAACTGGGCTGTAGTAGCAGAGGCGATTCAGACAGTACTGCGCAGGGAAAATTACCCGCAACCTTATGAGGCACTGAAGGCACTGACACGTGGAGGTGACCAGATCACACAGAAGACAATGCATAAGTTCATTGATGGATTGAAGATTAGTGCGGGGCTGAAGAAAGAATTAAAGGCAATCACACCACATAATTATACCGGTATCTGGTAGTCTTATTACACCCGCGGCAGTATAGGTCTAAACAACCGTAAACACGTTGCTGTTGGACTATGCGGCTGCAAGGGGATATGTATCTTTAGTCATTCCGACCTCGATTTCCTTTTTACCCCAGGTGAAAGAGAATCGAGGTCTTTTTTTTTAAAAACAATCTTCAAAATGTACCAGCTCGTGGCTACCATCCTGCCTGAAAGTGATCGCCACTATATCAAAACGGATCCTTTTCGGCAGCACCTTCATACTATTCATATACCCATTTGCGACCGCACGTATATGCCTGATCTTTCCCTGCGTCACATTCTTCTCGGGAAAGCCCCATACATCGCTGGACAAAGTCTTTACTTCCACAAAAACCACGCACCCATTTTTCTCCACAATTAAGTCAACCTCTCTCCGTCCGAACTTCCAATTGGCACACAAAATGAAATAATCCTGTGCTAAAAAATGCGATCGGGCAATTTCCTCGCCCATTTTACCTAAATCAAGGTGGGATAACATTGGATATTGAATATTTTTTAACTTCCTTTGGGGAAATTTTTAAGGTTCACTGTTATTGAAAATAAACAATTATAACGCATAACGTATGAGTGAGAAGAAACTATTCAGACTGGAAGGTAAGGTTCAAAATTATGCATGGGGCGGATATCACTATATCCCCGCACTCCTGGGTATTCCCGAATCAAACAACCCCAGTGCAGAATACTGGATGGGCGCACACCAAAGTGCACCTTCGAAAATTGATACAGATGGTCAGCCTACATACCTCGACCAACTGATCAAAGCCAATCCCACTGCGGTTCTTGGCCAGAAAGTATGGGACCGTTTCGGAGAACTGCCTTTCCTGTTCAAGATCCTCGACGTAAAAGACATGTTGTCTATCCAGGTGCACCCTACAAAAGTAGAAGCTGAAAAAGGCTTTGCCCGCGAAAACGAAGCAGGCATCCCCTTAAATGCATCGCACCGTAATTATAAAGATGCCAATCACAAACCGGAGATCATGGTAGCCCTCAGCGAATTCTGGCTGCTCCATGGCTTCCTGCCTGAAGATAAACTGAAAAAAGTGCTGACAACCGTTCCGGAATTTGCTACGCTGGCCCCCATCTTTGAAAAAGAAGGTTACTATGGGTTGTACAAAGCGGTAATGGAACTGCCACAGGAAGAAGTGAACAGCTTCCTCCGCCCACTGGCAGAAAGGGTGTTACCTGCTTACCAGGCCGGTGCCCTGCATAAGTCTGACCCGGCTTTCTGGACAGGTCGTGCGATTGCTAACGATCCTCAGGGTCTTGACAGGTTGGATAGAGGTATTTTCTCTATCTACTTCTTTAATATAATGGAGGTGCATGAAGGCGATGCAGTGTTCCAGGATGCAGGTATCCCACATGCTTACCTGGAAGGCCAGAAT
The DNA here is from genome assembly GCF_039596155.1 of Chitinophaga sp. Taxonomy (GTDB): domain Bacteria; phylum Bacteroidota; class Bacteroidia; order Chitinophagales; family Chitinophagaceae; genus Chitinophaga. Next base: position 162,492 of record NZ_JBCNKF010000012.1, read on the forward strand.
GTGGAACTGATGGCCAACTCTGATAATGTGCTGCGTGGTGGCCTTACCCCTAAACATATTGATGTACCGGAATTACTAAAGCATACCCGTTTCGAAGCAGTACACCCAAAGATCCTGAAAGGGGATACCGTAAAGGGTGGCCTGGAGAGTATCTATGCTTCCCCGGCGCCGGACTTCGTTGTAAGCCGTATCGAGCTGAAAGCGGGACAACAATATGAGCATACCAGCACTTCTACTGAGATCCTGCTGGTATTGCAAGGTAGCGCTACCTTTACAGGTGAAGGCGGTGTAAACCTGCCTGTGACGAAAGGTCAGTCTGTCGTAGCGTTGTACAATACCACTTACCAGATCGCCTCTAAGGATGGTGTGGTTATTTACAAAGCTGGGGTACCCGCATAGTAATAATTAATTTTAGCAGGCCACAGGCCGGGCTGAAGCGTGAAAAAATCGCTTCCACCTTTGGTAGAAGCGATTTTTTCCCCTGAATCAGTATCTTTGTACAAATAAACTGATCAAATGAAGAAGGATACCCGTGAAAATTTAATGATCGCTGCACTGATCTTCCTGGCTATTATCAGCCGTGTCATCACAAACAACCTCCAGTTATGGAACTTTAACGCCATCGGCGCTGCTGCGCTATTTGGTGGTATGATGATCCGCAACAAACGTGTGGCTTACCTGTTACCAATCCTCACCCTTTTCATAAGTGATCTCTTCCTCCAGTTATTTACCAATGTACAGACCTTCTATGGTGCATACATTGGCCAGCTGTTTTTTGTATACGGCGCCTTCCTGTTAACTGCCCGGATCGCTACCCGCATCAAAAAAGCTGACGCACTTACGGTTCTCATCGCCAGTGTCGGTACAGGTGTTTTGTTCTTCCTGGTGACGAATTTCGGTACCTTCCTCACAACGAATCTGTATCCTCATACCTTTAGTGGTTTGGTTTCCTGCTATGCGGCGGGTATTCCTTTCTATAAAGAAGGCGACCTGTTCAGCAGCTTTGCCCTGAATGGTATTCTCGGGAACGTATTCTTTAGTGCAGTGCTCTTTGGGGCGCATGCATTGATCAAACAGATTTCCTTCCAGCCTAAGAAGCAATTGGCTTAGTTATAAAAGTTATTAAAAAAGGCGGCCGTATAGTATGGATACGGCCGCCTTTTTTTTGTTTTGGAGTTATTCAGGGAACTTGATCAAACAGGCTTCCTTCCAGCAGAGGAAGCAATTGTCTTAGTTATAAGAGTTGTGTAGAAGGTGGCTTACAGATACGGCACCTTTCTTTTGACCTGGAATTATTCAGGGTACTTGATCAAACAAGTTTCCTTCCTGCTGAAGAAGTAATTGCCTTTAATAAAAGTTGTGTAAAAGGAGTCCCCTTTTATCGCCTTAAATTAAATAGGCTGTGTTGCAACAACACAGCCTACTAACTTTTTATACCCAATTTTAAAGCAACCCGACACTAATCATCCAGCTTCAGTACCGCAAGGAAGGCTTCCTGTGGTACTTCCACGTTTCCGATCTGTCTCATTCTCTTTTTACCTTCTTTCTGTTTCTCCAGCAGTTTACGCTTACGGGAGATATCACCACCGTAACACTTCGCTGTCACATCCTTACGCATGGCACTAATCGTCTCACGCGCCAGGATCTTCGCACCAATTGCCGCCTGAATGGCGATCATGAACTGCTGACGTGGCAGCAATTCTCTCAGTTTTTCACACAGCTTACGACCAAAGTCCTGTGCACGGCTACGGTGAATCAACGCACTCAATGCATCCACCTTATCACCATTCAACAGGATATCCATCTTCGCGATATCGGAATCTCTCATTCCAATCGGAGAATAGTCAAATGATGCATAACCACGGGTCTGGCTCTTCAGTTTATCATAAAAGTCAAACACGATTTCTGTCAGCGGCATTTCGAAGATCAGCTCCACACGGGTAGGCGTGAGATAACTCTGATTGATGAGCATACCTCTTTTACCCAGGCAAAGGGTCATGATATTACCAATATAATCTGGCTTAGTAATGATCTGGGCACGAATGAAAGGCTCTTCAATCCTTTCAATACGGCTCGGTTCAGGCATTTCGGCAGGGTTGTTTACCTGGATCACCTCGTTCCTGGTCGTATGGGCAATGAAGCTTACGTTCGGTACGGTAGTGATCACCGTTTGGTTAAACTCTCTTTCCAGCCTTTCCTGGATAATCTCCATGTGCAGCATACCCAGGAATCCGCATCGGAAGCCAAAGCCCAGTGCCTGGGATGTTTCCAGTTCGAAGGTCAGGGAAGCATCGTTCAGCTGGAGTTTCTCCATACAATCACGCAGTTCCTCGAAATCCTCCGTGTTTACCGGGAAAATACCGGCAAATACCATTGGCTTTACTTCCTCGAAGCCTTTGATAGCTTCCAGTGAAGGATTGGCCATGGAGGTGATAGTATCCCCTACCTTTACTTCCTTTGCATTCTTGATACCAGTAATAATGTAACCTACATCCCCGGTTTTAACTTCCTTCTGAGGCGAAAGGCCCAGCTTCAGCACACCTACCTCATCGGCAAAGTATTCCTGGCCGGTATTTACGAAACGGATCTTCTCGCCTTTCTTGATAGTGCCGTTATAAATTCTATAATAAGCAATGATACCACGGAAGGAGTTGAACACGCTATCGAAGATCAGTGCCTGCAGCGGAGCATCTGGCTCTCCTTTCGGCGCCGGAATACGTGCTACAATAGCCTGCAGGATCTCTTCGATACCGATACCCGTCTTACCGGATGCCAGGAGAATGTCTTCTTCCTTACAACCGATCAGTTCGATGATCTGGTCTTTCACTTCGGGGATCATTGCCCCTTCCATATCGATCTTATTGATAACCGGGATGATCTCCAGGTCATTTTCCAGTGCCAGGTACAGGTTAGAAATGGTCTGTGCCTGAATACCCTGGGCAGCGTCTACGAGCAACAAAGCGCCTTCACAAGCGGCCAGTGCGCGGGAAACTTCATATGAGAAGTCCACGTGACCGGGGGTATCAATGAGGTTAAATACATATTGCTGTCCATTGGACGTATAGTTCATCTGGATGGCATGGCTCTTAATGGTAATACCCTTTTCTCTTTCGAGATCCATATCATCCAGGACCTGCGCCTGCATATCCCTTTCGGAAATGGTCTTGGTATGCTCTAATAGCCTGTCGGCCAATGTACTTTTACCGTGGTCAATGTGCGCAATGATGCAAAAATTCCTGATATTCTTCATATATGCTTATAAAACAAGACGTTTCTTCCGCCCCGCGTCAAGCCGCAAAGGTATTTAAATTTTGTTATTCCTGAATGTGTCGGGGCCGGGTATTTCATACTAATTTGGCTATATTTAATACAAACTTATAGAAATGGACCTCAAATCACAGTTCGAAGCGGCCGTTGCCAACAGCAAAACATTGTCTGAAAAGCCCTCTAATGAGGTATTATTACAATTATACTCCTTATATAAACAGGCAACCGAGGGTGATAATACGGCTGAGCCACCTGCCAACCCGTTTGACTTTGTAGCAAAGGCTAAATACCAGGCATGGGAAGCGCTGAAAGGCAAATCTGCCGATGCTGCCATGGAAGAATACATTCAGTTAGTGACAAAACTAAAAGGATAATTACCATTATAACTAGCTCCCGGCAATGGTCCGGTTATAAAAATCCCCTCTGTCTTTGGCAGGAGGGATTTTTTAGCGCCCTTCAGCGCTATTCCTTACTTTTGTAGTGTATGTTACAATCATTCAAGATAAGTGAAAAGACCCGGCATTACCTGGATCTCGAAGAACAATACGGCGCACATAATTACCATCCCCTTCCTGTTGTCCTGGATCGCGGTGAAGGTGTATTTCTCTACGACGTAGATGGTAAAAGATATTTCGATTTCCTTTCCGGCTACTCCGCTGTGAACCAGGGTCACTGCCATCCGGTACTGGTACAGGCACTCATTGATCAGGCGCAGAAGCTGACCCTGACCTCCCGAGCCTTCCACAACGACCTGCTGGGCGAATACGCAGTATTTATCACCAACTACTTCGGCTATGACAAGGTTCTCCCTATGAACACAGGTGTGGAAGCTGTCGAAACAGCCATCAAACTGGCCCGCCGCTGGGGATATGTTGTAAAAGGCATCCCTGAAAACAAAGCTAAGATCATTGTATGTGCTAACAATTTCCACGGCCGCACCCTGAACGTGATCTCTTTCAGCACAGATCCGAGCTCCCGTACTGACTTCGGTCCCTTCATGCCTGGTTATGAAGTGATTCCCTATAATAACCTGCCCGCACTGGAAAAAGCACTGCAGGATAAGAATGTAGCAGGTTTCTTACTGGAACCTATCCAGGGAGAAGCGGGTGTAGTAGTACCCGACGAAGGGTACCTCTCCAAAGCGCGTCAATATTGCGAAGATGCACAGGTACTCTTCATCGCTGATGAAATTCAAACCGGCCTTGCCCGTACCGGCAAAATGCTGGCCTGCGACCATGAAGGGGTGCATCCGGATATCCTTATTCTCGGCAAAGCCCTTTCCGGGGGCTTGCTGCCCGTAGCGGCAGTACTGGCAGATGATGAGATTATGCTGACGATCAAACCGGGGGAACATGGTAGTACCTATGGTGGGAATCCATTGGCCTGTAAAGTAGCCATTGCAGCCCTGACAGTACTGAAAACAGAGAAGATGGCAGACAATGCAGCTGCCATGGGAGATTTGTTACGACAGGAACTGACCGCATTAGCCTCTCCACATATTGGCACAATCAGGGGCAAGGGGCTCCTCAATGCGATCGTGATCAAACATCAGGATCCGGAAGCTGCCTGGGATCTGTGCCTCGCCCTGAAAGAAAATGGATTGCTGGCAAAACCAACTCACGGGGACAAAATCCGCTTTGCACCACCGTTACTCATCACGGCCCCACAAATAAAAGAAAGTGTGGAAATAATAGGCCGTAGTCTGGAGATCTTATAAAGTCAGGCATGTTACTTGAAGGCATATCTTATAAAATGCTCATATGGCATGGTATGATCAGAAATGACTAACCTCCAATCCCGTATAACTACATGTCTGAAAAAATTAAAACGATTCGAAGCAGTGGCTGGAAAACGGATTTCATCATTGGCTTTCCCGAAGGCCTGCTTTTGCTTTTATTCACTACATTCCTGTCACACGATCTGGATATTACTGTACAGCGTTTCTATACCATCAATACGCTGATATGGCTCGTTGGTAGCGTGCTGGTGATGATCACCGCTTATTATGCTAACAAAGGCGATACCCAACATGATATCGGTACCCTTACGCCGGAAGAACGCAGGAAACTGGAAGACCTGGAAATAGGACATCACATCATTGCAGACATTGCCAGCGAAATGGAAAAAGATGCAAATGACTGGGAAAATACCTTACAGGAGGAACAGGTGGAAGTAACACATTTCAATCTGGGACGAGCGTTGTTGAGTGCAACGATTACAGGGATATTCTTTCTGGTGGGAGGCATGCTGCCCCTGCTGCCTTATCTGAAAAATGAGAATTTCTATCGGGCGGCGCAAAATAGTGTGACTCTCTGCTTTGTGTTGATGATTCTGTTCAGTTTTATCAAGTCTAAGATGACCAGCCAACCGGCGTTACCAGTGATCCTTCGCAATATCGGGTATACGGGTGCTGTCTATTTTGGTGCCTGGATCATGGCGATGATCTTCCGCTAAAAATATTTGGGTGAGCATTTTCAGTAATGGCCATTAAATTTTAAATGCCTTTAATGAAATTGCTCACCCAATTGCTTTTCTAGTTTTCCTTCTTCTCTGCCGGCTTTCCATTATTTGTCAGCGCCACACAAACAAACGCGCCCAACGCCGCTACCAATGACAGAAATAATGCGATATGCCTGTCCGGGCACTCTCCCATCTCACATCTGCTAAATAATAACAGGTTTCTGAATGTCCATGCCGCCAGGAAGGCAGCGAGGAAAAGATTGATCCTTGCCGGCATTTTCCCCTTCAGCAAAAAAAGGATACCCACGACGGCAGCAAAGAATACATTCACTTTTCCCGGCTCACCGAAATAAGAGCCATTGGTTTGTAAGCCTGTGAAAACCAGGTGTTTACTTTCAATAGTGATCCATGGCAGGAATGCACAGACAATCACGACCGCGACTGCAATCAGTCCAAAAATTCTATTCTTTGACATATATTAAATTACCTGTGCCAATTGCACAGCATTCTTTCCAATAAATAAATTACCTCGCACCTGGCGCACAATGCTCCTTCAAATAAGTAGTATACAAATTAGCTAAGTGCCTTCTCGTTCCCTCTCCTTCGCTAATACCGTGTGTACGATTAGGATAGGCCATGAACTGGAAGACCTTATTATTTTTAATCAATTCATTCAGTAACATTTCCGCATTCTGGTAATGTACATTGTCATCGCCTGTACCATGCACATACAACAGGTTTCCACGCAGATTTTTCGCGTAGGTAATGGGCGATCCCTTCACAAAATCCTCCCTGTTCTCCTGTGGTAATCCCATATAACGCTCCTGGTAAATATTGTCATAAGTCAGCTGATTGCCGACTGCTGCGATAGCTATACCCGTCTTATAAATCTCCGGATACTGGAACAGCAGGTTCAGGGTCATAGACCCACCACCGCTCCAACCCCAAACGGCGACACGGGAAGTATCCATGTAACTATGTTCTCTGAATAGTTCTTTCGCGCCCATGGCCTGATCACGGGCATTTAGGATACCCACCTTCCGATAGATTGACTTCCGCCATGTTCTGCCTTTAGGTAGTGGCGTCCCCCTGTTATCCATTGAGATATAAATGTAACCATCGGCAGCCATATCTCCGTTGTACAGGTGGTTGTAACCTGCGCCATATTGGTCCAGCGTGGTTCCACCAGCCGGTTCACCATATACATAGAATACTACAGGGTATTTCTTTGTAGAGTCAAAGTTGTTAGGCCTGGTCATCCAGCCTGTCATCGTCACGCCATCTGCAGTAGTAACATTGAAGAACTCCTGGTTGTTGGCAAAGCGGGAAGTCATCAGTGTTTTATTAATTTCCTCTCCTTCACCGCTTTTATGAGTTGCCAGTTTTACCACTTCCTGCTGATTGCGGAAATAATGATTAGAGAAACCATGCAATGCATATTGCGCATCAGGTGAAATTTCATAGGTATGCGTACCGCTTTCTGATGCCGGAGAGAGCCTTTCGGGGGCACCTTTACCACTCAGGGACACTTTATACAGATACTGCTGGGTAGCATCGTCAGGAGAAGCCAGGATATAAGCCACTTTGTGTGCCTCATCTACTTTCAACAGGTTAATTACGTCATAGTTACCGGGAGTGAGCAGCTGTTCCTTACCATTCAGATCGACATTATACAGGTGACGCCAGCCATCCTTTTCACTCACCCATACAAACGACTGACCATTGGAAAGCCAGTCCCAGCCACTGATATCACGGTCATCCCAGCGGGATTTCACATCGATCCAGGCGGAATCAGTTTCTTTATAAAAAGAAGTAGCCTTGCCGGTGATCGCATTTGCCAGGAAGAGAATACTTTCATTCTGCTTGCGGTTCAGCTGTTGCAGGATGAGTTCATTCTTACCAGGCACCCATTCCATACGAGGGATGTAGTGCTGCTGTGCATCGCCGGGAATCTGCATCCAGGTAGTCTTCGCGGTAGCAATATCAACAACACCCACACGGCACGCAGAAGGACTTTCTCCTGCCTTTGGATATTCGACCGGAATAGTAAATGAATAAATGGAATCTGTATTATCGATCATCAGGAAGTCCCGGATCTTTGTAGCATCGATCTGCCAGTAAGCAATGGATTTACCATCGGGGCTCCAGCGGAAACCATCCCGGCAGCCGAATTCTTCTTCGTAGGCCCAGTCAAAAGTACCGTTAATATGACGACGGGTGCCATCAGTCGTAAGGGCCTTGCGCTTGCCAGTCGCCAGATCTTCCACATAAAGATTATGGTCACTGACATAAGCCACCTGCTTTGCATCGGGAGAAAGCTTGGCAAACATCAGTGAAGACTCGGGCAGACCTGCTCCAATCTTCTTCAGACTGTTATTGTTGCCCAGATCCAATACATAGTAATCACCGCGGGTGTCGTAACGCCACACACGTTTTGCGTTGGTATAAACAAGGAGTTTCTTTTCATCAGCAGAGAAATCGAAATCACGGATCCTGATTGGGTAGCCGCCCTGGGTTAATAACCTGGCAGGGATCTTTTCTGATTGGGAACCATCCGAGAGTTTTACCGCAACGATAGAACTGGTAGATGGCTCATAAATATATTGCCCGTCACGGCTCCATTTGGTCGATTGCCCGGGCTGCGCTATAGCTGTGGTAGCTGTGAGACAAGCCAGCACCAGGAATAGATTTGTGTAACGAATTTTGCGCATCTGCTAAGTTTGAGGCGGCAAGATAACGTAATTCAGTTTTATTTGGATGCCGCCCATACCAGAGCACCTGAAAAGGCGAACATTTTCTTCATAAGTCTCCCAAAAATAAAAACCACTTTTTTTATGGCGAAAAACCACCCCCTATCTCCTATCTACAATGAATATCTTTGGTTGTGGAAAACAAATTGTGGAAAAGTTTTATAAAAATGAAACACAACTAGTTATTAATAAAATTTATATATTTACAGAGGCAATCAACTGGTTTGATTTTTGCCGGTTCATGGGGACATATAAGACAATTTATCCAATGAAAACTTTTTACTATTCTTTGTAAACGGGAATAGTAGTAACCAGCATTTAAGAGAGAGAAAGTTATTTATATTTTATCATCCTTTGAAAATCTAAAACTATGATCCAGGTTATCTATTCTTACAAGAATCGCGAATTCCATCAACTGGAAGATGCTGTCATGAACCAGCTGGCGCAAATGGGCGTAAGGCAGATGCATGCATTGCTGGAGCCACTGTCTGATACATTGGTGAATGAAAATGGCAGAATCTTGATCAATCTCGATCAACATCCAAAAATTGAAGTAGAAGGATTCAGCAATCCTGTGAAGGAACATATTGAAATGGTATTGAGAGGAGAAGCTTAGGATGTAGCCTTCGGCAAGGCTTCCTTACCGAAAAGGCACAATGAGATCATTCCTTTTATCATCAAAAATATGCACCTGACCGGATAATCAGGGTGAGTTATTTATACGAAACTACATGAAGCTTAGCCCTTGGCTGCTTTCATTTTTATGCTTCTACATCTGCCAGTTCGTAAAACGTAGCATGCCGCAAAGGCTGCATAGGTCGTTGTTTAAATTCACTCCACGCCTTTGTAAACGCTGCCCCGTAATAGAAGATAATAGAACTATAAAAAATGAACAGCATCAACAATACAGCCGAAGCAGATGCACCGTATAATATACCTATGTTTCCGCCGTATAGTAAACGTCTCAGTACAAACTTCCCGATACTGAAAAGTATTCCTGTAAGGAATGCACCAGAAAAAGCCACTTTCCAGTCAGGCCTGGCATCAGGCAGGTAACGGAACAATACCGTGAACCAGGCGGTGACTATGCACAACGAAACCAGTTGTGCAAATAGTTCATTAAAGATCAGGTCTGCATTTGGAAAGAGGTCATGGATATAGGTACCCAGAAAGGCATGTGCACTTTCTGTAAATACACTGGCAAGAAAGAGTAAACCTGCCGCCCCGATCACAATCAGGGAGCGCAATCTTCCCAACAGGGATGATATAAAGCCCTCCCGCTCAGGCAGTCGGATTTGCCATAACTGGTTCAGGGAACTCCGGATCACTTTCAACAAAGTGGTAGCCACAAATAAAAGGAATATAAACAACAAAGTAGCTACCGGCCAGGTCTTACCCAGGTTGCGGAAACCCCGCAGGGTTACAATCACCTGCTCGGCACTATCCGTACCTACCAGTTCGCCCAGACGCTGAAAGAGTTGCTTACCAAGATGTTTACGGTCAAATAACAGGCCCATAACCTGCAAAAGAATTAATAAGATAGGAGGCAATGCAAAACTGGCAAAAAACGCCGTAGCGCCTGCCAGCCTCAATGGGTCATTACTTTGTAAAGTCCGGAATGCCGTCCGGAATGTGCTGAAAAAGTCTCTTGACATCTGGAACTGTATGGTCAGGTTAAAAGCCTAAAAAATCATGCCTTTTATACCTACCCGCCATTGATTTATTTGCGCGTGTAAAAATCTGGTCTTCATCTCATGCATGATAATCATCGGAGCACTACCTATGCATAATAAAATAATCCTGCGTTACTAACACCCTGTCCGGTATCACATCACCATCATATGACAATGTATTAAATATAAAGGTTGAATCGCTATGCACATTCACCACACATAACGTACTATCCAACTTGAAATACTCCTTCGTCACATACTCATAACGCAGTGAATCCTGGTAATTCCCCATCGACAAGAGTGCTTTCCCGGTTGTGTAGCCTGTCAGCTGAATATCCAGGTATGCTGCACTATCCCCATAGTTACTCGTGTCCCTCCTGTAAAAAACAGTATCTCCGTTGAGGTTCGTATAATACTGCTTAGCAATTGTCTGTGAGATGAACCATTTGCCTGTATAATTGATCGATGTTCTGGTATCCTCACTTTTCTTACAGGCCACGATCATAGCCAGCATAGCGATGGGCAGTAGTTTCCTCATGAGTACTTGTAATAAATTGTAAGGCCGCAAAAATAGTTTATTTTCCATTTTCTCAAACGCCGGCTATGGCTAATTTGTTACATCCTGCCCCTCTTGTTTCTTCTTACTGCCCAATTTTATCTTCACTTTGCCATTTCCGTCGTCCGTAGCATGCAGGTGTAAAACAATTCCCCTCGTCCTGCGTTTCTTTTTCATTTCTTTATCATCGATATCTTCATCCCGCTTTGGATTGCGCAAAGGTACGTCAATGTAAAGATCCGTACCAGAAGTCATACCATACACACCTGAAACGTCCATGTAGAGCACACTACTGTTAATTTGCATGGGTGGTACGGTAACTTTGTCTCCCTGTATAGTGAGGTTATTCCTGACATTTTCAAAAGTAATATTACCCATATCCCGCTTCCTGAATGCGATATTGCCAATGTCCTCAAGTTGAGATACATGTATCAGCGCCCCCTGCTTCAGTTCAAAGCCCACCGTGCCATACAGCGATTTAGGTGCGACTTTCCCATTGTCATAAATGTTCCCGGAAATATTGGCTTTTGCTGATAAGATGCCCCGCAGGTTTTTAGAGGTCAAAGTCTGCATACCAAAATCATTGAATGCATAGAACAGTTGGTCCACATGCACATTGTTAATACCTGTGTTGATCCTGAAACGGTTGTTATTCCCACTCTGAAGAATGTCTCCACTCAACTGCATACTGCCTCCGGCATGGGAAAGGGCTATCTGGTTCAGCCGAATGGAAGTTTGTGTCAGCGAAAGATCCGCTTTTACCTGTTGAGCCATGAAACGCTGGTAGATCAGCTTATCCAGCGATACATTTAAATTCACATTACAGGTACTCAACATCAAATCCAGCTGACTGGTAATGCGGGTCATTTTCTTTTGCGCCGCCGCCTTAGTCTGCACCACTTTGCCCCGCTGCCCAAGGAAACTTCTGAATTCATTGAGGTCCAATATCGGACTATGGACCTTCCACATCAACTGCAACTTTTCAGGAGCCGTGAAAAAGAGATTTGTAATATTCAACACACTTCCTTCCATGAACAGCTTACTCCTGGCTGTTTGTACACTGATGTTTTCCAGGTAAAGGTCCTGCCCGGTAAAGTCCAGTTTTGCGTTGCAATCTGTAAACTGCAAATTACGGGGTGTGTACGCCAGCACCCCGTGTAATACTTCTACAGTTCCTTTCAGATACGGCTTGATGGTATCCCCCGCAGTAATGCCTCCTTTGTAAAAAAGGTTTGCTTTTGCAGTGCCGCCCGTAAAGTTAAATACGCCATCTGCATTCAGGTCTGTTAATGGAAAATCAGCCCTGAAATTACCTGTCAGCGCCGGATGTTGTAAATTGGAAATATGCACTGTATCTGCCTTTACCGGGATGGTAAAACAACGGGTGTCCAGATCATATAAGCTAATAATGGAATTATCATCTCCATGCCCGTTCCCCGGTATCCAATCATTACTATAACTACCTCCAAAGCTGCATTCCGTTAGCTCCAGCCCTTTGGTTGTAACATTATTATTCCGGGTCTTCCAGATTACTTTCAGCAGCGGTGTTCCTTTGTCTGCCAGTCCTCCTTTAATAACGCATTCTGCATCTAACGGTTTTTCCATATGGATGCTATCCAGCTTCTCCCTGATATTGGGTGTAAGCATGGTAGACACATGCGCCAGGGAAGCATCCTGCGCAATGATATGTATTGTAAATGCCTTATCTTCTGCAAATGAGAAATTTGCTCCTACAGAAAGGTCCTGTTTATTGTCGATACGAAGGATCTGTTGAGGAATATCCAGGACCCTCTTCTTTGTGTTAAAGTGTAATTCAAGGTCTGTAGAAAGGTCTTTATCTTTTAAGAAGCTTCCTCTGTCAGTATTGAAAGCAAAGGAGTTTACTTTCAGATTCATGTCAATTTTTGCCGTCCAGCCTGAATCATTGGTAAGCAGGCTTCCCCGGAGACGCGATACATCAAAATCAAAGGACTTTCCCTTCAGCTGATTGTCCATCACAAACCTTACGTTCTCCAGGTTCAGACGGGTAATATCGGTATTTGTATTACTCCCCTTAGTGCTGTTTACCTGCTCATCCTTTTTCTTTAATACGCTGGCATTGGTATAACCTGTTGTATCTGTATACAGATAAATCGTTCCATTCTGAAGACTAATCTGCTTGATGTCAAGTTGTTTTTTCAACAGGGCGAGGGTGTTCACCTGTACAAATAGCTTCGATACCTTTACCAGTTCGTGATGATGCAGCTTCCAGAGACTATCTTTCACACTCACATTCTTAAGCGAAACTGATACATCCGGAAAGCTTTGCACCAATGACGGTTCCAGTTCTCCAATAGACAGCTCTCCCCCGTGCAGGCGGTCATTCAGCTGGTCGCTGATCTGCTTGAGAATGGACGCCTTATGGGTGTGAATATAAAAGGCAAGCCCTAGCCAAAGCAATAGCAACAGACCTATGAGGCCACTGAAAACAATGATGGTTATACGAAGCCATTTGCGCATATACAACATAATATACGAAAAAAAATGCCAAACGGACTGCTCTTACAGGATCTGCATGGGCCGTAATAAGCGGGAAGTCGCGCCTGCCGCACGTTTATCAATGATAATATCCGCTGCCAGGTATTTTTGCCCGCCATCAAATTCCCCAATTCCTCAATTGTGGAACAGCTTTTGTGTAAACATTGAACAATCAGTCCAGAAAGATGTATTGAATAATTTAATATCACGCCGGAAAAGGAATAATAGTTATGGAAAAACACACCTATCAAACAGGTCTGATCGGGAACTGCGCCTTCCTGGCGCACGTGAACATCAACACCAATATCGACTGGCTTTGCTGGCCTCAGATGGATAGTACCTTCGTGTTCGGAGGCATGCTTGACAAGAAAAAGGGAGGAGAATTTTCAATCCTGCCTGAAGGAGAATATAATAGCCGACAGTATTATCTTGAAAACACCAATATCCTGGTCACTGAAATTACCAGTGCAAACGGTAAATACAGGATCACAGACTTTGCCCCCCGTTTTTATCAATACGAAAGGTATTTCAAACCGCTGATGCTGATCCGAAAGATCACTCCACTGGAGGGGAATCCACGGGTCAGGGTAAAATGTGAGCCTGTTTGCGACTATGGCGGGCGCAAACTGAAAGCACAGAGAGGCAGTAACCACATCGAATTTCTCGGATGCGATGAACATATCCGCCTTACAACCAATATTCCCGTGAGCTACCTCTTTGAAGAGGAATTCTTCGTCGTGAACGAAGAAAAATACCTTCTCCTCTCCTATGGTCAGCCGCTGGAAGCACCCCTCAATAGTACTGCTGAACGTTTCCTTCGTGAAACGACTGTATACTGGCGTACCTGGATCAAACATTCCAATATCGCCAACTTCTATCAGCCGGCCGTGATACGTTCTGCGCTGGCCCTGAAGATCCACCAATACGAAGATACAGGCGCTATTATCGCTGCCAGTACTACCAGTCTGCCAGAATCTCCTGGCAGCGGGCGTAACTGGGACTATCGCTACTGCTGGCTCAGGGATACCTATTATGTTATTACCGCCCTCAACCATATCGGCCACTTCGAAGAAATGGAGAAATATTTTAGCTACGTAGCAGATATTTCCTTTTCCGGTGATTACAGATACCAGCCACTTTATGGCATCACCGGCAAGAAAAACCTGGTTGAGCAAATACTTCCCCACCTGGACGGTTACCAGGGCAATCAGCCCGTGAGGATCGGAAACCAGGCGTATGAACATATACAGAACGACATCTACGGACAGGTACTCATCTCTATGCTGCCTTTGTATACCGACCACCGCTTTGTGTTCTCAGAAAGAAAAGACTCTGCCTGGTGGATCGAATACCTGCTTAAAAAGATTGAACGTACCATTGACGAAAAAGATGCAGGCATCTGGGAGTTCCGCAACTTCGCAAACATCCATTGTTACAGCAATCTGTTTCAGTGGGCAGGTTGCTCTGCTGCAGAGAAAATGGCACGCATCATTGGTAGTAATAACCTGGCGGCACAGGCAGTAGCACTGAAGAACAGGGCAGCAGCACATATTGAAAGCTGTTACGATCCTATTCGTAAAGTGTATACCAATGCTACCGGTAGTCTGCACCTGGACGCAAGTACCTTGCAACTCATTATGATGAACTACCTGGATCCCGCTTCTGACAGGGCAAAGGACCACCTCACAGCATTGGAAAAAGAATTGAAAACGCCGAATGGTTTATTCTATCGTTATCTGCATTCAGATGATTTCGGAAAACCTAAAACCACCTTCCTGGTATGTGCCTTCTGGTATGTGGAAGCATTGGCCTGTGTTGGAAGGGTCGATGACGCGGTGAAAGAATTCGAAAAATTAATGCAGTATTCCAATCACCTGCTGTTATTCAGTGAGGATGTGGATGAAACAAATGGTAGTCAGTGGGGTAACTTCCCGCAGGCTTATAGCCACGTGGGGTTGATGAATGCTGCTTACAGGATAGCCATGAAACTGGATACCCCGATTTTCAAGTAATTTGAATAAAGGTTTACAATAAACAAAGAAGGCTACAGAGAGATTCCTGTAGCCTTCTTTGTTTATTGTAACATTATCTTTACACCAGTATCAACGATTTCAAAAATGCTCTTACCTCCCGGTGGTTGCGTAAATAAAACCTTGCTGCGGACAACTGGCTTCCTACCTTGATCGTCACCGCATGTGGCGGTAATGCCTTAAAGATATCTTCATCCGTGTGATCATCGCCTATTCCCAGCATGAAATCAAATTGCCGGTTCTGCAACCATGCCAGCGTTGCTTTACCTTTATTGATCTCCACATTCTTCACTTCAATCACTTTGTCGCCCGGTAATAACTGCAACCCTTTATCTGCCGCAAAATAACGCAATGTATTCATCAATTCATTCGCACGCAACTCACCAAGACCCGCTTCCGCCTTGCGATAATGCCATACCAGCGAAAAGCTCTTTTCTTCAATGAAAGAACCTGGCGTACGATCCGTAAAAGTCTCCAATATAGGAGCAATATCCGCTTTCCAGGTATCTGTCAACCCCGGTAATTGCTGCCATTCTTCTCCGTATTTTCTATGGAAGGCACCATGCTCCGCAATGAGATCCAGTTTCAGATGTCCCAGCCACTCCTGCAGTGTCTGATATTTACGCCCACTCACCATTACTACATGATTCGATGGATCTGCTGTCAACTCCGTCAATAGCTGGATAAGATCCTGGTCAGGCGAAGCCAGATCGATATTTGCCTGGAATCCGACCAATGTACCGTCATAGTCCAGGAAAATCACTCTTTCCTTTGCTTTCTTGTAATCTTTTCTAACATACACCTGCATTTCCAGGCTCATTCTTCTCGCCAGCATAGACTGCTGCAACTGTTTCACTTCCTGTAATCTAGCCATAAATAATTTTACCCAATGAGAAATATTAAACTTAGATACAATCTGCTGCATCTGCTTCATCCTTCTTCGTTGTTCTCCTTCCGGCATGTTTAGTGCTTCATGGATCGCCCTTGCAATTGCACCGATGTTATTCGGATTCACAATGAGCGCATCAATCAGTTCCTTGCTTGCACCAGCCATTTCACTCAGTATTAACACACCATCACTGTCCTTTCTACTGGCTACATACTCCTTGCTCACCAGGTTCATACCATCACGCATAGGTGTTACCAATCCTACATGTGCAAAGCTGTACAAGGCAGACAACGTTTCGACAGGAAAACTGCGATAAAAATAATTGATCGGATGCCAGTTCAGTGTACGGAAGCGCGCATTGATACCGCCTGCCAGCATATCGATCGCATCTCTCAGTTCCTTGTATTGTGCCACAGTATCTCTCGACGGCACCACGATCATATACAGTACAACCTTCTCTATATATTCCGGATATAGTTGGAGGAATAATTCGAATGCCTGTAAGCGTTGAATAATGCCTTTGCTGTAATCCAGCCTGTCGATAGACAATACCATGTGCGTACCATGGAAGTTCTCACGCAGCGTCGCTACCTGTTTGAGCACTTCAGGATCCTGTGATAACAATTCAAATTTACTGTTATCAATACCCATGGGGAAGGTTTCTGCTACTACTGCACGATCATTCACAGTCACCACATTCGCATTTGCATTCAATGGCAATAACCGGGTCACCGCATTGAGAAAATGATGGCTGTCGTCAAAAGTATGGAAGCCCAGCAGATCAGCTCCCAGCATCCCTTCCAGCAACTCTACGCGCCAGGGAATGAGACGGAATAATTCAAACGAAGGGAAAGGAATATGTTGAAAATATCCAATGGCTACATCCGGCGCAGCGGCCCGGATCATACCTGGTAACAGTAGTAACTGGTAGTCGTGAATCCAGATAATATCTCCGGGTTCTGCTACTTCTAAAACCGCGTCTCTGAATTTTGTATTTACCTGATAATAGTAATCCCAATAAACCTGTTCATAACGGGCGTATACGGACATATAGTGGAAAACCGGCCACAATACCTCATTCGAAAACCCCTCATAATAATTATTGATTTCATCCTGGGTCAGGTACACCGGCATAAGATTCATGGTGCCCAGTTGTTGTTTTATTTGCCCCTGTGCTGCTTCGTTTACGTCCACGCCGGGCCATCCAATCCAGATGTTGTAGCCTTGCCTGTAAATGGACCCCAGCCCTGTAGCCAAACCGCCTTCACTCGGATTCAACACATACTCGCCATCTTTCTCAGTGATCTTTACCGGTAGCCTGTTCGATACAATAATGGTTTTACTCATAATACAGTTTTAGTCAAAAAATCGATGCTATAATAAAATGCCAATCAAAGTATGGAATTCCACACATCAAAAAACGCACCTGAATAGTACGGGAAAAATGAACCTTGTCACAAATATCAATGATATGAAAGCCCCGGGTTATGCTAAGCAGCAGCAAGTAAATTGTAAGAATGGGGATGTGATAAGTGGGGCAAAGGTACGAATAATAAATTTAACAGGGTCTGGCAGGATAACCATCATGGAAAGGTGACTCAACAGGTATACCAGAAAGCGCCTGAATATTAATACCTATCGGCACCCCGGATAACAGGGGACGTCTCCGAACCCCGGGACATCCCCTTGTTTACATTCGCATAAGCGAAGGACAGTTTAAAAATGCTATATACGTTCTGGTTATATCACAATGATAGTCTTCCCTTTACTTTTTAATTGCCTGATTTCTGCCAATGCAGCAGGTGTCTCTTCCAGCGTAATTTCCTTTTCCAGCGGGATCTTCAGGGCTCCGTTATCCACTGCGTCCGACAATGTATCCAGTAAGGTACGATTCCCTTTCAACTCAAAATTTCCTCCCTTCAATCCTTTTTTCTTCAAATCCTCTTCATCTGCTACAAACGCAGTGGTCAATGCCACACCACCTTTTTTCACATATTGTGTAAGCTCTCTGAATGCCTCCGGACTGCTGACCATATCAATCAATCCATCTACACCATCCGGATACTTATTTCTGATAATATCGGCTACATGTAGTTTCTTATAATTCACCGTTTCCTTCGCGCCTAATTCACTGACCCTGCTGGCCCCTGCATCATCACTCACGGTTGCAACGATATAGATCCCCTGCATTGCCGCCAGCTGAATAAGAAAGGATCCCACACCTCCTGTTCCACCCACTACCAGTAAAATTGATTCATGCTTCAATCCTGAACTTTCCAACATAGCCAAAGCTGTCATACCTGCGGTAGGGATTGCCGCTGCGTGCTTCAATGGAATATTTTTAGGCGCTAAGGACAAAGCAGCTTTTTCAGGCACTACCACAAATTCTGCGAATGTACCTTCACCTACCGGAGCATGCAGGAATTGCCCGTAAATGTTATCTCCCACTTTGAAATGCGTTACACCTTCCCCAATTTCTTCCACAACACCCACCGCATCCACACCAGGTATCATGGGGAAGTGATGAGGCATTTGCCCGTCAAGAATACCATCGATCATTTTGGCATCAAAGGGATTGATTCCTGCTGCTATAATACGTACCAGCATACTACCGGCTTTTACGACCGGCCTGGGTTGTTCTGTCAAGGCAGGCGTTGCTTTAAATTGGGGAATTGTAATGGCTTTCATGTTTTGTATTTAGATTGTAAAGCTTATTCATTTTGAATGTAGAACGCAATGTGCAACAAAAACTTTGCCGGGCCAATCTTTGCACTCATTTCTTTGAAACTACTAAACTAACTGATACAGATTATTCCGTTCTCTTGTCAACCAATATACTTTATCCTGGATTTATGGAAACAATGACAGCGCCTTTACTCCCACTTCTTCGAAACCCCCAGCCGCTGTGCACTATATATTCCTGAACGTCCGCTAAAATAATACGCAGTGAAACAAGCCACTGCAAAATACAACGCATTGCTCGTCCCAAACAGCTCCACCCCCATCAATGTACACGCAATCGGCGTATTTGTCGCCCCTGCAAATACCGCAATAAAACCCAGGCCTGCAAACAGATCTATCGGTGCCCCTATCATTACGGCAATAGTATGCCCCAGTGCCGCGCCAATGAAAAACAATGGAGTCACCTCACCTCCTTTAAATCCCATCGCCAGCGTAATAGCTGTAAACAACAACTTCCACAGCCATGCCCAGTCAGACATCTCCATATCCTTAAAAGCATTCACAATACTCACCCCTGCCGGATCCTTGCTCAACACGCCTAAACCCGTATAATCCTCTGTTCCCAGTACCCGGCAAAAGACAATGATAATTACACCACCCACCACTGGTATCAACCATGCCGGCTTTATAAACTGCTTACTGTATTTCTTAATCTGATGCATGCAGGTAGAAAATAAGAAACTCGCCAACCCAAATGCAATCCCGGCTATGATCACTTTCGCCAGCAACAGGTAATTAAACGGTGTATCCGATTTAAACAAAATCTCATAATGTGTATGATGAATCCCCCAGGCACTACATACCCAGTCAGCAAATACCGCGGCGATCAAACAAGGTACCAGCGCGTCATACCTGATCACCCCTATCGCCAGTACCTCCAGCGCAAAAACAGTACCCGTCAGGGGCGTTCCGAATACGGCGCCAAAGCCCGCTGCTATTCCCGTCATTAATAGAATTCGCAGATCACCCGGCGATAACCGCATCCATTTTCCCAACAGCCCAGCCATACTACCACCAATCTGCACCGCCGTTCCTTCGCGCCCAGCAGATCCGCCAAACAAATGCGTGATAATAGTGGTGATCAATACCAGCGGCGCCATACGGGCAGGCACGCCACCACCCGGTTCATGAATCTCATCCATGATGAGATTATTCCCCTTCTCCGACGTATCGCCCAACTTATTATACAGGAAATAAATGCCGATACCCGCTATCGGCAGCAAATACAATAACCATTCATGTTCCCAGCGAAAATGCGTAACATAATCAAGTAGCCACAGGAATAAGGCCACCAGAGAGCCCACTACCAGCGCCACAGGAATAATGATAACAGTCCAGCGGATCAGCTGGTAAGCAATCGTAAATTGTTCTAAGGATTTGTTAAATTTCATCATGTTCCTACAAATATATAAACAGAACTGTCCGCTTGTACGGACAGGAATATACTTACTATTTGTAGGCGCCATCAGACCCGAAGAATACGGGACAGTTCTTGTGCAGGAAGACACCATTTCCTGGTCTCGGAAACAAATATACTAATATTATTCAAACGTTTGTTTAGCAAAAAGGATATACATCAAAACAAAATATTATTTACCTTCAGATTCTCTACAGAATCTTTTTATTGTTTTGTAGTAGATGCACAACATTATGTTACTACCGCTAATCTGTATTGGATGAGATTAAACTCTTTATACCTACAACTGTTACTACCGTTTGTAATAGTTACAGGGGTTTACGCCCAACAAGTGTCGACTGATTCGGCAGTGACGATGATTCAAAAGGATACCTCCTATTTGAAGTTTTTCAAAGTAGCAAAAAAGAAAGAATGCACCCTTGCCGGTGTCGTAATTCCCGCTGCTATGCTTGGCTATGGTATTGCCACCTTCGAATATGGCCCGCTCCGCAACCTGGACCACAGCACCAGGAAGGAGATCCTCGAAGATAATGCCACCTTCCATACCAAAATTGATAACTACACACGGTATGCACCGGCATTAACAGTGTATGCGCTGAATGCAGTAGGTATAGAAGGCAAGCACAATTTCCGGGACCGGACAATCATTCTGGGTATCTCGAGCCTGCTCATGATGGGAACCGTAGGAGGAGTAAAGACCTTGTCTCACAGGCAACGCCCTGACGGGAGTACCTTCAACTCCTTCCCTTCAGGTCATACCGCCACCTCATTTATGGGCGCTGAATTCATGCGTATGGAATACAAAGATGTAAGCCCATGGTATGGCGTATATGGCTATGCCGTAGCCACTGCCACCGGGGTATTACGTATGTATAACAATCGTCACTGGCTCAGCGACGTAGTTGCAGGCGCTGGATTAGGTATCCTTAGTACGAAAGCTGCATATTGGGTATTTCCTAAGATAGAAAATGCTTTTGCGAAGAAAGACGGGAAGAACAGCCTGCATCCTATCGCAATGCCAACTTATAGCCCGGAAACAAAATCTGTTGGCGTGAGTGTAGTGTTCTTTCCGGGAAACTAATGAATGCTTCAGATGTGCTGAAAAATAAACGCTTTTCGCTTCCGCTACAGCTTCAATCTTGCTTTGAGACATCACCTTTGATGCATCAGACAGGGAATTGCTGATATGCCGGGAACAAGTCGTTAAGATTGTCGTTTCAAATCCGCCAATAATCCAAAGAACAAAAAGGGAGCCACTGTCAGGCTCCCTTTTTTCTTTTCTCATCGGCGATATCTTTTTGATCATATTCACGCTCATCATATCCCTCCAACAGGTGGTTCTGATCGTCGTCATAATCTTTCTTTGCAGTCGTCTTCGCTTTCGGTGCCACTTCTGCATTTTCTCTCTTTACCTCTTTGATCTCCCTTTTTAAGTTTGTTGATTTTTTCATAATACACCTTTTGGAGAGAGTATCACAAAAATATTGCCTATCCGGTCTTCCTTTCCTCAACATGGCTGTTGAGCATGCTATGTCGATCCTCTTTCCTTTATCTCCGATGAGCCCACTACTCTACACTTATATTCTCCTTAATATCATCTGTAGCGGGTGCGATCACTTTATCTCCCGGCTGCAATGAACCAAACACTTCTGTAGAATCATTGTGATGATTCCCCTCCTGCACATCTACCCAATGCGTGATGCCACTTCTTACAGCTATTACATACTTCTTCTCTGTCGATGTTACAACTGCCGTAGCCGGCACAACCATTGCCTGGCGGCTACCACTTACCGGAATGGTAATTTCCGCGTACATCCCGGGCTTTAATAAGTGATTCGGATTGAACACGTCCACTTCCACCGCTTCCGACCTGAACCGGTCGTTCAATGATCCGGCCTGACGACTGATTGATCCTGTAAACACCTTACCGGGTATAGCATTCACCCGGAAACTCACTTTCTGTGCATCCGTCAGCTGCGCACTATAAATTTCCGGCACCTGCACGATCAAACGCAAACGATCCTCCTGCTCCAGCATCAGCATCGGCCTTCCATCAATATTCGTAGTCGGCCCTACCAGCGCGCCCGGATGGACATTACGCTCCGTGATCACACCATCGAAAGGCGCTGTCACCTGCAGATAGCTCCTGCTTGCTTCCAATGCCCTGAAGTTTGCCAACTGGCTGTTTACAATCGCACTGTCCGCCAGCATCCTGGCCATAGACACCTCCAGGTCATGGGGAGAGATTGTACCAGGTGTGGCACTAACCGCCACAGTACGTTCATAGTTATCTTTTGATGCTGCATAGTCCGCCTTGGCCTGCAACCACTTTGCCTGCGCCGCATAATATTGCTGTATTACCTCCGGTGCATCCAGCTCCAGCAGCATCTGCCCTTTTCTCACAACAGATCCCCTGTCTACCAATACCGCCTTCACAAATCCATTCGCACGTGGATAAATACTTACTTTCTGGTAAGCATCCAGTACCGCAGGTAACTGTATACTGGACGATAACGGTTCCTGTACGACCGTTGAATATGTATATTGACTGGTATGGTGTTTCTCTTCTTTCTTCTTTTTCGAAGCGGCCTCCCTGCATGCTGCCAGCATGCTCACGGCCGTACATATGATGACAAGTCTATGTTGATTATTCATGGTAATGATGATAATTTAATGTTCAGATTATTTTAATGATCTCCTCCGCATGATGGCTTGCACGCAGAACGCATCATGCTTTCCTGTTTCTTCTAAGGCTTTGTGGGCACCACCTCCTCCTCTGGCATCAGCGAAACCGGGTCGAAAGTCGTCTTCCGTTGCATTCGTGCATACACCAACGGTAGTATAAACAATGCAGCAACTGTGGATGCGATCAATCCACCAATGACTGCCCTACCTAAAGGCGCCGTCTGATCTCCCGACTCTCCCATTCCGGAAGCCATCGGTATCATACCCGCTATCATTGCCAGACTCGTCATCAGTATCGGGCGCAGACGTATACCAGCACTTACTATTCCTGCCTTATAGGCATCCCGGTAATCTAACCTTAACTTCTCCGCATTCGTCACTATCAAAATCGCATTTGCTACCGATACGCCTGTTGACATGATCATACCCATATAAGATTGCAGGTTAAGTGTTGACCCGGTGAGCAGCAACATCAACAGCGCACCCGCTATTACCGCAGGTACCGTTACCAATACCACAAAACTTAATCGGAAAGATTGATAGTTAGCCGCCAGTAACAGGAAGATCACCATTACCGCCAGCATCAGTCCATTCTGCAATCCGTTCAATGTTTCAGTAAGCAAACTGGAACTACCCTGTACATCTGCTATCAATCCACGTGGTGGAGGCCCCATCTCATCTATTTCATGCTGCACCGCCTTTGTTGCCGCTCCCAGGTCTATATTGGAAATGTTCGCACTCACTGTCAGATACCGGCGTGGTCCTGAGCGGTCGTATTCACCGGGCACCTCACTTGTACTAAAACTCGCTACGTCTCCCAACACAGGTCTCGCCTGCCCTTTCACCAACGGGATCTCCTGCAGGTCACTGATCGCCTGCATACTATACTCCGGGATCTGTACCTGTACCTGGTAGGTGTACGCCCCCTTCTCATCCAGCCACTGGTTCTTTTCGGAGAAGCGGCTACTGGACGTAGATGCCGTTACAGACCGCGCTACCTGGTACACATTCAATCCCATCTGCGCCACTTTAAAACGATCCACATTGATCTTAATCACCGGGTAATGCAGTGGCTGTACAATCTGTACATCCCGCAGAAAAGAGATATTCTTTAACCTGTTTGTCAGCGTCGTCGCATATTTCTGTATCTGCTGCATATCTTTCCCTGCCACTCTCACCTCGATCGGTGTTGAAGCGCCCTGCGCCATTATCTTCTCCGTCATATCAATCGGCTCAAATGATACCCGTAGCTGCGGGTACTTCTCACGGATCATATCGCGTAATTTATCCTTCAGCTCATCAATATTCACTTTGTAATCCTCGTTCAGGTTTACCTGCAGCACCGCCTCATGGGTACCTGCATTGAATACGTACAGGTTACTTGAACCATAACTGGTGGGGATCAAACCCACATAAGCCGAACTGATCTCCACATTTCCATCCGTTGCCTCGTCTATCAGACGAAGCACCTGGTGCACTTTCTCTTCCGTCCTTTCCAGTCGCGTACCATCCGGTTCTTTTATTCTTAACTGGAATTGACCTGCATTTATATGCGGCATCAGGTCTTTCCCAATCACCACATACGCCGTACCTGCAGCACCAAATGCAATCACTAAATAGATACCTATTACCAATGCAGATCGCCTGCCAAGTCGCTCCAGTATGCGCATAAACCACGCTTTGAACTTCTCAAAACCACCCTGTTTCTCAGGATGTTGCTGATGTTCATGCATATGCTCATTCACTTCCTTCACCTCTTCATTGTCCAGTGCCAGTCCTGCGTGTGCATGCTGATACTTTTCTGCTTTCAGCCACCAGTTGGATATAACAGGTACCAATGTCTGTGCTGTAAAGAACGAAGCGATCATGGCAAAACCTATTGATAGTGACAACGGCAGGAACATCGCCTTCGGCACACCTGACATAATAAACGAAGGTGCAAACACCGCCAGGATACATAACAGGATCAATAACAAAGGAAACGCGATCTCTTCACAAGCCTCATATATTGCCTGTTTTTTTGGTTTTCCCATTTCCAGGTGCTGGTGAATATTCTCAATCGTTACAGTTGCCTGATCCACCAGTACCCCAATGGCTAGCGCCAATCCGGACAGCGTCATCAGGTTGATGGTTTGTCCCGAAAGATATAAACCGAATACCGCGGATAAAATCGCGATAGGGATAGTGATCACCACCACCAGACAACTCCGCAGATCACGCAGGAAGAGTAACACCATCAACCCGGTCAGCACCGCACCCAGAATCCCCTCTGTCATCAGGCCTTTCACAGCATTGATCACGGCCACCGACTGGTCAAATTCATAGGTGATCTTCGTATCTTCCGGCAATAAATTCTGCATCTCGGGCAACTTCGCCTTCAGTTTTTTCACTACTTCCCAGGTACTCGCATCCGGCGTCTTCACTACCGGCATATATACAGAGCGTTTACCGTTTACCAGCGCGTAATCCACCGTCACGTCGGCACCATCCGACACCGTCGCGATGTCTTTCACAAACACTGTAGCATTGCCATTTGTAGCCACCGGGATATTACCAAAGTCTGTTACCTGCTCCTCCAATGAATTAATCGTAGTGAGGAACATTTTATTATTGATACGAATATTACCAGATGGACTCATCGCATTGTTGCGCGCAATAGCTTCTACTACCTGGTCCGCGCTCAGATTGAAACTACGCAGACGGTCAGGATTTACATTCACTACGACTGAACGGGCATTCGCACCAAACGGCGGTGGGGCGGATAAACCCGGAACGGTCGCAAACATTGGCCTGATGCGGGTAGTTGCCATATCATAAATATCCTTCAGTGGACGGGTCGGCGAACTAAATACCAGCTCACCTACAGGCAATGAAGACGCATCAAAACGAATGACCTGTGGAGGTGCAGCACCGGGAGGAAAAAAGTTCATTGCACGGCTCACCTGCAGGGCTACCTGTGCGGAAGCCTCACCCATATCAGTTCCTTCATAGAAAGACAGCTTGATCATGGTCAGCCCCTGGATATTTTTACTGCTGATATTCTTGATACCATTCACATACAGGAACTGATCCTGCAAACGCGTTGCGAAAAAACCTTCCATCTGCTGCGCAGACATACCACCATACGGTTCTATCACATAGATGGTTGGCTGGTTCAGCTTCGGGAAGATATCGATCGGTATATTAATAACTGCCAGTATAGAAAAAAGGAACACCCCAAGTGTCAGTACGACAACCGAGATGGGCTTTTTTAAGGCAGTAGAGACTAATGACATATAATAATTTTAAGTTCAGAGAACAGGTTTAATTCTGAAAGAATCTGCGTTTGAAAAATCGGAGGAAGCATAAGTATTATACGCTGCACATCCCTCCAGGGCCAACAGCATTTCCACTACAGTGTTGCCCTCGCAGCTTCCAGCTGCTGCACCAACAGCTGTATCGAATTCGTCGCAAACGCTTCCATAAACAATGACTGCCATGCATCATGCCTTGTCTGGATCAGATCATTCTCCGCCCGGTTCAACACATACAGTGCATTTGTCACTTCGATAATATTTGTCAAACCACCCTTGTACAAGGCCATCTTCTGCGCCGCCGCCGCCCTGGCAGCATTCAATTGCGCCGGCATTTCATTCAACTTGTCCACTGCGGTGTGAATATTCACCCGCGCCTGGTTCAACTGGTTGTTCAGCATCGTACGTGAAGTCTCCAGTTGGTTGGCAGCAGCCCTTGTGCGCACGTACTGCTCCCTCATTCTATCTCTTGTATGAAAGATGTCGGCCACATTGTAAGTGATACCAATGCCCGCCAGGTAGTTATACCGGCTGTAACCAAATCCACTTCCCAGATTCTGGTATTCATCATTACTATTGATACTGGAACCTCTGGCCCATCCTGCTGCCAGTACCATCACTTTGGGCATCGCGGTTTTACGGATCACCAGTTCATGGTTTTTGTTCTGAGCAAGCAGGGCATTATAGTAGATCAGCGCAGGGTGTGTCTGCTCTACGGTGGCGGTATCAGATTGCGCCAGTAGTAACTGCCTCAGCCCCTTGTCATACAGGGTGTCCGGTACAATAGCCGTACTGTCCAAACCGGTGAGGCTTGCCAGATGCATGCGCACTTTATTATATCCATTCTGGAAGTCGATATAGTTCAGCCTGGCTTTTGACAGCTCTGCTGCTGCGATTGCACTATCCACGCCCGGTTTTAAACCATGCAGTACGATACTCGTAACTGCCTGCGATACGGATTTGGTACGCTCGATATTGTCAGCCTGAATACGCATCAGGTTATAATATTCCAACATAGAGAGGTAGTCCTGGATGACAGAAACAGTAAGGTCATTCGCAGTGATACTGGCGTCGGCACCAGCTACCTGTTGTTGCTGTTTTGCTTCATCCTTACGCACTTTATACAAGCCGAAATTGTATACTTCCCATTGCAACTGTGCCATGCCGATATTACCGGCTACGGCCTGGGAATTGTTCGCAGCCCGGATCCCGCCGGATGTAGAGGGTATAATACTCATCGGGAAGTAGGAACCATATACACCATTATCGGAGCCTACAGTCGCTTCTTCCACGAGCTTCAGGTTTGGATACCACTCGTGTTTTACATCGGTCGTATGCGCGGCCGCTGCGTTGGCAAGGGTATTCTTCGTCTTCAGTGAAGGATAATTTTGCAGGGTCATGTCGATCGCCTGCTTCAAAGGTAAAGTTTGTGCAAAGCCATGTACACTTATACCTGCCAGTAGGCATAGCAAAGCTGCACACCGCTTTACAGTAATGTTCAGATACATAACTGCACGAAATGTTAGTGCGCTGTAATAGCGCGTAGTTGAGTAATTATGAAAATTGCGTGATAGGAGAACTATGCCATTGGAGGGCCCCGCCAGTCGCTAAGCGAGATAGATACACTGATGAAAGAATCTGTATATCCTTTGTAAGTGGGATGAATATAAACAAACAGCGGCTTAATCCTGATACTGGCAACAGTCAGGAAGTATTCATTATAATCAATGAGCCCACGGTTACGTAAATTGAACTTATGGACGGCTGATGTGTTGAAATGGGTATTCCTGCAAATAGCGTGGAAATGCGGTGCAGAGTTGTAGTTGAGTAACTGCGGCTGTCCCTTCGGAGATACGTACTCTCCGGCCACTCCCCCGTAAATGAACGGAAGGAATATGCATGATACAATAAGGATGAGCCTTTGCAGCTGTTTCAATGAAGACCTGATTTAGAATATGCAAGTTATTTATTACATTTTAATTTTAATAGGTGCTCATCAGGTTTTAAGCAAATTATAATATACTGAATACATGCCTGAACTATTGAAAGCCCTTATATTTGCCCCATGAATTGCCTTATTGTAGACGACAATAAGCTGGCCCGCACTGCAATGAAACAATTGGCCAGCCACGTTGAACAACTGCATGTACTGGGCGAATGTGCCAGTGCCCTCGAAGCCTATAATGTACTGCAAAAAGAAAAAGTAGACCTGCTCCTCCTGGATATTGAAATGCCCGGTATGAGTGGACTGGAACTGACCCGTAACCTGGGGAAGAAAGGTCCCGTCATTATTTTCACTACTGTCAAGAAAGACTATGCCGTCGAAGCATTTGAACTGAACGTAGCAGACTACCTCATTAAACCAGTCAGTCCCGCCAGGTTTATCCAGGCAATTGACAAAGCGAAGGAGATCTGCGAGAGCCAGGTACAGGAGGTACAAAGTACAGAAAATGAGTTTGTATTTATCCGGGATAACGGCGTGCTCAAAAGAATCCGCATTGACGAGATCCTTTACCTGGAGGCGATGGGAGATTATGTAAAATTGCATACTGCCCAAAAGTTCCACGCTATTCATACTACCCTCAAAGCTGTGGAAGAAAAACTGCCTCCTGGCAAATTTATGCGTGTACACAGGTCTTATATAGTAGCGCTTGACAAAATAGAGTCAATTGAAGACGGTACCATCATTATTCTAAAGAATGCTGTACCTGTAGCAGATGCCTACAGATCGGCGCTTAATAGTAAGTTGAATTTACTATAAATCCCTGCCATGAGTGATGGTAATGGTAAAACCTGCATGCAGGCATCATCACCTGCATGCAACTGTAGATGCCTGCCGTCTAATAATGATAACCTGCATACACCAGCCGCAGTCCCACTGCCACCTGACAATAACATGCATGCACTAAACATTCATACAAGTCAGCGGACCTTTATGGCATCCTATATTTGCTATAAATGCCCGCTGGCCGGCTAATTTCACCCTCCTCAAACCTATCTCCCCAATACCTGAAATCCTTCCCGTACCAGGTATCAAATCCATTTAGAGCGCCCCGCCCATCTGCCCGCGTTTCCTTTCCAAATTACTCATATCTCCCTAAAAATCAATAAGAAACGACTGCCCACATGCATTTCAATACCCCCACCGACAGTTTTTCCCTGTTTACCGACCACTAATGCCTGTTAACCCAAATCGAAATCACACATGCACATCCGCAATGTACCTTTAGGTCATCAAACAAATTGATCACAAATAATTAAAACAATTATCATGAAAAAGATAGCAATGCTGATGGCCGCTGCCATGATGCTGGTAGGTACCGCCACTTTCGCAAACAACACCGTTAAAGCTGCAAAAGCTACAAAAACTACTCAACAGGCTGAAAAACCAGCTACAGAGAAGAAAGCGCACAAAGGACATAAAAAGCATCACCACAAAAAAGCAGCAGGTACCGCAGCTAAACCAGCCGCAGCTACCAAATAGTTTTTTAGTGGACATCTTTACAAAACGATCGCTTCTGCCGGTGGCAGAAGCGATCGTTTGTGAAGAAAAATTGTACCTTGTATCATCAACGTTATATGCAGCCTAAACATCTGAAATACTATTTACTCGGGGTGTTTATTTCAGGGATGATCCTGTTTATAGTACTCCAGTTTAACTCCTCGCAGAACATCCGCAAGCTGATCTCAGGGAATGAACAGCTGCTGAATGAACTGAACGTTAAGAACGAGCTGCAAAAACTCCAGACCAGTATAGCCAGAACAGACAGTAAAGTAAGAGGTACTGTCATCTCCCAGGATACTTTAAATATCACCGGCATCGAAGCCGATGTTGCCCTTATCAAAGCCGACCTCAACGAAATTAATAAGCTGGTCATGAGCGACAGTACTGAAAAACTGCTGACCCAGCTGAACTACCTGGTAGAAGAAAAAAATCACTTTAACGTCTCCGTCCTCGACTCTTTTTATACGCACGGCAAATGGTCTGCTGAACGCCTCATCAACGCACAGAAAGGGAAACGCCTTGGCGACGCCATCGTCGTTATTCTGCGCCAGCTCGATAGCACCCGGCAAACAGAAGTAAACCGTACTGTTACTCTGATCGATACCAGCGGACAGCGCGCACAAAACTGGGGCTCAGTCATGATGATCTTTGCCTGCGCCAGCAGCCTGCTCGCGTTTCTATACATCACCACACGTATTCACAAACAGGAACAACTCATCGAAGCACTGGATAAATCACAACAGCAGGAAAAGAAACTAGCTGCCATCAAAGACCAGTTCCTTGCCAACATGAGCCATGAAATCCGAACACCCATGAATGCCGTGCTGGGTTTCACCCACCTGCTCCAACAGCAACCCCTGAATGAAAAAGCAAGGGAATATGTCACCGCCATCGAAAATGCCGGCGAAAATCTGCTGGAGATCATCAACGACATTCTCGATATTTCCAAAATAGAATCAGGTATGATGCGGCTGGAACCGGTCTCGTTTAGCCTCCGTGGTGTACTTCACGCAGTACAGACCATGTTCCGCCTGAAAGCTGAAGAAAAGAACCTGGCATTTAATGTAGCGATCGACGATAATGTACCAGATATTCTATACGGTGATGTCGTCCGGTTGACGCAAGTCCTGGTAAACCTCACCAACAATGCGATCAAGTTTACCAATCAGGGACATGTCAATATCATGGTCAATAAATTCGGAGAAAATGAACACACCGTACGTGTGTTATTTACCGTTAGTGATACAGGCATTGGTATCGCTCCCGACAAACTGCCCGCTATCTTTGACCGGTTCAACCAGGCAGAAGCAGATACAACCCGCAAATACGGCGGTACCGGCCTGGGGCTCACCATCGTAAAACAACTGGTAGAAATCCAGCACGGCGCCATCACGGTAGAAAGTGAGCCCGGCAAAGGCAGCACTTTCATGGTAGAACTTCCCTATTCTCTGGGAGAATCACTGCCCGAAAACGGCGAAACCACCAGCGACAATATTCTTTCCGCTCTCCATGCAGACGTCAGACTGCTGGTAGCAGAAGACAATAAGATGAACCAGGACCTGTTGAAACACCTGCTGGGCAACCGGCAGATGCCGTACCACCTGGTCACAACCGGACAGGATGTACTGACCGCCCTCGGCAAAGGACATTACGATATGATCCTGATGGACATTCAAATGCCGGAAATGGATGGCTACACCGCCGCCCGCAAAATCAGGCAGGAACTGCATTCTAATATCCCGATCATTGCCATGACTGCACATGCCATGGCAGGCGAAAGAGAGAAATGCCTGCAGGCGGGTATGAACGAATATCTCTCCAAACCGATCCGGGAAGAAGAACTATTCAGACTGATCCAGGTATTTACAGGCAAAGTCAGCCCTCCGGATGTACATACACACAGTAATGCCGTAAACGGGCAGTCCCAGCCCCATGAAGGACCACTGGTGCAGTTGCAGTACCTGAAGACATTGAGCAAAGGAGATACGGAATTTGAGCATGCCATGCTGCAACAATTCGTAACACAGCTACCCGAAGACCTCGGTGCGCTGAAAAAAGCCATTCAGGCCGAGGACATTGCAGCCATAAAGAGTACCGCACATAACCTTAAAACAACCATTTCCTTTATCGGACTGGATGGTATACTATACCCTATTTTAGAACCCCTGGAATCACTGGATCCTAACCACTACCAGCCCGCGCTGGTAGCAGAAAAATTTGCTACCCTGCGCGAACTTAGCCTGAAAGCCATGGAAGAGACCATGGCCATCCTGTTATAACTTACATCAATTCATTATTCACTCCTCAGGGAACGAATCGGGTTAGCAATCGCCGCCCTGATGGCCTGTGTAGATACTGTACAAAGCGCGATCACGACAGCCATCAACCCGCCCAGTCCGAACATCCACCACTGCATATCTATCCTGTACGCAAAGTTCTCCAGCCACTTCCCAAATCCCCAATATGCCAGCGGACACGCAATACAGAACGACAACAACACCAGCTTCACCAGGTCGAAGCACAGTAGCCGCACCAGCGAAAATACCGTCGCTCCCATCACTTTCCGCACCCCGATTTCCTTGGTCCGCTTCTCTGCAGTATAAGTAGCCAGGCCAAACAATCCCAGACAACCTACCAATATCGCTAACACTGAAAATGCTGTCACTACCGCTGCCATCTGCTCATCCGCGAGGTAAAGGTTTTTTAGCTCGCTATCAACAAATGTATAATCAAATGCGCCCTCAGGTAAAATCTCCTTGTAGGCGGCCTCATATTTACGCATGGTCTCCCCCAGCTCGCCGGTCTTAAACCGCACAAGTACATACCGTAGTCCACCCCATGAATTGGTAAAACAATAAGGTCCAATCGGCGTATGCAAAGAAGAAAAATTGAAATTATCCACAACGCCCACAATGGTGGAATGATCGCCTATATCTGCCAATACTTTCCTGCCAATCGCATCCTGCGGTGTAAGGCCCAGGTAATCCACGGCTGCTTTGTTTAATACCACTTCAAATTTTGGCTTCCCATCCGCGGTGGTGTCTGATTGCTGAAAATCACGCACCATTCTTCCTGCCAGCAGCTTCAGTTGCAATACCGGCGTCACATCCCCCTGTATAAAATTGCAGGTTAGCATCGTGCCCTGCTTGTCTTCAGCCGTCCTGTGCAACGTACGGCTATTCTCTCCCTTCCCGGGAAACGCCTGCGACAGGCACATTGCCTGCGTTGGACTCAATGTGCTCATCCTGTTTACCAGCGCGTCAAACTCTTCACGGCTATTGATGGCATTCAACCGGATAGCCATCACATTTTCCGGCTCATACCCCAGCTTACGCTGACTTACATATTTCATCTGCACACTCATCACAATTACGCCCACAATGAGTATGATACTGGCGCTAAACTGCACGACTATCAGGGCATGGCGGAACACAACCGAGGCAGAACGGGGCATCCCGCTCTTTTTAAGCGCTTCCATCGGGGAATAAGAGGAAAGCACCACCGCGGGATACAACCCGGCTATCAAGGTGACAGTCAGCCATAAAACAGGCAATCCCACCAGAAAAACCGGATGTAATAATGTACCATACATCAGCATCTTCCCGGACAATGAATTGAATAGAGGGATGGCAATGATAGCCAATGTCAACCCGCAAATGATGGAAAAAAAGGTAAGCACCGCTGTCTCTGCATAGAACTTACCAACGAGCCCTTTCCGGCTTACGCCAAGCGTTTTACGGATACCCACCTCTTTGCTGCGTTGTTGTGCACGTGCGGTGGCCAGGTTCATATAATTGATTGCCGCCATCAACAGTAGTGCAATCGCCAGGTAGACCAGCTGACGTAGCTGGGTGGCATCACCTTTTCTAAGGCTATAGCCTGACTTTACCGTTGTATCAAAGTGTACTTCCGAAAGGGGTTGCAGCGACAATGTATAATATGTTCCTTCCTTACTGACATTATCGTAAATCATTTCAGGCAGGTAAGCTTCTACCTTTTTCCTGTCACCTGGATGCCTG
This sequence comes from Chitinophaga sp., assembly GCF_039596155.1. Lineage (GTDB taxonomy): Bacteria > Bacteroidota > Bacteroidia > Chitinophagales > Chitinophagaceae > Chitinophaga. The sequence goes on from NZ_JBCNKF010000012.1 coordinate 196,295, forward strand.
AGCCGGATCCAGGTTTCAAAACTTGCATTGTCCCAGGTAAGACCTGTAAAATTCGAAGAGCTGAAGGTACCAATCACCGATGCGTCAAAGGTACTGTTTGCAGGCAGGTCTTCGTACACGCCGGTTACTTTCAGTGCCACGCGCCTGTTGTACATGATCGTTTTGTTCAATGGATGATCCTTCCCAAAATACTGTTTAGCCTTGCTGGCAGAGATGATGATGGAATTGGGCTCCCTGAGCGCCGTCTTCTTATCGCCGTATATAAAGTGGAGGTCAAAAATCTCAGTAATGTCCGGATCAGCCCAATACATCCTGCTCTCGATGAAGGAATGTTCACCTATCGCAAAATTGGCATTTTCTCCGAAATCATTCAGGACGGTACGGGCAGACAACTCCACTTCGGGGATATGCTCCTGTACAGTAGGGCCAACGCGGTTAGGAACACCGGCCCATATGCTATGATTGCCATCATAGCTGACCGTAGCCAGGTAACGGAAGATCCTGTTACGATTAGGAATAGTGTCGAAAGAGCGCTCCTGTATGATGTATAGGGACAGAAGAATTGCAATAGTGATCCCCATTGCCAAACCAAAGATATTAAGGGCGCTGAAAAGCCTGTTAAAGGCAAGATTGCGCCAGGCAACTTTAATTGAATTTGTAATCATTGTCAGGTTTAAAATAGTAACTAACCGGCAGCACGAACTACGCCAAAAACACAAAGTAATGATTTACAAAAGATTGCCTGTATTCCACGCCTAAAAAGCGTTCGCTGGCGAACACCTGTTGTAACAATACGAACATGTTACCACCCGATTTCCCTTTTTCAACGACACTTCGACCTCATTCACCGAAACCGACGGCAAAAGGGGCATAATCAGCTGTACTTTTACGTCAGAAACTACAAACAAACAATTCAAAATTATTTAAAACTAAAGATCATGAACATCAAGAAAAGTCTTATTGTAGCTGCAGTAGCAATGAGTGTTAGCGCTGTAACCTTCGCACAGGCTCCAGCTGAAAAACCAGCTAAGAAAGAAAAAGCTAAAACTGAAAAACCAGCTGCTGATACCGCTAAGGCTCACGCTCACAAAGCTCACAAGCCAGCTGCTGCTGCAACTCCTAAAAAAGGTGCATAATCTAAGCTACGACACAAAAGTCTTTCGGAAGGCTGACCATATGGTCAGCTTTTCGTCTTTTTAGGGCTGACGGGTTGCTCCCTTTACCGTTACCTGCTCATCTACGCAGAAAATGGAGAAAAAGCGGAGTGCATGTCCAATCTGGTGAAGTCAGGGGATCTTCGCAAAGGTTATTTTACAGTAAAGTCAGATAAACGGATTCACAAACTGAACTTTGAGGATATCACTTATTTCAATTCGATGGGCGATTATTTGAAGATCTTTCTGAGAAACCTAATACAACGTCTTATCTCCCTTTGCCTGCCAATCCTGAAAAACTTTAAGAGCCGCTTCCTGGGGAAAAGCTATAAATGGAATCCGCTTGTCTGCATGTGCGATGCCTATTTCGGTATAAATAAAAGAGTCATCGAAGTCAATACTGGCTGCATCCTCTTTGGTATTAGCAAAATACACCCGTAGTGGCCGCGCCCAGTAAATAGCACCAAGGCACATAGGACAAGGTTCACAGGAAGTATAGATTTCGCAGTCATGCAGCTGGAATGTACCCAAACGCTGACAGGCATCCCGGATCGCAGATACCTCCGCATGCGCTGTTGGATCATTCGTACAAAGTACCTTGTTCCAACCCCGTCCGACTATTTCGTCACCGCGAACTACGATTGCACCAAATGGTCCGCCGTCACCATGCTCCATACCCTCTCGACTCAGGTTAATTGCAATGGACATAAAATGTTTTTCCCGCTCTCCGATCATAATATTCATTTTCATCAAATTTACTGAAAATAAGCCATCAAATTTTAGGTGTGAGATGTAGCCCTCCGCCTCCCTTCGTCCCTGCTGCTATCTTAAAGGTACCAGCCAGACCGTTCATGCACCCTGAAGCTCAGATACAGGCACGTTGGCAAACACCCACGAAACTGTTCGTCTGTCGGGAAGTTCAAATAACGGCCCTTTAACAAACAACAGCCAAACCATTCATGCACTCTGAAACTTAAATACAGGCACCTTGGCAAACACCCACGAAACTGTTCG
>NZ_JBCNKF010000013.1:0-191686 GCF_039596155.1 Chitinophaga sp.
AGTCCGGGAAATATGGAAAAAATTGTGGGAACAGTTCCCTGGAGAGGGCGATAAATTGCTGCGAACTCATTCGCTTGACATAATCAAGGTTCGGCCGACCCTGAAATGCATAATATCCATCGTAATTAAACGTCAGCCGTTCACCTGCTTTCCCTTTTTTCGTGGTAATTACGATGACGCCATTTGCTGCTTTGGCACCCCAGATGGAGGCTGAAGTTGCATCCTTCAAGATGGTGATATCTTCAACATCCTGCGGGTTCACCTGTTCAATGTTGCCTTCAAATTCAATCCCATCTATTACAATTAAGGGTCTGGTAGTAGTTAGGGGGTTGTCACCGGTTGGCAGAGAGCTTTGACCGCGTACAAGTAAACCGCCTGGACCACGGGTAGTCAAACCCGGAACCAATCCTTCCAAACGCGTTAAAATATTGGGCGTACTGGTCCGGTTAAGCATCACTTTAAGATCTGGTTTGGCAAACGATCCTGCGGCGCGTTCCCGGGATATTTCCTGGTAACCTGTATTGAATTTAACTTCTATTTCCTTCAGGTTGCTGGTTGACGGATTCATTTGAATTGTTCCCATATTGGGTGAAGCGGTACGCTGGACCGGCTGGTATCCAACATAGCCAATTAGCACCGTGGCACTGTCTTCCACATTTTGCAAGAAAAATTCTCCATCTTTATTCGTGGTCGTTCTGATCTGGGAATCCTTGATAAACACAGATGCTCCCGGTAAAGGTTTGCCTTGTTCATCCACCACAATTCCCTTTATATCTATCCTGGTAAAAAGGGAAGAGACCTTATCAATAATTGTAGGCATGCTTTTCCGGATGGTCACAATTTTACCTTCAATGGTATAGCTGAGTGAAGAGCCAGCCAGAATCTTTTTGAGTGCTTCGTTAATGTCAGCATTTTTCAAACTGATATCAACCACTCTGTTTTTAGGAATTATTTTCCCGTCGTAAAAGAAATCATAGCTGCTTTGCGCCCGGATTTCTTTTAACAGCGACTCCAGGGAAGCATTTTTGCGGTTGATGTTGATTTGCTGGGCGAATAAGGAAGGACTAACCAGCACAATAGATGCTATTAGTATTATGGTGGTTAATCGCATTATCCGCATAATTTTTGACTTGAGAGGATTGCGTGCTCCCAGGTAGCTGTTAGAATTCTCGTACATCGTTTAGTTTGGTTGATCACAGCGAGCCTTATCTTTCTAAGGGTTTGGCTGCTGTAGTTTGCATTTAAAGTTATTTCCAGGCTGTACCAGTCCCAACCACGTTGGGACTGGCTTTTTTTCAGGGGTTATGTTTCCCTGTATGTATGGTTGGTTTATGTTTATAGTCAGGCTTAGGTATTTGCTACATTATATCTTAAATAATTCGGCGAGTTTAGCTTCCAGCGCCTCACCATGCAAGTCCATGGCAATAATATTTCCCTTCTGATCAATCAACAGGTTTCTCGGGATCGCAATGATTTTATATTTTTTAGTGATCGGCGATTCAAATCCTTTCAGATCACTCAAATTCGTCCAGGTGTAGCCATCAGCTTGTGTTGCTTTCTTCCAGGCTATGATGTCAGTATCCAGTGATATTGCAATTACATCAAAACCTTTAGATCTGTACTTGTTGTATATCGGGATCAATTCCCGGCCTTGCGCCCTGCATGGAGCACACCAGCTTGCCCAAAAGTCAATAAACGTATACTGACTTTTTGCAGTAATATTTTTAGAGGATATCGTTTTCCCTTCTATGTCAGCCATCTTGAAATCCTCATATTCAAAAGCTACAGTCTCTTTAGATGATCTTGCCTTTTCTTTTTTAATAGTTACGGCTTCTTTGCCCTGATCACCCAATTCCAATGTAAATTGCTTTTTTGATGGTGGAAGACACATCTCATTGGTACAGGCCATATATTTAATGGTAAAGGCTAAAGTCGTTTTCCTTTCAGATTGCAGTTTAAGTGTCTGGGTAAAGGTTACGCCTTTTGCGTAATAAGCCAGGCTCTCCATGCCTTTCTGTTCATCTCCTTGCTCTTCCATCTCTCCAACAAATTCTACCTGGTCATGCTCATCAAACAAAAATTCTGTAGGCATTCCCATACTACCTGCTGAACCTTGTGGATAAATGTGATAGGGTGCCTGGACAGTAGCGTGCAATTTGATCTGATAGGTGAAGGGGCCAATCTTTGTACTACTGCATTTCCAGGAAACCGGATGATTGTCCTGAGCAAAGGTTGAAATGGCCACCAGAAAGACTATTATAAAGAAAATAAGTCGTTTCATATTATTCTGTTTAATTATTGCATTACATAAATTTTTCGGCCTTCAACCCTGAACTTAACTAATCCTGATGCTTCGATGGACTTCAGCACCGCTGATAGCGGCTGTTTTCTGGATATCCAGCCACCAGACTCCAGGTTGTCTGGAACACCCTGATCATAGACAATTTCCATATCATACCATCTGGCAATCTTTCTCATGGCGGTTTTAAACTCAACGTGATTCAGTGCGAAGTCTCCGTTTTTCCAGTCAATAATATTGTCAACTTCAACTTTCTGTATGGATAGTTGCCCTGCGCTTAATTGTGCCTGCTCTCCAGGATAGATCCTTTTCTTCTGTTTACCTGTAATGATGCTTACTGCGCCGTTAAGTAATGTCGTGGCTACCACAGGCTCGTCTGCATACGCATTGACATTGAACTGGGTGCCGAGTACCTCAATCTGCTGATCTTTGCTTTGAACAATGAACGGGTGTGCCTGATCCCTCGTGATACTGAAATAGGCTTCTCCTTCAAGTTGAACGGAGCGCTTCCCATCAATTACCAGGTCTGGCGCGTAGCTAAGACTGGAAGCAGCATTCAGCCAGACATCGGATCCATCTGGCAGGCGGATCTGGTAAGTTTCACCGTTGGCGGTAGATAGTTTATTGATCCCTTTGTGTCCGGAATTCCCTTTGATCTCATATATCAGCTGCCCTGTGGGCGACTTACTGATCACTACACCAGCATCGGCTGCCAGTTCGCCACTGGCCGCATCAGAAAGCCTGATGGCGCGGCCATTAGAAAGGGTAAGCGTTGCGCTGTTCATGCCGGGTGCACCATGTGTCTGGTTTGCCAACTCCTTAGCAGCTTTAAATTTATGGGAAGTAAAAAACAGGGAAATGCCCACAACGATGATACCAACGGCGGCAGCGGCAATAGAGATGCGCGACAGGAGCCTTACCTTCCGTGCCTTGGGCAGCGGCTGACTGATAATCCCGCTGAATATCTGATCCGCCTTATTTTCCGGCAAAAAGATCATCGTATCCCCGGTTAACTCATTCCAATGTCTTTCCATTCGCTCGCCCAGCAGATCTTCTCTACCGGTATCGAGTATGAGCAACCGAAATTCTTCCAGCTCCTGTGGAGACATGTTTTTTTCCAAATATCGCTTATACAGTGCGTCGATGTTATTGGTATCCATATGATAGAGGAACCGTCTGGCGGCTTATTTCATATATAGACACCTGCGCACCTGAGGTCGAGGTACAGGGTTCGAAGATTTTTTTAAAATATTTATGAGCAGTGTTAAAAACTGCCTTTGCCTGATACAAGCTTGTCAGAGAAGGAATAAACCCGGGAAATAATCAGAGCAGCTTTAATATAATCAAAATTGCCGCTATGTCGGTATTAGCTTTGACGAAAGCGCGCACGGATCTCAGCGCACGTTTAACGTGGGTTTGTACGGTCAAAGGGGAAAGGTTCAGTTGCTGAGCGGCCTCCTCATATTTTAGGCCCCGTTGCTGACATAATACATAGACTTCCTTCTGTTGTTTGGGTAAAGATTCAACGGCACGGTTGAGTATTTCGCGCACATCCTGAATAAGAATTTCATCTTCAATCTCGGTATTTTCCTCCCTCCATTCCTTGCCAAGGGCTTTTTCTATTCTCCCTTCGAGCACGTGCCTACGGAGCACGTTTAAAGATCGGTGTTTCGTCGTCGTCCGCAGATAGGATTCCAGGTTTTCTATTTCAAGGATTCGGTCGCCCATAAGCCATAGCTTCAAAAAAACATCCTGCACCATTTCTTCCGCTTCTATCTCCGAGTGTAGCAACTGGAAAGCGTAGGTGTATACCTTCTTGCCGTAAGTATCATAGATCATACGGAAAGCCTTTTGATCCCGCCGGGCGACATCAGCTAAAAGCCTTGCATTGTCTTTAAGAGAACCCCCCATTGCCATCGATTTCGCTAATAAAAATCCTGATTGATCAGCAATGATAATTATAATTCCGGACAAACACAATAATCCACAATTTATGAACTGTTCAGTTCCTCAGTAATTGGTTAGCCGGTGAACAACCGGATTTATATAGGCGCAAGGGAAGCTTTGACCCTTTTAATATAGATCAGCAAACCTACCAATCGAAAGCCCCTCTAACTAATCCGGACATCTTCCATTATATATCATATCCGCCCGGCATTCACTGCTGCTCTCCTGAACCGTTCATTTCCATATTCACAATAATCTTTACCATGTGCACTCATTATCATTGCCCACAGGTACCAAAGCAAGTCCTGGTAGATGCCGCATATAATAATCCGTTTCATTGCATCCGATGGAATGGATGCGTCCTGGTAATAAGTCGATAACAATTGTAATGTTTGTTCGGGAGTTAAATTATACTCCAACACAACCGCTGCAAGGTCCCAGGATGGCACATTCATGCCCCCATATTCCCAGTCTATAAGATAACATGTTCCGGTAGGATCTCCAATAAAGTTTTCAGGAACGGGGTCGTTATGACACGGACAAAGTGGCTCCCTGGTTTCATAAATAAAGGAAGCCAGCGGCATAACATTTTCTTTTAGCTGGTAATAGGAGGAAGGAAGTATAATCCTATTCGCTTGTGCTGTTGCTTCATATGAATGGAGCTTTTCTACCCACCGGAAATTGCCCGGGAGCAGTACAGCTGCACGATGAACTTTTTTTAATAAGCGGCTGATTACCGCAATTTTATTCTTGTCAATTGGGCTGGCATTGAAGGTGTCTTCTATATAAGGAGTAATCCGCAGACTTGTATCTTTGTTATAATAAATCTCTCCTATACTAATCTCCAGGCCGGACATCAACTGGTAATTCTCCCACTCATGCTCCCTGTCGATAAATGTGTTAGTACCATTTCCCGGAACCCGAACTACGTAACGATGATTGTTCGTGTTTATCAGGAAATTCCGGTTTGTCATTCCCTGGTTAATTAAGGAAACAGCAGATAGATCTTCTGACAGTAAATGATTGATCACACTTTTATCGGCTAACTGTATAATGGATAACAGGAAATCACGCAGGGGCATAGTTTGGATGGGTTTGAAGCATAAATATAATATGGAAAAGGATGATCGATAAATCTTTCTACTTTACGAAATTGTTAACTCCATGTAAGACCGGATGAGCTTTCAAAAAAGTGAGTATTTTTGATTTAATGTAGCATTTAACCCAATAACCCAATAACTTATGAATGCGATTATCCTCGCTGCAGGAAAAGGGACCAGGCTTTTTCCACTTACAGAACATATTCCTAAGCCACTTATAAGAGTTCAGGGTGTACCTATTATTGAGCGACAAATCGCCTTTCTGCAGGATGTAGGCATAGATGAAATCTTTGTTGTTGTTGGTTATCTCTCGCAGTATTTTGATTACCTGGTGCAACGATTCAATGTAACCTTGATATATAATCCGATGTACGACACTTATAATAACCTGTATTCTATGTTTGTTGCGCTCGAACACTTCGGTGATAGCTACGTGATAGAAGGAGATGTATATATGAGAAAGAATTTTTTTCGGAATGATCTGCGCCATGCAAGTTACTTTTCAGGATTTAAAAGGAGTATTGCCAACGAATGGATACTGGAAAATGAAAAGGGCTTACTAAAGAATATCTGGATTGCCAATGAATTGGGGGAGGGATTGAAAAAGTTCGAACAGGGAGCGAATATTATGTGTGGCGTATCCTATTGGGACAAGTCTACGGCCCGTATAATAGCTGATGCTATTCGTGGTAAAGTGCAGAACAGTGGCTCATTACAACAGGAAGAGGTGAGAAAATTATATTGGGATAATATCGTTTTGGAATTGCTACCGGATCTTCAAATAGAATTGATCCCACTGGCAACAGATGACTGGTATGAAATTGATGCTTACAAAGACCTGACGGAATTAAAGGAAGTTTTAGTACAGCATATACCGGAAGTTAGCCCTGAATTTAGTAAGGCAATTTGAACCTGTACTTTTTATTGTTCATTCCTCAATCAGCAAATGCCCTATGACCAGCATTGTTGTTAAATTCTTTACTTTAAACCTGTCAATAGCAGAGTACCTCGGTTGGCTAGGCACTTTTTCTTATGTTAGCTCCTATGCACTACTGGCATTGAACAGAATTTCTGCCGATAAAATCACCTATCATTTACTGAATGTCCTGGGAGCAGTGGGACTTGTTATTAATGCATTGCATTTTAAAGACAATACCAATATACTTGTGAATGCCGTCTGGTTTATTATAGGAACCGCTGCCATCATTAATATCGCCAGGAGAACCTATCAGCGCTAAGCCCATACCTGAATGCCCGACATAAGGAGTCGTGAAAGAAGAGATCCAGTCCTGTAATGCAAACACAGCGTTGTTAATCGGAAGTTTGTTTGTACCTGGTTAGTTGTGAAAGCCCTCCTGTATGTTTTAATGCGTATTTCTTTCCGCACCTCATACATTCGTTTATACACATTAAAACACCTTTTTTATGGAAAAAAAACAATTTAAAAAACTGGCTCTTAAAAAAGAGACGCTCATTAGCCTACAGGAAAAACAAATGAAGGCTATCCTTGGAGGAGAAGAAATGTTCTACACAAGTGGAGAAACTTCAGGTTGTGCAAGCTCAGATTGCAATGATTCCTGCTGCAAAAAATCCTGTAAACATCCAACACCAGCAACTAACAAACCTTAAACGTATCGGGCATTCTAAGCGATTGACCCTCGACATCCATTTATTTGAAAATAAACAATTATGAAAGAATTAAAAAAACTCTCTCTGAAGAAAGAAACCCTGCTCAATCTACAGGAGAAACAGTTGAAAGCAATTGTTGGTGGTGAAGAAATGATTAGTAATGGAACTTCTTCCACTTACTCGTGCAGCGGCAATTCCTGCTTCTGTCCAAATGTGACTATTAAAAGGTCTGTAGTGCCGATGGATGATGTAGCTGCCAGTTGCTGCAAGAAGACCTGTAATGGTTAAAATACAATAAAAATGCTCCGGCCTCTGTATGGGGTAGGCCGGAGTGCTATTGACCCGCGAAGTTGAACAAATTCAGCAAAAAATATGAAGTGTGTTCTTTTATTGCCCGTATTTTTTTATTGCAGTCAGTTATATGGACAGGATCATAGACAGGGTTCCCGGGAGGGAAGAAAATACCTGCATAACGTGATCCGTATACTCGAGGCCAACTATTTTTTTGCCGAAAAGGTCAACTTCAAAGAACTGGGTGTTGATGCGTATAAGTTGGTGGAAGATACACCAGCTACAACTGCCGCTTATAAAGCCGTTCGCTACTTGTTGGACCATCTCTATGAAAAACACAGTGGGTTCCTGATACCCGATGCCAGCCAGCAATTGCAGGAGGACACCGGTATGCTCATTTATCCGACGGCCAGGTTAATCGATCATGCCTGGGGATACCTGAAACTACCCGCTTATTTCGGGCCGGAGAATCAGCTGACAAGCTGGAGTGAAAGGATGATCCACGAGATCAGGTCGATGGATAGTGTAGGCGTGCAGGGATGGGTGATTGACCTTCGGGAAAATACCGGGGGAAATATGTTTCCTATGATTGCTGCACTTTCACCGCTGTTGCCGGAAGGGCCCGTGCTTAGCAACAGAGAGCGGAATGGCGATATATCCACTATTGAAATAAACAATGGATGTTGTATAGAGAAAAGAAAAAAGATTACCAATACTTTTTTCAAACCATCCCAGACATATATCCTGAAAAAACCCAGGCTGCCAATTGCCGTGCTGATAGGAGGAAAGACAGGCAGTTCTGGTGAGATCACATCTATAGCCCTGCGAAGTTGCGCAAACGTACGGTTCTTTGGCGACCCGACTGCGGGAGTGCCTACAGGAAACAGGGTGTTCATGTTGCCCGATAAGGCGATGCTATATATCGTTTGCAGCATCTTTTCAGATAACAATGGTAAAATGTACTACGGTAAAATATCTCCCGATCAAACGCTGCCCGAAGGTGCAGCGGGGGAGCTGGTCCCTGCTGAAGTGGCTGAATGGATCACTGGCAGGAAACCGTTCGGGAAAGAGGTAAATAATCATCTATAAAGTAGCAGGCTTAACGATCTGTATGCAACAGAATATTATCAGACTATTTTTTGTCATACTGTTGGCAGCCATCAACTGCCATGTTAACGTATGGGCACAGGAGAAAAATATCACAATTAAAGGACAGATCACCGATAAATCAAGCCATTTACCCATGGCGGGAGTGGTAGTAACAACGGGTGAAGAAAACCATGCTTTATTAAAAGCTTATAGTGACACTACGGGCTATTACACAGTGGTAGCAGGTAGTGCCGGTGCACTTCATCTCCATTTTGACCTGTCGGGATATAAGATATTATCGCTGACAGTATCGCCTGAAAAAAATCCATACGTGTTGAATGTGGAGATGGAACCCTTATCAAGGGAGCTGGCGGAGGTAGAAATCAAATCAACTAAGAAAGCAATCACCTTTGATGGAGATAAACTAATCGTTAACCCCGAAAAAATTCCGGGAACAAGCGGCAGTAATGCATTGGATGTTCTGAAAAAAGTGCCGGGTGTAACGGTGGAAAACGATGAAGTACTCAAGGTCAATGGGAAAACAGATATCACATTATTAATTAATGACCGCAAGCGCAGTTTTACACCGGAACAGGCCATCCGTTTGTTGCGGAGTATCCCCGCGGCTAATATCCGTAATATAGAAATTACCACCGGTAAATCTGCGCGCTTTGATGCAGAGGGTGCAGGCGGGGTAATTAACATCCAGACCAAAAAGGCACTGGCAGACGGCTACAACCTTGAATTGAGTAATACCCTGAACATTAACAGTTACATAGGGCATCAGCATAATCTCTTTTGCAATATGAAAGCCGGCGCTTTCAGCCTGTATGCATCCCTGGGGTACGAACAAAACTATAACTATAGCGATAGAACCAGCCATGCTGTATATAGTAATACAGCTCCCAATAGTCAAACAAAGACGCGGGATACGAATAACTATTATGCAGGTATAAAAACCCCTTACATGGACATAGGGGTTGACTACCAACTTGATAAACGACAGGTGCTGAGCATTGCCACCAGCTTGTATTATTCAGTAACAAAAAGTAATAATGATTTAAACACCATCCTGGATAAAGAGAACCCTGCTGAGATCGTAAACCTCAATGCACAAAAAACAAGCGAAGACCTGCACTCCTTTGATGTGGTGTATGAAAATAAACTGGACTCAGCTGGCTCCAAACTAAAAGTAGACCTGGGTTATTTGGCAGGATATAGTATTGACAAGCCCCTGTTTCAAAATACCTATCTTGATGATAAAGGAAAAATACTGGAAGGCCCCGTGAATATCAGGGCCCGCATCCCACTCGAAGGGTTCCAGTACATTGGCCAGCTGGATTATGAAAAGGTGCTCGGGAAAAGCCAGTCGCTGCAGGCCGGGTTTAAATATACCCGCAGCAATATCTATAACTACGTTGGATATGATACGGTCAAAAATGACCAGCTATTCAGGGATCAGCGGCAATCGGATAGTTTATTATACAGGGAACGGGTTACAGCACTGTATATATCTTACAAACATCCAATAGGTAATCTGAATGTGATGCTTGGATTGCGGTATGAATACACCGATATGGAGAATATATCCCTGAAGGTTAATGACGTATATAAACGTACATATAGCGACATCTTTCCTTATATCAATGTTGCTTACAATGGAGATAATATCCGTAGTGCAATCAATTTAAGCAAGTCCATAACAAGACCCTATTACGGCTATCTGAATCCCTACATTAAGTATATCGACGAATTTAACTATCAGCAGGGTAATTCCTTACTGAAGCCTACCTACACTTATAACATCAACTTAAATAATCATTTCTACGATCTTATATACCTGACATTGGGATATTACTATACCAAAGATGCAATCCTGTTGTTGAAACGGCGGAAGGATGACGATCTTGTAACGGTTTATACGCCCGAGAACGCAATGAACTACAGCATGTTCTATGGGTCGGTTGGCGCTTCCTTTAGTTTCTTTAAGGATGCCTGGCAGGGGCAGATGGGTATATCCGGTTTTTTTTATAAGCCCAAGGTGAAGCCGGAGTTTGTAACCAGTACGAGTGAGCCGGGCATACTCGGGCAGTTCAGTGCCAATATACTACAATCTGTGCGGTTGAAAAAGAACCTGTTTTTTGAAACAGAATACTACTACTATCATAAGAATAAATCAAACCAGGTAACGATTGCAGGTAGATGGCAATTGAACGCGGGGCTAAAAATCAACCTGCTACAGGGTAAATTGACTACTGCTGTTTATTTACAGGACATCTTTTATACTATGAAACAGGATATCCACAAATACTATGACAACTATGTATCAGATGCCAGGCTGGATCCTTATACCCAGAAGTTAAAACTGAGTGTGGTCCTGAATCTGGGGGAACTAAAAAGCAATTATAACAAGCAAACATCGACCGGGAAAGAAGCAAGCCGGTTTAAGTCGAACTGATGTTTAGTAACAGCAACATAGCAGATTACCTTATTGCCGGATGGTCCGGTCAATATGCAGATTTCCTGCAAACACAATGGCGTCATTGCAGGAGCCTGTCGGTCAACAATGGCTTGTCCGGCATAGGCTTTTTTTTCCTGCATCGGTACATTCGATATAACGCACCTGAGGACCTTGCAACGCTGTGCGACCTCCTGGAGCAGGCAGTCGAAGTGCTGGAGACGGCACCGGATCAGGGATTTTCACTCGCTGATCTAACTGAGTTTTGCTATTTTATTGATTGCGTTACCCCTTTCATGCAAAATTTATTTGAGCTGACTTCGTTGCGGGCACAACTATACGAAATCATCAACATAAGTGCATTAAAAAAACTGGCCGGCGAAAGTTACGATCCCTATATAGGGGCTTTCTATCCCGCATATTTTATACTACAAAGGAGGGAAGAGGATCTTTTGATCAGTGCTTGCCTCGATACATTAATTGAAATATCTTTTTTTGACGAAGATGGCGCTTGTTTCTTTGACAGCAGGTTTACAGCAGGCAGGCAGTGGTTAAGCATTACACATGGACTGGCTTTTTACCTGCTATTCCTGTGTAAGCTGATGGAGCAAAAGAGGGATGATGATCGTTGTACATCGCTGATAAAGGGATATGTGATGTTTTTGCTGCGGGAGCTGAATACCGACGTCAGTAACAGCAGTTTGTTCCCCGATTTTACCGGTGGAGATTATAACACAAGGCTGAACCTTTGTTATGGTGATGCCGGTATTATCTGGTCTCTGCTCAAGGCCGCTGAAGTATTGAATGATCAATCGCTGAGATGGAAGACGAATGCTTTACTCAGAACAACGAGGGAGCGGAGCTCATCGCTCCGGACGGGAATTGTGGATACCTGCCCATTGTATGGAAGTGCAGGTATGTACCTGTATTTTGAACATGTTTTCCGGTTCACAGGAGATAAGGATAATCAGTTGGTTGCAGGTCGCTGGAAACAGTATTCGATCGACCATATGAAAAGTGAAATGGAGAATGAAGTGGTAAGAGGCAACTGGGCTTTCCACGAAGGTATAATGGGAGTACTCACTGTATTAATGGCCGGCGAAAGCCAGATGTTGCAGCAGTTAGGCAACTTATATTATCTGTACTAAAAAGGGTATCAAATGGACAGGCAAACGGCATTGTCGCTCATCGCGCAGATTGTGGAGAAAAGACTGGCTGAAAGGCAAAGCCAGCTCGGTATTGGAGTGATGTCAGGATTGACAGGCCTGGCACTTTTCTTTATATATACCGGTCAGGCCTTAGGAGAACAACGTTATATGGATACGGGTCATGCATTGCTGGAGCAGGTGATTGATCAGCTCAATGAGGGTACATACCTGCCTGTCAGGCGTATGCATAGCTTCTCCAATGGGATAACGGGTATTGCCTTTGCCTTTTTACATATGCAGCGGCAACAGTTGATTGATGTTGACATTGAAGAGACATTTGCTGTTTTTGACGAACAACTGGTGAAAGCGGCATTGCAGGATTACCAGGATGGTATTTCGGATTTTCTTCATGGTCCTATGGGGGTCTTTTATTATTTCAGTAAAAGATATCCTCATCATAAGTCGGTCGCAGTTCACATGGACCAATTGCTGCAGGGCTTTATCCAATGTGCCAGGATCGATCAGCAGGGACTCCGTATCAGGAATATGATTTTGCAGGAAACCGGAGACCTGGACTATGATTTAGGACTGGCACACGGCATGACGGGGAACATCTTCATCCTCGCAGAAAGTATGAATGCTGGTTATCATACGCAGGAAATAAAAGCTTTGATAGAAAATGGACTTAAATACATCTGTAACAGGGAGCGGGTAATTGACCGATGCTGGGGAAATTCCTGTTTCCCGTCATCTGTTAATGAACAATATCCCTTCGGCGCCCCTGAAAATCTATCAGGTTATAATTCCAGGCTGGCCTGGTGTTATGGAGATCTGAATATCGCGATGCTATTCATCAGGATGGGGCGCTTGCTGAACAAGCAGGAGCTTTATGAAAAAGGGGTAGCCGTAGGAAGACTCACAGCCAACAGGTTAACCTACGACGAAAACCATGTGGGGGATATCTATTTCTGTCATGGTGCAGCCGGTGTCAGGTACAGTTATGATAAGTTGTATCAGCTTACTGGTGACCAGTGCTTCCTGGAAGCTCGTACGTTTTGGGAACAGCAGTTGTTTGAACGGCTTCAACCTGAACGAATCGATGTAGACAGTAACATGAAGTTGTTTACACTGCTGGAAGGCTTACCTGGAATAGGTCTTAGTCTGCTACCGGCTGGCATTCAGTGGGATCAATTTTTCTTACTACAGTAAAAAATCGGATATGGCAGCGTTATCACTTGGTCTTCTGGAGTTTGGTTATCACAAAAGAAACGTGGATAGCCTCACTGTAATGCAAAATATACTGAACTACATAGAACAGGCGGATCGATTGGGATATACCCGGTTTTGGCTCACAGAACACCACAGCTATTATGGTACCAGCCCCTGGTCAAATCCTGAAATGTTTTTGCCGGTGTTACTCACTGCAACCGCGCGCATAAAAGTTGGTATGGCGGGGATATTGATTAACTACCATTCTCCTTATCGCGTAGCGCTGAATTTTAAGCTGCTGGCCAACCTTTTTTCGGACAGGGTGGATCTGGGTTTTGCTAACGGCACGCCTTCGGAAAATGTATCAAGATACCTGTTACAAAGCGATTTCGATAAAAGGCCTGACAACTACTTTAAAAATATCGGGGAGGTACATCGCTTTATGTTCCAGGAGGAGGCACTCAGTCAGACCGAGAAAATAGTCATACCACCTTATGGAGGCATCGTGCCTTCACTTTACCTGCTTTCTTCCTTTTCTACACATCTCGATAAGGCTACTGAATTGCAGCTCAACTTCTGCAAATCGTTGTTTCATGATGTTGGCAGCAGAACCCCGGAAAGAGATAAGATCGAACGCTACCGGGAGCAGTTTTATAAAAAGTACCAGGTCTGTCCGGAGGTGAGCCTGGCTGTTCCTTTTATCTGTGCATCTACCCGCGAGGAAGCCCTGCGTATGGAAGAGCGAACTGCAGAAAAGAGAGTGATAAATACCATATTAGGTAGTCCTGCAGAAATTCACGAATACCTGCGGCAACTGCAACAGGATTTTGGCGTGGATGAATATATACTCTATGACCGGAGCCTGGATCCAGTTGCAAAAATGGAAGCACTGGACATGCTGGACCAGGAAATCGGGCTTGTTTCAAAACCAGTAAAATGTAATCTATGATATCCGCTTTTGAGAAATTTGTCTACCGTATTCCTTTCCTGCCGTATCAGCAAGGTCCTTCACCGCGTACGGTGGAGGAGATGGATGATTACCTGATACATTTTTTACGCCGGGATAGCTTCAGGGAAGCTTTATATATTGCATCACCAGACTTTTTTCAGGAAGCCGAAACTTTTCTTCGGGAACCAGCTGCATTTAATCCGCGACGGCTGGCAAAATTCAGGGAAACCACGATGAAATATATTATGAGGATGACGACCAGGGCTACTCCTTTCGGATTATTTTCCGGTTGCGGCACTGGTATTTTCTCTGATAAAACTGCATTAGTGCCGGATGAGTACCAGCCTTTCGACAGGCACGTAAGGCTGGATATGGGGTTATTAAGTTCATTCGCGGAATATATGCTCGCCGACAGGGAGCTGCGAAAAACCCTGTTGTATTTTCCCAATAATACGCTGTATAGGAACGGAGAACAATTGAGATATATTGAATACAGGTATGACGAGGAGGGGCGTTCTTACAACCTGGCTTCCGCGATGACAAATGAATATGTTGAGAAAATACTGAATAAGGTATTGGAAGGAAGTACGATTGAGCAGCTTTCGACAGTGCTGGTGGACGATGACATTACTTATGAAGAAGCGGAAGATTTTGTCCAGGAAATGATAGACGCCCAATTGCTCATTAGCGAGCTGGAGCCACAGATCACTGGTGTAGACTATAACTCCCAGTTAATGGGAATATTGAAGGACAAACTCACGGCAGGAGGCTGGCCGGAACAGGTAACAGTGTTTTTAACGAAGAGCGCTGCACTACTACAAGAGATTGCAGATAAATGCAAAGAGATCCTGGAGGCTTCCACGTACTCCGAGTCAGTTTATAAAGACATCGTAGCACTGGCCAGGCAACTGGACCTGCGCTACCCGGTAAAACATTATATACAGGTAGATTGCAGCATTCGGGATACACAGGCTGGCAGCCTCGATAAAAACATCCTGAGCGAGGTTATCAAAGGAACAAAAAACTACCTGAAGCTTTGTCTTTACAGTTCTGCAAGTATCATGCAGCGCTTTAGAACTAAGTTTGCCGATGCTTATGAAGGACGATTCGTAAAGCTGTCGGAAGCCCTCGATCCCGAAATGGGAATAGGATATGGACTTATCTCCAACGATTTGCTCGATATCACTCCCTTTGTGGATGATATCCCTATAGCTGGCAGAGGAAGCAGTGAAAATATGGAGTTGCATTGGAGAAGTAAGCTACACACGCTGTTGCTAAGGAGAATTATTGCCGGGAAAGGAGCGGAAATAGAACTGACAGATAAGGAACTGGAAGAACTCAATTACGATGAAGAGGGCGTGCCGGCAACTTTCAATGCGTTTGTTTCTATTTATTTTGACAAAGAAGGAAAACATCTGATTAACTTCCACCATGTAGGGGCAAGCACAGCCACAGGCCTGATGGGCCGTTTTGGCAGAATAGGAGACTTTGGAACATTGATAAAGGATATCTGTGCATATGAAGAAGCCTATTTTGCCGATTGTGCAGTTGCTGAAATCAATCATCTTCCCGATTCGAGAACAGGTAATATCATGCTCAGGGAGGCATTCCGTTCTTTTGAAATCAGTTACTTTTCTAAACCTGCCCAACCTGCATATAGCAAAATAGGAATAGACGATCTCTATATCGGTATCAAGGATAACCGGCTGATACTATATGCTAAGTCTTTGGGAAAGGAGGTCGTGCCGCGGTTATCAAATGCACAGAATTTTAATAAAGACCCACTGCCTATATATCGATTTCTGTGTGACTACCAGGATAATTGTGGTAATGGCTACCTGACAATGGTCATGGATGTTGGTCCGCTGCCGCAGCTGCTGGAGCATATACCCAGGATACGTTACCGCAATTTTATTTACTGGCCGGCTACCTGGTATATTCAGGTGGACGAGATAAAACGCCTGTTTGCCTTGCCGCAGGAGGAACTGAGGAGCAAGGTACTGGCATTTCTCAATGCCAAAGGTGTTCCCGCCTGCTTTTGTCTGAGTTACGGGGAAGGGGATATGCTGATTGATACATCGAATCCTTTTATGGTCGACTTTTTTATATCGGAGATACATGACATGCAGCGGATTACGCTGAAAGAGTCGCTGCTGGCTGCCGCCACTTCAACAGTAGTGGCAAATGGGAAAGGCCATTATGCACACGAGTTGATCATTCCGTTTAAGAAGGAAAAGAAACCTGGTAAGTCCGTAACCCTAAAGAGCGAACTTCCGGACGCTTATTTTTCAAAAGGAGTCAAAAGAAGTTTTTGTCCGGGAGAAGACTGGGTTTATCTGAAGGTATATGCCGGCGTAAAGACCTGTAGTAAAATTGTTACTACTGTATTGCCTCCACTAATTGAAGAATTAAAAAACCAGGCAATAATAACGGAATGGTTTTTTATCCGGTACAATGACCCGTCATTTCATCTGCGAATCCGGCTTCGGCTTAGAGACCGTTCCGACTATAATACCACTATCCAGCGCTTACTGGATGCTCTTTCTCCTTTTGTGGAAGCCGAAACAGTTAAGAGCCTGGTACTGGATACGTATACGCGCGAATTGGAACGTTACGGCTTTGGACTGATCGCGCCGGCGGAGCAAATTTTTGCCATTGATAGTGAAGGCTGCCTGGCATTGTTACAACAACTGGGGGAGAAAGGTGTATCAGGCTACGCATGGCTGCCCGCTTTGTCGGTTATCGATATGTACCTGGGTGTGTTTGGACTTAATGATAAAGAGAAATATAACTTCTCCAAGCAGATGCGGGATAATTTTAGCGCAGAGTTTAACGGAAATAAGCAGCAACGGCGACATATTGTATCCCGGTATCGCCTGCAAAAATCCATGATTGACGGATATTGGCGCGATTACCGGATCAACGATATCGATGTCTCATTCATTATCAGTATCCTGGAAGAATACCGGGTTAAACTATCAGCAATATATGAAGCATCTTATGCAAATCTGCCATTGGAAGAACGGCAGAATTATGTAGGAAGCTTCCTGCATATGTTCATCGTCAGGTTTTTCAGTTCTAAAAACAGGTTGCATGAGTACCTGCTTTACGGGCTGATGGAGCAGCACTACAGGTACTTAATAGGCAGAAATGAATATCAGCAGCATGAAATGGTTTAGATCACGCACACCTTTTTACTTTCAGACCAGTTCGATGGATTGCAGCATCGCCTGTCTGAAAATGATATCGGCGTTTTACGGAAAACGGTTTAGTACGGAATATATCCGGCTTTTCACCGATTTCGAAAGAAGCGGCGTATCTATGTTTGGCCTTAGCAATGGTGCTAAGCGCCTGGGATTTGAGGTGGATGCCATGATGATTTCCCTGGATAATCTCCGGCAATGGCTGTTAAGCGGACCATTGATTCTACACTGGAATAAAAACCATTTTGTTGTTTTGTATAGCATGAAGGGAAATAAGTTTCTCGTCGCAGATCCGGCAAAGGGGATGATTGGAGTAGATGTAGATCACTTAATCCGTTCTGCCTTTTATACTGACCCGGTTCATGGAGACGTGGCTTATATCATGCGGTTAACGCCAACCCCTGATTTTCATTTGCAGGAAGAAGACAAAGAAGGGCGTAAAAGACAACTGGCATTCTTATCATCGAATATCCGCCAGTATAAGGTGTATTTTTTCATAATCATGTGGGGATTACTGTTGGGATTGGGAGCACAGTTTTTTATCCCTTTCTTTACACAATCAGTAGTCGACCTTGGTATACGGTCAGCAGACCTGCAATTTGTGGCCTATGTATTACTCGGGCAGGCAGTCATGATGTTAAGTACTACCTTATTCGGAATACTGAGGGGGTGGATTACGCTTCACCTGAGTACAAGGATTAATTTTTCGTTGTTGTCTGTTTTTCTGCAAAAATTATTCAAAGTACCACTTCTCTTTTTTGAAACCCGGAAAGTTAGCGATATACTCCAGCGTATTACAGATCATCACCGCATCGAAGTGTTTTTGACGCGGGTGTTACTGAACCTTTTCTTTTCATTGCTTACTATCATTGTGTACTCTATCGTATTAGCGTATTATAATTTGTCTTTCCTGTTGCTCTTTTATACAAGTGCAATCCTTTACCTGGGTTGGATAGCGCTCTTTATGAAAAAAAGAAAGATAATAGATTGGAAGCGATTTGAAATGGAATCCCAAAATCAGTCTGTTATTATCCAGATTGTAAATGGAATACATGACCTGAAAGTGAATAATGCGCATGATAAATTTTATGAGAAATGGAGAGGTAACCAGGTGGAATTGGTGAAGAATGACTTTAATAGTATGCGACTGTCTCAGGTACAGGAAACAGGGGCTTCTATCATCTTTCAGCTTTCACAGATTGGTATTACCTTCTTGTCCGTCAAACTGGTGATCGGGCATCAGCTTACCATGGGCGCTATGCTATCCGTACAGTTTATTATCGGCCAGCTGATTATGCCAATAGGTAGTATTGTGAGCGCATTAATAAGCGGACAAGATGCTAAATTGAGTTTTGAGCGACTCATGGATATCTGGAGTATCAAGAATGAAGAAGAACTAAGAACGGTGAACGGGGAAAAAGTGAACGTGCCGGCAAAAGGAAATATTGTATTCAAGGATCTGACTTTCAGATACCCAGGCCAGCAGTCCGACCCCGCGATCAACAACCTTAACCTGGAGATCCCGCACGGAAAAACGACTGCCATTGTAGGATTAAGTGGCAGCGGCAAGACCTCCATCCTGAAATTATTGTTGGGATATTATACCAACTATACCGGGCAACTCTCTATAGGAGGCGTTGATATTAATCAGCTGGACCTGAATGAATGGAGAAACCAATGTGGCGTAGTGTTGCAGGAGAGCTATCTATTTAGTGATACGATTGCAAAAAATATTGCGATGGATGAGCATGTGGATTATGACCGGCTGCTGTATGCAATGAAGCTGGCAAATATACATGACTATGTGGAGGAATTACCAATGAAGCATCACACGGTAATCGGTGCCGAAGGTAAGGGGATCAGTCAGGGGCAACGCCAGCGTATATTGATTGCGAGGGCAATTTATAAAGACCCTAAATATATTTTACTGGATGAGGCAACTAATTCGCTGGATGCAGAAAATGAACATGCCATTCTGGATAACCTTACATCTTTTTTTAAAGGTAAAACTGTGGTGATTATTGCGCATAGATTAAGTACTGTGCAATTTGTGGATCATATCCAGGTGATAGATAAAGGAATGGTGGCTGAAAATGGATCCCATGATGCACTGATAAGCCGCCAGGGAAAATATTATGAACTGATTAAAAGACAAATGGCCATGAATCTGGTCGGTTAACCTGATGCTTATGTCATTAAATGGTATTATTCTCAGAAGAGAAAGTGTAAAACTGCTGCGGATTACGATTGGGATATTTGCTTTGTTCACTATTGGTCTTGTAACCTTGTTGTATTGTTACCATCCCAGCGTGCCCAGGACGGTTTCATTGTCCGTATTCAGGATGGAAAATATGCAGCCTGGCAATGCCTTTTTGGTTATCTCCGGGGCTGGTCCAAATGTTAGCCTGGAAGGTAAGCACATCAGCGCGGATTTTACCACCGGGGATTGTGAAAAGACCATACCTGCCGGTTTAACTTTACTTAAATGCGTGGGCAGGGGAAGAAATGGAAGTAAAGATACTTTCCTCGTGAGGGCCGACCTGCCGGATCAGGTACCATTTACGCAGTGGAAGCATCTTCGTGGTCAGGCTGTATTGATAGTCAAAGCGGAGCATCATCTTTTATATAACCTGTTACGCACAAGTGCACATTAGATCATATAAAAATCTTCTTTATGCCAGGACAACGTTTCTATAAGGATCACTTTGAAATTACGACGGTGTTGGAGCAGCATTACGGGCAAATTAGTCAGGAGTTCAGTGAGGTAGCCGGGCAGGAGATATACCTGGAATGGCCGGAAACACAGCTGTATAATCATGGGTGGAATGTGTTTGGCTTGCGTTTTCAGCGGAGGGATATTGAATTGGCGCATCAATATAGCCCGACTCTCTCTTATATTATACAGCAGTATGACAAGCTGATTGCTACTGCCGGTTTTTCCAGAATGGCCGCCGGTACTGTTATCCACCCGCACGCAGGATATACTTCGGCGTTATTGCGATGTCATATGGGTATTCGGATCCCTGATGGCGATTGCTGCCTGAAAGTAGATGGTGAAACCATCCATTGGCAGGAGGGAAGAAGTTTCATATTTGACGACACCTTTATACATGAAGCCTGGAACAATACCGCTGAAAGCAGGACTATTCTTTTACTGGACCTGGACAAAGCCATACTGCTTAACTCCAAAGAATAAAACGTAACCTATGACAGCAGCCAATGAAATGCCTTATAGTTATTATCCAACGGGAAAGGATGAGTATAAGTTTATTACTGATCATGGGAATGAATATACTGTATCGTTCGTCAAATACTGGCAGGGTGATATCGTACAGTTATATTCCGGTATTAATGCTTCCATATATGAGTTCTATTTTGACACGCTGGATATCCGGAGCAAAGTGTTTGATAACCGGATCTCTTTCACGCTGTTTGATATATTGGAGAGTTTCCTCAACCATCCTGGAAGAGCCGCTTATTACGTTACGCAGCGGGCGGATGGAAGGGCTAAAGAACTCTTTAAAGTATACCAGTTCTGGTACGCCAACTATTTACGTCATAAGAAGGATACCCGGTCTTATTTTCATAAAATAGATAGGGTAGTTTTATATGATGGGGTGCCGGAGGCCTATGTTTCCAGCCTGACCTGGGAGGGACGCTTTGATGATGTAGATCTTGATAATGCACTGGACATAGTCTTAAAGGAAATATATCCAAACGCAACCATACATACATTCAAATAAAAGAAGTTATTAAATGATGTTACTATGTGGACGCCAATAGCCATACCAGGGCTTTTTTTACCAAAAATAACGGAGATCAGAGATACCATTGTTTCCGCACTGGAGAATGGATACCGCCCATCTCCGGGGGTATTTGATGGTGCAGCGGGCCTGGCCATTTTTCTGTCGGAATATGATCGGTATCATGGGGCGCGTGAGAATGCCGGTATCGTAGAGATGCTGATTGAAGGTGCTTTTGAACAGATCCAGGCTGAATGGCCGACTGCTTCATTTTGCCAGGGTGTAAGTGGTTTATTATGGGCCACGGATTACCTGAATAGGTATCATGCCCTGGACATGCAGTTTGATCTGGATGACGTGGCCATCTGCCTGTTGAATGAAATGGAAGTATTGTCTGGCATGGATAATTTTGATTACCTGCATGGCGCAGACGGGATATGGATGTATTTAATGAAACGCGCCGCGGATATTGATCAGGACCACCTGAACAAACACCTGTGGGAAATATACCGACAGTCGGAAAAGGATGCCAACGGCATTAAATGGGAATCGTACGTTGATTTCAGAACGCAGGAAAAAGGTTATAATCTCAGTTTGTCGCATGGAATATCTGCCAGGATAATACTGTTGTCCAGGATGCTGCATAGTCAGCCAGACCCAAAATTGGCGGATACTTTGAAGCAGGCGGTTGGTTTTCTTAGCTCGTGTAAAAATCAACAGCCCGGGTTTAGATCTGTATTCCCAGGTTATGTAAAGGCTGTTGTACAACCAGGTAATAGCCGTTTGGGTTGGTGCTATGGCGATATGGGGAATGCCTTTGCACTTTACACGGCAGGGAAAGCACTTGAAGATCATGCCCTTATTGCAGAGGCATTGTCTGTGATGCGGCATGCTGCCGGCAGAAGAAATCCGGAAGATAATTCCGTATTTGATGCTGGCTTGTGCCACGGTACCGCCGGCATTGCACATATGTTTAACAGGATGTATCAGTCTGCCGGAGGTGAGGAGTTTCGCGATGCTGCATTGTACTGGTATACGCAAACGCTGGACCACGCAGTCTTTACAGACGGGCTTTCCGGCTACAAAAAGTACGACGCGGAAAGAGGATGGCAAAATGAATACGCTATGCTGGAAGGCATTGCTGGTATCGGTTTGTCTTTGCTGGCGGGGATTGACAGTCACAACCCCGCATGGGACGAATCCCTGTTACTCAGTTAGTATTGTTTTCGAAATTTCAAACCAGCACCAACATGTTTTTCCTGTCGGCACAACCGGATGATTTTTATTTTTTATGGCAGTTAGAGATACAACTATATAATTTTCACCTGATGAAGATTGCCCCTCAACAAATTCATGTACTGATCGCATATGATCCGTTAAAGGGTTTGCAGGCGCATTTCGCTGAGTTTATCAGGGAAAACAGGTACGCGACTTTTTTTACATATCCTGATACCCGCGTCCAAAGAGAATATCCGTCCGGCATAAGGCCGCATATCATCAGGAAACATTTTACAGTACATCCGTGGCTGGAAGGTGAAACCGTATTTTATCATGATTCGGACCTGATATTTCGGGAGCTGCCTGATTTTAACTCCCTGCTCAGGGATGATTGCTGGTACATGTCCGATACCTCGGCCTATATCAGCGCCGCTTATATAACACAGGTAGCAGGGGCTGAGCTTTTGAGCAAAATGTGCCGGATTGT
Source organism: Chitinophaga sp. (assembly GCF_039596155.1). Classification (GTDB taxonomy): domain Bacteria; phylum Bacteroidota; class Bacteroidia; order Chitinophagales; family Chitinophagaceae; genus Chitinophaga. Next base: position 22,771 of record NZ_JBCNKF010000013.1, read on the forward strand.
TGGTATTGAGCCTGCGTGTGCGTGCTCCATTGATGCCAATGCCGGCGGCGCCCAGTACCTCATCAAAGAAGCGAGCATCGGCTTCTGGGAGAAAGTAGAAAAAGACAGCGAGCAGTTATACCTGCTACTGAATGCATGCAATGCATCACACAGGGAACAGCAGTACCTGCATCCGCCGGAAAAGAAAACGGCTGATGCCAGCGGTCCGCCGCAGGCCTGGTGTGCAGACATGTGGGCACTGCTATGGAATGCGTTGTTGTTTCAAAAAGAAGTCCGGATTCACCGGGAGCTGGATTTTTGCTGGACAGACGATCCCATCGCAGATTGGTACAATAAAAAAATGCTGCATTATTCCGGACTGGTAGAGGAAAGGAAGAAGACCGTGTTCAGGAAAACTACTTATCTGCATCATCCTCCTTATTTTGACATGAATCTGGACAAGATCAATCCGGAAATATGCTGCGCTCCGTTGGTAGCGTTAATAAACGATTATACCCGGGAACATAAACTCCCACTCAGAACAGATCTCAGGGATGTGACATTTTTGATTCCTGTCAGGATAGATACTGCCAGCCGCCTGGAAAATATCTCCATCATTACTCGTTTCCTGTATAAGTATTTCGACACAAACATTCAGCTGCTGGAGTCTGATGAAACCTCCAAAATAGACAGGCAGTTGTTGGCGCCCGGAACGATGAACGCTTTCAGGTACGATGATACCCCACTGCTGCATAGAACTAAAATCAATAATCTATTAATCAGGCAGGCACAGACTCCCCTGGTAGCTATTTACGACACGGATGTCATTATTCCGCCTACACAAATCATAGCAACAGTGAACATGCTGAGGAGCCGCAAGGTATCTCTTGTTACACCATATGATGGACGCTTTATTAGCCTGGACACTATTTTTAAATCGCTGTTTGACAAATTGCTGGACACGGCCCTGCTGGAAGCACATATAGACAAATTCCCGGTTACCACACACCGGTCCTTCGGTGGAGCGGTATTCGTTCACAGACAAGACTATATGGCAGCGGGAATGGAAGATGAACATTTCGTCAGCTGGGGGCCTGAAGATATTGAACGGCCTAAAAGAATGCGGATCCTGGGATATAAAACTGCACGGATAGACGGTCCACTCTTCCACCTACCCCATGAAAGAGGCCTGAATTCTGGCTATGCATCGGCAGACGCACATATAGAAATGATGGGAAGATACCTTAAGATAACCAACATGGATCATGAAGAATTATGGAATGATATAGCGGAACGGACGTTTAATAATAAATCCTTAAAGTAATTACTTATGATTACGGCAAACAGCCTATTTAATATTGAGGCGATCACTAATATCCTGGAACAGAAATGCACAGCAGGATTGGGTCTTATTGGTGGCAAGATGGGGCTGGCGCTCTTTTATTTTACACTTCCACCGGAATATCACCAGCGGGGGTACGAATTGCTGGACCACATCAGTGATCATATTATGGAGGTAGATAATGCCAGCTTTTCCAACGGGTTGGCAGGCATAGGTTGGGGAATAGAATGGACGGTACAAAAAGAATTCTTGTCAGCAAATACAGATGATATATTGCAGGATCTGGATGATGAATTATATAAGAAGCTGGTATATGCATATGCTACACATATTTCATTGTCTGATGGCAGTCTTTCCCAGGGCATGTATTTTACCAGCAGACTTAAAAGCAGGAATTTTAAAACGCATCGGTTTAACCAGGTAGTGCATCAGGAATCGATCTTTCTGATAGTGGAGGAGATCGCAGAAGCCTTGTCAACGGAAAGCGGAAAACTCGAAGCCCTGCTGGAACCCGGCAAGGCGGCCGGATATAATACGCTTATCGACATTGCACAAAGCCTACTTTTCTTTTCCAATTTGTCTTCAGTGAACCTGAAATATGTACTGATCAACGAGACTATTTATTATATCATTGGTTTTATCGAGAAATTTTTCGAAACAGCTTTTAAGTACCTGTCGGACCCGCGGGCATATGCCGCCTGTGTATACCTGGCATATGCGCAATACTATACCGGCGATAGATACAATTTCGATATCTGGAAAAAAAGAGCCCTGTTACACTTTGATCAGATTATTGGGAATGTCAATTTCTCCATTACTGATTTGATGGAAGACAGCGGCTATCTTTGCGCAGCATATACCTTCAGCTTATATGGATGGGCTGTTGCTTCAGAGAGAAAAGACGCTGCCGCTTTGCTGGATACCCTTGTCCAGGATGCTGCAGACAATGAAAGTATCCATGCTGACCTGCTTTTACAAAGCGTCATTTATCAGATGTTACAGTGTGTGGACCCACTAAATTGTAAAGCATTTTCCAGCGATATCCTGTTGATGCGCTAAACATTTATCGTTTATGAAATATTTTCCTGACAACAGAACCCAGGCCTCTACCAATATTAAACAGGTGCAAAGTGTTGTGCTTAGAATGCTCAAAATAATGGACCACATTTGTAGTGAGAATGATATCCATTTTTGGCTGGAATATGGAACAATGCTGGGCGCCGTTCGCCACAACGGATTTATTCCCTGGGATAATGAAGCTGACATCGGTATGATGAGAAATGATTTTGAACAGTTTTCAGCAATAGCTGCAAATGCACTGCCTCATGATATTTTCTTCCAAACGAAAGATACAGATGCGGAATATCTTTATTCCAGTAATTATATTGAAGCTAAGCTGAGGGATAAGTATAGCAATTATTGCAATTTTGAAGTAAATCACCCCGAGTTCAGGTGGCATAATGGTATACAGGTGGATATATTCATTTATGACTATGATGAGGTGCACGGGGGATGCTTTACCAATGCCTATGAGCGGTTGTTTAACCACAGTAACAGCTATCTTACGGAAGCGGAAGTAGAATACCAGGAGAAGTGTAAATTCGAAGACACACACTTTTATATTCCTGCGGGTTACGACCCCTACCTCCGTCGGAATTACGGCAACTATATGTTACTACCCCCGGAGGCGGAACGGCAGGCAGAATATGTGGAGGTATTCAAGCCCTGCAGGCATAAGGAAACACTTATTTGGAAGTAATCAACTACTTAGATGGTGCTTGTATGAAAACCAGTCAAATGACTTTAAGTATTCAGACCGTGTTCATTTTGAGGGAAAACATTCTTTTCCTGGAAGAATGGATCAAATATCATCTGGCGCTGGGGGTACAGCGGTTCTTTCTATATGATAATTCTAATTCGGCGGGATATGACGGGAGTACCAGGACCACTAACCGGTATAATATCTGTTATGCAGATCTGACCGCACACCTTACGGATGATGCGGTGCTTGCTATTCGTGACAGGTTGCTGGATGTCTATGGTCGCTATATTGTTTATACGCAGTGGGATCCCCTTGATGAGGAAGGGAAGGTGACATTTGGACAAAGGGACGCGATCATGCATTACAAACAGGAATATGCTGATAAGGATGGCTGGACGGCTTTTATAGATATGGATGAATACATCTATAGCCGTTACCCGATCACAGCGGTTTTAAAAAAATGCACCCGCACTGGTATTTCAGATATCGTCATACTGCAAAAGAAATTCAGGGATCGCTTTGCAGTACCATACACGCCGGTTACAGAGATTGTCGATTGTATTGAAGGTATTGATACGGCTAACTGGGCACCCAAGCACATTCTGAGGCATTGTAAATTGGATTTCAGCCTGCCCTACTGGAACTGGGGAATACACCAGCTGCCCGTCAGGAATTGTGGACGGATGGTGGCAGATATCAGTCATCTTCGTTTCAATCACTATAATGTAAATGAAACGCAATTGTCCTGGATGCAGGAGTTTTATAATACGCCGCATCCGTTTTCGTTGAATGCCACCTGCGATGAATTGTTGCGGCAATACCGGGGTATGTTGGCGGGTAAAGGTACCTGCCTTCTATGAGGTAACCCCGGAAATTGTCAGCTGTGCTGAAAAGATCTTTATCAGTTCGCTGTTTCCAATGCCCTACCATTTCAGCGATAAAAAACTGCAAAAAGCTCCATTCTTTTTGTATTTTAACCCCAAGGCAGTTAATATGTTTGGGACAGTTAGAACATCTGAATTTAATGCCGTGGTAAAACAGTATTACCCGGCTATCGTCTTTTTCGCAGAAAAAATTATCGATAACCATGCTGTGGCACAGGAAATCGCACAGGATGTCTTTGTGAAATTATGGGAGCAGGGAAACAACTTCGGGAACGACACCCATATCAGGAATTTCCTTTATCTCTCAGCTCGTAACCGCTGTCTTAACTATATCAGGGATAACAAAAGAAGACAACAAAGGGAAGAATCCATCCCGCTCGCCCCTCTCTCCGAAGACGAAATCACCAACAATATCATCCTTGCCGAAATCTGGCGGGAAATCGAACACGCCATCAATACCCTGCCTGAGCAATGCCAGAAAGTGATCAAACTCACCTTCCAGGAAGGCAAAACAACCGACGAAATCGCCCAAATGCTCGATATTACTGAAAGCACCGTTCGTAATCAGAAAGCCAGGGGCCTTTCCCTGCTTAAAAAGTCCCTGTCTAACCCGGCGTTTTCATTCCTGTTGTTACTCCTGTAAATTTTTTTTCAAATCCTTTAGACGAACCACACCTGTTTGGTGTTATTATAATGTAATCGCTTGAAATGATGAGCCAACCACCACCAGAATTGCCATTTCAGATAGCCTACTTAATAAAGAAATACATTGCCGGTGAGATCTCGCCGGAGGAGCAGGCCACATTAGATGCATGGATCAACCAGTCCGACAGTAACAGGATACTCTGGGATGACCTCCTGCAAGGGCAGGCTTCCGGGTGGACCAACACGCCGTTGCAGTCATTTGATATGGACGTGGTAATTGGCTCAATTCATCAAAAGATCAGGAAAAACAGGCAGCGCCGCATCTTTATTTATAGTGCTGCCGCCGCTGTTCTTTTGATTATCGGTAGCATAGGCATGCAATACCTGAAGGTGCTTACCCCCCCAGAATCGGAGATGGTGATGGTTGTTCCAGGTAATGAGGTCCCTCCCGGTTCCACAAAGGCCCGCCTTGTGATGGACAATGGTCATACCATCGGATTGGATAAAGCGGGGGACTCCACTTTTGCTGAAGGCGCGGATGTACAGGTGCAGCAACAACAGGGTGTATTGTCGTTTCAGGCAAAGAATAATGCCAGGGAGCTACCATCCTTCAATACACTCATTACACCCAAAGGAGGCGAGTATAAGCTGGTACTCCATGATGGTACCGTGGTATGGTTAAATGCAGCATCTTCTATCCGCTTCCCGAACAGGTTCTCCGGCAAACAACGTGCTGTGGAACTTACCGGCGAAGCTTACTTCGAAGTAGCACACGATCCGCAACGACCATTTATTGTAACGGTAAATGGTTCGGAAATCCAGGTGTTGGGCACCGCCTTTGACGTGAAAGCCTATCAGCCGGCTATTACCTACACTACACTGGTAAACGGGGCTGTGAGGGTTGCACCGGCCGGTAGCAAAGGAGAGGTTTTACACCCGGGGCAAATGGCCAGGTCAGGTAATGGCGGGCTGCGTATTACAACCGCTGATGTAGAACAGGTGACGGCCTGGAAAAACAAACAGATCATATTACGAGATGCCGATCTGCGGGATATTATGGAGGAATTGTCAAGGTGGTATAATGTAGAGGTAGTCTATGCAGGTGATTTTAAAGGCGCAACAGGTGTGACCATTGAAATCAGCAGAGATGTACCATTAAAGAAAATATTAGAGATGATCATGCTGACGAAATCAGCCAGGTTTAAAATAGATGGAGATGTAGTAACAGTTTTGCCGTTCAGGTCAAATTAGGCCCTGTTCAGATGAAAAGGAAGCGGGGATCGGAGTAGGTAAAATGAATCAGGGTAATTCAGCATACTTCATCATCATTAAGAGTGATTCATGAAGATGCCCATGATTAAAACAATACCAGATTGAATTTAATTTCATGCAGATCAAATCAGCAACAGATGTACGCTTATCATGATTACATCTAAATCAAAATCAACAGTACAACACCGACATTGAAAAGTCAACAACCAATTTGAGTCTAAACCAATAATCAACCAAAAAACTGCAAACGAGTGGCCAGCGTTGCAGTACTTAATCCTCCAACTATGAATGCAGAATCTACTTCACGGATGTGGAGACGGCTTTTTATTGTCTTTATCCGACGGCACCAGGCACTGTTATGTGCATTGCTGCTATACATGCTGCCAATGACTGCAAATGCGCAGTCCGCCATTTCATTTACTGTGAACAATGCCAGTCTGCAATCTGTACTGGCTACTATCAAAACGCAGAGCGGGTATGGGATCGTATATACCAAAGAGCTATTGAAGGACACTCACCCCGTCACCGCAACTTTTTCGAACCAGCCGCTGACTGCAGTGCTGGAACGCTGCTTCGACGGCCAGCCCGTTACCTACAGGATTGTAGAGCGTAACATCATCATCATCGAAAGACCAAGGAAAAGTTTTTCTCCGGCTGCCATCGAAGATACGACAGTCGTTGTAACAGGACAGGTGAGTGGTAAGAATAGTGCATTCCTTGTAGGTGCCTCAGTAAAAGTACAAGGTATGCCTTCCGGTGTTACCACCAATAGAGAAGGGTGGTTTGTGATCGGTGCACCCAGGGGTAGTCAGCTCACCATCAGCTATGTAGGTTTTAAACCTTACACCATCAGGGTGCACCCTAACATGGGCCGCTTGTCTATTGCCCTGGAACAGGTAGAAACGACCCTGGAGGCTGTGAATATCTCCAACACCACAAAAGTAAAAGATCCCACCCTGCAGATCGATTTAACCAATCGCAGTTATATGAACCTGGGACAGGTACTGCAGGGCACCGTACCCGGATTAAGCTTGCAAACAAGAAGCACCACCGTCAAAAAAATAACCAGCATCGGTGTATGGAATGCGCGATTGGGCTGGACCTTCATGACGACAGAACAGTTCCTGAAATCTTATCCGACTTATGGACAACAGGTTTTAGATGCTTTCCTCTCCGGCAATTTTCCCAGCTGGATGAACAAAGCTATTTACCAGGTAAGGATCACTACGCAGGTAGCTACTTCACTGGTTCCGGAACTAAGAGGTTCTAATTCATTCGCCGGCAATACAGATGGTATGCTGGTAGTTATAGACGGCTTTCCCAGAGATGGTTTCCCCGCGGATTTCCCTATGAGCAATGTCGAATCGCTGGAAGTGATCAAAGATCCTAAAGAGCTGGTGAAATGGGGCGCCAAAGCCATTAATGGTATTATCATGGTTCGGACCAAACAGGGGAGATCGGGAGAGATTCGTGTGAATTATTCTGTAAACCTGTATTACCAGCCTGCCCCAAAATTCAACCGGGAGAAACTGTATTTGCCTTCTTCTCCTGATGTATTGGATTACATGCGGCAGGCAGATTCACTATTTAATCAGAATACATTTAATCCAAATACTACATTCCAGATCAATCCCGCGCAGAGATTGCTCAGTCAGCTGCATAATAATTATATTACGGCAGATGCTTTTAAAGCCAGCTGGGACTCACTGGGTAGATTAGATAATGCTTCTCAGTTACGTCACCTGCAGCAAAATGCACTTAATCAAAATCATTCCCTATCGGTAACCGGCGGCTCCAATAAGTATCGCTTTTCTTTTATTGGCGGGTATAATACTACCAATGACAACTCCCTCAACGGCTCAAACAAGCTCGTAAGTTTGAATGCCAATAACGTATTAAACTTACTACATGACAATCTGAACATTAACTGGACATTGTATGTGGCTCATACTACCAGTCGTGCCGGTTATAGCATCAACCCAAGTAACCTCGGCCTGCAGCCTTACCAATTGTTGCTCGATAACCAGGGGAAATATATATATGACTATTCTACTTTCAATCCCGATGCGAACAATGTGATCATGAGCAAAGGCTATTATAACAATGGGGTCAACATTCTTGAAGATGCCCGTCTGAATAGCACTATCAACAAAAGTTTACTGGCACAGTCCAGGTTAAACCTAAATTGGAAGTTACTGCCTGGTCTGCAATGGAGCGCATCCCTGTTAAATAATGCACAGGATAATACCGCTGATTTATTTTATGATCAGCAATCCAGTTATGTTCGGCAACTGGTGAACCAATATGGTCAATATTATGCGAACGGGGTGAAGTTTTATGTGCCTTATGGCGATATCCTGAACAGAAGTAAGAGCACCAACACCGAATGGAACCTTCGTTCCGGCTTATCTTATAATCAGACTATCGGCAAACATGAAATTGACCTCTCTGTGGGTGGAGGTGCAGCCAGCATAGGTTACAGAAGACCCAATAATTACGTGTTGTACGGCTACAATTCTGCAACAGGTACAGGTGCTCCCATTTATTTGCCAACACCAGATCCAACGGCAGCTATTACCAATTACTATGCACTGTTCAATGGTCAGGGAGCAACTGTATATCCGTATAGCCTGGTTGTACCTGGCAATATGTTAAATACCAATTCGAGGAACATCAACTATAATGCAGGTGCACGGTACACTTTCAATAAGCGCATCACTTTATCAGGCCGTTACAATAGTGTGCTGAATCCAAGTTATGGACAGAACACGAAGTATTCAACATTAACAAATTTAAACCTGGAAGGTAGTGGGGAGCTGTTCAAACAACCTGTCAATAAATGGATAGATGGTGTAGCTGTTTCCACTGGCTTATCAGATACCAGGATGCCGGATCTGCCTGTAAGCTATGCTACCAACAGGTATCAGCAGGTGTACTGGAATAACTATGGTATATGGGTGAGTGGTTATTCACCTACACAACAAAGCGGTCAGTCCATCCGCAACATCTACCAGCGTGTGAAGGTCGGATTGGGTAAAGGTCGATACGAGGTGACTATAGGTTATAATTCGCAAAAAATGACGGGACTGGTCGGGTCTGGTAGTAAAGACTACACCACTGCCGGCGATAGCAGTGCATTAATACATTATGTAAGTGCAACAGCAAAAGCCAACCTGCGCAAAGGATTATTCAACCTGGTGGTTAATTACAGCAAATCTCCTGAAGGGCAGTCGCAGGTAAATGGTGCGATGAAATACAGCATCGCCAAAGAAACTTATTTCCATTCTTCCATCATCAGTACACTGGATGCTGAAGGGCTGATCCAGAATATCAGCGCATACCAGGGGCTTGATCTGATGCTGAGTACCAACGTGGCTGGTGGAGGTAGTTATTCCCTGGCGACCAACAGCTCATTCACCACTTTGCCACCACAAAACCTCAATTATGAAGTGAGAGGCCGTATTGGTATGCTCAATGATCAGTACATGCTTGATCTGCGGTATTATAACAGGACCACTTCCGGTGTGAATAGTAGTATCTCCGTTGCAGCAGATGCATCCAGCGGGTTGGGTAGCCAGATTACCTATAGTAATATCGTCAATAAAGGGGTCGAGTTTTTCCTGAAATCAGAATTAATAAAGAAGGTGAAGTTCTCGTATAGTGTTACCCTGAATGGTGCTTACAATGTCAATATGGCGAAGACTGTACCAACTCCCGGTTTTACCGCAACAGATGCCTATGCCACCGCTTATCGTGATGGCTATAATACCAGCAATTTATGGGCTTTTAAATGGGCCGGACTGGATAACAAGGGTAATCCCCAGATCTATAATAAAGAGGGCAAAATAACGGCTGTATTAGACAGTGCAACGGTATCTTCTGCATTGACCTACGCAGGTGTATTGCGGGCCCCCTGGAATGGTGGATTGATCCATGAACTTACCTGGGGGAATTTCTTTGGCAGGGCTGCCGTGACTTTTAGCTGGGGCGCGATTATGAAGAGATATATACCAACTCCTTCCACGGATGCGCCAAACAGCAGTTTGATCCGCTACAGGTGGAGAAAAGAAGGAGATGAGCTGCATACGGATGTACCTGCAATGTCTACAGATGGGGCCAGCAGTTTCCGCGGTTTTGTCACTAATAATTCAACGAACAGCATTATGTCGGCCAATTACATACGCTTACAGGAGGTGATGATTGGCTGGCGCTTCCCGCAGCGATTTGTGCAGCGGTTGAAAATGAATAATATCCTGGTGACACTGCAGGGACAGAACCTGGCAATATGGACCCAGAACAAATATCACCTGGATCCAACCGTCGTAAGCTCCAACGGGGTAGTGGGGATGCCTATTCCTAAACAGTATTCATGCAGCTTCATGATCGGTCTCTAATATTGAAAGTTTAAAATCCTGGAAATGAAAAAGATTATATATTTTTTACTGACCTTAATTGTGTTCACGGGTTGTGAAAAGTTCCTGGATGTAAATCCATCCACAGCGTCTGTCAATCCTACTACTGTCGCTGAGTTCCAGGAGATCCTGAATGCCGACTCGCTGGCTATCGGTAATTATATGCTCACAGACCTGATGAGTGATGATGTACGGCTGACAAATGCAGCATTGGCCGGACAGGATAATTTTTATTCCCGTTCTTATCTGTGGAGCAACGTGATCTGGAATCCCACGGATGAAGATTATATGTATAGTAGTTCTTACGCCCGTATTCTGCAGATGAACATTATTCTGAGCAGGATCAATACAGCTCCGAAAGATTCTGTGAATACTGTGGAGAACCGGAGCAATGTGGTTTCTCAGAGTCTTATTCAGCGCAGCTATTATTATCTGCAGCTGGCCAATGTATATGGCGCGGGCTATAACAGTACGACTGCCGCTACTGATCTTGCCGTACCATTGGTATTAGCACCAGATGCGGCAGCACAACCATCCAGGGCTACTGTAAAAGAAGTGTACACCAAATTGATCACTGATTTGCGGCAGGCTGTGAATAATCCTTACCTGCCTGCAATGGGACAGGACATTATCCATCCCGGCAAGGCAGCAGGGTATGCGCTGCTGTCACGTGCCTACCTGTACATGGCTGCATATGATTCCGCCTTGTTATATGCCGATTCTTCACTGGCACTGGCGAGTTCGCTGAAGGATATTTCATCGTCTTATTCCGGGCCTACGCAATTAGTCGATCTCAAAACAAACCCTGAGATTCTCATGGCAAAAGTGGCATACGAACAGAATTTCTATTCCATTATCAAGTATGCCTTTCAGGTCAGTAGTGAGTTGGCCAGCCTTTTGTCGTTCAGCGACGGCCGCTATAATACAAGGCTCACCTGGTACACTTACAAAACTACCACCTATAACGGTAGTACTACCTTGTTCTCTGATTTTAGTGTCAGCGTACCCGAAGTAATGCTTACCAAAGCAGAGTGCCTGGCCAGGAGGGGAGATGCCGCTGGTGCAATGAACCTGGTGAATACCCTCGCAGCTAAAAGGATCAGGAATTACGTATCGCTTACCACCAGTAATGCAGATAGTGCGCTGGTATATGTATTGAACGAACGGCGCCGGGAGTTGTTTGTACACGGCGGCCTGCGTTTATTTGACCTGAAGCGGTTCAATGTTAACACCAGTACCCAGGTCACTTTGACCAGGAAACAGGATGACGGTACTGTGATTGCTACACTGCCCCCTTTATCCAGCAGGTACCTGGTACCATTTACACAAAAGATATTGGCAAACAATCCAAATATGGTGCAGAATGTCAGACAATAAATTTGAAATTATGCTTGCAAAATATAGTGCCATCATTTTATTATTATTCCTGTTCTCCTGCCATAAGCAGGACGATGAACTGACTGCGCTGGCAAGGGAATTAGGCGCCTATAAATATTCATATATCGAAACGGGTTCCGCCATCCGGTTAAATGGCGTCACTTCAGGCGATACAACACTGACTTACCGCGGATTTCCGGTGTCGCTGACAGGCAATGCGTCAGGTGAAACGGTGGTGACGGCAACCATCGATACCTCCCTGATCGCTTCCTATAATACGCTATATCACGAGTCAAATCCTTCCATTGATGCCAATGCTTTCCGGCCTTCTTTTAATGGTACATACCGGATTGCCGCCAATGAGACAACAGCTGCAGATTCGCTGTACATTTTATTAAATGATGCGACTAAACTGGCGGATAGCACAGTTTACCTGGTACCGGTTCGCCTCGCTGCCAGCAATGGAGGAAAGGTGACGACGTCTGTTGTCTTTTTCAAAATGATGGTGACGATTACCAATGTTGAGTTGTATGTAAATGGCGGGTCGGCTTTTGGCTATACATCTCCTTATGCCCGTAATGGCAGCCAGTACTGGGGTTTATACCTGTCGAAAGACGGATCAGGACAGGTAACGGGACCCTCTTCATTGAATATCAGTGTAGCGGCGAGTGCGCGCTTTTCTGCCAGTGAATTGCATGCTTACGCCGTGACAGATGTGAGTGATTCGCTGATCACGGCATTTTCAGCTGCTGCTTATAATACATATCAACGTTTCCCGGAAGGGACCTATTCTCTTACAAAGGCCGGGGCTACTGTACCTGCAAAAGCTTTGTACAGCACTGATAGCCTGACAATTTCTTTCAGTAATTATGATGCTTTCAAACCTGGTGTTTTTTATCTCATGGGTGTCAGGCTGGTGACCAATCAGCAGGATGCACTCAGCGCGCCGGCTAAAAAAGGCGCTGCGGCTTATGCATTGTTCAGTTTTTATATCCTACAATAATGATGAAGAAGATCCTGATCCTGCCGGTCCTGTTGTGGTGCACTGCACTGAAGGGGCAGGCATTGAAAGATACCAGTGCTTATGCGGCTAAGCTGGCAGCCTATCAGTACCAGTTTGCCGATACGGCAGGTGTACAACATTCACTGGAAGAATTTAAAGGGAAGTATGTCTACCTGGATATATGGGCATCCTGGTGTTATCCCTGTCGTAAGGAGTATCCAGCGCTGCGGGAGCTGGCCAACAATATTGACCCGCGGAAAATTGCCGTGATCAGTATTTCTATTGACCAGCAGGAATACAGGTGGAAAGGAGGCATGATGGGGTACGGTATCAATCAGGGCATGCAATGGTGGGCGCATGATACTGCGTTTGTAACAGATTTCCGGGTGGATAGGATTCCCCGGTTTATACTCCTGGATAAGCAGGGAAAGGTCATGCGGTTTTCTATGACCAGGCCCTCGGATGCGCAAACAATTACATTCTTAAAAAATCTGAAATAATAGATATGAGGTCTACATTAATTATGCTGCTGGTAGTGCTTGCAGGTTCCTTCGGGATGGTACATGCACAGCAGAAATTCGTCATCAAAGGTAAGCTGGGCCATATAAAAGAGCCGGCAATGGTATATATCATGTATTTCAATAAATACCTGCAAACGGATTCTGCCGAAGTAAAGAACAACGAGTTTACACTGTCAGGTACTGTCAACCTGAAACAGCGGGTAAATATCCTCCTGAGACAGGGTAATAGAAGGTCCGCGGGTTCCAGGGACGAGTTAGCCATTTACCTGGAGGACGGTGTAATAGAAGTGACCTCTCCGGATTCCCTGGCACATGCCATACTGGGCGGCTCACAGCTGAACAAAGATCAGCAGGAGCTGGTCAGGACCGTGGGTAATCTCAAAGAGTTACAGGCGGGTATCGTTGCGAAATTTAAGATGGAACCTGATTCTGTAAAACGTATGCGTTTAATGGAAGACTACAAGCAACTGGATGTATTGCTGCAAACGAACCTGGCAGGGTTTATTCAGTCACATCCTAACTCCCTGGTGGCGATGCATGCATTGAGAGCCAATTTCAATCCCGTGGATAATGTAGAACTGGCCACGAACTTATTTAACTCGCTGACAGATTCCGTGAAGGCTTCTTCTTCAGGTGAATTATATAAGGAGGCTATAGAGAACGTCTATAAACTAAGTGTAGGTAAACCTGCGCCTGATTTTGCAGCAAAAGACATGCAGGGTGTTGAAAAACATTTATCTGATTTCAAAGGTAAGTATGTATTGCTCGACTTCTGGGCAAGCTGGTGTGGCCCATGCCGCAGGGAAAGTCCGAACCTGGTGGATAGTTACGCAAAGTTCAGGGATAAGCAATTCGAGATCATCAGTTTTTCAGTAGATAAAGAATCCGCTGACTGGAAGAAGGCGGTAGAAAAAGATCAGTATACCTGGACCAACCTTGTCGATTACCTCGACCCTGATGCATCGGTCGCTAAGCTCTATGGGATAACGTCATTACCTACAAACTTTTTAATCGATCCTGCCGGGAAGATCATTGCACAGAACCTGAGAGGAGAAGAGCTCGGTAAACAGTTGGCTGAAATTTTAAATTAATAATTCATGTTGAAAAAGTTTTTGTTATCAGTGATGTTATTGGTACCCGTTGTCACCACGTTTGCACAGGATACCATACAGTTCCGCGATGATGAACAGTTTAAAGACCTCGTGTATAAGAATGCGAGGATAGAGATGGCGCATGGTGAAGTGAAAGGCTTCAGGCAATTATGGTCAGCTGCTGTCAATATCGTTCCTTCTCAGCCGGTGAAAGTAAACTATGAGAAAACGAAGGTACGTAAGCCCATGACATCCGTAGAGGTGGCTAAACAATTGCACGAACAGGTATTTATTATCTGGAAGTTTTTCAGGAAAACGGACCAGAATATAGAGGGGATTGCTGTTTCAGCGACTGCATTTCCTATTAATTCAGCTGGAACAATGGTGACAAATCACCATGTATTTGAGCGCTTATTTAAAAAGGAGACGAAGTTTTATGACATGGATAGCACCCTCTTCCTGTCCGATGTGAATGGGAATGTATTTGGTATAGACAGTATACTGAGTTACGATGAGAACGCAGATCTGGCGTTGTTTACAGTTAAGAACGTGCACGGTATTAAAATCCATCCGCTTACACTGGGCAATGATGCACCGGCAGGCGCGCAGGTGTATGCGCTCTCCAACCCTGAAGGCTTCCCTTACTATTTTTCTTCAGGAGTGGTAGCGCGGAATGCAAAGTATGCGGCGTTCGGTGCGTATACAGAAAGGATGGATATCACGGCTGATTATGGGATTGGTTCCAGCGGAGGACCGATAGTGAATGAATTTGGCGGGTTGGTAGGTGTTGTGTCCAGCACACATTCAATTTATAGCAAACAAAGAGAGGACTTACAGATGGTGGTAAAGCAGACCATTCCTGTAAGATCTATTTATTCAATTATGACTAAATAACTGTTATGAACAGGGTATTCAAATATATGCTGGTAGCGGCAGCCATTGCACCGGCAGTACTGAAAGCACAGGATCCGCAGCAGTACAGGCTGGAAGGGTATATAAAGCAACTCGCTTCAGAGAAGAATAACAAGGCGGTACTCATGCACATGGTACCAGGCAGGATGTTGTTCGATACAGTGGATGTTGTAAATGGGGCCTTTACATTCTCGGGGACGACACCGGCAAAGCAGAAGGCATTCCTCTATGTAACCCATGGTGGTATTATGCCGCAGAGCATAGGGTTAGGCGATAATGTACCTGTGTACCTGGAGAATGGGACCGTAAAGGTAACAGCACCAGATTCATTAAAGCATGCACGGGTAGGTGGTACCCAGTTGAATGAAGATCAGCAGGCATTGACGGATTTGCTGGTGCCTGTTCAAAAGAAGGTGGCCCTGTTGGAAATGCAATATGCTGCGGCTATGAATACTTCAGATTCGCTGGAGGCGGGTGTAGCAAGAATGCGTTATGAGGCAGTTGCTTTACAACGGGATAGCGTGGTCATGGGCTTTGTGGCAAAGCATCCAGGTTCATTGGTATCCCTGCTTTCACTGCGGTCGTATTTAGATCCTGCTACCAGTATGGATAAGGCGGCGGCAGCATTTGACCAGCTGGATCCGGCATTGAAGGCCTCGTCACAGGGACAGGTATTTGCCCGCATGATCAATAAAGCAAAGGTGCTGGATATTGGGGGGGAAGCACCCATATTTACGGCTGCTGATACAGCAGGGGAGAATGTGTCGTTGAAGAGTTTCAGGGGAAAGTATGTGTTGGTCGATTTCTGGGCTAGCTGGTGTGTACCCTGCCGCCATGAGAATCCAAATGTAGTGAAAGCATTTAACCGTTTTAAAGGGAAAAATTTTACCATAGTAGGCTTCTCGCTGGATGAAGGAAATGATGGCAAAGAGAAGTGGTTAAAGGCGATAGAAAAGGATGGTTTGCCCTGGGTACAGTTGTCAGACCTCGCAGGCTGGACAAGCCCGATTGCGATGTTGTATAATCTGAAGGCCATACCGGCGAACTTCCTGCTGGATCCTTCCGGGAAGATCGTGGCAAAGAACCTGCGTGGTGAGGAGCTGGAACAGAAACTGGAGGAAATATTGGGTAAAAGTTAACTGCAGCCGATGAGATTTTTATTTTACATAGTGCTACTGCTGTGTACTGCAAATCTGCGTGCACAGCATATCACCGATCTTTATAAGTTGCAGGACGCGGAAGCAATGGATTCGGTATTCAGGAGTTATTCCCCTGCTGTGTTACGGGATTGTGTCAGTGTTAGCCAGCTGGATGATCTCCGGTCATACATTGCGGCATCCTATGCATTCAGGCATGACATCTTAAAGGTGGATGACTATGTAAACCAGTTGCAATACGGGCCGGAGAAAGGAAATCAATATTTCAGGATCGCCAGGTCATTTGAAAATGCCAATGACCCGGAGCAGGCAGCGCGCTTTGCAAAGCTGGCTGCCGATTCAGTGATGAGCTACCTGCATGTGCAGGGACCGGGTGTAACGCCTGTTTCAATACTGGCTTCGTCGTTGGTATTATTGACAGCGGTACTGGAGAAGCAACAAAAGTATGAAGAGGCAATAACATGGCTGATGGATAGAATAGGTTATTGTTCTGAAAGGAACAGACCGGGGTTATTGTCTTTGAAAGGAGATATGCAGGTGAAGGCCGCAAAGTATAAGGATGCACTGGATACCTATACTGCAGTGCTGAAAGCGCGGGCAGGAGGGACGGTGGTGGCGCAGAAAATGAAACAGGCATATATTGCATTGCACCGCGCAGACACCACTGGATTTGAAAACTACCTGGCAGGGATTAAGGCGAGGATTGCACATGAGTTTAGTGATAGTATCCGCAAATCAACTGTTCGGGTGAAGGCTCCTTTATTTGAGTTGAAGGACCTGGACGGAAACGTGGTGAAACTGGCAGATTATTTAGGGAAGGTCGTTATACTTGATTTCTGGGCTACCTGGTGTGTGCCGTGTAAGGCCTCGTTTCCCACCATGCAGCGCGCAATTGAGCAATATGCACCGGATCAGTCAGTGGTATTTCTGTTTATAGATACCTGGGAGTATGAAGAAGACATGGATAATGTAATAAAGGAGTTTTTAGAGAAGAAGCATTATACCTTCAGGGTCTTAAGGGACAGGAAGGATGAAGTGGTGAAGCAGTATGGGGTAGATGGTATTCCTGCAAAGTTTATCATTGATAAGAAGGGGTATATAAGATTTAGTCTGAAAGGGAATAATGGAACGGTAGAGGAGGCCTTAGGTGAATTGGCAGAGATGATTACATTGAGCAGGTAGGCAGATAGGCGGGCGGGAAATGATTACCGGCACCATTGCCGGTGCCAGCGGGCAGTTCGGTATCGTTGAGGGCATGGATCAATCCCTGAGCAAAGCAATCAATATCGTATAGCATGTAGTGAAACGGCAGGCAGTATTTCCAGTAAATATCTGAATGCCGGATATCTGTATACCAATAACAATATTAATTTAACTTTGAAGAAGGGAAAGCGTATCTTTTGAAGTGAGTGATAGATGGATCTGTTTGTACATTATATTTGGATGACCGGGTTGTATTGACTTCGCGTATCTATTTCATGGCAAACAACTATTGGTCTTTTATGCTGTCAATAGTAACATCTGTACCAGGAAACTGAAAGTTTACCAGCTCAACTAATCCGTATGCGTATAAAACAATTGATCCTTGCATTGCTACTGCCGGTATTCGCCATGGCTCAGGACGACAAGGGCGAACAGCACCGGCCCCGTATCCATTTCTCTCCCCGGAAAGGATGGATGAACGATCCGAATGGTATGGTATACCTGAATGGTACTTATCATCTTTTTTTTCAACACAATCCTGACAGTACAGTCTGGGGACCGATGCATTGGGGCCACGCTGTGAGTAAAGACCTCCTGCATTGGAAAGAATTACCAATCGCATTGTACCCCGATTCGCTTGGAACTATTTTTTCCGGCAGTGCAGTCATTGATTCCAACAATACCGCAGGATTTGGTAAAAATGCGATGGTAGCTATCTATACCAACCATAATCATCAACAGGAGGCAGCAGGTACTGAAACCTTCCAGAATCAAAGTATCGCTTATAGCCTGGATGAAGGTAAGCATTGGACAAAATATAAAGGGAATCCGGTATTATCCAATCCGGGGATACGTGACTTTCGCGATCCCAAAGTGAGCTGGTATGCTGCGGGTAAAAAATGGATAATGACACTTGCTACCAGAGATCATATTACATTTTACTCGTCTACAGACCTGAAGCATTGGAAGGAGGAAAGCAGGTTTGGGAAGGAAGAGGGTGCACATGGAGGTGTGTGGGAATGTCCTGATCTGTTTCCATTGTATGATAAGGGAAATGAGGTATGGGTATTGATCGTAAATATTAACCCTGGTGGTCCGAACGGCGGCTCCGCTACACAATATTTCACCGGCACTTTTGATGGGCATACATTTAAAGCAGATCATACCACTACAAAATGGCTGGATTATGGTCCCGATGAGTATGCTGGTGTTACCTGGTCAAATGTACGTGGGCGCAGCATCTTTCTGGGCTGGATGAGCAACTGGGAGTATGCCAATGTAGTGCCTACCGGCAACTGGCGCAGTGCATGCACCATTGCCAGGGAGCTGAAGCTGGTGAAAACCGGTGGGCAATACCTGGTTGCCAGTGTACCTGTGAGAGAGTATGATAAGATAACCGGAAAGGTGATTACCGCTGAAAATGTAACTACCAATCATTTCCCGCTTCATGCCCAACCGGGGAAGCTGAGCCTGTCATTCGCGAAAGCTGCATCGTTTTCGATAACACTGTCGAATAACCAGGGAGAACAGATGGTGATAGGTTATGATCGGGCTAAGAATGAATATTTTACAGACAGGCGTAAGTCGGGCGATGTAGGCTTTGCCCAGGGCTTTGGGGGCCGGTATACGGCTCCGCGTTTCACAATTAAGCCTGCTATGGACCTGACATTGATCATCGACGATGCATCGGTAGAGGTGTTTGCAGATGGCGGACTCTCTGTGATGACAAGTATATTCTTTCCCGGTAAGAATTATACAGATATATCGATTAGCAGCGAGGAAAAGATTGCGAAGGTGGTTTTCCAGGCGATCAAATGAGTGGGTATCGTTTATTGTGATCAATGTTATATCGATCAGTGAATGGTTGGTGCTGAAGGAAAGACAACATCGGCATCCAATGTAGGTGTTGCATTGGAGTTTTGCAGGCCGATGTTGACAACGCACAATGAAGAAAGACCATTTACGATTGCAGCTTATTCCGCTTTTAAAGTAGCTGTCGCTATGGGCAGTGAACCACTCCGGGCGGTAATGGTGATGCTGCCTTTCCTGTTGGTAGATTGAATAATGGCCAGGCATTTGCCCTGCCAGGCTTCCATTTGTGAGCCTTTTAAGGCAGTGTGGTTTTTCTGGTCGCCATTACCTACAGCTACCAGTTTGCCGGCACCACTCACTTCAAAAGAGATTTTATTGTCAGTAAAAGGTACGGGTATACCATTAGCATCCAGCAGTTGTACGGCAACATAACAGAGATCCTGCCGGTTAGCCGCCATTACTTTCTTGTCGGCGGACAAGGCAATAGTAGCTGGCTCGCCTGCAGTTTGAACAGCAAAGGAAACAGTTTTACCATCCTTTGTTTTCCCGATGGCTTCCAGTTTACCGGGCTCATAGGGGACTTCCCATACCAGGAAGGCTTCCTTATTGAGGTCCCAGGTACGGATGCCCAGCGACCTGCCATTTAGTTTCAGCTCCACCGTTGGTACGTTGGTATATACATGCACCGCCAGTGTATCGCCCATTTGGTGATGGTTCCAGTGGGTCTCCACTTTGGGCCAGCTCCAGAAAGAGCAATATTCCCTGTTCCTGGCGGACGTATCGGTTTGTACGGCGATATGCACCATGGGCGTATCATTCCAGAGCGCTTTCCGGAACCAGTATCCGGGTTTCGGAAAGTTGCACATATCAATTACACCGCAGGAGGCGCCACGGGAAGGCCATTGGGGCCATGTTTTCCAGAAATCGCAACCACTACCGACTTCGCCAATGCCCGCTTCGCCGAGGTAGTCAAATCCTGTCCAGAGAAATTCACCTGCCACATAATCTTTTTGTTGTCCTTCCAGCCACTGTTCGTAGGAGTGCAGCTGCTGGCAGGTGCCAGGGTGATAGGGGTACATGACTGTTTCAGTACCAAAGATGACCCGGTTAGGATATTTTTCATGGTCGGCTTTATACCAGGCTTCCTGGTAGTTGTAACCCACTATATCAAGCAGCTCGCCCATGCCGAAAGAATTGACATTGACGATCTCATTGCAGGCAGCGGTAAAAGGACGCGTACTATCATATTTACGCGAACCGTTTACAAGCAGGCGGGTTATTTTCAGGGCATTTTCCTTGTTATATTGTTCTTTCACTTCATTGCCAATACTCCAGGCAATAACAGCAGGGTGATTCCGGTCGCGTCTGATCCAGTTTTCAACATCTTTCTCCCACCAGTTTGCAAATTGAGGCGCGTATCCGGCGGTTGTTTTTCCATCCATCCATTCATCAAAGATCTCGTCGAGCACCAAAAATCCCAGGCTGTCAGCATAGGCGAGCAACTCGGGTGCTGGCGGGTTATGGCTCATTCGGAGTGCATTACAGCCCATGCCTTTCAACATTGCCAACCGGCGTTTATAGGTGCCGTCCAACACCGCAGCGCCCAGTGGTCCTCCATCGTGGTGATTGTTGACACCTTTCAGTTTCACATGTTGCCCGTTTAATAACAATCCTTTATCGGGATCGAAACGGGTCGTTCTGATGCCATAAGCCACCACATAATTATCTGTGACTTTACTGCCTGTTGTAATTTCTACAATTAACCTGTATAAAAATGGGTGTTCTACAGACCATAGCACAGGTTGGCTGATCCTGATCTGCTGTTCGATCTTAAGCGATTGTCCGGCTGCAGGTTTTACGTGAGATGCAGTTCTCCCGACTTCCTTACCGGTAGCATCCAGTAATTTTGTGATCACCGTGCAGGGCTTTTCATGGTTGTACTCATTACGCAGATCTATGGAGATGTCCACGTTGGCATGCTCACTGTCTGCCTCAGTGGTGCGGGCAAAAACACCCCATTGATCAATATGTAATTGATCTGCAGTCTCCAGCCATACATGCCTGTAGATACCGGCGCCTGTATACCAGCGGGAGTTAGGTTGGTCCGTTGTATTCACCTTTACGGCAATCATATTTTCCTGGCCGGCCGGGTGGAGGTAGGGGGAGAGGTCGTAATAGAAAGAGGTGTAGCCATAGGGACGAATGCCCAGGTAATGGCCGTTTATCCATACTTTACTGTTACGGTACACACCGTCAAACAGTATCCACACTTTTTTACCTGAAAAACCGGGTGCTGTTGTAAAGTGTTTTCTATACCAGCCGATGCCACTGTATGTATAGCCTCCGCCGGGACCTGTGGCATTAGCAGCATCGAAAGGCTGTTCAATACTATAATCGTGTGGCACATCCAGCAAGCGCCATTTAGAATCGTCAAAGGCGATCTGCTCAGCACCGGGATGATCGTTTAAAGCAAATTTCCAGTCAAAATCGAAAGGGATTTTCTGCGCAGCATTACATGTTACTGTCGCCAGGGCTATTACCAGTAATGAAAGGCATAAAGGTCTGATCATTTTTATTGATGATTTGATTGAAAAAAGTATCTATTATAGTTTGACTATAATGATTGCATGTAGCTTGAGAACCTGATTAAATGCATAAGGGTTTTCTTTTCCATAAAGATTTATCAGTATATCGGCATAACGCAGGAGCCCGGTCAGTCTGTCTTCACAACGGTAGTAAATGATCCGACCTGACAGGGTCAGTTACAAGAAATAAATAATCAATTGTTTATTGATTGAATTGTCAAAATGACAGTAAATGTATCAGTCCTATGCAATTAACGGATGTTATAATCGCGTTCTTCATATAGGTTGAAATGTATGTCAAATTTATGCGGCTAAGTCGTAAATATGGGGGAATATATGTTTCAAAGTAGGGTATAGAATGATACAATTGAAGGAGAATATTGCCTGTCAATGTAGCGAGTCAGGAGATTGTCTGAATGTTTAGACAGTTAGCTGCCTGTACGGTCAGGCACTGGTCTGTAGATTTGCCTGTGTTAATTTGAAGGATCTTATAAAATAAGTTACCGACAAAAAAGCATGTGGCTCGACAGGAAAAATGCAGGATAATGTATGTGTCATTTCAACCTGATTCCTGTAACGATACCTCTGCGCGGGGGCAATACCTGAGCATTGCTGGTCGGCATATTGTAATAAGCCAGGGGATTAAAATTGTGAATTTTCAAAAGAGAATAATTAACATGTTGTCTTTTTTTAGGTATAAAATATTATCTTAGTGCCTAAGATATTTACCAGATAAGATAAAAATATGGATGCTGAAGTAGTCACTCAGATCAGGCGGCTTAGCCAGGTATATGCATATACCTCTATTCAAATGCATGAAGCGATAGGCCGGAAGGCGGGCCTGGCAGGTACAGATCATAAATACCTGGGGTTTTTGTTGCAGAAGGGGGAGATGACGGCGGGGGAGCTGGCGACTCTTTCCGGCCTGACGACGGGTGCTGTAACCGGATTGATAGACCGGCTGGAAAAGAAAAAGCTGGTAAAGCGGCAATTTGCCGCGGATGACAGGCGGAAGGTGATGATTGTACCCGACACGAAGAAGATCATGGCATTGCTGGAGCCTTTGTACAGGGAGTTCCGCAGTGCGTCAGAAAAGCTGATAGCTTCCTTCAATAATAAGGAGTTGAAGGTGCTCGAAAAGTACTTTTCGGGAGCTATTGATATCATGAATGAAACAACTAGTAAATTATGATACTGGGATTTAAGGAAATAGATCGTACAAAGTTGCTGTTAGTCGGGGGCAAGGGGGCTAACCTGGGGGAACTGTGCAAAATAGAAGGGGTGCAGGTGCCGGAGGGATTTTGTATCACGACGGATGTATATAAGGATATTATCCGGCAGATGGACTTTGAAGATGTGGTGAATGCCAGTGCAGAGATCCGGGCCGCTATTGAGCGAGTGCCGGTACCGGCAGCAATTGTGGACCTGATAGCGACCCTGAGTGAGGGGCATACGTATGCGGTAAGATCCAGTGCTACGGCTGAAGATCTGCCAACCGTATCTTTTGCAGGGCAGCAGGATACCTATCTGAATATTAAGAAGGAGGATATTGCAGTACACATTAGTAAATGCTGGGCTTCACTGTTTACAGACAGGGCGGTTGTGTACCGGGAGCAACATGGATTTGATCATAAGAAGGTATTGTTGTCTGTTATTATACAGAAAATGGTTTTCCCCGAGGCGTCGGGGATACTCTTTACAGCAGATCCTGTAACGGGTAACAGGAAGGTGGTGTCTATAGATGCCGGCTTCGGACTCGGGGAGGCGCTGGTAGGAGGGCTGGTGAATGCAGATAATTACAAGGTGCGGGGGCGCGAAATTATTGAAAAGAAAGTGGCTGTAAAGCATATAGAAGTGCTCCCTGTGGAGGAAGGCAGTGGTACTATACAGCAGGAAATCGAAATAAACCGGCAAAATGCGCCTGTTTTGACAGATGAACAGGTGATATCTTTAAATGATCTTGGGCGGAAAATTGAGGCGCATTTTGGCCAGCCGCAGGATATTGAATGGTGTCTGGCAGGCGGGGAGATTTACATTGTTCAGAGCAGACCAGTGACTACTTTATATCCTATTCCCGCAGCCGATGATGATGAGAACCACGTTTATCTTTCTGTGGGGCATAACCAGATGATGACGGATGCGATGAAGCCGCTGGGTTTATCTTTCTTCCTGATGACCACACCTGCCAGGATGTGTACTGCGGGTGGCCGCTTATACATTGATGTGGCGAAGCAATTATCGCAGCCTGCCAGCAGGGAGATGCTGATTGGTACTTTTGGAAAATATGATCCACTGTTCAGGGATGCACTGCAGACGATTGTTGACCGGGAGGGGTTTATCAAATCAGCTGCTGATACTATTCCGCCCCGTCCTCAGGTACAGGTTGAAAATGATCCCGCGTTGGTAGATGAACTGATTCGATCGACACGGGCATCTATTGAAGAAATGGCACGGAATATACAGTCACAGGATGGGGTAGCGGTATTCGATTTTATCCGGCATGATTTGCAGACGCTTAAGCAAACGCTGTCAGGCCAGCAAAGCCTGGCTGTGATTATGGCGGGTATGGAAGCTTCTGCCTGGGTCAATGAAAAGATGAATGAATGGTTGGGAGAGAAGGGGGTGGCTGATATTATCTCCCAGTCTGTACCCAATAACATTACTTCAGAGATGGGATTGGCGTTACTGGATGTTGCAGATGTGATCCGTCCTTATCCTGATGTGATAGCATTTCTGCAGCAGGCGAAACAGGAACATTTTTTAGAAGAATTGTATGCGCTGAATGCATTGTGTGGGAAGGCGGTCAGTGATTACCTGGAGAGATACGGTATGCGGTGTGTAGGAGAGATCGATATTACGAAGACACGTTGGAGTGAAAACCCGGCTATGCTGGCGCCGTTGATCCTTAGTAATATCCGGAACTTTCCACCCGGGGAAAGCAAGCGGAAGTTTGAGAAGGGAAAAGCAGAGGCAGTGCAAAAAGAGCAGGAGTTACTGGCTCGCTTACCTGCTGCACAGGCGGCAGAAGCAAAGGAAAAGATCAGTCTGATCAGGAATTTTATAGGTTTTAGGGAGTTCCCTAAATATGGTAAAATATGCCGGTATTTTATTTACAAGCAGGCAATTTTAAAAGAAGCGGCGAAGCTGGTAGCGGCTAAAGTGATTCGTGAAAAAGAGGATATTTTTTATCTCACCTTTGATGAATTGCAGGAGGTCGTGCGTACGCATAAGGTGGATGATCAGTTGATCGACATACGGAAGGCGGAATTTAAAGTGTTTGAAAAAATGAACCCACCGCGTGTTATGACTTCTGATGGAGAGATTATTCATACTACCTACAAGAGAGCAGGTATGCCTGCTGACGCGTTGGTGGGGCTACCTGTCTCTGCAGGGGTCATAGAGGGCAGGGCGCGTGTGATCCTGAAGATGGAAGACGCCGATCTGCAGGAAGGCGATATTTTAGTGACTACCTTTACAGATCCCAGCTGGACACCGTTATTTGTAGCTGTCAGCGGCCTTGTTACTGAGATCGGTGGATTGATGACGCATGGTGCAGTCATAGCACGGGAATATGGCCTGCCGGCAGTGGTTGGAGTGGCAAATGCTACCAGGTTGATTCAGGACGGGCAGCGGATACGGGTGAACGGGACTGAAGGGTATATTGAAATACTGCATTAAGTTAGCATGAATGGGAAGGTTTCATGTAAATTTACCAGGAACGAAATTACGAATAGATGATGCTCAAAGTTTTCACATTCATTTTGAGACATCTTTCTAAATAGCATAATTATGACGAGCCAGGAAATGCTTTCCTTTAAAAGTATTTTAAAGCAAACAGGATTAGACCTCATTAATAACAGAATTGCATTGACGAGACAAATGATCGTGAATGCCCAGGAGGCCGCGAATAGTGAAGAGAAAAGCTCCGCAGGAGATAAATATGAAACCGGCCGGGCCATGGGTCACCTGGAAAAAGATATGCATGCCCGTCAACAGGAGGAACATAAGCAGGAACTGGACAGGCTGCAAAAAGTAAATGTTGAGAGAATATATACGACCGCTCAACCGGGTACATTTATCAGGTGTAAGGATCAATCGTTTTTTATTGCGGCAGGTTTAGGCAAACAGCTCATCGCGGGAGAAACGGTATTTTTCCTTTCTCCATTATCACCACTGGCAAAATTGCTCAATGGAAAAAAGGAAGGGGATACCTTCCTTTTCAACCATGCAGAGAGAAGTATCCGGGAATTATTTTAATCCGCTTTTAAACTCTTTACCGGGTTCATTAACGCAGCTTTACATGCATGATAGCCGGTAGTCAGCAGAGAAATAGCAATCACCAGCAAACCAGTCATAACAAATACCCACCATTCAATCATCGTTCTGTAAGCATATTGCAGGAGCCACTCGTGCATGGCGTACCAGGCGATAGGGGCGGCTATCAGGAGGGCGATACCTACGAGGATAAGAAAATCTTTTGTAAGCAGACCAATGATCCTGACTACGGAAGCACCCAGTACTTTCCGGATACCGATTTCCTTGATTCGCTCTTCTGCCATATAACTTGCCAGTCCGAATAAACCGAGGCAGGAGATCAGGACTGTCAGCACAGCAAAAAATGTAGTCAGCCGCGCGATGATAGACATATCCTGGAATTTCTGTTCGTAGTCTTTGTTTACAAAATGATATTCGAAAGGATAGTCCGGGTTGTATTTTGCAAAGAGCTTTTCGACACCCTGCACTTGTTTCACGACATCGCCGCCAGGTGCCAGGCGCATATGGATAACGCTGAAGAACATGTTTTTAGGACCGAAAATGACCATCGGGTGCGTTTGCTCATAAGGAGAGCCGAAGATAAAATCGTTAAATACCCCTACGATATGATAATCTGTATTAAACTCATGGATTACATGGCCAATGGGATCTGTAAAGCCCATGGCTTTCATGGCAGACACGTTAATAATGGCGGCTGTGGAATCTGCCGGGAACTTTGCGAGGTCGAGATCTCGTCCGTGCAGCAATTTTAATCCTGCGGTGCGGATCAGTCCTTCATCCTGTGCACCTCGTTCAAAATCAGTATTGTCATTAGGATCTTTCCCGCTCCATGTTACGGATGTAGACGAGCTAAATGGTTCTGTCAGCTGGGAGGCGGTCCGTGTTACTGAAGTGGCAATACCTGCTGACAGCAATTCATTTTTGAGTGACTGGAAGTTCTTATCCAAAGAAGGATTGTTCCAGTGATATAACAGTAAATCTCCCGTGTAACCTGCACTCCGGTTACGTGCATATTGTAACTGCCGAACGACCACGATTGTAGAGATGATCAGCGTGATGGCAATACAGAATTGCAATACTACCAGTATCTTCCTGTGATTGACGGTACCACGTCCTTTTTTGAAATTACGTCTGAAGATCCCTGCGGGATGGAAGGAGGAAAGAAAGAATGCCGGGTAACTACCTGCCAGTAACCCTGTCAGCAAAATGAATCCAACCAGTGTAGTCCAGAAGACCCGGTTGGTAACAGGGAGTACCAGCTCCTGGTTGATGAGCACATTGAAAACAGGCAGCGTAAAGAATACGGCAATAATGGCAATGACACCAGCAATAGTCACCAACAGGAGCGATTCCAGCAGGAACTGGAATACCAGTGATTGTTGCCTTGCACCTACTGCTTTGCGGATTCCTACCTCCCGGGCGCGTTTTTCACTACGAGCTGTACTGAGGTTCATAAAGTTGATACAGGCGATCAGTAGTATAAAGGTGGCGATGATGCCGAACAATCTTACGATTTCAATACGCCCACCTGCGATCACACCATTTTCAAATTTTGAATACAGGTGCCATTTACTCAACGGATGGAGAAAGATTTCGTTTTCTTCTTTGCTGCCTGTGTGTTTTTTGATAATATCCCTGATCTGCTGATCGACGGCAGCCGCTGTTGTATGAGATGTGAGCTGAACGAAGACATTTATGTTGTTATCGGTCCAGGACTGATTTTCATGGCCTGAAAGGTATATGTAATAGGCCCATGGTAGCAGGTATTCAAATTTGAAAGTACTGTTTAACGGAAGATCCTTTAAGATCCCGGTTACCTTAAAGCGATCTTTGTTAATGGATATAATCTGATCCATTGGATCGGCCGAACCAAACATTTTGGTCGCCATTTTCTCTGTGATCACGATAGAAAAAACATCTTTGAGGGCGGTGGCTGCATTTCCTTTGATCAGTGGAAAACTGAACATGGAAAGGAAAGAAGGATCTACCACGAGGGCTTGGGTAGAGAGCTTTTTTTCACCGACTGTAGTTACAAACCAGCGGGAGTCTGTCCGGCAGGTGTTTTGGATACCTGCGTAATCACTTTTTAGTGCTGGTGCAAGTGGGGTAGGTACTGTGTTCCAGCATTGCAGTTTATTGTCGAAGGTGCCTCTGTTCCATGCCTGGTACAGGTAGTCTTTGTGTTTGTGAAATTGATCAAAGCTTACTTCATTGTATATCCAGAGGCAAATGAGTATGCAGCATGACATGCCCAGAACGAGGCCTGTGATATTGATGAAGGAGAACGTTTTAGTTCTTAGCAGATTTCTGAATGCTATTTTAAAATAGTTCCTGAGCATGTGAATTTTAAATAGTCTATACGGTTTGCGTCAAAGGAGGTGCCGGAATGTAAATGATTGTATATGATTGTGTTATGTGGAATGTTGGGGGTGGGATTGTCCGGTTGCGGACAAATAGTGTACAGTAATGATACATATTATTATTGCTTTGGGGGGAATGGGAATTCCAGGTTACAGAATGAAATAATGTTATTCTGATCGTGAGGCGCGCATTTTTTTAGTAGGGTATTTATTTAGTCGTACGCGTTAGAAAATTGTTTTTTTATAACCGAATTCTGTTTAACTTAGAATTGCTAACAGTTTCAGACTAATATTTTTCCTGCGATAAATTATTACATGAATGCCTGAGGTGCGGAGATATCCGTGTCATAGGGCATTTTTTGTTTTTAGTTATCGTCCATTGTTTGATTTAAAACCAAATTACAATGTTGCATGTAGAAAAAATTGATTTAAGGAAGTCAGATTCGTTTGATTTTCTGGCCCGATTAAAAGGGAGTAAGGTAGTACCTAATTTAATAGAATTGACCAACGAATGGAAAATAACTAATAAGGACTTATTTAATTACATCGTTTTTAAGTTAAAACAATAAAAATAATCAGTTATGGAAGAAAACATGAAAGAACAGGAAGATGAATGGGTAGAACGTGTGAACGAAGATGGCATCATGGTTAGCTATAGGGTATACAGGGAATCAGAAGCTAACCGGCTGAGAAAGGAGAAAGTAAGCCAAAGGATTGCAAAGCAGAATGGCTGGATTAAGAAAGAAGAATTGTGAAACTATAAAGGAGCTGTCTCAATTGATATGAGACAGCTCCTTTTATCACAGGAATAATGCTGTTTTTCTTCCTGGATATAACTACATTTTTCTGAACTGAAACTGCTGTACTTCGGCTATTGAATCAGCTGCAGTTCCTGAAAATACATAGCGCAAGCCTGCGCAGGGAAGAGACAGCTCTGTTTTATTTTATTGTTTTACTATTTTTTTAATCGTTCGTTGTGCTCCCTGCTGGATCATGATATAGTAAATCCCAGCTGGTAATTTTTCAATATTCATATTATACACCTTATCAGTAGTACTGATCGTACGATATTTTGTACCGCTCATATCACCGAGGCTGATATAGGTTTTCTGTTCTCCGGCTGGCAGGTGAATTGTTACCTGGTCATGTGCCGGCACAGGATATACAACGATGTCCTGCAGCTTACTGGTAGTGTTGACTGCTGCTTGTTTTGCAGCACTACTGTTGCCATACACTTCCAGTTCATAGATAGAATAACCATAAGCAGACCCTCTGGCTGTACCATAAATACGAAGGTATCTGCCAGTTGCAGATAAGCCGGTATGATCATTCGTCAGACTTGTATTACCGGAAATCGTTTTTACTGTGGTCCAGTTGGTATTATCTGTTG
This sequence comes from Chitinophaga sp., assembly GCF_039596155.1. Lineage (GTDB taxonomy): Bacteria > Bacteroidota > Bacteroidia > Chitinophagales > Chitinophagaceae > Chitinophaga. The sequence goes on from NZ_JBCNKF010000013.1 coordinate 52,753, forward strand.
ACACCTGTACCAGGTAATCTTTTGCATAAGCGGCCTCCCAGCTTATTTTTACTTCCCCGATGTTATAGCTGCTACCCAGGTCTACTGTGATCCACTGGGGATCTGCATACATAGTAGCCGACCAGCGGGTAGCTGTATTGGCATCTACTGCATACTGACCTTCCAGACCTGTCGTTTCAACTGATGATGTAGTCACTGCTTTGTTTAGTGCCAGGTTAGGATTGCTGGTACTGGTGCCATACACTTCCAGTTCATATAATGAATAGCCATAAGTCGTGCCACGGGCAGTACCATAGATACGTACATATCTTCCTGTGGATGATAAACCCGTATGTTCGTTGGTTGTACTTGTATTGCCTGCAATTGTTTTTACTGTTGTCCAGTTGGTATTATCCGATGATACCTGCACCAGGTAGTCTTTTGCATAAGCGGCTTCCCAGGTCAGTTTTACGCCGGAGATATTATAGGTACTACCCAGGTCTACTGTGATCCATTGCGGATCTGCATAGAGTGCAGAAGCCCAGCGGGTACTGGTATTTCCATCTACTGCATTGGAACCTGCCAGTGATGAAGTGGTGGAGCTTTCTGTAGAAGATACAGTGACGGTTTTACCAAGTGCGATATTAGTACTGTTATTAGCAGATCCGAAATCATCGGCCGTCCGCATATTATTCCTTATGAATACTCCTGCTTCCTTCAGTTGACCGGGCGTCCAGGTATTACCAGCGCAGGTACCGCTGTTCCATACGGCGCCGCTCAAAGGATTATCACTGAAGTTCCAGTTCGTCCAGCTGATCTTTTTGTTCCTGCAGAGGTCCATGTATCGTTGGCTCATGGCCAGGTCATTGGCGCCATCGCCAGATGCTTCCTGTGTACCAAATTCTGTCACAAAGATGGGCAGTCGGTCAGCAGCCCAGTCAAGGTGATTGATGTAATAATCCTGGTGGCTTTTGGCGTAGTAGTGGAAGCTATACATCACGTTGGGATAGGTGAGTGGGTTGTTCAGGATTTCCTGAGAGGTACTGCCTTCAGAAAGGCCCAGCGAGGACCACCCCCTGGTACCCACACAAATCACTGCATCGTCGTCTATTGCCTTGATCAGTGGAATGATCTGATCTGCATAGTTCTTGATCGTGGCCCAGGTTACTCCGTTGGGTTCATTGCATATTTCATACAAAACGTTGTTGTAATTTTTGTAAGTGTTCGCAATATCCGTGAAGAATGTTTTAGCCCTGCTGGTGTTGTAATTAGGATCGCCGGGCGTAAGGATATGAAAATCGATGAGTGCATACAAGCCACGGGCAGTGACTTTGTCCACGAAAGTTTTTACCAGTGACGTGTAGTACGAAGGATTGGTTTCGTAACCACCTTCCTGTACATACATGGCGATGCGGACAATATCTGCACCCCAGTCACTTTTAAGGGTATCCAGCGAAGCATCGGTGATACAACCGGCATACCATTGGATACCGTGGGTACTCATTCCCCTGAGCTGGATAGGATAACCATTTTTGTTACAAAGTTTGGTGCCGACTACTTTCAATTGACCATTGAGGGATACGGGCGATTGTGCGTAGCAATAAACCGCGAGCAGCAGGGTTGTCAAGAGGATTACTGTTTTTTTCATTTTGCTTGTTTAGGTTATTTTGATTGAGATAGGATATCCACGATAGTGCCAGGAGGTTTTTATGATATGGGAAGAAAAACCTGCATAGGATCATCCTGATTCAGTTTTCATGTGGTTTTTAAGTGATAGGGAATGTAAAAACGCACATAGGAATTCGGGTCAAATATAGAATAAATTTGAAAGGAGAGAAGGGTTGGAACAAGAAAGTATATAAAGGAGTGATTATCTTAGAAGTATATTGATCGTGTATAAGCGGCGCTATTTAAATTTACAGTAGCAAAGGAATCACTTTCAGGAAATGCTCAACTCTTCCTTTCAATTGCTTCACAGCCTTATACACCTGTTGCTTCACTGTTTTGTCAGAAATATTCAGCAATTCTCCTATAGATTTATGTGAGAGCTGCTCATTCCGGCTCATCAGAAAGATCTCCCTCATTTTAGGAGGCATGGCCCCGATCTCTTTTTCTATGATGGCTGCCAGTTCTTTTTCGCGTAGCTGTTCATCGGCTGTGTATCCACCTGCTTCTACATAGGTACGCATGCTGTCCAGGTATTTATCGATTACTTTCTGGTGTGTAAGATGATTTAATATACGATTGCGTACGCTGGTATACAGATAGCCGGAAAGAGACGTAGCGCCCGCTACCTCGGCTCTCTTCGTCCACAGCATCAGGAATACCTCCTGTATCACGTCTTCCGCTTCTGCCCGGTCTTCCAGCATTTTATAAGCATGCCTGAACAGTATTTCGCTATACCGCGCATAAATAACGGTATAGCCCGCCTGGCTTCCCTTTGCAAGCAGCTGAAGAAGTTGTTGGTCCGATAGTAATTCTAATGCAATGTCACTTTTTGCCAAGTATATAATGTTAGATGAACAACGTCGAAAGAAAAGTATAAAAAATAATGATAAAAAAAAAGGTGTATCATAGATTAATATGATACACCCGTGAATCAGGGAATATGCGAGGACAGTTAGTGTATAAATTCTGCCAGTCTGGCTGACAATTCCGGGCCTCTCAGGTTTTGTGCGACAATTTTACCTTCCGGGTTTACGAGGTAGTTCTGTGGAACAGCCCTGATACCGTATAGTACCGCTACCTGGTTCTGCCAGCCTTTCAGATCTGACACATGTATCCATGGCAGGCCATCTGTGTCAATGGCTTTGATCCATGCATTGCGGGTCTGCTTATCATCCAGTGACACGGCCAGTACCTCTAATCCTTTGTCTTTAAACACGCCATATGCTTTTTTCAGATTAGGATTTTCTTCTCTACATGGATGGCACCAGCTGGCCCAGAAGTCTACCAGCACGTACTTGCCACGGAAGTCAGACAGTTTTACGGCCTTGCCGTTTACATCCGGTTGCTCGAAATCAGGCGCTGCCAGCCCTACCTGTATGGTATGGGTGGCTACGATGCGTGACTTCATTTCCTTGCCGGGAGCTGTGGTGCGTACCTTTTCGCTGAGGCTGTTGAACATTGTTTCGACTTCATTCATTGGTGCTCTGTTCGCCACATCTGTCAATGCGATGATGGAAAAATAGGAATCCGGGTGAGCGTTTATGAATTTTATCTCTTTTTCACGCATGGCAGCAAATTTACCGTCATACTTTTTACGGATAGCGGGAATTGCTGCTGTATCTGCCACACTCATCTCCTGGTTGGCAGAATCGATAATATTCATAAATCCACCACCTATCTGTGACAGGTAGGCTGCGTACACCTTTTGGGTGGGAGAACCGGTGAACGTTGCTTTCTTGAGGGAGTCTTTTACGGCAATCCTGTACGTTTCATTAGCCAGGTAGAAGTAGGAACGGTCTCCTAAATTGAGTACCCAATAGCTACCCTTGTTTTCATGATCGAAGACCATGCGTGCATAGGATAATTCATGCACGCTTCCTTTAAATGAAAACTGACCATTTTTTACGACGGTGGAATCCAGGACTAATTTGCCGTCATTTTGATAATTCAGGTATACTTTACAGCCATTTTTAGCGACTGGTGCTGATCCCTGAATATCGAAGCTCTTTTGCTGTGCTACGCCTATTGCCGGCAGTAGCAAGGATAAAATGAATTTATGCATTGTTAATAGTTTTTAAAAGTTATGGGCGCCATGCCATGTCAACCGGCTGCCCGGGAATACCTGTGATTGTCTTTGTCAGCACACCGTATTTGCCTGTGCTGATGTCCATGTAGTACAATGAGTTGCCTGCACCTGCAATGAGTGTATCCTGGTTGTCAGAAAGCTTGATCATAGATACGGTATTGCCATTGAAGCTGGTCTCCAGTGCACGTACTTCCTGGTTCAAAGGATTATATCTGTACACCTTTTCGCCTGAGGTAAGGTACAGTACCCCATTGATCGCAGCCTGCCATTTGGTGTTTTCATTGATCAGTGACTGCTGTATAAAGGCGCGTTTATGTACGGGTGTGAAAGTGTAGGGACTATTCGTAAAGCTCACGGTGAACTTTAATTCATACACGGTACCATCCGAACCTTTACAATAAGCAAAGCAATCTCCGCTGTTGATCTGTTCCATATGGATCAGGGACATACCCACATTTGTAGGATCGAAAGCAGTGGTGCTGGTCGTGGTATACTGTGTACCATAATAGTAAGGCGTGCCGCTGATGCGTACAAACTGCTGTTTGTCTTTTTCAAATGCAATGTAGGAGTACTGGCCATTGATAAAGGTGGAGATGAAAGACGGTGCCAGGTTGTAATTGCCGGTAGCATAATCGCCAAACATTCCATAAGTGGCCGCCTGATTCCAGGTGAGTGTAAAACCGGCGTAGAACTTATCATTGATAATCCCTGTCATGGAACCCCGGATCGCCTGTTGCATAGATCCTACAACAATGGTGTCCGGCGCTGAAAAGAAATTAGCGGCCAATGTATTGGGATAGGTGGGATCATCCTGCAGGCTGCTTACATTCAACCTTCTTCCTCCATTTTTACAAACGATCCAGTAGCCCAGTGCCATATCCGCCTGCTGTTTATCTTTCATATAGAACAGTGCTAAAGGATTTGGTGGCAGCGAATGTCCGTTTACGGTTTCATAAATATTGGGTTTTACTTCACCTCCCGGTGTGATGAAGGAAAGTCTTGTCACGCCGTTATCAAGACTTAATACAGTGGTACCTGCAGTAAATGCTGTTATACCCTGGATCAGAAATGGAAAGTAATACCGTATTCCATTTTTCTTGTTATACACCGTCAGCCTGGCAGTGTATAGGTTGGATTGTAAGCCAAAGAGCATTCGCAGTGAGGGACCGGTAAAATTCAGGGCGCCTGACGCTACTTCCGGTGAGCTGATGCGCCACTCCAATGCTAACGAGTCTGTATTACTGATGGTCACTTTCGGGGTAATAATCAGGCTATCCCCGACAACAACATTATAAATTGAATCCAGGCCGGTGACGATCGGTGTCGGCGGCATATTGATATCATAATTCCCCTTGTCCTTATAGCATGCGGTCAGCAGTAAAAAGCAGATGATGATTGTAAGATGATTTTTCATATTAGTTTACCTCCTCACCGTTTTCGTCAATGAAATAATATTTACCAGTTGCTGTGTTTTTGCGCAAAAGTATTTTCCTGTTAGGATTGTCCTTATTGTAGAAATAGTAGTTAGCACCATCTGGTTCCAGTATGTATCCTTTCGCCGGATTATTGGCGACCCACTTAAATGGATCATTGAGCATCGTTGTGAGCAAATTGGCGATATACAAATTCCTGGGGGCATCCAGTCCGTTGGTAGTAAGGGTGGTTACACCTGTTACGATCAGGAAGAGCTGGTGCTTGGTACGGGAATAATAACTTCCCAGCCACATACTCCACCAGTTAGGCTGGGTAAGCATCGCGGAGAAGACAATTTTCGCTTTCAGGATACTGCCGCCATCGTCACCTGTCGGGATCTCTATACCCAGGTCGTTGCTACCTTTAAGTTTGATCATGAGCGACACCGCTGCATTTTCGAGATCTGCTACGTTGTAGATGATCACAGGTAGAAATGCCGTGCCTGTACCTGCCTTCAGTGTATAACCGGATTTCAGCGGTTCGAAATGAACGCCTGATTTTGCCGACGAAGAATCAGTTTCTACATAGGCGTTATAAGTCCTGTCTGTATTGGTGGCTATGCCTGCAAGCTGCACGGGAAGCCAGATCGTGTCTTTTGAAAGCGTAGGAGTATATGCGAACGTATACACAATGCTATCCTTGTCGCTACCACTTAAGTTGAAATGGACATTTGCTGTGTGATCAAAGCGGAGTTCGTCTGCTTTCTTACAGGCTGCCAATAGACTCATCAATAAGATGATATAGATTGCTTTCATGGTGTAGTGTTTTTTATCTTCCGCCATAAAGTATTTCGTCATTTGGAAGTGGTAATACAAATATTTTGTCTGATGCAGGAATGCTGCTGCCGTTCTGGTTGTAGATGTCATGATTCAGCCTTTTGTACATGTAAAAGATCTGACCTTCAGCGTACCATTCCTTACGGCAATCTTTCAACAGTTCGGTGATCAGGTCGCCTGTGACAGGACTACCAATTCCCCGATGGGTGCGCACGGTATTCAGATACGTAGCATCATTGGAACATTCTGCAGCGATGTAGTACATTTCGCTTAAACGGATAGCCGGTGCCATCATATAATGCAGGTTGGCATCTGTGGCGGTGTTGTCGGTGTTGTGCATGTACTTGGTCACATTAAGTGTATTGGAGGTATTACCACTGCTGGACACCAGCCATTCTTTGTAGCGAAGATCGTCCGCACCGGCTCCACCGGTTTCGTATATATATTGTCCTGCATTTTCTGCGATGTGAATACCACTGGTGCCAGACAGGAAAAATGAATTCTTGTAGGTCTTGGCCATAGAAGGTATATACCATCCAAACAGCAATTCCTTGTAAAGAATGCGATCTTTTTTATCATCATCTACTGCCAGAAAATCGCTGTTATTGGTCCAGGGAAACTTTTTGGAGTTGATTACTTCCATTGCATTGGCAAGCGCGTTTGTCTTATCATTCTTATAGAGATATACCCTTGCCAGTGTACCACATACAGCGTAGTAGTTTAAGCGGTGACGGCGGTTTTGCAGGAACAATACCGGGTTGCTTTCCTCCGTGTTCAGGGTGGTATCTGTCTGCGCTGGATAGCCTATTATATAGGACTTGCTGATGATCGGATCGATAGCCAATAATTCCTTTGCCTTTTTAAGGTCATTGATGGCAGAGTCCAGTGCCGCACCTACCGTTGACATCGGTGTGATGTCTTTGGTATACCTGGTTACGTAAGGAATGCCGGTTGCGGTAGGCGTAACAGGTGCAAACATGCGCAGCAAATCAAAATGCAGATAAGCTCTGAGGGCCAGTGCTTCTCCTTTGATGAGGGCATAGTTGCTACCCGTAAAGATCTTTTGCTTGTTGTCTATATTTGAAAGGAGCAGGTTACAATTGGCAATTGCATTGTATAAACCCTGCCAGATCTGGTCTTTCCTGTTGATGAAGTCCGGATCTGTGTACACATATTTACTTGTCTTCAGGTAGTAATACCTGTCATTATCGGTAAGCGTATAGTTTTGAGCCAGCACTTCGGGCGTACCTACGGTAAGTTCTTTGCCATAGAGAGCCTCCTGTGAGCATTTGGTATATACACCGATCAATGCTTCCTGAAAACCTTCCTGCGTTGAAAACAGCACCTCGTCGGAGATCTCACTTTCAGGTTGCAGATCCAGCCATTTTTTGCAGGAAGTAAATGTTAGGGTCAGTATAAGTGTTGTTATTAAGAGTCGCATGATGATCAGAATTGAGCTTGTAATGAAAAGGTGATGCTCCGCGCAAATGGATAGTCAATCCCTCTTTCCTGTTCCACTGACGACCAGCGGAGAATATCGTTGGCAGTCACACCCAGTCGTACGAGTTGCTTTACAATGCGCAGATCATAAGAGCAGTAGATGGATTGCAGTGACAGTACATTGTTTGGCTGGATAAAGCGGGAAGATACCTGTGTTTGTCCCCAGTCCGTGATACTTTTGTAGAATGTTCTGTCGCCCGGTTGTTTCCATTTTTCTGCAAACACGCGGCTATCTACATTGTAGCGGGGATTGGCATTTTCAACCCTGTCTACCAGTGTCTGGTTGTACATATCGCCTCCAAATTCTGTCTGGAAGTTCAGGCTCATCATAAATTTCCTATAATGAAATGTACCACCGAATGAACCTTGTGCAAAAGGAGTGGCGTCGCCTACTACTCTTACATCCCGGGCATCCCATTGATAGGTAAGGGTACCATTTTGTTTTACGAAGATCTCTTTCCCGTTTTGCGGATCTATGCCCAGTGAACGTACGGCATAAATCGCATCGTACGACTGTCCTTCTTTGTAGCGAAGCAGTGGTACGCCTTTGTAATTGGGATTATTTGCCTGCTGCTGGTTGACCTTGTCGTTATACGCTTCCAGCGAATTGGAGATGCGCACAATTTTATTGGTATTGTGTACGAGGTTAGCGTATATGTTTACGCCCCAGTCTTTGTTTTGTACCACCACAGCCCGCATGCTGAGTTCAATACCCCTGTTTTCCATATCTCCGAGGTTCTCCTTGTAGGAGCCGAAGCCGGTGGAAGGAGCGAGACTGATATCGGCCAGCAGGTCTTTGGTAAGCTTATAATAGATGCGTGGAGATAAGAAGATCCTGTCTTTGAAGAGGCCGAGATCAAAGCCGAAATCTGTGCTGCGTGTTTTCTGCCAGCCAAGGCTCTTGTTGCCGTAGTTGTCTACGATGGCGCCTATGCCGGAAGAATACCAGTTGGTCTGGTCATAAGAATAGGTAGTACGGGATAAATAGGGACTGAATTGTACAGAGCCGGTGACACCGGTGGTGAAGCGTAACCTTAACTGGCTGATGGCGGTATTATCGAACCATGCTTCTTTGTGCAGGTTCCATCCCACACCCAGTGACCAGAATGGCGCGAGTCTTTTGTCAGTACCGAACTTGGAGGAGCCATCTGTACGTAAGGTAGCATCCATCAGGTACCTGTCTTTGTAAGAATAGTTAGTGCTTATGAAATCGCCGAACAGACGGGATTTTTCAATATTGCTGCTGGGATGGGCACCGTCTGCATAGCCTTTGGCAAAACCCACGCTGGTAAAGCGGTCATTTGGAAACCCGACAGCGGTAAAAGAGGAATAGTCTGCCAGTTCTGTTCTGATATTAGCACCTGCAACGAGGTTGATACTATGATCATGCAATTGTTTCACATAGTTCAGGCGGATATTTCCGTCCCAGTAGGTTTCTTTGGTGTTGCTGCTGGTATAGGAGCCTTTCTGGTCTGTCTCTGACGCAGCATAGAAGTAGTATTCATTGGCCAGTGGAGAAAGGAAGGCGTCTCCATTGGTTTGCCTGGTGGTGAGACTCATTTGTCCGCGCACCCGCAATCCTTTGGCCAGTTCGAATTCTGCGGCAAAATTGTCGATGACCTCGGCGTAGTTATTGTGATTAAAACTGCTCAGGGTGGAGTTGTATAATGGATTCAGCACGTAGTCATATTGATAGGCGCCACCGTCACCATTTCTGTCACTCCATGTTTCCAGTTCCCGCAGCACAAGGCCGTTGTCGTTGGTCATGCGGTAGTAAGGGTTGGTCTTAACATAATCTGCAAAACTGCCGTAAGGAGATTCTTTCGCTTTTACCTGTGTGATGGTGAGTTCGTTCTGGAACTTGATCCGGTTGCTCAGGTTATAGCTAAAGTTCATACCACCGGAGTATTGATCACGTGAAGAGCCTTTCATGACACCGGGTCTGGTTTGGTAACGGAGATCGATCCCATACCGGAAATGCTCTGCGCCACCCTGCAGGTATACGCCATGCTTCTGACCCACGGCAGTGCGTAGTGGTTGTGAGAGCCAGTAGGTGTTGACACCGCCTACTACGTTCTTTAACTTCTCATAGTAGAGAGCATCCAGTGCATCCTGAGGTACCTTCTGCTGATCGGCATCGTACACGCCTGCCTGCACTTCGTATTGCAGTTTCTGGGAGGCGTTGAGTACATGATAATCTGTGAGGTCAGGACCGTTGATATTGGTTTCATGGTTATAGGTCACCTGTAGTTTGCCATTGGCAGGTACTTTGGTGGTGATAACCAGGACTCCGTTTGCCGCGCGTGAACCATAGATGGCAGTGGCGGCGGCGTCTTTGAGGAGGGTAACAGAGGCAATGCGGTTCATATCGAGGTCAAAGACCTTTTCGAGGCTTACTTCGTAACCGTCAAGGATGAAGGCCGGCAGGTTCACGGAGCTGCTGATATTATCTCTTCTCAGAATGCCATCACTACCAGTGGGCAGGGCAGAAGATCCCCGCACGTTGATGACCGGCATGCTATTCGGATTGGAACCGTTAAAGTTGTTGTTGAGGATTTTAAAAGAAGGGTCTACCATTTGCATACCCTGGAGGAGGTTTTGCGGACTGAGTTCTTTCAGTTTCTCCCCGCTGACAACAACGGCGGTGCCTGTATAATTGTCCCGGTGTATTTCCTGGTAGCCGTTCACCACTACTTCGCTCAGGCCGATCTTGGCATCTTCAAGAATGACATTGAGCCGGCCGTTCCTCGCCTGTGTTGCCCTGTATATGGCAGACTGGTAGCCGATAAAGCTAAATGTGATGGGGGCATCGTCGTCCGTGACCTTCAATTTGAATTCACCGTCATTGTTGGTCTGGTATACTTCATTCCCTACCCGGATGCTGACGCGGGGCAGGGGTTCATTGATCCGGTTTCTTACAATACCATTGATTTCTTTTACGGTATCCTGTACGTGGCTGGGCGTAGTCGCCTTGATCACGACAGTTTTGTCCACAATATGCCAGTTGAGCGGCAGTCCTTTTAACAGTTGTCCCAAAGCTGTTTCCAGGCTTACATTTTTGATGGCTACATCTACTTTCCCGAGTTTACGAACGTCTTTGTTGTTATAAAAGAAAGTATAGCCTGTCTGGTTGCTGAGTTGATCAAATGCCTGATCGAGAGGAATGTTTTTAGCAGAGATAGTGACCTGAGCATGGCCCTGAATACTTAGGAAAATGAGTACCAGAAACAGTGAAACGCCGGTACACAGCGATTTCCGGCTAATAAATATTTTAGCCCAAAGATTAAAATACATACTTTTGGTTGATTTTAATAAAAGCATAGCCAGTTGCTACCCGAAGCTTCGACATGCGGGCTGGCAAGGCATTGTTTTCTGCTGGTAGGTGTTGCTGCACTTACCAGCTTTTTTCTTCGTTGTGGTACGCGAGAAATCAGATAAATAAAATATTTATCAAGGAGGACGGAGTACGATATTCATGTAATTAATAGATTAGTATACGATTAATTGTCGGCCATTCATTTTAAAGTTGATCCCTGAAAGTGATAAAATCTCCAAAACCTTATTCAGCGGTTTATCCCGCGGTATTTGTCCATTGAACTCATCTCCTTTTCTTTCTGATTGATATATAACTTCTATGTCATACCAGCGTTGCAGCTGGTTCATGACGGTTTGTAGACTGGCATCCCTGAAGTAAAACCAGCCGTTTTTCCAGGCTGTTACCATTTTTAGATTGCTAGCTACCACCTGTATCCCCTCAGGTGAATAATGGGCCTCAAACCCCGGTTTAAGAACCGTTTCATTTACTTTGACTGCACCTGATACCAGTGCTGTCTGAATCTCGCTTTCATCGGCATAGGCCATGATATTAAATTCGGTACCCAGTACCTGTACCTGTTGTCCGCGGCTTTTTACAATAAAGGGATGGACATCCTTGCTGACAGCGAAATAGGCTTCTCCTTCCAGTTCCACCTTTCTGTTTTCCCCTTCAAAGTGGTCGGGGTAGGTCAGTTTGCTGGCAGAATTGAGCCATACCAGGGTGCCGTCTGGAAGGGTGATTTGATATTGTCCTCCTTTTGGCGTGATCAGTTGCATGTATTGCAGCTGTATATTGCTATTGGCTGTAGTTACTTCATGCCCGTCGTTATAGAGGACCTGTTTCCCTTTGAGCACGATACCTTTTTGCTGGCTGTTCAGCGTTATCTGCTGTCCGGAAGCCAGTTGCAGAATGGCATGATTGCCCCCTGCACGGATTGTATCAGCCTTTTCGGACAAAGGCGTTGGCTGATGTTCCGTTCCCCTGCGGGTAAAATAAAGTAGTGAACCACCTGCCAATAATACCACGGCAGCGGCGGCAACCATCCTGGGCCAGTAATTGACTTGCCTGGGCAAGGGTAACCTGGCTTTGATGTGCTGCAGGCTTTCCTGTACTTCAGTATTGTCCATAGCGGCGTCCCCGGAGGCTGCTGCTGTATTATACCAGGATTCCAGCATTGCTTTTTCTTCTTCAGAAATATTGCCTGCCTGATATTTTTCCAGTAGTTCTATTAGATATTGGTTGTCCTTCATTAGTGGTGGTATATGTTAAAGACAAGAAGAGGGTAAAAAGGTCATATAGATTTTAAAAAAAAAATTTTGGCCTCTATGGGCGGGCGGTTTCCCTTTTGCGTAAATGAAATTTCGGATTGGCGTTACGCGTCCGTTACCATTTGTGCATTTTGCGGCAAAATTTCACTTATATGAAGAAAATTACCCTCAGCGTTGCGCTTCTGTTGTGCGCATTTTTTGCATCAGCCCATGCAGTCTGGATTGAAACCGCCCTGAAAGGCACGAAGAACAAAGCACAGGATGTACGGGTCTTTCTGGGAGAATATGCTGCCAACGAAAGGGACTCAGTGAGCAACTGGTTCAGCAATATGAAGGATGTCAGATTGTTTGTCACCACACCAGCCGGCACCCGTGAAGAAATTTCCCTCAAGGCAGACGGAAGGAGCCTGAATGGTCAGTTTACACCTGCTACAGAAGGTACTTATACCCTGACCATCAGCCACACGGTGGAAACAATATATGGAGAAGCCAGGATAGAATATTATGCCAGTGCTACAGTGGTGGTGGGTAAGGAGAGTGCTTCTCACCTGGCAGGAGGTACGTTCCTGTCAGTCGTACCGGGAGTAGAAGAACCGAAAGGTTTTAGCAGTGTGCCGTTGACAGTATATAAAGATAAGGCACCACTGGCAGCAGCAAAGGTGGAAGTCATTTCTCCCGATGGATGGGTGAAGGAATTGAAGAGCGGTGAGAATGGTGTGGCGAACTTTTCACCTGTACAGGCGGGACAGCACCTGGTAGAAGCTTCTTATACAGAGAAGGTGGAGGGTACACATCATGATCAACCTTATAAATCAGTCGTACACATTATAACGCATAGTGTGCAGGTAAAGAAGTAAATAACCGGATGGAAGCGGTCGTCTGTTACGTACCCTGAAACTTCTGAGCGCCGGTCAGGCGTGGAATTATTTTCAGGTTACATGGCACACGACCGCTTCCTGCTTTAATTGGGTAAAGTGGTTGTCGCGAATGCCTGGTCCAGCCACATGATCCTGTTGTGCAGCCATGTCTTCATATACAACACCTCATTATCGTACGAACCCCAGATAGCATAATTCGGGAAGGTGTAATTATATAGTGTATTGTACTTGTTGTTATTTTCGATCACTGACCATTTCAGGTCTGCGGCATTTTTGTTAATGAAAGCCAGTATTGCATCTTCTTTTGATTTAAAATACCGGAATCGCGCTTTGACTTTGGCTTCAAAGGCCGGATCTTCGAAGAGGCGGTTGATCCATACAGCATTCCTGATCCAGAAGCCGGTATAATCCTGGTTATTATTGTAGTAGACATTACCCATAGCAATATCAAAGTCCCAGATAGGTCCCATTTTTAATTTGCCGCCCGGCTTCAGGTTCATATAGCAACTGGAATAGAAGATAGCATCATTGTTTTTCGTGATCTCATTTATCAGGTACCAGTCAACAAAACTGTTTACATCCAGGTATTTATTATAACCTTCTAAGGTGTCGGTGAAGTTTGGACTATATAAAGCGATTTCCGCGGCGCTTACAAAGTTTTTTATATAGTTATACTTTTCATCACCTGCGCTGACGGTGGGATTTTTGATTGTGCAGAGAATCCCCATGGTCTGGAAGAATACATCGTCAGCAGCTAGTTTGCTGATCTGGTCTATTTCGAGTACGTACCCATTGTCACCAACATTTACCCGGTTGCTGCCGGTTTCTATTTTCTCTGTTACCAGGTAGGTGCCTATGTAAACTTCATTCATGAATACTTCAGCAAAGTGTCCGTGCGGTGTCCAGTCCAGGTTGCTCAATTGACCCATATAGAGGGAGATGGCATTGCGCAGCATGGTCTTATCAAAATAATTAGCGATGAGGAGCCAGTCTTTGGCCTTCGGTTCGCCAAGTACGGCTGTTTTACTATCGAATTTTATCCTGTAGGGATTTTTAGGATTTCCCCATGTGGTGCCACCATGGCCTTTTATCTGCATAGTGACTTCGCCCAGGTCGTCGTATTGGCCTGCGCCATCAATGGTGACGGAGCCCTTGACGTAGGTTTCCCTGGAGGTAACTGCTGCGGCAGTTTTTATTTTGACAACAGGGAGCCCGGTAAAGTTCACCAGGTTGACAGTGTAGGCGGTTTTAGCACCGTCTTTACCGGTCACGGTATAGACTGGATGTTTTTTGAAGTTCTGCGGGGTGATGCCGCTGTATTGCAGGCTGTCGTTGACAGTGACAGCGGCACCCGGTGTTTCGAAAGAAGGAATTAATGTGCTGAGATCAGTATAATATGGAATTCTGCCTGTGATGGTGTTGCCACTGATGGTCATATGGATGGTGTCGTTCAGGTAGAGGCGGTTGTAGGACGTATCGAGCCAGAAACGGTTGAAATAGTTAGTGGCGGCAGGTGCATCGTCTGATGATAAGGTTTGAATCAGCACTTCTTTTTTGCAGGAAGCGAAGGCAATGAGGATGCATAATAACAAAGCGTGTCTTCCTGGTAAAGGACGTAGTTTTTCCATGTGGATAGAGGTAAGAGCGTAAATAGTTAGGAAATGGTAATTTGGGATCTCGAGCAGCGAATGTAGCGTAATTATTTGAAAATCTTGTGTTTGAGTTCGCCGGCGTATGAAATTATCAGCAGGCGTAAATGCTGCAGACAGTTGTTGGTAAGTATGTATTTCTCCCGGATTAGGAGGAGGCTAGTTTATTTGTGCCAATATCGCCTGGTAATAGTTTTCTACCGCATTTTCGCCATAGGACAGGTAAAGGTAGGGCTCGATCAGTTCCAGTTCCATGAGTACGAAATGTCCATTGACCATAAGACCGTCTACGCGGGCATACAGGCAATTTTTGGCATATCGTTCTACATAAGTGGCGGCATGTGCAATTTGTCCAGCAGTAGGGTAGAGGGGCTCAATAGAGCCACCGTAAATTTGTTGTACCCTGAAGTCACCTGCTTTCGGTTTTTTCAAAATGGTGTGGCTGTATTGGCGATTGAAAAAAGTAAAAGACCATTCTCCGTTTTGTACTTCATTCATCAATGGTTGTACAATGTAATCGCCATCTGCTAATAGTGTTAGCACCTTTTCGTAGCTGGCTGCGATCTCGTGCTTCCTGACTACGATCGTATTTTTGCTCCCGCCGCTTACACAGGGTTTGATGATGACAGCAGTTGTATGCAGCTCCTCAAATACAGGCAGCAGATCTCCGCGCCAGCCCTGGTCCAGGAATACGGAAGGGATTACATCAAAGCCATCTGCAATAATATCTTTCAGGTAGTGTTTATCCAGGTTCCAGCGAACGGTTGGGTAATCGTTCAGGAGCCGGATGTTGAGCGATGTTATTTTGTCCAGCCATGCCTTGAAGGCATCAATCTTCTGGTGATAATCCCAGGGCGTTTTTAATAGCGCAATATCATACCGTGTCCAGTCAACGGTGGGGTCATCCCAGATAACGGATTCTATATCCAGGCCTTTCTTTTGTAAGAAGGGTAGTGTGTCATTGTATTCATTGAAACCATTGGCAGCGGTGTACCTGATATCTCCTGCATAGGTGATGTAAGCAATCTTCATCGTTGTTCCGGTTAAGGAAGGAGGTCTCAATGTGTCTGATAGCATAAAATCCCGTGTAACCGGTTTTACTTTCAAGGGTAGTGTTGTAGTTTGATGTACACCTGGATGATTTGGCCAACGCGCTTCGCGTGAAGGGCTATATGAGAACAATTCAAACTACAACACTACATTTTTAAGACAACCTTTAATTTATATTATTATTTAAAATCAGCGTCTAAAACAATACGATAACTGGCTTTTCCTGCCCTCAGATGATCCATGGCTTCATTCACCTGGCTCATTGGGAAATGCTCTACTTTCGGCGTTATGTTATGATGCGCAGCGAAGTTAAGCATTTTATCTATTTCGCTCCGGCTTCCTGTCGGCGATCCGGAAATCGATTTCTTCCCCATAATCAATGACATGGCACGCACGGGAATGGGTTCCAGTATGGCACCGACTATATGTAATTTACCACCGGGTTTGAGCAGTGAAATGATGCTGTTCCAGTCCAGCGCTACATTGGCAGTAATAACAATCACGTCAAATTTACCTGCCAGTTTTTTCATTTCTCCGGCATCCGTACTGGAGGCCGCATGTGTAGCACCAAAGGATCTGGCTTCTGCATGTTTTTTACTGCTGGAAGTAAAGGCGGTCACTTCACATCCCCATGCCTTCAGAAATTTCAGGGCCATGTGTCCCAGGCCTCCGATACCGAATACGCCTACTTTGTGGATAGGCAGGATCTCTTTATCCAGCAGTGGAGAGAAGACGGTGATCCCTCCACAGAGCAATGGGCCGGCAGCAGCAGGGTCCACGCCATCGGGAACAGGAATTGCCCAGATCCAATGACTCCGTACCTGTGTGGCAAATGCACCATGATGGTGTACAATCGTTGGCTGTACGGTAGTACATAGTTCCTGTTCACCTTCTATACAATGCTCGCAATGGAGGCAACTGTAAGCATTCCAGCCTACTCCTACACGTTGGCCGATCTTCAGGCCTTTTTTCTGCGCAATTTCACCTAATGCGACCACTTTACCAATTGCCTCATGACCGGGTACGAAAGGGTAGGCCGTAATGCCCCATTCATTGTCCAGCATAGAGAGGTCAGAATGACAGATACCGCAATGTTCCACTTCAATGTCTACTTCCTCGGGGCCCAGTGGGCCGGGATCATATTGAAAAGGTTCCAGTTTCCCTTTTGCAGTCTTAGCTGCATACGCATGAATGGTTGCCATAATTTTGTTTTTATCTGATTATAACAGCGGGCAGTAGCAGAGAGTTCAATAGATGATGCTGGTGTAGATATATTGCCGACAAAATATTAACTTTCGCCTTAATTAAAAGATTCATACCCCCATTGGATGATTGGCTTTTATAAAGCGTTCCAATCTGGCTGCAGGTTTTCGGAGTTGGTGCCACAGGTTTGGAAGGAGCATTTTTTATAGCATAACGGCTCATAGAGAATAGGAAGGGGAAGTTGAAATGTAGTGGGCTGTGTAGTAATTGCAGGATCTTTTCAGGCAGGAAAAACCGGAATGTTGAATAAAAGAATAATAGAATAAATGTACCATATGCGTTCAACCTTAGGAATGCTCCTGGCATTCATGATTGTTTCCTGCACATCCAGGCACCATGTGCTGAACGAGGAAGAGTTTGCTCATGCTTATTTAAAGGTGCTACAGGCCAGACATCCCCATGTTTCTTTTGTGTTAAAACAGGATGGTAGTATCACCTCTGAAAATAAGGACGAGAACTATATCTTTTATTTGGATAATGCATATAAGTCTTACCAGCTGGAACCTGATTCACTGGAGAAGGTATTGAACCGGTTTATAGCACCATCTGATTTATTGTATGGAGAGAAGAAGAAAATGGATCTTTCCACTATTGTTCCCATTATTAAACCGATCGATTATATAGCCGCTTTGAATAAGGGAGATAAACCCATTGAAATGGCAACAAAGTCATATAATGACCAATTGGTGATCGTATATGCAGAAGATTTGCCTGAGGGGTTTAAATACCTGACGAAAAAAGATTTTGATAGTATAGGGATCTCCGCAGATAGTCTGCATGAACTGGCGATTGCCAACTTTTACAAGCAGGTACCGAATATAGAAAGATATACTAAAGATGGACGGCATATGTTAGGAGCGGGGGGCAATTATGAGGCGAGTCTGATCCTGTTGCCAACCTTGTGGATGGATGACTGCCCGGTAGATGGAGATTTTGTGGTGGCGATTCCCACCCGGGACCTGATCTTCATCACCGGCAGCCGGAATAAAGCCGGCCTGGATACGCTAAGGCATTATGCAACAGAGAGTTATGAAACTGGTAGTTATACTGTTTCTGATCATCTCTTCCGTTGGAACGGGTCAAAGTTTGAAAAGTATTGATACCTTGCCGGTCAAATTTGACCCAATGCGTTATCTATTATTTTCCCTATGCTGTATCGTCATTGTATCATGTAGTTCCAACCTCATGTCAAAGGCGGATTTTGCCACTAAATGCCAGCATGCATTGCAATCAGAATGCCCGGGAGTGCAAGTAACGATCATCAACAGGCAAACACTTTTTATAGAGAACAGTGCCAGGAGGAGTAATTTTGGTTTGTCTCCGTTTTACAAGGAGTATGCAGCCAGGCCGGCTGGGATTGATAGTGCCGTACAGCATTGTATAGCTGCCACCGGTTTGCTGGCGGCGGGTTTTGATCCGGCGCAGGTGATGCCGGTTATTAAACCGGCAAAGTACCTTGACAGGCAGCAACCTTTTCCGCTGGTGAATGAGCGGTATAACGATCAGTTGATGATCGTGTACGGAGAAAACGGGAAGGAAGGTTTTAGCTATCTTACAACGGCTGTTTTTGAGCGATTGCAGTTATCAAAAGATAGTTTAAAAGAATTGGCTATAAAGAATTTCTACATGGCAGTATTACCTGGCATTAAAAAGGTGAATAGTCCATCTGGCAAGGGGTATTTATTTACAGCAGCATCGCAGTACCTGGCAAGTATGATATTATTCCCGCCGCTTTGGATCAAAGAGCAGGTGCATGTAAAGGGAGATATACTCGTGTCGGTTCCCTATCCGGATCTGTTGTACGTAACGGGAACGGAAGAAGCGGAAGGTGTTGAATGGGTGAAGAAAGAAGTCAGGTGTGTACACATGGGCGGAGTTGAAAGTATATCAACAGCTTTATTCAGGTGGAATGGCGAAAGGTTTGAAAAATATGAATAGGAAAACAATGCCTGTATACATAAAAAAATGCCCCCTGAAAGTGTCTTACTTTTTGGGGGCATTTCTTTTTACAGGCTTCCTTATTCGGTACGAATCGCTTTGTAAATGT
Organism: Chitinophaga sp.; assembly: GCF_039596155.1. Classification (GTDB taxonomy): domain Bacteria; phylum Bacteroidota; class Bacteroidia; order Chitinophagales; family Chitinophagaceae; genus Chitinophaga. The sequence goes on from NZ_JBCNKF010000013.1 coordinate 71,706, forward strand.
TCCGGGCATTGTTGTACCCAGTATTTGATTTAGTTGTAAGGGGTGGCGACCAGTTGTCCGTCCACATCTGTTTTTATTGTCCTTTCTTCACCAGGCATCAGTGAAAAATAGGAATCACTGATGATGGCAGGCAGGAGCTGGTTGCCTTTGCTATCCAGAAGCTGAAGGCGGATGCCGACAGCGGGAGCCAGTGTTGAGTTGTTTTTAATCGTATAAGTGTGTTTGTCTTTCTTTGTAATAAGAAGATCCTGCTTTGTAGGCGGGAGTTTATTCAATAATGTATAGTCACCTACCAGGTATTCATTTTCTGACCATCGTACCTTTCCTTTGGAGACTTTCAAACGCAGGAAAGATAACCCGGTTGAGTCTTCCATTGTAGTGAATGCGTCACAGAGATCACTAGCGTTTACATTTATTACGGCATTTTTAGTGGAGATAAGTTGGCCTTTCCCGTTGTAGATACTGGCCTCTACGATCATGTCTTTCATGGGAAAGGGATAGTTATTAATCACCTTAACCATTTTACTGGCAGGATTCCATTGTACATGCAGGGGCTCGCAGGCTGATTTAGCGCCAAAATAGGCGCCTGTCAGGTCGTAGTAGTAATCATAGGTTTGCCAGATCATGGTGGGATAGGCAGATTGGCTCATCCAGATGAGCATACCGGAAGCATCGTTCCACATATGGTCGTTCCAGCCTTCGAACATCGCTTTCATGGTTGCCAGATTCAGTAGCTGGGCTTTCTTACAGAAGTCTTCCAGGGTCGCGGAGGGCCCATACTGGCTGTTGATATCATTGATATACTTTACGGGATCTGCGCCGCCCCCCAATCCAAAGTCGGTAGAGAAGTAATGCCTGGCCCACATGTTATCTTTACTGTTCACGGCGGCAGGCGTAGGTGCTACCCAGTATTCTTCCGGCATGAATTTCTTAAAACTTTCCGCGTTCACGAAGGTGGCGGTGCCCAATTCACTGCGCATGCCCCAGCTATTATTGGAGAAAAGGTAACCATTATGTGGATCTGTAAAGTAGACTTTTGGATCTACATTTGCCCAGATACCACTGCCGGAAAGGGTTTTACTGTTGCCATGTATGGAGAAGTTAGGATTGTCTACACTGGCATTGGAGCGGGGCAGGTACAGTTTATCATCTGCATCGTATTGTTTGATAGCAGCTGTGATGGCATTGCTGATTTCGCCGTGTGCATTACCACCAGGAGTTCCTTCATTGGCGCCACACCAGATGACGATACAAGGGTGGTTGCGAAGCTTCCTGAGTTTTTCAGCAACATTATCCGAAAACATCTGTAGACTATCAATTCCCCCGATATTATTTAACCAGAAATCATCCCACACCATAATACCGTATTTATCACAATATTCATAAAAGGCTTCGTCCGTGACCTCGCCAGTCCAGTTACGGATCATGTTAAAGTGCATGTCAGCATGCATACGGATGCGTTGTTCATAATCCTTATCTCTTACTTTCAGCATATAGTCAGACATTCCCCAGTTGCCACCTTTTACGAAGATGGGAACATCGTTAATATACAAGCGCATAGGTCCGTTTAAGGCAGTAGTATCGCTGGTAACTTTCCTGATGCCGAATTTTTGTGTAACTGGTGTTGCGGTTTCAAAGGTAAGTTTGCAGGAATACAGGAACTGATCGCCGTAGCCGTTGGGCCACCATAGGTGTGGGTGTTGCAGTAGTTGTTGTGGTAAGGTAATTTCCTGATTGCTGCCAGGAAGTAAGGTGAGCTGTTTAGAACTGATGGAAATATTACCGGGTGTGATCAGTGCTTTCAGTGTACCGCTGATGGCTACAGGGGAGGAGTTCGTTAGCTGGGCCGCAATGAGTACAGCAGCCCTGGAAGTATCAGGCATCACTGCACGTATCCAGGGATCCGAGATGGTGACCGGGCCACTTATGGTGAGGGCAACAGTATCAGTTATCCCGCTATTCAGTCCGGGTACAGCCGGCATCCAGTCCCAGCTACCGCTGCAAATATAGGTGGGACTTTCCCAGTTGGCCAAAGGATGATCATGGTCAGGGTCCCACCGGGGAGGACTGACCAACACCGCGATCGCATTTTTAGTCTTTAATTGATCGGTGATATCGAAAATACCTCTCTGCATATGACCATGCGTAGTGCCTACCAGTTTGCCGTTGAGATAGATGGCACCGTATTTATTTATACCATTGAATTTCAGCCATACCCGCTGTTTATTTTTAAGGTGGGGGGTGACAAATTCAGTCCTATACCAGAACGGACGATTGTATTTTGATTTGTCCACCTTGTAAATATTATCTCCATAATCGGGATCCGATTCTTTTCCGGCTTTCACATAAGCGTAGAATACAGTGCCGGGAACAACGCCGGGTACCCAGTCGTTGTCATTGAATCCCGCAGTGGCGATAGCTGCGGCCTGTGCTTTCGTTGCCGCCTGTGGGGCGATTTTCCAGTGAAGTTGCTGACCATAGAGTAGTGTACCAGTAACATGGAATAATAGCAACAATGCAATTGATTTCATAAGTGGTGAAATGTTTCCGCAAAGATGAAGGTTTAGCTATGATAATAACAAATATTTGCTAAACCGGTTTAGGTTGTTTTTTTAAACATATAATAAATAATTAAATACGTATGGTAATTAAAATAATATGTTAATGTTATTGCACGGGAATTTCTTTTATTCTTTATTTGCTAAATCAGTTTAGCGAATTTCACGTTTATGAAAAGTACTTTATTCCTGCTCCTGGCGTGGGTTATATGGGGATCTGCTTCGGCGCAGGAGGCCTGGTATATAGATGGCTACCATGGTGGTGTGTGGGGGCATTACCCGGACTGGAATACCCGTTTTATGGCCGATCAGCTGGCACAGCACCCAGATTGGAATATTAATATAGAGATTGAACCAGAAACCTGGGCGAGGGCTATGCAGGTAGATGCGACCGCGTTTTATGACTTTAGAAAACTCTTTGATGCCGGCCGGATTGAATATGTGAATCCATCTTACGGGCAGGCCTATTTATATAATGTTTCCGGCGAAAGCATCATCCGCCAGTTTCAATATGGTATGCAGGCGTTGAAAACATATTTTCCCAATGCTGAATTTACGACTTATTCATCCGAGGAACCTTGTTTTACAAGTGCTTTACCACAAATTCTTACTTCCTTAGGTTTCAAATATGCATCTTTAAAGAATCCCAATACCTGTTTCGGAGGGTATACCCGTGCACATGCGGGTGAAAAAGTATACTGGACGGGGCCGGATGGCAGTAAGATACTAACGTCTCCGCGTTACCTGGGGGAATCACTTTCTGATCAGTCTACATGGCAAACGATCGCCTGGAATAATAGTCCCGGGTATTTACAGCGTGCTCAAAAGGATGGCATCCGGCATCCCATTGGTATGACATTGCAGGATGCCGGCTGGAAGGGGGGACCTTTTCTGGGAGAGAACGCGCACTACACCACCTGGCGGCATTATTTTGAGCAGGTGGTGAATAAAGACAGTGCTACGCAATGGCGCGTTTCCCAGGAAGATATCCTGGTCAACCTGGTATGGGGATCGCAGGTGACACAACGAATTGCACAGCAGGTGCGTGCCGCAGAGAATAAGTTGCTGCAGACAGAGAAACTGTTGGCCATGGCTGTGTGGGAAGGGAAACTCCAATGGCCACAGGCGGCCTTTGATGCTGCCTGGCGTAGCTTATTATTAGCAGAGCATCATGACTGCTGGATCGTACCTTACAACGGAGCTGCTGGTGATACCTGGGCTGATAAAGTGCGCCAATGGACCAGGCAGACACACCATATATGTGATAGCCTGCTGAATGTATCCCATGTAAAGCAGGATTATTGCCGCATCACTGTTGTGAAAAACGGATATCAGCTCGAGAATGACCGCTACCTGCTTACCATCGATACTTTGCATGGAGGAGTGATGACCGGTTTGGTTGCCAAAAAACTCAATAACAAATCTTTCGCTGTAAATGGTTTCAATGAATTACGGGGTAACTTTTATGAAAAAGGAGGCCGCCGTACTTCTATGGAATCGCCGGTGTGTGTAACCCGTTTATCCAATGGGCTTGAAATGAGAGGACTGATTGCTGGTGTTCCTTTTACACAGCGGATCACGTTGACAACGTTGATAGATTTCGTGTTGAAGATCGACTGGAAAGAAAACACGGGTATAGGGCAACCCTTGCAGGGTGACTATAAATGGGAGCGGAGAGATAAGCCTTTTTACAATGACAGCAGCAAGCTCCTGGCGGTTTTCCCCACGACGCTTACACACGTGCGTATAGCAAAGGATGCTCCTTTTGATGTGACGGAGAGCCGGCTGAACAACACTTTTTTTAGTAGCTGGGATAGCATTAAGAATAATGTGATCCTGAACTGGGTCGATCTGACGGATGGTAAATATGGCATGGCATTGTTCACAGACCATACTACCAGCTATACCCATGGCCCTAACTTCCCGCTGGGACTGAACCTCCAATATTCCGGTATGGGTCTCTGGGGAAGGAATTATACCATAGATGGTCCTTCTGAAGTGCATTACGCTATCCTGCCCCACAAGGGGAATTGGGAACAGGGTGACATTCCCGCACAGAATATGCAATGGAATGAGCCGTTGATCGATCATAATTCCATTTTTACATTGAATCGCACGCCAGTACAGGTAACATCTATGACCTGGAATGATGGTCGTCTGATCATCAGGTTATACAATCCATCTACTCAACCATCCCGTGTCAGCCTTGCCTTCACAAAGCCAATTGCCGGCGCGGAACTCATAGCCCTCAATGGGAAAACGAAAGCGATGATCAACAGTAAGCAGGTAGTCGTAGATTTACCGCGTTTTGCGATTCGTACACTTTCAATAAATCCACAATGATGAAACTCAGGCAGGTACTCCTACTTACTTTAATTGCCGGCAGGACAATGGCTCAAACGCCTGCTGACTATGTCAATCCATTTATCGGGGCCAGCACAAGTGTAGGTGCTGCAGGTATTTATCACGGGCTTGGGAAGACCTTTCCGGGTGCTACTACGCCCTATGGCATGGTGCAGGTAAGTCCGAATACCATTACCGGTGGCGACAATGGTTCGGGGTATAGCTATGAACATACCAGCATAGAGGGATTTGCTTTTACACAGATGAGTGGCATTGGTTGGAACGGAGACCTTGGTAATTTCCTCGTAATGCCCACTTTAGGGCCTTTAAAGACCAGCAAAGATGGTTACCGGGCAGATTATATCAAATCAAGCGAAAAGGCTGCTGCGGGGTTCTATGCCGTAGAACTGAATAATCATATTCACGCAGAGATGACTGCTACCCCGCATAGTGGCATGCTCCGTTTTACATTTCCGGCTAATAAACAATCCCGTATTCAGATCGACCTGGCCCGCAGAGTGGGGGGTACTTCTACCAGACAGTATATTAAAGTACTGAATGACAGCACCATCACCGGCTGGATGCGATGCACGCCAGATGGCGGAGGCTGGGGGGATGGCGAAGGCCATGCCGATTATACCGTGTATTTCTACGCTGTATTCAGTAAGCCACTTCGTAACTATGGCGTATGGAGTGCGGATATTCCTGACAACTGGACCCGCAAACTGGAAGACGTAACCAGTGAGCGGTATTTAAAACAGATTGCGCAGGCGCAGGTACTCCCAAAGATCCGGGAGAAAGAAGGTAAACATCTCGGTTTCTACACTGAATTTGATACCCAGGCAGGGGTGCAGGTACTGCTGAAAGCAGGTATTTCCTTCGTGAGCATGGCGGGCGCGGAGAACAATCTGAAGCATGAAATCACCAGCTGGAATTTTGAGGGGGTAAAGGAGCGCGCGCACGCCAGCTGGGATAAAGCGCTCTCTAAAATAAAAGTATCCGGTGGTACTACCGAAGAAAGGAAAGTCTTCTATACGGCCTTGTATCATACCATGATCGATCCCCGCATTGTAGAAGATGTAGATGGTAAATATACAGGTGGCGATGGCAAGGTACATATCAGTAGTGCTTTTCACAAGCGTTCTATCTTCAGCGGATGGGATGTATTCCGTAGCCAGATGCCACTGCAGACGATTATCAATCCTTCACTCATCAATGACCTGATCAATTCGCTGGTCACCCTGGCAAAAGAAAAGAACAAGGATTACCTGGAGCGATGGGAACTGCTGAATGCTTATTCCGGCTGTATGTTGGGTAATCCTGCTATATCAGTGATCACGGATGCCTACGCAAAAGGGATCCGGAAATATAATGTCAAAGATGCCTACCAGTTGTCCGTCAATTCTCAGCTACGTTTTGGTAATGGCGAACTGGGTTTTACGCCCGGTGATCTGAGTATTTCCTATACATTGGAATATGCCTATACTGACTGGTGTGTAGGTCAGCTGGCTGGCTGGCTCCATGCATCTTACCCCGCGAATGGTGCTGCATACAGGAACATTTTCGATACAGAAAAGGGCTGGTTCAGGCCTAAGAACAAAGATGGCCAGTGGCAGCCGTGGCCACAGGAAGGCAGGTTGAAACAATGGTATGGCTGTATTGAAGCGAATCCTTATCAGCAGGGATGGTTTGTACCACAGGATGTAAATGGTATGGTAGCACTCATGGGCGGAAGAGACAAAGTAGTGAAAGACCTGGAAGACTTCTTTGACAAAACACCTACCAACATGATGTGGAATGACTATTACAATCATGCCAATGAACCGGTCCACCACGTACCTTTTCTCTTCAACAGACTCAATAAGCCATGGCTTACACAGAAATGGACCCGTGCTATCTGCCAGCGTGCCTATCATGATGGCGTAGAAGGATTGGTCGGCAATGAAGATGTGGGGCAGATGTCTGCCTGGTACGTACTGGCTGCCATCGGGATTCACCCGGTATGTCCTGGAGATACCCGTCAGGAGATCACCAGTCCTGTATTTGACAAGGCTGTTATCGGCAATTTCACGATCAAAGCCACTAACAATTCACCAGATAATATTTACATACAGCGCGCGCTGCTGAACGGGAAGCCTTTACTCCAATGTCATATCGACTATAAGGACATCGTAAAAGGCGGCGTACTGGAACTTGTAATGGGCCCATCGCCCAATGAGCAATGGGGTATCACTCAATAACTAAATTTCACATGCGAAAGAAATTACTGATCCTGTTCATGGCTGCCGGCGCAATGACGGCAAAAGCACAACAGAAAGCTGCACCCTTCCGGAAGGGAGACCGTGTGGTATTCGTTGGCAATAGTATTACAGATGGCGGACATTATCATTCCTATATCTGGTTATATTACATGACGCATTTCCCCGAACGACGTATTACCTGTGTGAATGCCGGGATTGGCGGCGATGTGGCAAAGCAGATCTACGAGCGCTTTGATGACGATGTACTGGCAAAGCATCCGACGGTACTCACCTTGACGTGGGGAATGAACGATTCGGGATATTTTGAGTGGTATCGCGCAGATGGGAAAGATACCATGCAGAAGAGAATCGCCAGTTCTTACGAGTATTATGGCAAGATCGAAGAAAAACTGAAACAACAGCCGGCCATTAAAAAGATCTTCATCGGGGGTTCTCCCTACGATTATACGGCTAAGTTCAACGATAAGAATAAATTCCCGAATAAAACCGAAGCCCTTACCGCAATAGTCGCTTTCCAGGAACAGGCGGCCCGGAGAAATGGCTGGCCATTCATCGATTTTTATCATCCGATGATGGCGATCAATCAACGTGAGCAACAAAAAGATTCCACTTTCAGCCTGACGCCCAGTGATCGTATCCACCCTGACAATGATGGGCATATGGTGATGGCTTACCTGTTCCTGAAGGCCCAGGGACTGGAGAACGAACCTGTAGCTGTCATTCATGTGGATGCTCCTTCCAAACAGGTAAAGACGGCCACTAACTGCCAGATTACCGATGTAGCCACTACCGCTGGCGGTGTAAGCTTTGGTTACCTGGCACAATCACTGCCCTATCCGTTAGATACAATCCCACGTGGTTGGGGCCAGCTCCACAAACAATCTGATGCGTTGAAAGTGGTGCCTTTTAATAAAGCATTCAATCAGGAAATCCTCCAGGTAAGTGGTTTGAAAGCAGGTAAATACAATTTGCTCATGGATGGCGAGAACGTGGGTACTTACGATGCCAGTGAACTGAGCGCCGGCATTAACCTTGCCGAGAATACCCGTACACCGGAGTACCAGCAGGCCATCCAGATCCGGGAAATGAACGAGGAACGCTGGGATATAGAAAGAAGAACCAGGATGTATGCGTGGATGAACTACGATTTTCTGAAAGAAAAAGGTCTGCTATTCAAAGATAGCAATGCGGCCATGGATTCTGTGAATGTCTTTGCTGCCAACAACATCTTTGTAGCTGGTAACAGGGACAATTACACCCGTTCCCGCTATAAGGCATTGCGCGATGTGTGGCAACAGGAACAGGATGTGCTGATCAATAAAATTTATGAAATCAATAGACCTCAGTTGCACAAAGTAGCCATTGTTGCAGCCCGATAACCTGATTTATGAGACATATCTTATCGTTACTTTTTATACTGAGTACTACTCGCCTGTCAGCTGCCAGTGTAGATACCGTGAATACCTATAGTGCATCGATGCACAAAGACATCAGGGCGGTGGTGATCACGCCATCCGATTACAACACCAGCCGGCATTACCCGGTATTGTATTTACTGCATGGATATAGTGGCAATTACAGGGACTGGATCACCAAAGATCCCGGATTTGCCACGCTGACAGATCTGTATCATATGATTATAGTATGTCCTGATGGAGACTTTGGGAGCTGGTATATAGATAGTGAGGTGAAGAAAGGATCTAAATATGAAACGTATATTGGAACAGAGCTGATCAACTGGATCGATCAGCATTACTCGACCATTCCCAACCGTACCGGCAGGGCTATTACCGGGCTCAGTATGGGAGGGCATGGCGCGCTGTTCCTCGCCTTCCGCCATCCCGGTACTTTTGGTGCTGCAGGTAGCATGAGTGGGGGAGTAGACCTCCGGCCCTTTCCGATGAACTGGGACCTGGAGAAGTTGCTCGGTAAGTACAGCGAAAACCCGGAGCGATGGGAGAAAAACTGTGTTATCAATATGGTTCATCTCCTCACTCCGAACCTATTGGACCTCACCATCGATTGCGGGTCGGAAGACTTCTTTCATAACTGTAATGACAGGCTCCACGAGAAACTGCTGGAAAGAAATATCCCACATGATTATACTGTAAGACCAGGTGGTCATACGTGGGAATACTGGTCGAATTCCATCCAGTACCAGGTATTGTTCTTCCATAACTATTTCGAGCGGGAAAAATAATTCATTTTAATTTGCTAAACCGGTTTAACAATCGTATTTTAGTGTCATAACAGACAATCAACCAGAACAGGACTAAGAAAAGAGGGGAGACAAAGGATTTCACGTTTTTTATAGCTAAATCGGTTTAACCATTTGAAGTGGGGAACCTTATAAAACTATACCACGTTATCACTGCAAATATTCTGATACAAATAAATCACGCCCATTTATGATAAAACGCTGTATTCCCGTTTTTATACTAATGGCAACAGCTCTCATCTATTCTTCCTGCCGGAAGGAGGGATTTCTGACTGCAACCACTACCACGAACCTGGATGAGAAGAGTGTATTTGGCGACAGTTCCAGAACAGTGGGATTCCTTGCCAACATCTATTCCAATGTAGGCATGAGTGCCAGCCTTAGCCGCTTTTCCTACAACTTCATTGTATGTGGCGGTTTGGAAGCGGCCTGCGATGAGGCCGAGCCGTCACATGCCTTTTCCACACCTGCTACCCAGTTTGCCACGGGGACTGTAAATGCTGGTATTATTGGTGAAGAGCCTTATAAAACCTGCTATTCCCAGATCCGGGCTGTCAATGTATTGTTGAAGAATATTGGCAATGCTCCCCTGCGACAGGCTTATAAAACACAGATGATCGCGGAAGCCCGTTTTCTGCGTGCCTGGTATTATGCCATGCTTGTACAGCATTATGCAGGTGTCCCACTGGTGGGCGATACTTTACTAACCTATGATAAGCCTATTCAGGCCAAACGAAGCACTTACGAGGAATGCGTGAATTACATTCTTGCTGAATTAGATGCTGCCGGGGCTATTTTGCCTGTTACACAGTCCGGTCTTAACTATGGCCGGGCTTCCAAAGGTGCCTGTATGGCGCTTAAAGCCAGGGTGTTGCTGTATGCTGCCAGTCCCTTATTCAATGGCACCACTTTGCCGGCTGATGCGGGGGCCGGTGGTGGTATCACTGTAGATCCTGCGCTTGTCGGGTATCCTGCTGCTGACATCAACCGCTGGAAGCTGGCAGAGGAAGCGGCTCAGGCAGTGATCACACTTGGTACTTATACCCTGAACAAAAAGAACAATTACCAGACTACTTCCCCCGGATATGGCTTCCAGGGGCTGTTTCCACAACGCGTGAATACGGAATATATTTTCCAGCTGATGCGTCCTACCGGCAACAGTGACTTTGAGAATCTGTTCCTGCCTCCCTCCAGGGGAAGTAATGGTCAGGGCTCTTTCCCTTACCAGGGACTGGTAGATGCCTTCCCGATGAAGAATGGTAAACCTATTACCGACCCGGCTTCCGGCTATGATCCAAATGATCCTTATAAGAACCGTGATCCCCGGCTGGATTATAGTATTATTCACGATCAGACAGTATTGCTGGTACGTACCAGTAATGGTCAGACAAATGGCAGTGCACCGGTGAATATTTACATAGGTAATTATAATGGCGTATCTACTGGTCAGGATGCCGTTCACCAGGGAACGCTCACCGGTTATTACAATAATAAAATGCTGGATCCTGAAGCAATTGCTGCTACTATCAACCACGGCTCTGACAGGGTACAGCCGCTGATGCGGTATGCGGAAGTCCTGCTCAATTATGCGGAGGCTGCCAACGAATTTGAAGGACCTACCGGCAATGTATATGCTGCAGTAGAAGCGATTCGTGAACGCGCGGGACTGGATCCTTACCAGTTGCCTGCAGGCCTTTCCCAGTCAGAAATGAGGACCTATATTCAAAACGAACGACGTATTGAATTAGCTTACGAAGGCCATCGTTTCTGGGATGTGCGAAGATGGAAGATCGCTCCGCAAACGGAGAGTATACAGTCAAAAGGCATGGAAGTCAACCGCTTTAATAGCACCGTAGGCTACAGCACCTTTAACGTGACCAAACACAATTTCCGCCCGGCTATGTACCTGTGGCCATTCCCTCTGTCTGAAACAGGTAAATCTTCAGAACTGGTGCAGAATCCGGGTTACTAATCTCTAATCATTCCATGTATGAATCGTTATTTCATTCTATCCGTATTTTGGCTAATGCTTTTTTCCTGCAAAATAGAGGAGGTATCTCCTGTAGGCGAGGCACCTAAAAATATCTCCGGTAGCTGGAAAATCTTAAAGGCTACCAGAAACGGAACTGATATCACCCAGGCATTTGACTTCTCACTATTCCGCGTGAAGTTCGATTCTGCCGGTAACTATACCATTACAAACAGGGTGCCTTTCCTGGTGAATGCAAATGGAACATATGCATTGGATGATCCGGCATATCCTTTCAAAATCACTTTCACACCGCAGGGCGGAACGGCTATTGCGACCTCCTTTAATTACATCACTACAGCAGGTATCCGGCAGTTGAATCTCACCTTCGTACCTGGCTGTGAACTGAATGCATATATCTATACACTGGAAAAAGATAACTGATAATTTTATGCTTCCACATTTAAATATCAAAGGGCGTAAGATCTGGATGCTGTCTGCATTACTCCTTATTGGCATCGTCTTCAGCTTCTGTCATATAAAGATCTCTAAAGTTACCATCCCTGCGTCCGCCAAGGTAGGTGATGTTGTTCCTATTCAACTGGATATTGATGAATCCTGCAACTCCGGGGGAAGCGACCGTCTCATTCTCGGTGTACTGATGCCTAAAGGCTGGAAAGGTACACAGAATATGACCGCTACCTACAAGAGCAGCAAGGGAGATGGTGCCTTCACGATGGTGCCACTCACCACCCTTGCTGCTCACGGAGATGGCAAGAACTGGCCTGATTACATGAGAGCTACGTTCGGTATTGCCGGTAATCTCATCGACGATATGGAATGGGTGGTGATGCAAAGTGATAATCCATTTACCTATGCCAATGGCGACAAGATCACGGGCTCTATTTTCATCAACCTCAAGGTGGGTGCTGATGATAATCCTACTGTGGTGAAACTGGCTTATGTTGTGGCCAATACGTCCAACGGTTTTACCTCCGATACCTATTTCGACGAAGGGTATGGCCCTACTGCCGAATATTATAACCAGTACATCGGCGATTGCTTTACCGTAACTGGTGGTAGTGGCGACCTGGTAGACTTCTGTAACCCACAGCTTACCACCATCTCTCCGCCTAAATCGCTCGACAATGACCTGGTCACTATCTCATTCGACGCAAATGTAACTGAGACGGTCCTTTCCGGTAGTGATGAAGTATACCTCTGCGCGACAGGTACTACCAACGACGGGCAAACTATCAAAATCTGTGAACAGACGACCAGGACCCTGATGAAACCTGTAGGGGGTGGCCGCTATGAAATCACGCTCTGGCCACGGGCATTCTTCGGCGTGAGCGATAGTCAGACTGTTACCAACATGACTTATTTCATCACCGATAAGACCGGCACCAAACAGGTGGGATATGGTAACACCACTGCTCCTTTCACTTACAAATTTAAATGTGGATGATTATGCGCTACATACTTTGCCTGATCTGCCTGTTTGCCATTACGCAGCAAAAGATCTTTGCCCAGGATGCAAAAAAGCAGGGCATTCATGGCACCGTCGTTAACGAATTCAGTGAGCCTATGACCGGTGTAAAGGTCATGGTAAAAGATACAAAGCAAACCATATTTACTGATGCAAATGGTGAATTTAACATAGATACGCCTCCTGGTACAGTGCTGGTGTTTTCATATAAAGACTACTATACCCGGGAGCTGAATGCTACGCCGGCAATGACTGTGCAGTTGACTGACGCTTTCTTACAATCTCCCCGGCAGGTAGATATGCTGTATGAAAGAGTAGACCGGGCGAAAGTATTGGGAGCTGTGTCTACGATCTATACCAAACAGCTCACCACAACGCCCGCATCTTTATATGTGTATGCTTTCCCTGGCCAGCTTTCAGGTGTGTATACCAAACAGAATAGCGGTTTTACTTCTTTTAATATCAGCGATATCTCTTCTTCTGCCGTGATTGGACAAACACTTGTCAACGCCTCTTCCAATAACAACCGCTCTACTGATAACGCTGAAATCGGCCTGAGTGTCCGTGGACAGGCACCGGTTACTGTGATCGATGGTGTTCAAAGGGAAATTTCTTCCATTGATCCGGAATCTATTGAATCCATTTCTATCCTGAAAGATGGTTTGTCTACTTTGTTATTAGGTAATAATAGCTCCCGTCCGGTGATGCTGGTGACCACGAGAAGGGGAGAGATGGGCCGTCCGCATATTACCTTCACGGCACAAACAGGTATGCAGCAGTCCTTGGGGTTACCCAAACCCCTGCCTGCTTATCAATATGCTTACCTGCTGAATGAAACGTTGATGAATGATGGCAAACCTGCTTTATACAGCGCTGATGATTTCAATGCTTATAAGCATCATACTGATCCGTATGGTCATCCGGATATTAACTGGTTCAAGACAATCTTAAAGGACTATACACCGATTTCCAACTATAAGTTGAATGTGAACGGAGGAAGCAATGTAGCACGTTATTCTGTATCTCTCAGCTATTTTGATCAGGAGGGAATTTTCAAAACAAGTCCCGCTGTGCCTTATAGTACCAACAATAGTCTGAAGCGCTATGTGATTAATTCCGATATCGGTGTGCAGGTCAACCAGCACCTCAACGTTGATCTGCAATTGTTCGGACGTGTACAAAATACCCGTGAGCCGGGTAATGATTACAATAGCGTGTTGAATGCCTTGTTCTCCACGCCTAATAATGCCTATCCGATGTACAACCGTAACGGTACTTTTGGCGGGAACAACATTGGTGGTAATGGGGGACCTTACAGTAACAACCTGCTGTCCAGAGCACAGTTTTCTGGATATACACAAAACAATACCAACGACATCCTGGCTAATTTAGATCTGAATTATGACCTGAATAGTGTGCTGAAGGGGTTGACTTTTAAAATTAAAGGCAATCTGGCCTACCAGTCAATTACAGCGTTGGATAGAAGTTTACAGAATCCCTCTTATGGTTATATAGATAGTGCCTATGTGATTTATGGGACTACTACGTCACAGAATAACTCTTTCCATACCGTATTTACCTCCCGCCAGTCGTATGCGCAGGGAAGTCTGAACTACAACCGGAGCTTTGAAAAAAGCGATATAGACGCACAGTTGATGTACGATCGTAAGTCAATCGTAGCGAACTACGACCTGGCTTCCACTACAACGAATGCTGGCGGTAGAATAGGGTATGACTACAGGAAGAAATACTTTGTGAATGCTACCCTGATCGGTAGTAGTAACAACCGGTATCCTGATGGTAAGCGCTGGGGACTGTTTTACGGTGCTGGCCTGGGATGGGAGATGGCGAATGAAGATTTCATTAAAGATAACCTGCCGTGGATCAGCAGCTGGAAATGGCGGGCCACTTATGCCAGGACGGGGAACGCCAATATAGATCTGAACTCATCCCTATACTATGCTTATTCTCAAACTTATTCTTCCAATAACAACGGGAAGAACTACCAGGTAGGTACAGGTTATACAACTGTGTATTACCAATATGAAGGTACTCTCGCTAATCCTTACATCACCTGGGAAAAAGCGAACAAGTTTGATGTAGGTACCGACATTTCTTTCTTCCGGAATCATTTGCAGCTCGCGGCAGACTACTATCATGATGTGTATTTGGATATCCTCGGTTATCGGGGTAATTCAATCGCTTTGCTCGGTACAGGATATCCACTGGAGAACATTGGAAAAAATCAGTATCATGGTTTTGAAGTAACACTCACCTACAATAATCACCTCGGCAATTTTAATTACTTCGTTACGACCAATGGTAACCTCGCTTATTCCAAAATCCTCTTCAATGATGAACTGGCTACCCCTTATGCCTGGAACAGGAGAACAGGGTTACCGGTATCTGGCACCTACTATGGTTATACCTCACTGGGACTGTACCAGACTGCGGAAGATGCAGCCAGCAGTGCACACATCGCTGGGTATAACCCACAACCGGGTGATATCAAATATAAAGACCTGAATGGAGATGGAGTGATTGATGCCTTTGATCAGTCTACCATTGGGGGGACTAAGCCATTGGCGTTCTTCGGGATCACACTGGGCGGTAATTACAAAGGATTCAATGTTAGTTTCCTGATACAGGGTGTCGGCAACCGGCAGATCAGCTCTTTGAACAATGCGGCTACTCACTTTGGTATGGATTATAACACCATCAATGGTCAGGTGTATGAAAATGCCACTGGTCGCTGGACTCCCGAAACCGCCGGTGAAGCAACGTTGTCAAGACTGGCAGTATCCTCTACTACTAACAATACAATGTTCTCGACTTTCTACCTGAAAAATGGCAACTATGTGCGGCTTAAGAATGCAGAGATCGGCTATTCACTGCCCTATAGTTTATTGAAGAGGATCCGTATTTCCGGGCTGAAGATCTTCGTAGATGGAGAGAACCTCTTCACCATTGCAGGATTTAAAGGCATGGACCCGGAGGTACAACCATACAGCTATCCTATTCAAAGGGTCGTAAGCACAGGGGTAAGTATTAAGTTATAAAAAGAGATTGAGCCATGAAAAAATATATACATAGTATACTGCTGATAGCGGCGATTGTAGGTAGCTGTAAAAAGTACGAGCAGTTTCCGGTAGATAAAGTGACGGGCAATTATGTCTTCGATCCG
The DNA here is from genome assembly GCF_039596155.1 of Chitinophaga sp. Lineage (GTDB taxonomy): Bacteria > Bacteroidota > Bacteroidia > Chitinophagales > Chitinophagaceae > Chitinophaga. Next base: position 87,728 of record NZ_JBCNKF010000013.1, read on the forward strand.
CTGGATTCTGCAGGCGTGAATGCACAATCTTACCTGTATGGCATATATGCCATTGTAAAGAACGGACATAATCGTGTGGGGGGAGATTACCTCGATGCAGCGGCTGATGATGCGGTGTCTTCACAGACGGGGAGCAATATTCCGGTGACCCTGCTGGCCACGAACGCAGTCACCTCCTTCAATTTTCCGGGAGCAGAGAATTTCTGGGAAGGGACGAATCTCTCGCAGGCGCCCACCAGTTCCGGTGTACCCGATGCGTTTTGGGCAGGGATCCGAAATGCGAATATCTTCATTAATGGGATTGGCGTAGTACCTGTAAAAGGTGGTTTATCTAATGGTACTACTACTGCACAGGTATGGAGAAGTGAGGCGCGTTTTCTCCGGGCTTATTTTTACTTCGAGCTGGTAAGACGATATGGTGGTGTTCCACTGTTAGGCGACAAGGTATATAACATTGAAGATAATCTGGATATTCCACGGAACACCTTTGCAGATTGCATTACCTATATCGTGAGTGAGTGTGATGCCATCAAAGATAGTCTGATTGCTGCACCTGCTGCCGATGCAGATAACTACCGGGCGACAAAAGGGGCTGCATTGGCATTGAAAGCGAGAACATTGTTACTGGCAGCCAGTCCGCTGTTCAATGGTGGTAATGTGGAGAATGGTAACGCGCTGACAGGATATACGAATTACGACGTGAACCGCTGGACGCTGGCGGCCCAGGCAGCACAGGATGTGATGAACCTGGGTGTTTATTCCCTGTTACCTTCTTTTAAACACATCTTCCTGGATCAGAATAACGCAGAGAGAATATTTATCCGCCCGGGCAATAACTCTACCGGGATTGAAACAAGAAATGGTCCTATTGGTTTTCAGGCCGGTGGTACAGGCAACACCAGTCCTACACAGGAACTCGTCAATGCATTCCCTATGCAGAACGGATTGCCGATTACAGATCCTGCATCCGGTTACCTTGCTGGCGATCCTTACAGTTTGCTGAATCCTGTAAAACGTGATCCACGGTTCGACGCGACCATCTTTTACAATGGTGCGGTCTGGTTAAGCAGTACTGTCGATACCTACGACGGAGGTAAGAGCAGACCTAATTCTTCTTTACAGCAAACGGAGAGCGGGTATTACATGCGCAAATTCATGGGTGATTTTGAAGGCGCCAGTACTTATAGTAACCACTCTTCAGACTGGATTGTGATGCGGTATGCAGAGATCCTGTTAGGTTATGCGGAAGCCCGGAATGAAGTGGAATCCGCACCGCAGTCAGACGTCTATCAGCAATTATACGCCATCAGGGCAAGGGCAGGAATTGCAGCCGGAGATGATGGCAGCTATGGTCTTAAACCGAATATGACGCAGGCAGAAATGAGGGCTGTGATACAGAATGAATGGAGAATAGAGTTTGCCTTCGAAGAGCATCGTTATTTTGATGTTCGCCGCTGGAAAGTAGCGGGTACTGTCATGAATCAGCCACGTACGGGGATCTCTATCGTAAAGAATGGCGTGTCCTATACTTATAATACGCAAACGATACTGACCACGGTGTTTAAGGACAAGCAGTACCTGTATCCTATTCCTTACAATGAAGTGGCAAAGAACCCGGCTATGAAACAAAATCCGGGATGGTAAGCGACTCAATTCTTAAAATTTACAAACAATCAGATATGCGGAAAATAATACTGCTGATTTGTATAATAATAAATTTACTCCCCGGGGCTTTGCTGGCGCAGCAACGGGTAGTATCCGGCGCAGTGCGGGATATACAGGGCCCACTGCCGGGGGTGACAGTGGCAGAAAAGGGTGTGCCCACAAATGGGGTGATCACTGATGCGGGAGGTAGATTCAAACTCACGTTAAAAGGCTCGTCTAACGTGCTTGTATTTCGCTACCTGGGGTATGTGACCCGGGAGTTGAATGTGGCAGGTAAGGCTGATGGGATCGATGTTTCCCTGGCATCAGATAATCAGGCGTTGGATGAGGTAGTCGTAGTAGGATATGGTAAAACGACCCGTATCACCACTACCGGTTCTGTGAGTACCATCAATGCTGCCGAGATCAGGAATGTACCTACTGCAAATGTGCAGAATGCACTGTCTGGCAGGTTACCCGGTTTCTTTTCACAACAATCTTCCGGACAGCCGGGTAAAGATGCTTCTGATTTTTATATTCGTGGGGTGAGTTCGCTGAACCCTGCCGGTAATAAACCGCTGATCATTGTAGATGATGTGGAGTATACCTACGACCAGCTACAACAGATTAACGTGAACGAGATTGCTTCTATCTCCGTACTGAAGGATGCCAGTACAACCGCCATCTATGGTATCAAGGGAGCGAATGGGGTATTGGTAGTCTCCACACGCCGTGGTAAGTTGGGCAAACCGCAGATCAATGTAAGGGTAGAAGGCGGCACCCAGACCCCTACCAAGATTCCTAAATTCCTGAACGCTTATGAATCCGCACGCCTCATTAACCAGGCAGATGCCAATGATGGTCTCACAGCCGAGTTCACGCAGCAGGACCTCGAGCAGTTTAAAGATCACTCCGATCCATACGGGCACCCGGATGTAAACTGGTATGATGCCATCTTCAGGCAATTCAGTTTTCAGCAAAATACGAATCTCGATATCTCTGGTGGAAATGAAACCGTAAAGTACTTCATTTCAGGCGGTGCGATGAACCAGAATGGCCTGGTGCGCAGTTTCCCTGACCCGCGCGGAACGGTGAACACGAACTACAACTTTAAGCGATATAACTTCAGGTCTAACCTGGACTTAAGAGCCAATAAGACGTTGACCATGCGACTGGACGTAACTACCCGTTTCTCTACGACAAATTCTCCGAACCTTTCTGCGAACAGTGCACTGTCTGAAGTATTTGACTTCAGCAGGCTGACACCCTTTACAGCACCGTTCCTGAATCCTGATGGTTCTTATGCTTATGCATATTCCCGTTTCAATACAGCGCATTTGCCAACCCTGAATGCCAGACTGGCTACGGGTGGCTATCAGAATGCAAAGCGCACGGATTATAATATCGTATTCAATGCAACCCAGCAGCTGAATAAAATTACTGATGGTCTGTCTGTCAGTGCGCGTATTGCGTATAGCAGCCAGGAGCAGTATACAAGAGGTACAGGCAATTTTGGTCCTATTCCATCTTATCATTACAATCCTACCGATAAGTCTTATACCCTGAATCCGGCAGGTACGTATGTGTTCCCTAATATCTATTATTCAGGCAATACCAATATTTACACGACCAATGTCAATTTACAGTTCTTCTCTAACTATGACCGCACTTTTAGTCAGAAGCACCATGTGACAGGCTTGTTATTACTGAACCAGCAATCACAGACCTTCGATGCATATGATTTTCTGGATCCGGCATCAGTGGGTGTTCCCGCAAAGTTTCAGGGGGTATCTGCGTCCGCAAATTATGAATACGACGGGAAATACCTGGTGGATCTGAAAGCCGCTTACAACGGAACAGACAGGTTTGCAGCCAGCCACCGGTTTGGGTTATTCCCGGCGATTGGCCTGGGCTATAATTTGTCAGGCGAGAAATTTTTTAAGGAAGCATTTCCTGTATTTGGATTGTTCAAGATCCGTGGCTCATATGGTATAGTAGGCTCTGATGTGGCGCCTAATAACCGATATATCTATGCACAGAATTATATACAGAACCAGGCGAGTTATCCGTTTGGCGAATCACCTTCCAATTATACCATGTTCTACGAAGGTAACCTGGCGAACAGCAATGTGGTTTGGGAGAAACAAAGAGAAACCAACCTGGCTCTCGATATCAATATGCTGAAGAATAACCGGCTCTCTGCTACTATCGAGGTCTTCAGGAATATCCGTTATGATCAGCTGATTGTACCTAACAACGTACCGGATATTATTGGGGTGGGACTCCCAGCTGTAAATGTAGGCCGTACGCAGAACCAGGGTTTTGACGGTCAGATCGGTTATCATAGTAGTATCGGTAATGTACAGTGGGGTACCAGTTTTGTATTCTCTTATGCAAAGAATAAGATCCTCTACCAGAGTGAGGCATCTCCGGCCTATCCATGGTTAGCACATACCGGCAAACCTTTGAACCAGCCATTCGGTTATCATTCATTAGGTTATTATACACAGGAGGATATTGATAATGTAAACACTTATATGGCGTCTAACGGTGGCAGCAATGCAGGTAATAAGCATGTGGCAATACCGGATAATGGGTTACCACTACATGCAGGTGATCTGAAATACCAGGACCTGAACGGAGATGGTTTTATCAATGTATTTGACCAGCGTGCGATCGGTCATCCGAATTTACCGAATACCAACCTCGGTCTGAACCTGCAGGCGTCTTACAAAGGGTTTAGTGTAAGTGTGTTGTTGCAGGGCTCGTTCAACTACAGCTTTATCATTACCGGTACTGGTATAGAACCGTTTATTGGTCAGTTCCAGCCGGTGCATCTGGAGGCCTGGACACTGGAGACGGCGGGTAGCGCTAAGTATCCAAGACTTACGACAAATAAATCATCTGTAAATAGTCCTACCTATTATCCATCTGATTACTGGTTAGTGAATGCTCATTACATCCGTCTGAAAACAGTGGATCTGGGCTATCAGTTCCCTACGAAAATGCTGCCTTTCAAACTGAACAGTGCGCGGGTATATGTCAGTGCTTACAACCTGTTTACCTGGGATAACTACCGGAAGTATCAGCAGGATCCCGAGATCAGTACAAATACGGCAGGAGATGCGTATATTAATCAGCGCGTAGTGAACCTGGGTTTACAATTAAGTCTATAAGCATATGTTTCCTACTATCGGAGATCTTATCAGCTACCTGTTCCACGTTCAGGTGAAGTTCAATCTTCAGACATTCGGTACATGTATGGCCCTGGCTTTTGCCGGGGCCTACGTGGTATTTGTGTCAGAGTTTAAAAGGCGGGAGAAGGATGGCACGATCGTGGGGATACAGGTGAAAAATGCCGGTAAACCGGTGGAAGTAATAGTGAATGCGTGTATAGGATTTTTGATAGGGTACAAGGTTGTTGCAATTGTATGGGCGCTTTTTCAGGGTCATGATCCGGTGTCCTTACTTTTTTCTTTGCGTGGCAACTGGATAGCAGGTTGTCTTTTGGCGCTGGTATGGGGAATATGGGCGTATGTCTCCAAACAGGAGATGACAGCCACCGTTATTCATCCATACCAGCTGATGCCATATATCGTATTTATGGTGGCGGTATGGGGCTTCCTGGGCGCTAAATTGTTTGATGCTGTGGAGCATTTCCAGGAGCTGATGTATGATCCGGTTACTGTACTATTTGCACGTAGTGGCTTTACCTATTACGGCGGTTTGATATTCGGGGCATTGACCTATCTCTATATCGGATACCGGCACAAAATTAAGCTGATCCATATGGCGGATATCGGCTCACCGGGTATGATGCTGGCGTATGGAATCGGGCGGATAGGTTGTCAGTTGTCAGGTGATGGAGACTGGGGCATTGTAAACAGGCATATAAAACCCGATTGGATACCCCAATGGGCATGGGTAGATACTTACCCCCACAATGCCATCAATGCGGGTATATTTAAACATGGGTATTACGAACTGCCTGTAGGTGTTTATCCAACACCTTTATATGAAGCGGTGTTGTGTATTTTGTTATTTGGGGTAATGTGGCTTTTTAGAAAACGGCTTCGTGCACCGGGATCGATGTTTTTTTTATTTTTACTCTTAAACGGCATTGAACGTTATTACATCGAAATAATAAGAATAACGCCCAAATATACGCTCTTCCAGCTGAGCCAGGCGCAGATGATCGCCTTACTTTTTATGGCCGGAGGGGTTGCCGGATTTGTTTGGTTAACGGGTAGGGCTTATTTTTCACCTGCAAAAGAAATTCCATAGTTATGAAGAGATGGCTGTTGATGCTCTCAGGTCTGTTACTGCATTTCAATTTACAGGCACAATACAAGGTAGAAGAGGCTCCTGAATGGTCCGCGCGTTTCATCAGGAATAATGGCTGGTTTGGTGGCGATGGTATTTATTCCATTCCGTTCAACGGCGTGGAGAATCGCCGATCAGATAGTCTGCTCTTCATCTTCAGCGACTCTATGATTGGCACCATTGAGAATGACTCATTGCAACCGGGTTCCCGCATGATCCACAATAGTGTGGCTATCTGGAATGGGAAAGAGATGAAGTTCTACTGGCCGGAGAATGAGTCGCATGAGGCTGTTTCTGTATTCGAACCATCCACACCGCTTACAGCGCAAAATGATTACTACTGGCTGGGTGATGGTTTTGTGAACCAGGAACAGGACAACGCACTGTATATATTTGGTTATCGTATTCACAATGTATCGCAGGAAGCCTTCGGTTTCAGGGAGGTGGGCAATACCTTAATAAAGATCAGCAGGGGAACCGCACCTCCATTTACGAGATACGAACAAAAGGATACTCCTTTCTTTTTTACAGACACAGATGGTCAGATCGGTTCATTCGGTGCCGGTATTTACGTAAACACCAGGAAGGCAGGCGCCCCGGCACCCGATGGCTATGTGTACATCTACGGGGTGCATGGCATGGGTAAGGGCCTGGTGGTAGCCAGGGTGAAACCCGCGGAATTCGATCATTTTGAGCAGTGGCGTTTTTATGATGGAACGGCGTGGGTTAAAGAGATGAATAAAGTGGCAGATGTGACAGACAAGGTATCGAATGAATTGAGTGTATCCCCGTTGCCAGATGGTACATATGCCCTCATTTTCCAGGAAGGAGGATTGGGTACGAGTATCGGCATGCGGGTGGGTACAACACCTGTCGGCCCTTTCGGACCTGTGATCAGGCTCTGGGATTGTAGTAAGGACGCAGAAGAAAAGACCTATGTAATGTACAATGCCAAAGCCCATCCGGGTATTTCTGCTCCCGGTGAATTACTGATCAGTTATAATGTTAACTCCGTTGAGTTTTTTAACGATTTACAAAAACATCCACATTTATATCGTCCACGGTTTCTCAGACTTAAACTAACTCATTGATGAAGCAATTATTATTCGCCTTGTTCTTTTGTACTGGTGCTATCCTGCCGGGCAGGAGCCAGGTCAGTTATGTAAATACAAGGCAGGGAACCAATAGTAAGTACGAATTTTCTTATGGGAATACCTATCCGGCTACCGCTCTGCCTTTGGGCATGCATACCTGGACGCCGCAGACGGGGAAGAATGGTGATGGCTGGAAATACCAGTATTTTGTACACTCCATCAGAGGATTTCAGCAATCTCACCAGTGTAGCTCCTGGGTGAATGATTATGCAGTATTCTCTCTTTTTCCCGAGGCAGACAAACTGGTGGTAAATGAAGATGAGCGTGCCGCTGTCTTTAAACATGAAAATGAAATAGCACAACCCGGCTACTATAAGGTAACTTTTGATAATGGTATTAAGACCGAGCTTTCACCGACAGAGCGGGGGGCGCATTTCCGGTTTACCTTTCCTTCTAAGAAAGCCATCATCGTATTGGATGGGTATACAAAAATGAGTGGCGTAAAGATCGACGTAGCAAATCGTAAGATCACCGGCTATGTCAATAATGTGAGGTGGGCCCCACAGCACTTCCGTAATTATTTCGAGATCATTTTTGATAAGCCATTCAGGTCTTATGGCACATGGGAAAATAAGAATAACACGGTGCAGGCAAATGTTCCGGCAGCAGAAGGTGAAGGCGTGGGGGCATACATTGACTTTGGCAATGCGAAGCTGGTAACGGCAAAAGTTGCATCTTCCTATATCAGTCCTGAACAGGCTTCGCTCACGTTGCAGCGGGAAGTGACCGGGTCATTTGATGCTACCCATGCGGCTGCAGATAAGGTTTGGAATACCCTGCTCTCAAGGATGAAGGTAGAAGGAGGTACAGAAGCGCAAAAAGCCACCTTTTATTCCTGTTTATATCGCGCCAACCTCTTCCCGCATCAGTTCTTTGAATATGATAAGGAGGGGAATCCTTATTACTTCAGCCCCTATGATGGCAAAGTGCACCAGGGATACATGTATACCGACAATGGTTTCTGGGATACCTTCAGAGGTCAGTTTCCTTTGAATACGATCATGCATCCCACCATGGAGGGGCGTTATGCACAGGCATTGCTGGATGCACAGGAGCAGTGCGGCTGGTTCCCCGCCTGGTCATTCCCGGGAGAGACCGGGGGAATGTTAGGCAACCATGCTATCTCATTACTGGCAGATGCCTGGGCAAAAGGTATTCGCACCTTCGATCCACAACGTGCCTTGAAGGCTTACTTACACGAGGCAACAAACAAAGGACCCTGGGGGAGTGCCAACGGCAGACCGGGTTTTAAAGCATATTATGAATTAGGTTATTGCCCTTATTCAGAAAAAAACTTAGGCGCCACTTCGTGGACACTGGAGTTTGCTTACGATGATTTTTGCGGGTACCAGTTAGCGAAGATGACCAATCAACCGTTCTATGAAAACGTATTTAGCCGGCAGATGTATAATTACAAAAACCTGTATGACCCTGTTACAGGCTTTATGCGGGCAAGAGATGAAGAAGGTCAGTGGATGACCCCCTTTGATCCTTTGGATTGGGGTGGACCTTATACAGAAGGGAATGCGTGGCACTGGACATGGTCAGTATTCCATGATGTGCAGGGATTGATCAATTTAATGGGGGGAGACCAGCAGTTTACGAATAAAATTGACTCCGTATTCAGCATACCGGGCACGATCAAAGTGGGCGGTTATGGACAGGTGATCCATGAAATGACAGAAATGGCGGCATTCAAAATGGGCCAGTATGCGCAGGGAAATGAACCGATTCAACACCTGGTATACCTGTATAATTATGCCGGCCAGCCCTGGAAGTCCCAGTGGCATGTAAGGCAGATCATGCAGAACATGTATAATGCTACTGAGAATGGGTATCCGGGCGATGAAGATCAGGGCCAGATGTCATCCTGGTATGTGCTGAGTGCAGCAGGTTTTTATAGTGTATGCCCCGGTACTGATCAATATGTAATAGGTAGTCCCCTGTTTCCTAAGATGACCATTACGCTGGAAAACGGGCGCCAGTTTATAGTAGAGGCGGAGAATAACAGTAAGGAGAATGTATACATCCAGTCAGCGACATTGAATGGAATACCTTACGGGCATAACTATATCGCACATGCGGCAATTATGAACGGGGGTGTCCTGCATTTAGTAATGGGGCCTCAACCTGATTTGAAACGGGGCATTCATGTGGCAGACAAGCCCTTTTCCGTCTCTTCTGCAAAGGATTGGGTATTGGGCCCATTTACCCGTCCTGCGGGCGTAAATCCCCTGATAAGCCCTGATTCAACAACCTCTTTCCGGGACCCTATGACGGGGCAGCTGGTGGGCTGGGAGTCGAATGATACTTTCAATCCTGCGGCTGTAATGAAAGATGGGAAGATCTGTATCCTGTATCGCGCGGAAGATCGCTCCGGTGTGGGCATCGGGATGCGTACATCACGCATAGGTCTGGCAACCAGCGAGGATGGGGTGACTATTACAAACAGGTCCAGGCAGCCGGTCTTATTTCCTGACAATGACAATGCGAAGGAGTTTGAATGGAAAGGTGGCTGTGAAGATCCCCGTGTCGCAGTGACCGCGGATGGTACCTACCTGGTATTATATACAGAATGGAATAACAAGGTGCCCCGCCTGGGAGCTGCGTTATCCAGGGACCTGGTCCACTGGGAGAAGAAAGGCCCCATATTTAAAGGGGCATTCCGGGATATTGCTTCCAAATCAGCATCTATTCTCACAGAAGTAGATAACGGACAGCTTGTCATTTCTAAAATAAATGGTAAGTATTGGATGTATTGGGGCGAGCACCATGTATACGCCGCCACTTCTGATAACCTCTATGAATGGACACCGCTGACGACGCAGGATGGCAAACTGAAAGAGCTGATGTCTCCAAGAAGGGGATATTTTGATAGTGACCTGACAGAATGTGGCCCTCCGGCAGTAAAGACCCCTCGGGGTATAGTGCTGCTGTACAATGGCAAGAACAATGCGACCCGTGGCGACAAGCGGTATACAGCGAACACTTATGCTGCAGGACAGGCATTGTTTGACCTGCATGATCCCGGGCAACTGCTGGACCGGTTGGATCAGCCTTTCCTTGTGCCGCAGGAGGCTTTTGAAAAGAGTGGACAATACCCGGCGGGTACAGTTTTTATAGAAGGACTTGTGTTATTCAGGAATAAATGGTTCCTTTATTACGGCTGTGCAGATTCGAGAGTAGCTGTGGCAGTCGCCGGTAAAAAGGAATAATAATGCGCGGTAAACCAAATTTCACGGAAAGAAAATACCTGACTGTTTTTTTATTTGTGACCTCCCTGTTTTTCTGCTGGGGAGTAGCACTCACGCTAGGGGATGTATTAAACCGGCATTTTCAGCATGTGCTGCATATTTCAAAGTCACGATCCGGGTTGGTACAGTTATCCCTTTTTGGCGCTTATGCGGTGATGGGTATACCAGCGGGTATTTTCATGAAGCGGTTTGGTTACAAGCGGGGAATTTTACTGGGTTTATTGTTGTACGCATTAGGGGCATTTTTATTTATTCCGGCGGCAGAAGCGGTTTCTTTTAATTATTTCAGGTTAGCATTATTCGTGCTGGCTTGTGGTCTGGCTACACTGGAGACGGTGGCACATCCGTTGATCGCAGCATTGGGAGATCAGCGCACCAGCGATCAGCGAATTAATTTCGCCCAGTCATTCAATGGGCTGGGAGGGGTGATAGGCCCTGCCCTGGGTAGTTATGTAATACTGAAGGCATCCAACGATTTACTGGCGGTGCGGGATCTGTATATGGCAATAGGAGGGGTGATAGCTCTGTTGGGCATAGTGTTCTTATTTATTCGCCTGCCTCGTGTGCAGTATGCTACCCATGAAGAACCAGGGGAGGCGAAGCCACTGGTCAGACAAAAGCATTTTGTGTTTGCGGCGGTAGCACAGTTTTTTAATACGGCAGCACAGGGAGGTACCTGGGCTTATTTTATCAACTATGGTCATGATGTGATGGGATTGAGTGATGAGAAAGCAGGTTATTTTTTTTCTCTGAGTATGCTCCTGCTGATGGTAGGTCGCTTTGCAGGGACTGGTTTGATGAGAGTGATCCCGCCTTATAAGTTACTGGCTTTGTTTGCAGGAATGAATATCCTGATGTGTGTAATCGTTGCGCAGCAGTGGAACTGGATATCGTTTATAGCCCTGTTAATGATCAATTTCTTTTTCAGTATAATGTTCCCTACCATCTTCAGCCTGGGGTTGAAGAACCTGGGAAAGCACACGCAGCAGGCTTCATCGTTCATTGTGATGGGCGTGGTAGGCGGGGGGATCTTTCCTCCTTTGATGGGATTGATTGCCAATCATAATGTAGCCGCGGCCTACTATCTGCCTGTCATTTGTTATATCATTATCTTATTATTCGGCTATAATTATCCACGGCTGGCGAAAGGGTAATGTGAAAGTTTGGAAAAATTCCGATACCGGGCATCGCTTTACAGCAGAAATGCCTTTATTTTTGATCTTAAATAACCACTTGTGAAGAAATTAAGAATCAAGGATATTGCTAATGACCTGAATATCTCCAAGACAGCGGTCTCTTTTATCCTGAACGGGAAGGCGGAGGAAAAGCGGATCAGTGATGAGCTGGTGGAGCGGGTAGAGAAATATATCCGGGAGGTAGGTTATCGGCCAAGTCCTATTGCCCGGGGTTTGAGAACGGGTAAATCGAATATCATTGGTTTGATGGTAGAGAGCATTTCTGACCCATTCTTTGCGACCATAGCCCGTTTAATTGAAAACGAAGCTTATAAGGAAGGATACAGGATCATCTATTGTAGCACGGACAATGACACTGAGAAAACGAAGGAACTGATCAATGTACTGAAAGACCGGAACGTAGATGGTTATATTATTTCCCCTCCACCTGGTGTAGAGAAGGAAGTGAACGAGCTCATAAAGGCAGGGATGCCGGTGGTCATGTTTGATCGTTATCTGCCGAAGGTAAAGACAGATTATGTGGTGATTGACAATGAGCCAAGTGCGGAGAGTGCTACCAGTTACCTGATTAAGCAGGGATATAGCAATATTGGGTTTATTACCTTTTCTTCCTCGCTCACCCAGATGAAGGGACGACTGAAAGGGTATAAAAATGCACTGAAGCAAGAGGGGTTGAAACCGTATGTGCTGGAGATAGATTTCACGCCTGAGGAAAGAGTGATGGTACAAAAGATACGTGAGTTCCTGCAGGCCCATCCAAAGCTGGATGCGGTTTTGTTCGGTGCCATCCAGGCGGGATCATGCGGGCTGAAAGCCATGACACAGTTAAAACTCAAAGTGCCTGATGATCTGGCCGTGATCTCTTTTGACGACCATGACATCTTTGAATTGTTTGCGACACCCGTAACGGCTATTGCGCAGCCAATAGAAAAAATAGCACATAAAGTAATCGGGTTGCTGCTCGACCGGCTGGATGCGGAGAAGGGTGCAGCCGCACCCAGGGAAGTCGTGTTGAAAACAAAAATGAAGATAAGGGGATCTTCTGTGGCGAAGAGTTTAAAAAAGTCCCCGGAGCCTAAATAAGAAGGCTGCTGTGAAGAGAAGACATCTTCATCAATACTTACCCGGGGAAATACTCCCCGGATAAGTCTGATCAAAAGACATTATTTTTTCACATCGGCAAGATCCAGTGTAATAATATTCATTTGTGGTGTCAGCCTGAACGAAGCCTTGTTGGCCGGTTTTGAAAATGTTCCCTTCCTTGCCTGCAGCCTGTATTTCATTCCCTCAAAACTGCATTCAATTTGTTGTGTGCCGATCTTCTGAAAGGGTAACTTCGTTGAAGCTGCCGTCTCCATGTCCAGGTACCAGCCACAAACCTGATCGCTCACCAGTTTGATATTGATGGTCTGCTCACCCAGGTCCATTTCAAGCGAGCCTTTTATGTCTGTCAGTGGCCAGGATACATGTACTGTATTAACGCCGTTCTCTGTAAATTCAGGTGTCCCTCCCGTTAGTAAAGCCTCTTTTCCGTCTATCAGTGCCTTCACTCTTACACCTGCCACCTGGTCTTTATTACTCCATAAATATCCATCCACAACAGGCAGGGTAAAAAATGTGCATTCGTTGGATGTTGCCGTTTGTGTTGTATATATGTCGGGGAACTTTTCGTTAAACAGATGGATGTCCCTGATGCGAAGGTGATTATTTTCCCACAGCATATTGATCCTGTAAAACCGGCTGTTGAACCAGAGTGTTTTCAGGTTGCTGCCTGCTATATCTTTGGTAACTGCAAATGAAGTGGCGGGCGTCACCTTATAATTTTTCCTGAACCACAGGCCTGATTGCTCCAGTGTTTCGACCCTGAGTTTTCCCTCGTTCCGCAACTGGTCTATCAGTGGCATCTGTATATGGAAACCTTTGGCCATAGCGTTCCAGGTAAAAGAGTTCTCTTGTCCGGCCTGTGTATAGTTAAATCCTAATGCTTCATCGCCGGTAAAAGTTTTAAAGAACCAATCTACCCAGGCGGCATCTCCTCCTCCGAAGCGGTATACCGGCTCCAGCGTGATCACGCCCTGTCGTTGTGTGCCCACGCCGTCATCATATTGCCTGACAGGGTCACTTCCCAGCATTCTGAAGATAGGTACCGGTATCTGTGCCTCCGCATGCTGTGCCGGCATGTAAGAGTTGATCTTACTGGGATAATACGCCTGGTTCCAGTAGCCACCCCATAATGTATAACCATCTGTTCCATATTGGTCCTTGCAGTTCGCGGAGGCTAAGATGTGGTATTTCTCATACATGTAATTCAGGCTGTGTGCATCTATAAACCAGGAAGCCACTGATCTGGGGTAGGTGCCAAAGATCTTTTTAAAATCAGCCATGTATACGTCAATCAGTTTCTCTCTTTCTTTCGGTGTGTATCCGGTAGAAAACCCAATGTCAGCATGCCAGTCCCAGGGATAGCGTCCTCTCCATTTTAAACCGGCTTTTTCCACCAGTGGTTGTGGAATTTCCCACCATCCGCCTATTTCGAAAGAATCTTTTGGCAGGCCGGCCAGTAGTTTTTGATACCTGGCATCCATCAGTGCATCGTATTGCAGTAAGAATGTGCCGGGTAGTTTGTATTGCCGCATTATTTCAAGTTGTTTGACCACCGTCTGATACAATACATCCTCTGTAATGCTGGCATCCCGCGGTTCCAGTAGACGAATGAAATTTACGATATTAACGATCTTCGGACCTGGCTTGTAAGCAAAGGAAGATAAGGTGAATAGTAACGCCATGCAGGTGATTGCTGCTATGAAATCTTTTCTGATCTTATTCATTTTATTCTCTTGAATTTGCAATCCTGTTATTTATCCTGTTATAAGTGTGTATGTAAAGTCAACTGAAATACCGCTGGCAGATCTCCGCAAATGCCTGCTGGTTATCTGATTCATCAGATGTACCAGTTGCAGGTTATTGAGTGAACGATATGGCAGCGCATTGTTCTTCACATGAATTACTTATTTAGTATGCACTCCGATATGCAGGATTTCTTCCTTATAATAAAATTCGCAGTTAGTAGTTGAACGTAGGATATTCAGCAATTCCGCGAGTGACTTGTTCTTGAAGATGATGCCTGTGAAATGCACGCTGGCAGCTTGTTCCGGATTGTCCAGCTGAACAGGCGTGTTAAACCATCTTGGAATGACATCTGCCAGTTCGCTGATCGGAGCATTATCCAGTATATACTGCCCATTGATCCAGGAGAGTTCATCTGTATTGAGTGTATGTACAGATATTTCATTGACTCCTGCTGCATAACTACACTGCTCGCCCGGTTTCAGCACTACTTTTTTGGCTGCGCTTTTAACGGCGACAGCCCCTTCTACAAGTGATATTTTCTGGTTATCCTGCTTATAAGTATTCACGTTAAATGTAGTTCCTAAAACCTGCACCTGCCTGCTATCCGGCAATTCTACGATAAAGGGCCTGGCACCGTCTTTTGCAATTTTACAGTAAGCTTCTCCTTTGATCCTGATGATGCGGGAGGAGTCACCAAACTGAAACGGGAATTGAATTTCTGTGGCCGCGTTAATGATAATCTCCGATCCGTCAGACAATTTTAATGTATAATCCATTCCTGCCGGTACCCACAATTTATTCATGCTCACCTCGTTGCCACTACCTGTATAGCTGAGCGTTCTCGCAGCAGGATTGTTCGCGATGTGGAACTTTCCAGCATCAGTGGTACTGTCCTTGCTCAGATCAATTACCTGACCACCTGCCAGCTGCAGGTGTAATCCTGCTGGCAGCGGGGCACCCGTATGGCGCGCCATCTGCTGCCTGGAACCAGGTTTGTTCAGGAGGAAGCCACCAGCCAGTATTCCCACCAGCAAGGCAGCAGCTGTTGTGCGCAATAGCCATCGCCGGCGTTTTGCACGGCGGGTATTGCCGGAAATCTTTTCCCATGATTCCTCCAGGTCATATTGCAGGGCAGGCTGTTCCGGAAAGGTGCGCCGCAGTTCATCCCATTGCCGCCTGATCTCCTGGTCTTCCAGGATCAGTTGTTCCAGCAGTCGTTCATCTTCCGGCCGGATAATCCCCGAAAGCTTCTCTATCATGAGCTGGTGTAGATCCATATCATCTAAATTGTCGATATCCACTATATTAAGTTCATTGAGATTGGAAAATGGGTGACTTGTTAACGCAAATGAATTAATTTTTTCCGGAGAGTTTTCAAGGCATCTGCCAGGTGAGTCTTGACAGTATTCGCATTAATACCCAGTTCTGCAGAAATTTCTTTTCTTTTTTTGCCAGCCATAATTGCCAGGTCGAACACCCGCGCCTGCTGTGTGGGAAGGCTTTTTACCGCCTCGGTAAACTCAAGCCTGATCTGGCTATTTTCTGCCGGGTCCATCTGGTATAAGGGTAAGGTGTTTGTATCGAAAATGTTGCGGACAATGGCGGCTCTCTTCCTTTTTGTCTCAAGCAAGCGAAGAGATAACAGGCGAACGGCCTGGAAAAAGTAACTCCTGACGTTTCCCCGCACGTCAAAATATCTCTTCTTGTCCCAGAAGTCTGCAAAGAAATCCTGTACGACGTCCTTTGCTTCGTCTTCTGATCCCAGTATTTGGAGTGCTGTGAAAAATAAGAAACGTGCGTATCTGTCATGAAGTGACTTCAAAGCACTTACCTGACCATTTTTCAATTCCTGTAGTAATATTTGATCGTCCTGCATAGGTCAGCAACAGTTGACGGTAATACCATATAGATGCGTGGTTGATTTGTACGTGGAATCAACGAAGGATACAATTGAAATTCCCAATAAATTTATCATATATCCCCAAAGATTACAACCAAAGATAGCTTAAAACGATTTAGTTGTGCATATTGAAGGAAAATAAAAAAATTGGAGACAGGGTCACCCAAAAGTATTTTTTACTGAACTGTATTATAGTAAGTCAGTAAAAAATCACCGCCGATGATCCAATTCCACAAAAAGGGTATCTCAGGATTGACCCTGGTTATGATTATTTTGTCCTGCCTCGCGCAAGCTCAGAATAAAATTCCTGACAGGTATAGGGTAAGCCTGGTCAACAAAAGTATTTCCCTGAAAGAATTTTTTAAAGCTGTTCAGAAGCAAACGAATCTCACCGTTTACTATTCTGACGAGCGCATTAATGTAGCTGATAAAATCTCAGTAAACTTTGCGGATACTCCGCTGGAGACGGTGATGGCACAGCTGCGCAGGGAACGCTCGCTGACCTATGAATACAATAACGGCACGCTCCTGATCCGGCCTGTAAAACTGGAGGATGTTCCTGCTCCCGGGCCAGGTGCAACCCAGAAAGCCGGGCAGATCACCATCAGCGGGAGAGTAACAAACGATCAGGGACTTGCACTGATTGGGGTAACTGTCGTCGTTAAGGGCCTGGCGATCGGGGCCACTACAGACTCCCTGGGCGAGTACCAGATTGCGGTGCCTGAAAACAGCCCGGTGCTTGTATTCAGTTATGTAGGGTATGATCCCCAGGAAGTAACACTTAAAAATCAGAAAATAGTCAATGTCGTATTAAATCTTCACCGTTCTGAAATGAACGAAGTGATTGTGGTCGGCTATGGCAGGCAGAAAAAAATAACGACCATCGGTGCACAAAGTACGATCACCACAGAGGAATTAAAACAGCCGGTAGCGAACCTGAGCACCCTGGTGGCAGGCAGGGTGGCCGGTATCATTGGTGTGCAGCGAAGTGGCGAGCCGGGGTTTGACAATTCTGAAATTTATATCCGGGGCATTTCCACGTTTACAAGCAGTTCTCCACTGGTGCTGGTAGATGGTGTTGAGCGCGCATTCAACAATATTGATCCCGAAGATATTGCCAGCTTTACTATTTTGAAAGACGCTTCTGCTACCGCTGTGTATGGTGTAAGAGGCGCTAATGGCGTTATTGTGATCGAAACAAAAAAAGGAAGACTCGGCAAAACAATTATCAATGCACAGGTAGACCAGGGATGGACCTCGTTTACAAGGCTGCCTAAGTTTGCCGACGGCATTACCTACCTTGAAATTTCAAATGAAGCATATAAAAACAGCAACCCTTCTGATCCCTTACCCAGGTATTCACAGGAAAGGATACAGAAAACAGCTGATAAATCCGACCCCGACCTGTATCCTGATGTAGATTGGTTCAATGCTATCTTTAAAAAATATGGCAACAACCGCAGAGTAAGGGTCAATGCAAACGGTGGCTCCGACAAAGCACAGTATTATTTGTCCATCGGTTATTACGATGAAACAGGTATGTTTAAAACAGATGAATTAGCTAAGTATAACTCGTCTATCCGGTTTAACAGGTATAACTTCACTTCTAACCTGACCTTAAATGTTACGAAAACGACACGTGTTGATTTCGGTGCATCCGGCTGGATCAGCAATGGTAATTACCCGGGCAATGCAACCGGCTCAATTTTTAACGCAGCCTATGTAATGCCTCCCGTCTCTATTCCTGTTAAATATTCGAATGGTTATTTCTCGCAGGTTCGTACCGGTGATATGGCTAATCCTTATACTATGCTCACGCAATCAGGTTATGCCACCCGGTTTAACAGCCAGTTGTGGAGCAATATCCGCGTTACGCAAAACCTGGATTTTTTAACAAGGGGACTCTCCATTACAGGCATGTACTCCTTTGATAATAACAATGGACACTACATTTCCCGGAGTAAATCAGTCAATGGTTATTTCGCCACCGGCAGAGACGGTCAGGGCAATTTGCAGTTTATACAGACGCAGATCGGAACTGATTTCCTGGGTTATAACAGGGATAACGGCGGCTCCAGGCAATTCTACCTGGAATCAGCTATCAATTATAACCGGAATTTCGGCAAGCACCAGGTAACAGGAATGGTATTATATAACCAGTCAGACAGGATAGATGCCTTTGCAGGAGATTTTATCAGCTCTATTCCCTACCGGTACCTGGGCGTGGCAGCAAGAGCTACTTATGCGTATGACACCCGCTACCTGGCAGAAGTCAACTTCGGCTACAATGGATCAGAAACATTCACTCCAGACCGCAGATTTGGCTTTTTCCCCTCCTTTGGCATAGGATGGGTAGCTTCACAGGAAAAGTTCCTGGAATCGGTTAAAAATGCTGTTTCCTTCCTGAAATTCAGATTCTCCTATGGTGAGGTGGGGAACAGTAACATTGGGGGGCGAAGATTTGGTTATATCGCTACCGTTGCCAATGTGGGCGGATATGATTATGGACGTAATAATATTAACAACACGATAAACGGTTTAAACTTCGGCGACTATGCAGTAGACGTCAGCTGGGAGCGGGCAAAAAAGTACAATCTCGGTATTGAGTTCAAGACATGGGAGGACGCCATTTCATTAACAGCGGATTTCTTCCGGGAAAAAAGAAGGGGCATTTTTCGCCCACGGGGAGATGTACCACAGTTCGTAGGTATTATTAACCTGCCGCAGGCGAACCTGGGCGCGGTGAACAACAAAGGAATTGATGCCACACTCGAAATAAACAAACAGGTAGGCAGGAATTTTAAACTGGGTTTCAGGGGTAATATCACATGGAACCGGGCCATCGTAATTGATGATGCCAATGCTCCCTGGCCATATCCCTGGCAACAACGTATAGGTCGTAAGCTGGGCCAGCGCTTCGGTTATATTGATGAGGGACTCTTTCAGTCTGACGAAGAAGTGGCCCACAGCGCCTTCCAGCCGGGCACTAACAAACCGGGAGATATCAGATATAGAGATATGAACGGTGATGGAAAGATTGACTCCTACGACCAGGCACCGATCGGCTATGGTAGCATGCCGGAAATCGTATATGGTTTCGGACCCACTCTCAGTTGGAAAAACTGGTCAATAGCTGCCTGGTTCAAAGGTATCGGCAAAGTTGATGTCAGTTTGTACGGAGATGGCTTCCGCCCCTTTACTTACGGAGGAGAACGGGGCAACCTGCTCGCAGAGATCAATGATCACTGGACACCTGATAATAAAAACCCCCGCCCATTCTATCCAAGGCTTACTTACGGGGCTGATAACATGAACTATGAAGGAAGTACTTGGTGGATGAAAAACGGCGCTTTCCTGCGGTTGCAGACACTGCAACTGAATTATGAACTGAGTAAGAACAGGTGGTTGTCTAACCTTGGCATATCCACGCTTGATATCTACTTTATGGGATACAACCTCGCTACATTCAGCGGGTTCAAACTCTGGGATGTGGAACTGGGTGATGGGAGGGGAGCGCAATACCCCCTGCTGAAAACCTACAATTTTGGCCTGAGATGTAATTTCTGAACATCCTTATTCTCTGCAAACAGAAAAACAATGATCATGCTTCGACAATTAAAACGCTCCATCATACTTTTAGTAGTTAGCATACTGTTTTTTACGTCCTGTAAGAAGTTCCTGGACCAGGTACCTGACGACAGGATCACGATCGACGAGGTGTTTAAAAAGAAAGCGACCTCAGAACAATTCCTGGCCAGTGTATACAGCTATGTACCCGATGAGTGGGAAGCGATCCATAACTTCCCATGGGTAGGCACCAGTGACGAAGCGGATATTACCTGGTCTGGTTCATCCAATTACCAGGTCAATATTGGCAACCTGAGTCCTGTCAACAATGCTTTTGAATATTGGGCATTCTATTACCAGGGCATCCGTTCAGCCTCTTATTTTATTAATCATATTGATGGTAATGATGAAATACGTAATCTAAACGGGCAGCAACTGATAGATCAGTATAAAGCAGAAGCAAGGTTCCTGCGGGCCTACTATTATTTCTGCATCATGCGTCAATATGGCCCTGCTATCCTCCTGGGAGATGATGTGATTGCACCAGATGCACCGGCCAGCAATTTGCAGCTGCCGCGCAGCACCTACGATGACTGCGTCAGTTATGTAGTCAGTGAACTGGATAAAGCAGCTGACGTACTGCCGCTTGTACCTAAAAGGAATGGCCAGGAAAGCGATGCGGACTTCGGCAGGGCGACGAAGGGAATGGCTCTGGCTGTAAAAGCACGTCTGCTGTTATATGCGGCAAGTCCCTTGTATAATGGGAACACAGATCCTTTGTTAGCGTCCTTCAAAACTTCGGAGGGTGTGCCACTAATTGCTGCTTCAACAGATGGTTCAAAATGGAAGAAGGCCGCTGATGCTGCCAAGGCAGTCATCGATCTGGGTATTTATTCGCTATACAAAGATCCGTCCGGCGATGTGATCAGGTCATTGCAGGGCATTTTCTTCCAGGGGTGGAACGATGAACAGATCTTCGTGCGCAAAGGGAACGGATTGGCGCAATGGGATGTGCATTGCACACCCAGGCAGGCTGGCGGATGGTGCGGGATAGGCCCCACCCAGGAAATGGTAGATGCTTACTTTATGTCCGACGGAAAACTGCCTTCAGCCTCTTCATTGTATACGCCAACTGGTTTTACAACCATAGGTGGAGAAAGAATTTTCAATATGTACCTGAACCGGGAGCCCAGGTTCTACAGGGACGTTACTTACAATAACAGTATCTGGCAGGGGGGCACTATGCAGTCTCCTGCAGCTATCAGCTTTTTTGTATCAGGGCCTAACGGCAGGAATGGACATCCAACTGATTTTTCAAAGACCGGCTACCTGGTCAGGAAGAATGTAGGCCCTGCAACCAATATCGGTTCAGGTGGCAATGGGCAGCGGCAGGACAGGCCGGCGACCTTGTTCCGGTTAGCCGAGATCTATCTGAACTATGCCGAAGCACTCAATGAATATGATCCGGGTAACCCCGATATTGTAAGGTATCTCAACCTGATCCGCGAGCGTGCCGGTATTCCTCAGTATGGCGCTGGTTTGCCGGTGCCGGGTAGCCAGGATGAAATGCGCGAAAAGATCCGGGCAGAGAGAAAAATAGAACTGGCATATGAAGGTCACCGGTTCTTTGACATCCGCAGATGGAAAATTGCACCACAGGTGATGGGAACGATGCATGGTATGGATATTACTAAAGACGGAGATGCCTTTTATAATATAGTCGCTACCATGACACCACATCTTTTCAGGGCACCTTACTACTGGTGGCCCATTAGTCAGTATGAACTGGACAGGGACAAGAAAATCGTTCAAAACCCTGGTTGGTAAAAGCATTTGCATCCTTACTTTATAGTGCGACCGGCCATCCACAATACCTGGCCGACACACAAAATGTTGCGAAAGCAATTTTAAAGTAATGGGGTGCACCTTTCAATTCAGTAAATTTAGGTAAATCCTTTACAACGATTGATCCGAATGGTCCTGTATGGTTTGGCACAGCGTTGTATCGGTCAGGCACGAACAGGTATTAGGTCAACGCGTATGAAAATTTGTTAAATAACACCGGAATGCCGGCAGCAATTTATTTACGCAGAAAACGATACAAAGTTCCTGGGATATCCTGTCTGAAGGCGCTGCATGGCAATGCCGGCAAGGATGGCCCTGTTGGCAGCCGAAGGATTATAAGGGGATTGATTTTTAAATAACAGGATAAAGAACACACAAGAATTATGAGGAAAAAATTAATGAGTGTAGCGGTATTGGTGGCTGCCTGCCAGTATGTGATGGCGCAGGAAAGCCTGCCTCTTTACCCGGCAAATCAGATTCCGTTTGCGAAAGAGAACACCGAACAACCAAAGATTACGGTGTTTGTGCCGGAGAAAAAGAAATCAAACGTGGCTGTTATTGTTTGTTCGGGAGGTGCTTATGGCGGACGTGCCAACGATGTCGAGGGAATACCCGCCTGCAGGAAATTGAATGAAGCGGGTATCACTGCCTTTTTGTTAGACTATCGCGTGCCGAATGCTTCCAGGATGAGTGAAAAAGAAATCGTTCCGCTCACGGATGTGCAGGCGGCTATCATCTATGTAAGATCACATGCAAAGCAATACAGCATAAAACCCGACAAGGTAGGCATCATGGGATTTTCTGCCGGCGGCCATCTGGTGACTACCGTAGCAACTCATTTTCATCAAACGAGATTAGATAATCCAGGTAATTTCAGTTTGCGACCTGATTTTGTAGTGGCTGTGTATCCGGTAGTAAGTTTTGCAGACAGTCTGACGCATCTTGATTCACGGCGTAACCTTATCGGCCCGGATATCACACCTGAAAGGGTCAGGGAGTATTCCAATGAACTGCAGGTAGCGGACGACACGCCTCCTACGTTTATAGTATCTGCTATTGATGACGATGTGGTAAAGGTGGAAAACAGCCTTTACCTGGAGGCTGCGTTAAGGCAACATCATGTTCCCGTGAAAATGTTCTTATATGCAAAAGGTGGGCATGGCTTTGGGGTGAATAATAAGACAGCAGCGGCACAGTGGACGGAACCGTGTATCAATTGGATATTGAGTGATAAATGGAAAAGTGATTTTTAAGTGGAGGGAATGCTTATATACAGCAGGACCAGGATGAAATTGGTATAGGCGTTACAATCAGGCGTAAAGAATATTTGGTGGAAATAAATATTTTACTATCTTCGCGCTCCGTTTGAGAGAAAACGTGGAAAGATTCCGTAGCTCAGTTGGTAGAGCAATACACTTTTAATGTATGGGTCTTGGGTTCGAGTCCCAACGGGATCACCACATGGGACAAGTCTAAAAAAAAGGCTTGTCCCTTTTTTTTGCCCTCTAACTCCTTAGTATTCTGATAATACAGCGTTATAGCAGAATTTAATCTTTGAGTTCGATGTCGTGTTCCATCAAATTCCAGAAATTCGGGGAAGATCGAACTTGCAATAGTTCTCTTTTCTTCAATATCTCCATTCTCGTAGCGTACGTAGATCAATGTTTGATATCTTCGGCAAACCGGACTTTATAAGGTCTTTTATTTCTATATTAACGATAGCCAATTCACTTAACCTTGCCTCAGCTTCTCAATTGTTTCGCTTGTAAATTTTTTCAGCGCCACGTAGTCTTTGTTATCCAACTCACCATCAATTTTCTGAATAAGGGCATTTTTTAGACGGGTGTTGTGCGCTTCAATTTGTGTCAAAAGATCGGCTTTTTCCCGATTCTGCATTTTAGTTTGCTCGTTAAAATCATTTATGAAAGCCTCTATAAATACATCAACCATTCCTTCTTTTGGTGTTAAGTATCTGAGCTGCTTGATAAAAGCATTGTTAGCATCTTCTGCCTTAAATCTAACACCGCATGAACTGGAACAATGACAATAATAATAAATTCTCGTCTTGCCTTTAGATGCTCTGCCAGTCAACATTCGGTTGCAGTTCGGACATATCAAAAAGCCTCTCAATGGTAAGCCATCCATACAAACTACTTTGGGTTTTACAATCCGCTTTCTACCATCAAGTATTCTTTGTGCTTCATTAAACAAAGCCTCACTGATTAAGGGTTCATGTTGACCTAAAACAAAATAGCCAGCTTCATCCTTAAAAGGAGGAACGAATATCCTACCACTATACAATGGGTTTCTTAAAGCGCCCCCAAAATTATTCTTACTGAACCTGTACTAAAGCACAGCGTACATGTATATCGGCGGTTATGGTAATCTGTTTATAGAGTTGCGTACAAGCAACTGCATCTGCTATTTCATTACAAAACCCCAAAGTCGCACGTATTAGTTACGGCTTTTGGAATTATTACTTAGTACCCTTCTGTTTTTTTAATGATCCGTTTGAGTGCTTCAATGGCTTTGAATGGTTCCCAGTGTTTACATTGCTAGCGATTGTAGAATTTCTTCGACAAATACTTCCAACAAACCTCCTTTAAAACCTACGCAATAATCGACCTGTTTATTTTGAAGTTCCCACATGAAATATACTGAAACACAATTAGTAATAACTATAGCTATTTTAGACTATTTTCAGGATGAATATGCTTTACTAAACGAAAATGATTTGAAATTAATGTTAATCAAAGCTTTGAAATTTGGTTATGTCAGGCATTTTATTTTATTTTACGATCATTATTCATTGTACACGGTATGCAAAGGATAATAAATTTAATCAAATAACGTTCTGACTCGTTGGTTAATCCACCATAACTTAAAGTAGACGAAGACCCCAAGTGTTGATAGTCAGTAGCGTTTTAAAACCTGCAGCTATATAGTTAAAACAGGCCCCACTGTCTGTTCAGTTTTTATTATTTACTGCATGTTGAAAAGATGTTACAGTATTTTACGGTAATACTGCAATAGCAAAATGATTTTTCTGACCTTTTTCTGTTTTTAAAGTTGAACACTATGATACCTTTTGGAGTTATTGTTTTCATATGAGAGCATACCGATGAATTCCCAAATTCCAGGATGATGTTATTTTTCAGAGCGACCTCAGGCTCTGAGCTACCAATGTTTCATTGTTGCAATAGTATACCATCGCTATTGTCAGCTGTCATGTCTTTTTGTTTAGCTAATTAACTGTCACGGATTACTTGTCACATGTAAGCATTGCGAGCATGGAGTATCCCCGTTGTTTTAATTATTTATTGGGAGGAGAGACGAACTGGTAATGTGTATACCCCCTATAACAAAAATAGAATGATTGCTGAAATACTGTTTATCACCATGAAACTTTTATTTAATAATAGAAAGAAACGGATTGAATTATGGACGCCCTATAGTAAAAGGACTTTAGCCACGGCCGGTAGCAATGCTGGTCAATGTCCCAGGAGACTATGCGCTTAAAAATTTCAATTAGCACATGCTGAGCTGATCGTTCGCCGGGAACCCGGTGTTGGTGGAACTTTGCCGGTACTCCTTTACCAACGAACGTTTGCTATAGTCTGCCGCATTTACCGGTGCGGCCGGGAGGTGCATGCTAAAACGCGTACTGTTTTATTACCGTAAATAAAACACGTACCGTTTTAGCCCTGCATCCTTTTGCCTCCATCAGCGAACATCTGCAACAACAATATTTATCATAAATGTTATTTCCCTATGGAGAGTTCTTTACACACCCTTACCTGCATACCGCTAACTGATATGCTGCTTCGACTGCAGGATGAAACTGAAAAAGGAATCACCTTTATTAAAAGCGGGGACCAGGAAACATTCGTTGCATATCCGCACCTTATTAAAAAAGCAAAACATTGCCTGTATTACCTGCAAACTGTTGCAGGTATAAAATCTGGCGATGAACTCATTATCCAGGAAGAAGATAATGAACTGCTGCTCACGGCCTTCTGGGCCTGCATCCTCGGGGGCATCATCCCCGTTCCTGTATCTACCGGAACAAAGAATGAACATAAACTGAAACTGCTGAAGATTTGGGATACCCTAAAGCATCCTCACCTCTTTGCTGCAGAAGATCATATACAACGCCTCATCAGCTATATACAGGTGGAAGCCCCCGAAACTTCCATATCGCAGCTGCTCGAGCATACAATTTATTCAGGTACTGACTTTAGCAGTTTCCCCGATACCTCGGTTCTGCACACGCCCGCACTGGACGATCTTGCATTCATACAATATTCCTCCGGCTCCACGGGTGCCCCTAAGGGCGTGATGCTCACACATCGCAACCTTTTCTATAATACAATTGATCTCACCGAAAAAATGCAGCTGACACCAGCAGATAAAAAACTCAGTTGGATGCCGCTGTCGCACGATATGGGCATGATTGCCTTCCATCTCACCGCCGTACAAGCCGGATGCACTCAGTATCTTATGCCAACGCCACTGTTCATCAGAAGGCCGCTGCTGTGGATGGAATCAGTCAACCGCCATAAAGCTACCATCCTGTATTCACCCAACTTTGGATATGAATACTTCATGGAAGCCATGGATAACAAACCTGCAGGCAGTTGGGACCTCTCCTCTGTACGCATGATTATCAACGGCGCAGAACCTATCTCTGCAGAAGTATGCCGCCGCTTTGCCACCAAACTGAAGCCCATGGGATTGTCGCCATTGGCTATAGCCCCCGGATACGGTATGGCAGAGGCTTCCGTTTGCGTAACGTTAAGCGCCGCAGATGCACCTGTAATTGAACATTTCTTTCAGCGCGATAACCTTCGTGTGTTTGACACCGTGATTGAAGAAGGAAATAGCTCCCCTCAGACAGTAGGTTTTGTAGAGTGCGGAACGCCCGCCAGGCACTGCGAAGTAAGGGTCTGCGGAGATAAAGATGAGATACTGGCTCCCGGTACGGTAGGGCATATCCATATCAGTGGCCTGAATGTTACAGCAGGATATTACCGCAATGAAGAAGCGACCAAAGCACTGTTGACAAACGACGGCTGGGTGCGCACCGGCGACCTCGGACTGATTCATCCCAACGGCCAGCTGATTATCACCGGTCGCCATAAAAACATGATCATCCTGCAGGGTAATAATTACTATCATCACGATATAGAAAGGCTGCTGTTCGATATTCCCGGTATAGCCGCCGGAAAAGTAGTAGCATGCGGTATTCCAGGCGACAGCAATGAACGGGAGCGGCTGTTGATTTTCGTATTGTTTAAAGGCACACCTGCTGCCTTTGCTGATACCGAAGAAGCAGTGGTGGTGACCCTCAGCGATGTGCTCGGAATTGTTCCCGATGTGGTGATACCAGTAAGAGAAATTCCCAAAACCACCAGCGGGAAAATTCAACATTTTGAATTGCTGCAACGCTTCCGCCGCGGTGAATTTGATGAGGTGCTGAATGCCCTGAAGTCCCTATCAGCGAGGCGCTTCCTCGATCAATGGCAGCAGGAGCAACCTACTCTACGGTTATACAAAATTGAAAACTGGCTGCAGGAAACAGTTGCCTCCCTGCTTAAAATTTCGGCCACAGATGTAGACCTGATCCAACCATTGGTAGATCAGGGCATGAAATCTCTCCACGGCGTACAGCTGAGAAATCTGCTGGAACGCAGGTTAAATATCGATCTCGCCATCGGCGTATTATATAAATACCCCTCCATCGATAAACTGGCCGGCTTCATCTATAGAAAGTTATTTCCAACTGCCACTACCACTCATACAGAAGTGACCCCACCGCAAGCCAACAGTGGGCTGCTGGAGAAAGTAGCCGCATTGTCCGATGAACAAATAGCATTACTCCTTAATGAAAATCCATTATGAAAAAGGACGAAAAATTTGCGGAACTGAGTCCGCTCCAGAAAGCATACCTCCGTATGGAGGAATACAAAGCCCGTCTACAGCAGCTGGAAAGCCAGGGCAATAGACGTATGGACGTAGCCGTTATAGGTGTCGCATTGCGTTTTCCCCATGCCGATACCCCTGCTGCTTATTGGAATAACCTGATGGCCGGCCGCGATCATATCAGCACCTTTCCCGCACAAAGAAGTGAAGACATCTCTGCATACATGCGCGCTGCCGGCAAACCCTTGCCATCCGGCTACCGCGAGGCCGCTTACCTGAACCGTATCGACGAATTCGACCATCGTTTTTTCAAATTCAAACATAAAGAAGCAGCGCTGATGCATCCTTTGCAACGCCTGCTACTGCAAACATCCTGGCAGGCCATGGAAGATGCTGGGTACCTGAACACCCCCGCCACAGAGAACACCGGCATTTACCTGGGCGTATCCGGAGATATCACCTATGGTCAATACCTGGATATGATTGTTGCCAGCGACCAGCAGCGGCTCAGCTCCAATGCGCTCACCGGTAACAACAATGCGATCACTTCCAGCCGCATCTCCTATTTCCTGGATTTGAAAGGTCCTGCCATCACTATCGACACAGCCTGCTCTTCCTCACTGGTAGCTATTCACCAGGCTTGCCGCGCACTGATGAATGGCGACTGTGAAATGGCGCTTGCCGGTGGTGGCCGATTGTACCTCATTCCTGAATCCGGACAGTATGAAGTGGGCTTTGAATCGCCTACCGCACGCACAAAAGCATTCGATGCCGCAGCAGATGGTGCGGGTGTGGGAGAGGGGGTAGCCGTGATCTTACTGAAGCCCCTACATAAAGCAGTGGCTGATGGTGACCGTATACATGCTATTATCAAAGGCAGCGCCGTAAACCAGGATGGTACTTCCGCCGGCATTACTGCACCTAATCTGGCCGCACAGGAAGCCGTGCTGAAAAGCGCCTGGGAAGCTGCCAATGTTGATCCTGCCAGCATCACCTTTATTGAATCACACGGTACAGGTACTGCACTTGGCGACCCTATTGAATTCCAGGCACTCACAGGTGCTTTTGGCGAACAGGCTGTTAAGAACACCTGTGCCCTCGGCGCCGTGAAAAGCAACATCGGCCACCTGTTCGAAGCAGCTGGTGTAGCAGGCCTCGTAAAGTGTATACTTGCGCTGCAACATCAAACGATCCCCGCCGTCATCAACTATACATCTCCCAATCCTGAGATCAATCTCGCGGATTCTCCATTCTATATCAATACGGAATCCGTTAGCTGGAATCCACCCGCCAGTGTCGGCGTTCGTCGTTGTGGTGTCAGTTCATTCGGCATCAGCGGCACTAATGCCCACGTGGTGCTGGAAGAATATGTGCCAACGCCGTTAGCCGCCACCAATGGTAAAGTAAAGGAAAGTGCTTACCTGTTTACATTGTCTGCCGACAGCAGCGAAGACCTGCAGGTGCTAGCGAATACATATGTATCCTGGTTGGCCGACAAATCAGCCGCCGACCTGGAAAACATCTGCTTTGCTACCAACACCGCCCGTGGTCATTATTCCTGGCGCATTGCTTTTGTGACCGACAGTATCACTCACCTGACAGATTCGCTGAGGAAGGCTGCCAGCCTGAAAATACAGGCGGCCCGCAGGTTCTGTGTAGAACCGGGGGTAAGCAGCCTGAAAGAACTGGCGGAACGTTACCTGGAAGGTGGTATCATAGACTGGGATGCCTTATATAAGAACACGCACGCTGTTAAAATTGCGCTGCCGCCCTATCCATTAAATGCGGTTCGTTGCTGGCCTGTTTTCACAAAGGTGGCGGCGGCGAATTCCGCAGCACCAGCAGTGGCGTCGCCAACTGTGTCGTATACGCGCGATCAGGTGTATGCTGCGCTGCGCACCATGATTGCGAAGGATACTGATCTGAAACCGGAAGATATCGGTGAAGATGCCGATTTCATGCACCTGGGGCTGGACTCGCTCATCATCATGCAATTGATTCAGGGTATACGTAAAGAGTGGAAGCTGCAGCTGGAAATGGCCCAGTTCTACGAAAAGCTGAACACCCTGCGTTCACTTACAAATTACCTGCTTGAAAATATCAGTGGTGCAGCAGCCTCCATGGCAGCGCCTGCGGCCACAGTCACAGTACCTGCCGCAAAGGCTGGCGCTGCGCCCACGCAAATTAATTATTACGTTCCCTATAAAGAAGTTCAGAAGAAATCCGATCATAACCTATCGCCACAACAACTGCAACATCTGCAGCAGCTGTCCGCCCGCATCAACAAACGTACGGCGAAGTCGAAAGACTCCACGCAAGCCTATCGCCAGGTGCTGGCCAACAACAGGAATGTGGCTGGCTTCCGCCCTGAACTGAAGGAGATCACCTACCAGATCATTGCCGAAAGCGGCAGTGGTGCCAATATCGTAGATGTAGATGGTAACCGTTACGTGGACCTTACCATGGGATTTGGCGTAAACCTGCTGGGATACAATCCTGAGTTCATTCATTCCACCTTGCTGGGTGAAATGAAAAATGGCTTTCCGGTAGGTCCGATGGTAGACACTGCTGGTAAAGTGGCTACACTGATCACGGAAATGACGGGCGTAGAAAGAGTGGCGTTTTACAACTCCGGGTCAGAAGCCGTAATGGTGGCACTGCGACTGGCAAGAGCCACCACCGGAAGAAGCAGGGTCGTATTGTTTAAAGGCTCCTACCATGGCACCTTTGATGGCGTACTGGCCCTGGCCAATGCACTGGATCCGGCTACTTCCATTCCACTGGCGCCGGGTATTTCGGAGAACTACGTGAGTAATGTAACCGTGCTGGATTACGGCACACCGGCGTCCCTGGAGTTTATCAGGGCACATGCACATGAACTGGCTGCAGTATTGGTAGAGCCGGTACAGAGCCGTAAACCGGACATTCAGCCACGTGATTTTCTACATGCAGTGAGAGAAATTACCGCTGCAGCAGGTGCTGCTATGATCATCGATGAAGTGATCACCGGCTTCCGTATCCACCAGGGCGGCGCCCAGGCATGGTTCGGTGTAAAAGCTGACCTGGTTACCTATGGTAAAATAGTAGGTGGTGGTATGCCAATAGGTGTTGTAGGAGGCTCGTCCAGGTTCATGGATGCAGTAGACGGCGGTATGTGGAAGTTCGGAGATGCATCTTTCCCTGATAAAACCACCACTTTCGTAGCCGGCACCTTTAACCAGCATCCGCTGACAATGCGCGCTGCGCTAAGTATCCTCACTTACCTGAAACAGGAGGGGCCACAGCTGCAGGAAAAGCTCAATGTCCGCACTGCACAATTAGCGAACCGTTTAAACGAATACCTCACAGAAAAACGTATACCTATATCTGTAGTACACTTTGGTTCACTCTTCCGCTTCGTGCTGAAAGGTAACTGGGAGC
The DNA here is from genome assembly GCF_039596155.1 of Chitinophaga sp. Classification (GTDB taxonomy): domain Bacteria; phylum Bacteroidota; class Bacteroidia; order Chitinophagales; family Chitinophagaceae; genus Chitinophaga. Next base: position 118,803 of record NZ_JBCNKF010000013.1, read on the forward strand.
TGTTCTTTCAGCACCTGCTGGCAAACGGGGTATATGTGTGGGAGGGTAGAAACTGCTTCCTCTCTACTGCCCATACGGATGAACATATAGAATACATCTACAAGGCCGTTATCCGCAGTTTGACTGAAATGATAGAAGGAGGTTGGGTAACTATTGAGCAGCCTGCTGCCGTCACCCAACTGGTTCCGTTTACAGAAGAGCAGGAACAGTTGTATGCCCTGTCAGCAGCAGACCTGCAGGCATCAAGTGCATTCAACGAAAACCAGGTAGCAGATCTGCGTGGCCTGCTGAATAAAAAGGCGCTGCGCGAAGCGGTTAATATTGTTGTAAACAGGCACCAGGCCCTGAGAACAATTAGTCTCAGCGAAAAAGGCATGTTGGTGGCCTCTTCAACAGAAGTTTCCTTTGAAGAAGTGAACATAGCTGCGTTACAGCACAGCGGCCTGACAATTGAAGAGTGGCTCAGCGAACGCGGTAAGGAGCCTTTCCACCCGGATCATGGTCCATTCATCCGTTTCCTGCTGCTGGAACATTCTTCCGAACATCATCGCCTCCTGATGACTGCCCACCACATTGTGGCTGATGGCTGGTCTATTGAACTGATCTGGAGCGAAATAGGACTGGCTTATTCCTCCATTACCGGAAAAGAGCCGGTGGCATTACCTGCAACAACCACTATTGCCTCTTTCAATAAATGGCAGCAGCAGATGCAGCAGGAGCACACAACAGCAAACAATGCCTTCTGGAAGGCCGCTTTTGAAAAAGACTATCCCGCCATTGAATTGCCGGCAGACAAACTCAGTGCCGCTGCCACAGGTAAACCAGGAGATAGCTTCACGCTTGCAATAGACCCGGTACTACGCAAACAGCTTCAGGCATTTGCACAGCAGGAAAAACTAACCCTGTTCCATATTCTGCTCGGTGCATACAACCTGCTGTTGCATCGCCTGGCAGGCCAGAACGCCTTTGTTATCGGAATCCCTTCTGCTGGTCAGGCACAGATGGGAGAGAACTGCCTCGTTGGGCAATGTGTGAGCATGCTGCCTTATCACAGCCTGTATGCGCCCGAAATTCCTCTGCGTGAGTACCTGCTGGGAATACGAACCGGTTTGGCCAACATTATTCAACATCAGCACTGCTCCTTCGTTTCCCTGCTCCGGGAGGCCAACCTGGTACCGCCACGGATCACCACCGAAATAGATATGAACAGCGTGAAAAACCGGTTCCGCTTCCGCGACCTGGAAGTGGCAGTCACCTTTCCACCGGTTCAATCTGTAAAATATGATCTGAGCATTAGCCTGATAGAAATGGATGAACAGCTCCTGGCCGGCTTCTACTTCAACATTGCCCTTTTTAACCGGAGTACAGTAGAGAACTGGGCTGACTGCTATACTACGCTGCTGGCGGATATAGTAGCCAACCCTGAAAAACCTGCAGGTGAACTGATGGTCAATAGTGAGGAAAGCGAAAAGGTATTCGACGCGTGGAACAACTTATAAATGATCTGGACAGGTAAGGCTGTCCGCAATGCTATACCAACATGAATATCAGATCAGGAAAGATATTGCCGGTTGTTGCTGCTGATAAAACGGCCATCATCTATGGCGCTGACAGGTGGAGTTATGGCGACCTGGCAACAGAAGTCCGGAACAACGCAATGTTATTGAAATCTACCGCTGGCAGGCCAGTGGCTATCGTTTCAGATCATCCTGTAAAAAGGCTGATCCTGGCGCTCAGTGTAATGGAGGCAGGCGGATACTGCTGCTTCCTGCATCCGGGAAATGATAAGTCGCTGCGTCAGTATCTGCAAACCTGGGGAGATGTGGTGATCCTCACTGACAGGAATTTCATTCACCAGTTTGATCTGCCACAGGTAATCGCTTTTGATAAAGATGGATATACTTTTCCCTCCGCATTGTTTGCAGAAGAGAATATAGCGCCATACGCACCGGAAGGTGGCCTGCTGCTGCGGACAACCACAGATGACTATACGGCGCTTTATGTGGCCGATATGGCCTCTCTGCGTGAGCATATAGACTACACCATTGCTGAATTTGGAATTACAGAGCACCACCAGCTGATTACCCAGGCGGGTGAACAATACCATGATTTACCGGAATGGCTGTTGCCGGGAATTGCAGCGAAAGCTACTATCCACTTCATGGAGGAGTTTGCAGGTAATATTGAGAAAGAAGGTACACCCCTGCTAAAACTCAATGTGGAAGGTATCCGGGAATGGCTGCATCAACCTGCCCGCTTCGATATCGGTAAGGGCCGCCTCATCATCAGCGGGCACCGCAAAGTGAATCATCATCTCATCAGTGCCTGGCGTAAGCATTTTCCAGCAGTTACCATAGGTTCTTATACTTATCAGCCATCAGGATTGCCAGTGTCTGTAGCCAGTGGCCACCTGGAATCAGCAGACGTAGAGTGGGGCATTACCGACAGTATCCTCCTGAACCGGCCATTTGGTAAAACCCGCATTGCTATTCACGATGAACAGAACAGGCCTGCTCCATTGAACGTCAGGGGAAGCCTGCTCATAAAAAATAACCTGCTCAACAGGCCCGTAGCTTTTCACCCGCAGCAGTCCGCAGAGGAGGTACAGTTAATGGCCTCCGGCTACAATGCCCGCTTTGCCGCAGGTGGAAAAATACAGTTGCTGAACCAGCAGGGCAGGGAAGTGCGCAAAGGCAATCAGCTGCTGATGCTTGATGAAATAGAAGAAATTGTATGTACGAATCCGCTGGTATACAAATCTGCCGCTATTCAATATTTCCATAATGGAGAGAGCTCTATCGCGGTACTCGCTACCTTAAAATCAGGTGAAACGCTCACACCTGCTGCCTTACGGCAATGGATCAGTGTATACATCCCTGCCGCCAGGATGCCCCGGTATTTTGCGGTACTGCCCGAATTTCCCGAGCTGGCTGATGGTCGTGTGGATGTGGCGGCTATGCGCTTGCCGGACAACTGGTACGATAGCCAGGCAACTGCAAATGAAACAGAATCAAAAATCATAGCTGTATGGAAAGAAGCATTGAAGCTGGAAGATATCAGCCCGTCGGATGACTTCTTTTCCCTGGGGGGCCATTCGCTCCTGGGAGCCAGGGTAGCTGGTTTGATGAATGAGTCGCTGGGATGTGCACTCAGCCTTAAAGATATTTTTGTCTATCCTACACCTGTATCACTGGCAGCATTCATCAGTGCTGATACAAACAACGCTGCTGCGGAGCCCTTGGTTAAGCAGGACCGCAGCAGCTATATCCCCTTGTCTTTTTCACAGGAACGGGTTTGGTTTATTCACCGCATGCAGGGCAGCGTGCCATTCCACCTCTCGGCCATGCTGAAACTTTCCGGGAAGCTGGACATCGGGGCACTGGAATATGCACTGCAACAACTGGTGCAACGCCATGAAGTGATCCGTACGCTCATTCTCGAAAAAGACGGCGAGGCCTATCAGCAGGTAATGCCTGCAGAAGGCTGGCAGCTGTTGTTCAGGGACGCTGCGGCACTCAACGGAGAGGAAGATATTCAGGCGCTGATCAATGAAACGCAGCAGCTTCCATTTGACCTGGAAAAAGACTATATGCTACGTGCCCTGCTGATCCGTAAAGCGGACCAGGAGCACCTGTTGCTGTTTGTAATGCATCACATTGCCACAGACGGCGGTTCCTTCCCGATTATAATGCAGGAGCTGGTAACAGGGTATATTGCCCGTACAGAGGGCCGCGAAGCCAATCTGCCACTATTGCCGCTGCAATATGCTGACTATGCGTTATGGCAGCGCAGGCATCTCTCCGGTGCATTACTGGAACGGGAATCCGGATATTGGAAAAAGCAGCTGGAGGGATTATCGCCCCTGGAACTACCCGCTGATTTTGCGCGCCCTGCCATCCAAAGTACTGCTGGTGGCATGGTTACCGTCGCATTGGAAAAGCAGCTCTGCCAGCAGCTGGACCTCGTAGCAAGGCAGGAAGGCGTGACCCGCTATGTGATCTTACTTACAGCATTCAAGATATTACTTGCCAGGTATAGCGGTCAGCACGATATCTGTGTAGGTGTTCCGATAGCCAACCGCAATTATCCGGCGCTGGAGCCGCTGGTAGGCTTCTTCCTCAACCTGCTGGCATTGCGCACCAACCTCAGCGAAGCAGGCAGCGTACATAATTTGCTGCAGCGGGTGCGTAATACCCTGCTGGAAGCCTACGCCCACCAGGAAGTGCCGTTCGAACAAGTAGTGGGTGCACAACGCGATCTGAGCCGCAGCCCCGTGTTTCAGGTATTGTTCACCCTTCATGAAGGCGGCGGTGCCGAGAATTTCCGTATCCGGGATCTGACCCTGAGTGAAGTACACCTGGAAGAAAGGTCTATTCAGTTTGACCTGGACGTGGCGATAGTGGAGAGCAATGGTGGACTCCTGGTCAACTTCGGTTACTGCAGCGACTTGTTCAGCAAAGCCACTGCTGTGCGCATGGTGCGCCATTTCAGGGAAATCCTTCAGGCCATCCTGGAGAATCCTTACCGTAAAATGGCTGCAATTCCCATGGTTACTGCCGATGAAGCTGCGTTATTGAAGCGTTTCAATAACAATAAACTGGCTTTTCCTGATCACACCACTTTCGATCAGCTGCTGGATGAAATAGGAGATCGCTATCCGCAGCGGGTGGCGGTAAAACATAATTCTACTGTGGTCACCTATACGGAATTACAGCGGGATGCCGGTATCCTGGCCGGCACGCTGCATTCCGAAGGATGTCTGCAGCCGGAAGATATTGTAGGCGTATTGATGGATCGCTCGCCATTGTTGGTAACAGCTGTATACGGTATCTGGAAGGCGGGCGGAGCATATCTGCCGCTGCATCCGGAGTTACCGGCAGAACGGCTTCATCTGATAGCGGGAGATGCCGGATTAAAAATAATTATAACAGAAAGGAAGTATGAGGATGCGGTGCTTGCATTGCAGCAATCATGCCCAGCCATTCAGCAGGTCATATTCGCGGATGAGATTGAAAGCACTGACACAAAGGTTCCTGCGCTGCAGCGTGACGGTCATTCGCTGGCATACGTCATCTATACCTCAGGATCTACCGGTACACCCAAAGGTGCGATGGTAGAACACCGCGGGCTGATCAATCACCAGTATGCGCGGCTCCGTGAACTGGAGGCGGATGATAACTGCCGCATTGCGCAGAATGCTTCCCAGAGTTTTGATATTTCTATATTCCAGATGTTTGGCGCACTGCTCTGCGGTGGCAGCACGGTGATTTACAGCCAGGAGGTAGTATTGCGTCCTGACCTTTTCCTGCAGCAGGTTTCCGCCGATGGAATTACAATCATGGAACTGGTACCCGGCTATTTGTCGCTGGTGCTGGATGAATTACCGGCAGATACGGCCACTGTTTTCACCAGCCTCCGGTTTATGCTGGCAGGTGGCGAAACACTGAAGAAGTATCTCGCGGAGCGCTGGTTCCAGGCTTTCCCGCATATACCGCTGGTAAACGGCTACGGTCCTACGGAGGCAGCAGATACCATCACACAACACATCATGCGCCAGGTGCCGGAAGGAGAAAGCATCTCTATCGGTAAGCCCCTGGCCAACCTCGATATTTACATTGTAGACAACAACGGCGGCTTATGCCCTCCCGGGGTGATCGGTGAAATTTGGGTGGCAGGCCCCGGTGTAGGCCGCGGCTACGTAAATGATCCAGCGAAAACCAACAGGTCATTCATAGCCGACCCATTCAGCGATACCCCGCAACGCCTCTACAAAACAGGCGATCTGGGCCGCTTCCTGGAAGATGGCTCCATTGCTTTCGTCGGCCGGAAAGATCACCAGGTGAAAATCCGCGGCTACCGCATCGAACTCGGTGAAGTGGAACAAAGTCTGAACAGTCTCCCCGAAGTGAAAGAAGCAGTGGTGATAGACCGCGAAGGGGCAGATAAACAACGCGCACTCTACAGCTACGTTACTTTGAATCCCGGTGCGGACGCTGATGAAGCCAGCCTGAAAGCTGCACTGGGCAATCTATTACCCGCCTATATGGTGCCCGCACACGTGATGGTGCTGGACGTTTTCCCATTAAACACAAATGGTAAAGTAGACCGCAAAGCACTCCCGATGCCAGAAACCGGCGCCAATAGCACCGCAGCACTGGTGCCGCCGCATAATCACATAGAAGCCGTGATGGTGGACATCTGGCAGCGACTCCTGCATGTTCCGGAAGTGAGCGTTCGTGCGGACTTCTTCGAACTGGGCGGGCACTCACTGCTGGCAGTGAGGGTATTGTCGGCCATACGTAATGAACTGTCGCTGGACATCAGCATCAGGGATTTCTTCACCTACACAACCATCGAACAGCTGGCCGCCAATTGCGGTAACAGTGTAGCAAATGAAAGTCTATACAGTGGGCTGGAAAAGCAGCCACGTATTGGCCTTATTCCATTGTCATTCTCACAGGAACGCCTGTGGTTCATAGATCGCCTGCAGGGCTCCCAGCCTTACCATCTTTCCTTCCTGCTGAAACTGACCGGCAAAGTGGATGTGAAAGCCCTGCAGTGGGCATTGCAGCAGATAGTTAATCGACATGAAGTATTGCGTACAGTAATCGTAGAAACAGATGGAAAAGGCTACCAGGAGGTATTGCCGGAGAATAGTTGGCAGCTTGAGTTTGTAGATGCCGCTGCTTTCAGTGGCGCTGCCGGCCTGGAAAATTTCCTCACGCAATGCAGGCAGCAGCCTTTCACGTTATCCGCAGACCATCCCCTCCAGGCTACGCTGGTGCGCACAAGTCGCGATAATTACCAGCTGCTGATAGTGATGCATCATATCGCGTCTGACGGTTGGTCTATTCCACTAATGGCGCATGAACTGGAGATTTGCTACAACGCTGCCCTGGCAAAGCATATCCCGGAACTTCCGGCATTGCCGCTGCAGTATGCGGATTACGCCATCTGGCAGCGCAAAGCTATCCAGGCGTCTACATTGGGAAAACAACTGGCCTATTGGAAAGAGAAGTTATACGGCGTAGAACCGCTACAGCTACCAACCGATTTTCCTCGCCCACTTACGCAGAGTAATAAAGGGGCGGTATTATATTATCATATCCCGGCAGTAGTGTGTAATGAACTGGAGGCCTTCTCCAAAGCCAATGGCGTTACCCTCTTTACTACCATGCTGGCGGCTTTTAAAGTGTTGCTGCATAGGCACAGCACGCAAAATGATATCTGTGTGGGTATACCGGTGGCAGGAAGGATGCAGCCAGCGCTGGAGCAGCTGATCGGGTTTTTCGTGAATACGATTGCCATACGCAGCGATTTTTCCGGCAACCCGTTGTTTACCGACTTCCTGCAGCAGCTGAAACAGTCAACCATGGAGGCCTACACGCACCAGGATGTGCCGTTTGAAATGGTGGTGGATCAGCTGACTATTCACAGGGATATGAGCCGTAATCCGGCATTCCAGGCGGCCTTCGCCATGAATAATGTGCCGGAAGCCGGGAACGGCCTGCAATTGAACGGCCTGGAGGTGAAAGAAGTGGCGCTGCCACGTGAACACGCACGCTTCGATCTCTCCTTTGAATTGTTTGTGGAGCAGGACGGATTGCAGCTGGCAGTAGAATACTGTACGGACCTGTTTACGGCTGCCACTGCAGCGCGACTCGCAACGCATTACAATCAGTTACTACAATCCATACTAACTGCGGGAACGGCTACTGTGCAGGAGCTGCCCATGTTGTCGGCTGCGGAAACTACACAGTTGCTGACAACATTCAATGATACAAAGCTTAGTTATCCCGATAATACTTCGGTAACGAACATACTGGAACAAAAAGTGCTGGCCTACGCGAATCGCATTGCGGTGGCAGACGGAGAGCTGGTGATTTCCTACGAGGAGCTGGATCGCTGCGCGAACAGGCTGGCCCATTACCTGCGTGCTAAAGGCATAGGGAAAGGCTCACTGGTAGCAGTATGCATGGAGCGTTCCGCGGAGCTGATCATCAGTATTACTGCCATCGTAAAAGCCGGTGCAGCATATGTACCAATTGATCCGGCTTATCCGGAGGAGCGCATTGCATTTATACTGGCGGATACAAAAGCGGGGGTAGTAATCACAGATGATAACGATACAGAAAATACGAAAAGCTGGCCGGATACACTGGTGTTGAGGATAGACGACTTCCCGCAGCAGGTGGATATTTTCCCTGAAACCCTTGTGCCGGTGGAAATTGCGCCGGAGGATCCTGCTTATGTGATCTATACTTCCGGCTCCACTGGCGAACCCAAAGGAGTGATCGTTAGCCATCGTTCCCTGCTGAACTTATGCAGCTGGCATGCCCACGCATTTGATGTTACACCGGAAGCCAGGGCTACTACCTATGCCGGTGTTGGTTTTGATGCCGCTGTTTGGGAAATATGGCCATACCTCCTGCATGGCGCTGCATTATACCCGGTGCCGGAATCAGTAAAGCTGGATGTGGAGCAGCTGCTGGAATTTTTCCGTACTAACTGTATTACGCATACGTTTTTGCCTACTGCCATCTGCGAACAGCTACCGGAGATGACAGCAGCAGATGCAGCAGCTATGCCCCTGATCCTCACCGGCGGCGATCAGCTGAAAAAATACAACCGTGACCTGCGGATTGTAAATAACTATGGCCCAACGGAAGCCACAGTGGTAGCCACATCTATATATCTCTCCGAAATACCGGCAGATGGGCCACTCACTATTGGCAGGCCTATCAGCAATACAAGTATTTATATCCTCAACGATGCACTGCAACTGATGCCTGTAGGCGTGACCGGGGAAATATATGTAGGTGGCGATGGTCTTGCCATCGGCTACCTGAACCGCGAAGAACTGACCCATACCAGATTTATAACGGATGCCTTCAATAACAACGGACGCCTTTATGCCACCGGCGACCTTGGTCGCTGGCTGGCCAATGGCACCGTTGAATTCATCGGACGTAAAGACCACCAGGTAAAGATCCGCGGTTATCGTGTGGAACCCGGTGAAATTGAAAGCGTGCTGCAGCAGCATCCCCTGGTAACACAGGCTGTAATACTTGCCAGGGAAGATCAGGCGGGTCATAAATTGCTGGTGGCTTATGTGCAGGCTGATACCACAGATAAAAACCTGCTTACAGAATATTTGAAAAGCAAACTTCCTGCCTACATGGTGCCGGCATTAATGGTGCTGATGGAGGAAATGCCAATAACGCCCAATGGTAAAATTGACCGCAAGGCACTGCCCGCGCCTGATTTTACCCAGATCACCACGCAGGTCTATGTTGCAGCAGGCAATGAGCTGGAACTTGCCCTGGTGAACATCTGGCAGGAACTGCTGGGGGTAGAACGGGTAGGTATACATGATAATTTCTTTGAGCTGGGAGGCGACTCCATTATCACCATACAGGTAGTGAGCCGCATGAAGCGCAAAGGATTCACCTTGCATACGAAAGATATTTTCAGCTGTCAGACTATCGCTGGTCTCGCCGCATTGCTGGCCGAAAGAACTAATACCGGTAGCCATTTTGAGGCAGAACAGGGTATGCTCACTGGCGCCAGCCCGCTATTGCCTATCCAGCAATGGTTCCTGGAAAGCAATCCTGCTGTAGTGAGCCATTTCAACCAGGCAATCTTACTCAATGTCAGCAAATCCGTAACGCCGGCTGCATTAACGCAAATGGCGGAACTACTGATGGCACACCACGATAGCCTCCGCTTTGTATATCGCCGGCAGGCCGGGAAGTGGCAACAGGAGTACAGAACACAACCCCAGGAGATAGTGGCGGTAGAAGACATGACAGGTGCCACCGAATACCAGTTACCTGCACTGATCGCAGCTGCTGAAGCCCGGTACCAACAAAGTCTGGACATAGAAAACGGTCCCTTGCTGCGCATCGCCCTATTGCAGGTTCCTGCATCAGCAGCTGATAATCGACTGCTCATTGTTATCCATCACCTGGTAGTGGATGGTGTGTCCTGGAGAATATTGCTGGAGGATATAGAACTGTTCCTGGATGCAGCAATGAATGGTGAGGCCGCTAATCCTGGTCCTAAAACAGGGTCCTACCGCCAGTGGTATCATGGCCTGGAACAATATAGCGCCGCCGGCAGGCTTACAGCTCAGCTGCCATACTGGGAGCAGGTGATAGCGGGGTATCTGCCGTTGCCCGTAGATAAATCTTACAATGGTGTTTTGACTGGAAAGGAGATACGAAACATACATGCCATTCTCTCCCCGGAACTGACACTTCAATTACTGCAAAACGTTTCAGGTGTATACAGAACGCAGATCAACGACCTGTTGCTGGCGGCCCTGGCACGTGTGATCTGCGACCACAGCGGTCACCGCAAATTGGCAATAGGACTGGAAGGCCACGGACGCGAAGATGTGGGTGGTGATATAGATATCAGCCGTACTGTAGGTTGGTTCACAAATCTGTATCCGGTGCTGTTGGATGTTACCCATGCCAATACCGACAAAGATCTCATCCGTAATATCAAAGAGCAACTGCGCAGTATTCCTGACAAAGGAATGGGTTACGGCGTACTGAAGTTCATTCGCCAGGAACCGGCGCTGGCCGGTACAGAGCCCTGGGACATAGTATTCAACTACCTCGGCCAGCTGGATAATATGGTGAGCAGCAGTAAGTGGTTCAATGGTATGGATGACAGCAATGCAGCGGTATCCACCGTGAGCCCGCTCAACCCCGTGAGGGAAAAGATCGCTATCACGGCCATGGTAGAAGAGGGCAGGTTGCATATTTCCTGGAATTACAGCAGCATACATTTCGATACAGGTACTGTTCAGCAGCTGGCAGATCGCTATCTACAGGTGCTCAGCGCACTCATTCAGCATTGTTTGAGTCAGTGGGAGGAAGGCGCGGTTTACACGCCGTCTGACTATGGACTTCATGCAGAAATCAGCAACGCCGAGCTGGATAACTTCTTCCTGGAGCAGCAGTCGCGCAATGAGGAAGAGGCCGATATGGACAGTATCCTGAACTTCTAAAGCAAAACACTAGAAATGAGTATAAAAGAATTTGTAGAACATATTGAAAGCAGGCATTTTTCCCTGGTAGCAGCAGGTGAGTCGCTCAGCCTGAAAGCTAACAGGAAAAAGTTGAAGCCCGAAGAAATAGACGCTGTGCGGCAGGATAAAGAGATCATCAGTTTTATTAAAGCGAACAAACCAGCATTGATAGCCTACCTGACAGAGGCACCTGCAAAAAAGAAAACAGATGAAGTAAATGCACTGTATCGCCTTAGTGGCCTGCAGGAAGGCATGTTATTTTATGGCCTCTATGATACAGAAACCGGTGCATACATCAACCAGTTTGCCTGCGATCTTATTTCGCCTGATGTGGAGGCATTACAGAAAAGCTGGCAGTATGCCATCAATAACCATAGCATCCTGCGTAGCAGCTTTTATTATGATAGTTTCAATATCCCTGTGCAATGCGTATACAGGCATGTGGAACTGCCCGTAAATCATTTTGATTACAGAGAGATGGATGCCGCCGCGCAGGACGCTGCTATCAAAGCTTTTGAAGAAGAAGACCGCAGGCGTGGCTTCGATTTCAAAAAAGCCCCGGTGATGCGATTGGCGCTGATCCGGTTATCGGATCGCCGTTACCGTATGATATGGACACATCATCATATCCTGCTGGATGGCTGGTCAGTACCCATTCTGATGGAAGAAGTACTGCAGGCATATGAGCAACTCACCGCAGGCAGGGAATTGCTGCCGGTGCCGGAAGATCGCTATGAAGATTATATCCGCTACCTGGAATCGCGCAATAAAGAGGCGGATGAGGCATTCTGGCGCAATTATCTGAAAGATACAGAAGAGGCATGCCTGTTACCATTTGTGGCAACTACTGCCAACAGAACCAGGGGCCTCGGTACTTACGCTACAGAGAAATTTCATGCGGGTGCCGGTGTTACTGCCAGAATAGAAGCCTATGCACAGCGACAGCATATTACCGTGAATACACTCATGCAGGGCGTTTGGGCATTGCTGCTACATCGTTACACAGGCAGGGATGGCGTTACATTTGGCGTGACCGTGTCCGGGCGCCCGGAAGAACTGCCTGCTGTAGAGCGCCGCATTGGTATGTTCATCAACACGCTGCCGGTGCAAACTACCTGCCAGGCTGGCCAGCATATTGCCGGCTGGCTGCAGCAGCTACAACAGGAGCAACAGCAATGCCGGGAATACCAGTACACTACACTCAATGATATTCAACGCTGGAGCGGTATTCAGGGCGACTTGTTCGATACCATCCTGGTGTTTGAGAACTACCCCTTGTCTGAAGCCGCGGTAGCAGCGGGTGCTGCCCTGCAGCTGGAAAATGTATTTTTCCACGAACAGACCAACTATCCGCTGGACATTATGGTCGAAACAGGGAAGGAGATTACAGTTTCCTTCAACTATAATACCGCATTATTACAGGAATACTATGCAAAGCAGATTTGCAGGCATTTTGAATATGTGCTGCTGCAGGTGATTGATGGCACAGCGCAACAACTACAGGATGTAAAGTTGATAACAGCGGCAGAAAAACGTGTGCTGGTTGAAGATTTTAATAATACAGCAAGGGCCTATGATCTCTCCACCACCTTCTATCATGCGGTGGAGAAATTTGCTGTGGCCACACCGCAGAAAACGGCGATCATCTGCAACGACAGGCATTTAACTTATCAGCAGCTGAACGACCGCGTAAATACAATGGCAGCAGGTATCAGTAACCGGGTGAGTATTGGGGAAGATGACTTTGCAGCGGTATTCATGGATCGTTCTGAGCATATGGCGGCTGCCATCCTGGCCTTGTGGAAACTGGGCGGAGCTTACATTCCCATCGAAAAGAAATTACCTGACAACCGTATCATCTCCATCCTGGAAGATGCGGGCGTAAAAGCTGTGATAGCAGAACGTAACCTGGTATCACCGGCAGTGGCGGAGAAAATTCAACAGTTATGCACCCTCATTTATACTGATGAGTTGCTGAATGGTATGCCTGCAGCTAATCCCGGCAGGTCATTTAATCCGCACGGCCTTTCATTCTCCGTATTTACTTCCGGTTCTACCGGGAGACCCAAAGGAGCTATGAGCGAGCATATTGGCATGATGAATCATGCCCTCGCCACGGTAGATTACCTGGAAATGGATAACAACAGCGTGCTGGTGCAGAACGCATCTCACAGTTTCGATATCTCTGTATGGCAGTTCTTTACTGCTTTCATCAAAGGAGGTACAACGCTGGTGTATGACGATGATGTGGTGAATAATTCGGAGGAATTTTTAAGAAGACTCATGGTACACCAGGTGACTGTGCTGCAGGTTGTACCTACATATCTCAACCTGCTGCTGGACATCCTGGAAAAAGAGCCGGAGCGATACCCGCTGCCGGTGAAGCGCCTGGTATGCGGTGGTGAAATACTGAAGCCGGAAACAGTGAAACGCTGGTTTGCGCTGTACCCGGATACCACGATGGTAAATGATTATGGACCTGCAGAAGCATCAGACGGTACCTGTTGGTATGTGTTCAATCATCTGCCTGATGGCATGGAAAAAATACCCGTTGGTACTTCCATTTACAACATGCATACCTACATTGTTGACGGCTATATGAATCTTTGCCCGGTGGGCGTTGTAGGGGAGCTATGTGTAGCCGGAGTGGGGGTGGGCCGTGGATATATTGGTGATCCGGAAAAAACGGCTGCAGCATTTACTACTGATCCGTTCCTGCCCGAAAGAAATCAGCGCCTGTATAAAACCGGTGACCTCGCCCGCTACCTGCCGGATGGATTGCTGGAGTTTCATGGCCGTAAAGATTACCAGGTGAAGGTGAATGGCCAGCGGATAGAATTGGGAGAGATAGAAGCTAAACTGGCGCAGTTGCCTGCCGTAAAGGATGCGGCTGTGATTGCAGCAGATGACCCTACCGGTCGTAAGTACCTGAGTGCTTTTGTAGTTTTTCACGAAGCACAGGGGGTAGCCTTCAGCGCGATCAAAGAACAACTATCCGGTGAACTGCCACCATATATGGTGCCGAGGCAATTCCAGGAACTCGACGTGTTGCCGGTGAATGCCAATGGTAAAGTGGATCGTAAATTGCTGGCCCGCATGAGTGCTGCAGTTGTAGTAGAAAACGATTTTGTTGCTGCGGAACAGGAGGTGGAAAGAATACTGGTAGCCGCATGGCAGCTGGTGTTGAAGAAAGATAAGGTCGGGGTCACAGACAACTTCTACGAATGCGGCGGCGATTCCATCAGCGCCATCCAGGTGGCATCGCAGGTATATCGCCATGGATATAAGGTAGAGATCAAAGATATTATGAAGCTGCCCACCATCCGCGAATTAAGCGGGGCGTTGAAGCCGCTGAAAGTAACAGCGGAACAGGGCGAGGTAACAGGTTATGTGCCATTAACGCCTATCCAGGCAGATTTCTTCGCTATGGAGAAAGCAGTGCCGCATCATTACAACCAGGCCGTCATGCTTCAGGCAGCACAGCCGGTTAATGAAACAGCTATGCGGGCTGCGTTACTGGAACTCTCCAACTTCCACGATGTACTACGCACCATATTTACGGAAGATAACGGCAAAATGTTGCAGTATATCCGTCCTGCCGGTATTGAGGTGCCGCTGACCGTGAACGACTGGCGCCATGCATCCAATGCCACCTCATTAATGGAAGAAACGGCGGATCTGCTCCAGGCCGGGCTGCACCTGGCTTCCGGGCCATTGATGAAAGCTGCTATTTTCCGCCTGCCGGAAGGAGATCATCTCTTTCTGACCATCCATCACCTGCTGGTGGATGCCGTTTCGTGGAGGATTTTATTGGAAGATCTCTTCGCCCTTTATGCACAACAGCTCACCCAACAACAGGTAACCCTGCCTGCGAAAACAGATGCGTTCCGGCTGTGGTCAGAACGCCTTGCACAATACGCCAACAGCAGCGAATTCAAACAGGAAATAGACTACTGGCAGCACATGCATGCCGATGGCGCAGCTGCCATTCAAATGGATAGCGATTCCCTGAATGCCCCGGCTGTTAAGGATATCCGGGAGTATAGTGTACGCCTGGGCGAAGATGTTACTACGCAGCTGACCAGGCATGCTCACGCTGCCTTTAATACTGACATCAATGATTTGCTGTTAGCGGCACTGGGTCTTGCCACGGCCAGCGTGTTTGGCCTCCCGCAATTGCAGCTGATGCTGGAAAGCCACGGTCGCCCGGATATTCTGAAAGATATTTCTGTATCCCGCACTGTTGGCTGGTTTACGGCAGAGTATCCCGTGTGCCTGGATTTGCAGCAGGTCGGTGATCTTTCCCTGCATATTAAACAAACCAAAGAATTGCTGCATAAAGTGCCGCATAATGGTATCGGCTATGGGCTGGCGAAGTACAGCACCATAAACAGTCCCCTGCGCCATATGCACAAGCCTCAACTGGTATTTAACTACCTCGGTGCCACCGGCGATGACTTGCCGGAAGGCGAATTCCGCCTGCTGGAACATGCACCCGGAGCGGTGGAATCACCACTCAACAAAAGCGATTATGCGTTGGAGCTAATCGGCTTCCTGCGGGAAAATCAGCTTGTACTCACCGTTTATTATTCCGCTGTTCAGTTCCGTGAAGAAACGATCAGCCGCTGGATGGAAGCCTACAAGGAAGCGCTGGAAACAGTGACCGCCCTGTGTACCGGCAGCAGCATTCGCGAGTACACGCCGAGCGATTACGATTATAAAGATCTGTCGCTGGAGGAACTGAATCAACTCAATGCCCTATTTGAATAATCATATACCCAACAACTCAAAATTCTAAACTTTTTTACTATGTCCGATTATTCCAGATTTCATTTATCCGAGAAACCAAGGATCATCAGTGCTCAGATCCCCGGCACGCGTTCACAGGAATTACTGGCCCTTCAGCAGGAAATTGAAGGTAGTATAGTGTCTTATCCCAGGAGTATACCTATTGCAATTGAACGCGCAAAAGGCGCGGTGGTAGAAGATGTGGACGGTAATCAGTTCCTCGACTTCTTCGCTGGTGCCGGCGTGGTGAACCTGGGACATACAAATGAGGAAGTACTGTCTTATGTTACTGCACAACAAGAGAAGCTCATTCATGCGCTGGACTTCCCCACTGAAAATAAATTATCTGCTATTAAGAAAATACTGGCGCATCTGCCTGAGGAACTAAGAGGTCAGTATAAGGTGAGCTTCGGCGGCCCCACTGGTTCTGATGCCATAGAAGCCGCACTGAAACTGGCTAAAATTAAAACTGGCCGCGATACCATCATCGCTTTTACCGGTGGTTATCATGGTATGACTTCCGCAGCGTTGTCCCTTACTTCAGACACTGCTTTCCGCAACCGCCTGACCTCCCTCACGCCAAACGTACACTTCGTTCCATACAGCTATTGCTACCGCTGCCCATTCAGGCTGGATGAAGCCAATTGCAAAATGGCCTGTGTAGACTACCTGCGCAATATCCTGGAAAATAGCCACTCCGGTATTCCAAAGCCGGCAGCCATTGTGATAGAGCCTATACAGGGTGAAGGCGGAAACATTGTACCGCGTGAAGGTTACCTGGAAGCACTGGTGAAGCTGGCGCATGCACATGATGTGCTGGTGATCTTCGATGAAATCCAGAGCGGGTTTTTCCGTTCCGGGGAATTCCTGGCCTGGATGCACACCGGCGCTGTACCTGATATCATCACTATCTCCAAAGGTATTGGTGGGGTAGGCCTGCCGCTGGCAGGGCTCATCTATCGCAGGGATGTAGAGGCATGGGGCCCCGCAGCACACATCGGTACTTTCCGCGGCAACCAGGCCAGCCTGGCCGGTACAAATGGTGCGTTCGACTTTGTGGACAGGTACAACCTAAGCGAGCATACGAAAAAAGCTGGTGAGAAACTGATTAACGGGCTGAAAGCTTTGCAGGAAAACAGCGCCTACATTGGCGATGTACGCGGCAGAGGCCTAATGATCGGTGTGGAACTGGTGAAAGATAAAAAGACAAAGGAGCCATTCCCGGCGCTGGTGAAACGCTTCAGGAATGAGTGCATGCAGCGTGGACTCATCTTCGAAGTAGGTGGACATTACAATAATGTGGTGCGCCTGGTGCCGCCATTAATTATTACAGATGCCATCATCGACAATGCCCTGGCCATTATGGAAGTGGCGCTGGCAGAAAGTGAATCGGCTGTAAAAGAAACGGTGAGAATGGCAACTGTATAAGCCTCCGGGCTGCTGCTCCCCAATTTTTATCGCCCCTATAAAATGTAACCAATGAACGATAAGCAAAATATACAGAAGATTTACCCCCTCACTGCCATGCAGGAAGGCATGTTGTTCCATGCCATGTATGGCGGCACCAACGCCTATTTCAACCAGGTATGCTACCGCACCTCCGGCTTGCTGGAGGTACCCGTGCTGAAGGAAAGCCTTGATCAGCTTTCCCTGCGTCACGACATCCTCAGAACCGCTTTTGTATATGAGAAGAACGAACGGCCTATCCAGGTGGTGCTTAAAAACCGCAGGATTGGTTTCGGGTTAACAGATATATCCCACCTCAGCGAGGGCGATGCAGCAGCCTTTACAGCGGAATTCAGAGAGCAGGACATTGCGCGCGGGTTCGACCTTGTGAAAGACCCGCTCATGCGCCTTTCCGTAATAAAACTGGCCAATAACAGCTATGAGTTTGTATGGAGCCACCATCACATCCTGCTGGATGGATGGTGTATTCCCGTGTTATTGCAGGAACTGGTGACCATCTACCACGCGCTGGCAGCTGGTCAGCCAGTCCGACTCGCATCTCCTGTACCCTATTCCCTGTATATCCAATGGCTGGAGAAACAGGACAAACAGGAGGCGGCCAGCTACTGGCGAAATTATCTCAACGGTTACACCTCGGTAGCCTCCGTACCGCCGGTATTATTCCCGGTATCCGACAATGGCCCCCGCCAAACACTGACAGAAAAGCTACGTTTACCCGATGCCATTACTACTCAGCTGGAAGGAATTGCCCGCCGGGAAAAGGTAACCATGAATATCCTGTTCCAGGCCATCTGGGCCCTGCTGCTGGCGAAGTTCAACAATACCAACGATGTGGTGTATGGGAATGTGGTGTCCGGCCGGCCTTCTGATATTCCAGGTGTAAATGAAATACTGGGACTGTTCATTAACACTATACCCCTGCGTATCCGCTTTCAGGCGGAGACCCGCTTCAGCGACCTGCTGCATACCGTTCACAATGAAAGCCTGGAAGGGCTGCCTTATCATTATGCCCCGCTTGCAGAAATGCAGGCTGGCAGCGCCCTGAAGCGTGATCTGCTCCAGCACATCGTAGCCGTAGAAAACTACCCCCTGGAGGAAAGTATTAAACAATCCGGCAACAAAGGCGATATTTTCGATGTGCAGGAAGTGAGAATGTTTGAAGAAACCAACTACGATTTTCATATCAACGTGATGGTAGGAGGGCAGTTTGAGGTGATCATGTCGTATAATCCTGCCAGCTATACTGCTGAATATATCCGCGCTATGCTGCAGGAATTGGAGCAGATTGTGATGCAGGTAGTTCGCGATGAGGATATACAGGTTGGTAATATCCGGATTGAAGTACCCCTGGAGGTTCGCTCACAACCGGCGTTTCAGCTGGCCTACTGGAAAAAGCAGTTATCGGGTGCAGAACCGCTGCAGATACCATCGGATTTCCCCCGTACTTCTGCGGCTCTGGTTGACTGGGCTACTGAATCGCTCCACATTGGTCAGCCGGAATACAATGCCCTCGCTATTCTTTCCTTCGAAGAAAATACCACTGTATTCAACACCCTGCTGGCAGCCTGGAATGTACTGATGTATCGCTACACCGGTCAGCAATCGATCAGCACCGGTATACCAGTAACCCGGGGAAATGGGCTGCTGCCATTGCGCATAGATGTGGAAGCCGCGCCGCTGTTCAGCCAATTGCTGCAGGAGGTGAAGCGTAAGAGCCGCACTGCAGCCGAACACCAGTATGTATCTCTGCCCGCCATCGCAACAGCAACTGGTATTCCTATGGAGGAACTTTTTGCCACCGCTTTTACAACTGCGGATACGGCTGTAACAGCCGAAGCGGAGTTACAGGTAAGCATAGTGGAAACAGCGGAAGGTGTACAGATCATGGTCCGCTATGCCGGCAGCCAGTATACCGGTACTACTATTCAGCGTATGCTCCGGCATTATCATCAAATACTTCGTGGCATCATTGCTAATCCCGCAGTTAAAACAGCACTGGTACCCTTGTTGACAGAAGAAGAGTCGGCAGCACTGCTAAAAGCCTCTGCCGAAAGAACAGCCGGTTACCCTTATCATAAAACGATCAACGACCTGATTGAAGAACAGGTTGTTAAGACCCCTGAAAATATTGCCGTAACATTCGGTACACAACAACTGAGTTATCGTGTGCTGAATGAGCGTGCCAACCGGCTGGCACATTACCTGCGCCTGAGAGGCATACAGCCGGATTCGCTAGTGCCTGTTTGCCTGGAGCGGGGCACTGAAATGATAGTAGCATTGCTGGGTATTCTAAAAGCCGGCGGCGCCTATGTGCCCGTAGATCCGGCATACCCGAAGGAGCGCATCGCTTTCATGCTGGAAGATACCGCAGCCCCCGTGGTGCTGGCAGCTTCCAATACTGCTCATGTGCTGGAAGACAACTCTACCGCAGAGCTGATATTACTCGACGATGACTGGGAGAAGATCAGCCAGGAAAATGCGGGCAATCCCGCACCGGTAGTTGCTCCTCATCACCTGGCCTATGTTATCTATACCTCCGGTTCCACCGGAAAACCGAAAGGTGTGCTGATTGAGCATCGCAATGTGGTGCGTTTATTCGAAACCGATGCACCCCTGTATGATTTCAACAGCAGTGATGTATGGACGATGTTCCATTCTTTCTGTTTCGACTTCTCTGTTTGGGAAATGTACGGTGCCTTGTTCTATGGTGGCCGCCTGGTGATAGTACCAAAGGAAACGGCCCGCGACGCCTTAGCCTTTGCTGCACTGCTGGCTGGCGAAGGCGTGACAGTGTTGAACCAGACCCCATCGGCATTTTATGTGCTGCAGGAATCGCTGGGAAGCACACCTGCCAACCTGGACATACGTTATGTGATATTTGGGGGTGAGGCCCTGAATCCTGCTGCAGTTAAACCCTGGGCAAGTATGTTCCCCGCCTGCCGCATTATCAATATGTACGGCATCACGGAAACAACCGTGCACGTTACCTACCAGAAAATTGGTGAGGCAGAAATGAACAGCAGCAGGAGCGTGATCGGAGAACCTATTCCAACACTTGGACTATATATCCTGGATGCAAACATGAATCTATCGCCCACCGGCGTTCCTGGAGAATTGTATGTATCCGGTGCAGGGCTGGCGCGCGGTTATCTGCACCGCAATGAGCTCACCAATGAGCGATTTATTCCTAACCCGTTGAATGGCGGAAAACTGGGCCGGCTCTACAAAACAGGTGACCAGGCCCGCTGGCTGCCGGATGGAAATATTGAATACCTGGGTCGTATCGACAACCAGGTGAAGATCCGCGGTTTCCGTATTGAGCTGGGAGAAATTGAAAATGCCATCCATCAGAGCGGTTTCGTTAAGCAGGCCGTGGTGATAGCAGATACAGACCGGAGTGGCGAAAAACGGTTGGTGGCATACATTACTACGGAAGACAATTTTACCCGCCAGGCATTACTTACTTACCTGGACAGCCGCCTGCCGGAGTACATGGTACCTGCCATCATTATTCCGCTGCCATTTTTCCCGCTTACCTCAAACGGAAAAACTGACCGTAACGCACTGCCTGCACCAGATGCTGGCCCGGTGGCCACTTACGAGCCACCAGCAAACGAAACAGAAGAAGTGCTGGTAAGCCTCTGGCAAAAGCTGCTGGGTGTTGAGCGTGTTGGTGTGCACGATAATTTCTTTGAAATGGGCGGGCACTCGCTATCCGCTATCCGCCTGGCTGCCGCTATTAATAAGCATTTTAGCGCTGCGCTGAAGGTGGTGGCAGTTTTTCAATATGCCACGATCCGCGAACTGGCCCGGCACATCAACCCGCACGAAGCCACCTATACCACTATACCAAAGGCACCGGAAATGGATACCTATCCATTATCGCATGCCCAAAAAAGACTATGGCTCATCTACCAGCTGGACGAAGCACGATCCAACTACAACATGCCGCTGGCCTTTACATTCCGCGGAAACATGGATTTGGCAGCACTTTCCGCTGCCTTTGACCTGCTGGTAACGAGACACGAGATACTACGTACGATATTTGTCACTGACGACGGGGAACCAAGGCAGCAGGTGCTGCGGCATGGACAAGGATTCGCCCTCCAGGTGAGCGACCTCCGTGGAAAAGAAAATGTCTATACACGCCTGGATACCCTGATAGCAGCAGAATCGGCAACTGTATTCGATCTGACAGATGGCCCTTTATATCGGGCACATCTCTGGCAAACGAACGAACAGGAATATGTATTCTTCATTGTGCTGCACCATATCATCACGGATGCATGGTCTACGGCTGTTATCATGAATGATCTGCTGCAGTTATATCATGGACTGCTGGATCATCGCAACGCCATGCCGCCCGCATTGAGCCTGCAATATAAAGACTATGCCGTGTGGGACCTGGCGCAGGCACAGCAACCCGGCTACGCTGTACACAGGGATTATTGGATGGAACAATTCAGGGAACCGGCACCCGTGTTGGAACTGCCGGCGGATTATCCCCGTCCTGCAGCGTTGGAACAAACCGGAAAACTGGTGCATACCCGCGTGGATGCTCCACTACTTGCATCGTTGAAAGCCACCGCCCATCAACAGGGCGTAAGCCTGTTCATGTTGCTGCTGGCCGGATTTAAAGCCTTGCTGTATCGTTATACCGGCCAGGAAGACCTGGTGATCGGTTCGCCGGCGGCTGGCCGTAGTCATACCGATCTGGATAACCAGGTTGGATTTTATGTAAATACATTAGCCCTTCGCACCCGGTTTGCCGGAGATCAGCCGTTTGCTGATTTGCTGGAGGCCGTGAAAATATCCACCCTCGGTGCTTACGAGCACCAGCAGTTCCCCTTCGATCAGCTGGTGGAGGAGTTGGCCATCCCCCGCGAAACTGGCCGCTCTCCACTGTTCGACATCATGTTCGTATTACAGAACATGGAAAGCGATGGTTTGATGCGAAAGGATACACTCAGCTTTGAAGTGACTGATTATCCACTGGGCTCACAGGGAAATAAATTTGATTTGACAATTGAGATGTGGGAGTCCGCCTCCGCATTGGAAATGACCTTTGAATATAACAGCGGTATTTTCAGCGAGGCACGCATGAACCGTATGGCTCAACATTTCAGTAATCTGCTGCAGGCAGTGGTGAAGGATTTGCAAACACCCCTCATCCGGCTGGATTATATAGCTGCTGAAGAGAAACAACTGTTGCTGGAAGTGTTTGCCGGCAGGGCAGATAAGTTGCCGAAACACATCAACGTAGTTCGCATGTTTGAAGAAATAGTGCTGCAGTATCCGGATGCGACGGCGGTAGGGGATGAGTCTTCTGTATACACTTACCGGGAACTGAATGTCCGCGCCAACACGCTGGCACATTATCTCCGCCTTCATTACTATACCGGTGAAAACGACATCGTAGCCATAGTGATGTCCAGGTCTGTTGATTTTGTTACTGCCATGCTGGCGGTGCTGAAAACGGGTGCAGCTTACCTGCCGCTGGAACACAATATACCAAAGGATCGTATACGCACCTTGCTGGAGCAAACGAATGCGGCGCTGGTGATTACGGATGATGCTGCAATAACTGATGGATTAGATGCAGGTATCCCTGTAATTGCTCCGGATGCCGCCACCCTGGCGCTGTTTCCACAGGACAACCTCCATGATACCAGCATCACCGGCAACTCAATGGCATATGTGATGTTCACCTCCGGTTCTACAGGTACGCCTAAAGGTGTGATGGTAACACACAAAAGCATTGTACGCTTAGTCAGGAATACCAACTATATAACGCTAACTGCAGCCGACCGCATATTGCAAACGGGCTCCTTATCATTTGACGCGGCCACCTTCGAAATCTGGGGTGCTTTGCTGAATGGAGGCCAGGTGCATTTGCTTGACCTGATGCATCTGCTGGACACCGAACAGTTGTCCGCCGCCATCAGAGAAAAGGAAATCAATACCATGTGGTTTACCGCCTCCTGGTTTAACCAGCTGGCAGACCAGGACCCAACGCTGTTTCGTCCGTTGAGCAGGTTGCTGACTGGCGGAGAGGCTCTGTCTCCATCGCATATACGAAAGGTACAGCAGGCCTGCCCGGGTATTGTTATCATTAATGGTTACGGACCGACGGAAAACACCACCTTCTCTATCTGTGGCCCGGTGCCGCATTTCCCGGAAACTGCTGTGCCGCTCGGGCGCCCTATCACCCACAGTACAGTGTATATCGTGGACAGGCACAACCAGCCCGTTCCCCTCGGTATTCCCGGTGAGATCCTGTTGGGAGGGGAGGGATTGAGTACGGGCTATATCGGTGATCCGCAGCGCACGGCTCATCAGTTCATTGCACATCCTTTTATGGCGGGCGAAAAGGTATACCGTTCCGGGGATATTGGCAAATGGCTGGAAGATGGTACGGTAGCGTTCCTTGGCCGTGTAGACGACCAGGTGAAAATCCGTGGTTACCGGGTAGAACCTGGCGAAATTGCGCATGCTGTCAAAGATATTCCAGGCATCCGCGATGCTTATGTTTCAGCGGAAAAAAATGCACAGGGGCATAAAATGCTGATCTGCTTTTATACAGCAACGCAGGCTTTACTGCCAGCTGTGCTGAAGAGCGCCCTGAAAGTGCAGTTGCCTGATTACATGGTGCCGTCCCTGTTCATTCACATGGAGCAGCTGCCGCTGAACAGCAATGGAAAGCTGGACAGGCAGGCACTGCCCGATATTGACTGGCTGCTGCAACAGCAGGCAAACAATAGCGAAGCTCCGTCAACGGAAATGGAAGCCGCTGTATTGGCTCTCTGGGAAGAAGTGCTGGGCAGAACAGGCTTCGGTATGCAGGATAATTTCTTTGAAGTGGGCGGGAGTTCACTGCTCGCGTATCGGATCATTTCCCTGGTGGAAATCAGGATGGGTGTGAAAATTAACCTGGCTGCCTTTTTCCGGAACCCGGAGATAGGTACACTGGCAGCAGTGATCACAGCAACAGCGCCATCTGCTGACAATGAAATCCCTTTGGTGCCTGCCGCAGAACTATATGAATCCTCCCGCGCACAACAACGTTTATGGATACTTGATAAACTGGAAACCGAAAAACATGCATTCAACATCACCGGTGCATTTGTAATCACGGGCGCACTGCAAATCCCAACATTGGAACAGGCATTGCAGCTTATGGTGGCAAGGCATGAAATACTGCGCACCGTTTTTGAAGACCAGGACGGCCTGCCATGGCAGCGCATCCTCGATGCCGAACAATGCCCCGTTTCTCTGGTGGTTACCACGATAACCGGCGACGTGAGAACCCACGGCGCGGCCTTGCTGAAACAGGAAGAACAACATGTGTTTCAGCTGAACCAGTGGCCGCTGATCCGCATGCAGGTAGTGAGCTCCGGGGAAGAACATGTGCTGGTGGTAAACATGCACCATATCGTTGGCGATGGCTGGTCCGTTCAATTATTCTATACTGAGATCCTTACCCTCTATACGCAGCTGGTAAACGGAGAATCACCAGTGTTGCCCGCGCTGCGCATACAGTATAAAGACTATGCAGCCTGGCATCAGCGCAGGCTACAGCAATTGTCTGTTAAAGATGAACCTTATTGGTTGAATAAACTGCAACAGGAAAATAGGCTGGAATTACCGCTGGATTTCCCCCGTGCCCGTACCCGCGCATATAGCAGCAATGCCCTGCGCTTTGACCTGGATAATGCCACCCTCACTACTTTCCGCACCTGGACCCGGGAACGGGAGGTGAGCATGTTTATGATCTGCCAGGCCCTGGTTTTACTTTGGCTACGGCATTATATGAAGACAAACGACATTGCCATAGGTACTACCTCTGCCGGCAGAGATCATCCTGATCTACAGCATCAGATGGGATTCTATGTAAACGTGATGGTACTGCGCACGCAGCTGCAGGAGCAGGATAGCTTCTTTACCGCATTGGACAAAGTGAAGATCACCACGCTGGAAGCATACGAACATCAGCATTATCCGTTTGACCTGCTCGTAGATAAACTGAAACAAAAAAGAGATCTCGGAAGAAACCCTCTCTTTGATGTAATGTTATCATTTAACGACGGCTTTTCCGTTGATGCGCCAACTGCAAACAATTTCACGGAACTGACCACGACACCGGGTGAAGGAACCAACAAATACGACCTGACTATTTTCTTCACCACAGATCAGGAGGATGGCATCCAGGTGGAACTCGTGTATAACAATTCGTTATTCATGGCATCCACCGCTCAATACCTGCAGCAACTATTTATGGCGGTAGTACATCAGGCGCTGACGGATCCACATGCAACCCTGACTGCGTCATCAGCCGCCACGCCAGTGCAGGAGGCTATTACACTGGAAGACGATTTTAGCTGACCCTTAACCCAAATTTTAATCTCGAGCTATGAATGAGTTTTCATTACAGGAATTTACGGTAACCAGCTATTGGACCGACAAAATAAAACAAGCCGGAGGTGCTGCTTTTTATAGCATACTTCCATTGGAAGGAACCGCACCTGAAAGGCACCAGTACCATCATGAAATGCCAGCAGAGGTAGCGCAAGCGGTAATACGCACCTCTCGTGAGAAAGATATTAATATCTACAAATTATCGATGGCTGCGCTATATATCCTTTTGGGGAAGTACAGCCAGCGTCCCGATCTGCTGCTGGCTACAGGCTCCGTGCGGCTGGATGCAGTAGTGCCTGCGAGTCAGCCTTTGCCATTGTTTTTTGCTGTGCCCTTTGAGGAGGAAATGACAGTGAAAGAACTGCTGAAACAAGTGCACGATGAGTTGGAGCGGAATATTAACCGGCAGTATTATAACTATGCCGCATTCGCCGAACTGCTCAATGAGCAGCCGGAACTGAATGAACAGGCCTTCGCCGTTGCCTTCTCCTACGAGCCATTGACAGCCATTCATGAACATCTGTTCAATGCGCCATTATTCTTTAGACTGTTTAGGGAAGAGAGCAGGCTATGGTTACAGATCGACTACAACGCTGCGATTTACAGCGAAGATTACGTGCAGCTGCTGGCGCATCATTTACAGCGGACACTGGAAATTATAACCGCAGACCTCAACCGCACCATCGCTGATATTAATTTTATTACGGAAGAAGATAAGGCACGCCTTTTTGGTGGGTTCAACGATACTTTTACCTCCTTCCTGGAACAGCCCGTGATTGAACAGTTTGAGCAACAGGCGCTGCAAACGCCCGATGCTGTTGCGGTGAAGAGCGGCGATGTGGTATTGACTTACCGGCAGTTGAACGACAGGGCCAATGAGGTGGCCTGGTTTCTGAAACATGAACGTGGCCTGCAACATCAGGATAAAGTTTCCCTGATGGTAAACCGTTCAGAGAAAATTATCATTGGGATCATTGCTATTCTTAAAGCCGGTGGCGTGTATATTCCTATTGACCTGAGTTCCCCGCAGGACCGGGTGCGTTTTTTCATGGAAGACAGCGGGAGCAGAATTGTGCTGACAGAAAAATCCCTGGTAGCGCAAACACCGGATGCCGGGGCAATGGGCTACCTGGCCATGGAGGATATTCCCGCCATCCCGGCGGATAACCCCATACTGGCCCGTGATCCACACGAACTGGTATACATGATATATACTTCCGGAACTACAGGAAAGCCAAAGGGAGCCATGGTGCATCACCTGGGGCTGGCCAACCATGTAAGCTGGTTCAGGAGGCGCTTTGCCATTACACCGGCGGACAGTACCATGCTCATTAATTCTTATAGCTTTGATGGCTGCTACAGCTACATCTGGGCTACGCTTACTTCCGGTGCCACATTGCACGTACCCAATGATTCTTTTTTTGATCCCGACAAAACATTACGATATATAAAACAGGAGCAGATCACCTTCCTGAAAATGGTGCCTTCCACTTTCGGCGTGCTGGTAAACAGTGCCACGTTTGATGAAGACCCTGAAGTTTGCCTTTCTGTGCGCATGCTGAAACAGGGTGGTGAAACCATCAATGTGAAGAACCTGCGTAAATATTTTGAGCGTAATCCTCATGTGGAGTTAGGCAACCACTACGGTGCTACGGAAGCCACTATCGGTTCCGTTGCCTGGTGGATCACAAAGGACACCATCGGCGATTTTGCCCGTCAACCAGTACTGGGCCAGCCTTTCGATAATCAGCAGGTGTATGTGCTCAACAGTCGCACTGAATTATTGCCTGTAGGCGTGCCTGGAGAAATAGCCATCGGCGGGGTAGGCGTGGGCAAAGGATATCACCGGCGGGAAGAATTGACCGCCAGGAAATTCATTGATAACCCATTCCGTCCGGGCGAGAAACTATATCGCACAGGAGATCATGGCCGCTGGCTTCCTTCAGGGAAGCTGGAATTCTTTGGCCGGATAGACAACCAGGTGAAGATCCGTGGTTTCCGCGTTGAGCTGGATGAAGTGGCAGAAACGTTGAAAGATCATTACCAGGTTCGGGATGCCATAGTGCTGGTGTATAATAAGGATGGCCAGGATCAGCTGGCAGCATACTTTGTAACAGAAGCAGAAACGCCGGACATCACTGATATACAGGAGTTCATGAAAAGCCGCCTGCCTGACTACATGATTCCGGTTTACTATATTCCATTACAGCGCCTGCCGCTCACGCCCAATGGAAAAATAGATAAGCGCGCGTTGCCAGATGCAGGCGATTACAGGCCGCAGTTCAGGGGAAGTGCTGTAGAACCGCGCACCATCGGGGAAACGCAGCTGAAAGAAATATGGGAACAGTTGCTGGATATTTCAGGTATAGGCGTAACCGATAACTTCTTTGAAATTGGCGGGCATTCACTCAAGGCTACCCAGCTAATTGCAATGATCCATAAACAGTTGAGTGTATCCCTTCCGCTGAAAGAAGTGTTCATACATCCAACCATTGAAGAACAGGCGAAGCTGCTGGAATCTGCTACAGGAGATACTTTTGCGGATATTGCACCCGTGCCGCAGCAGGCCGATTACGAAGTGTCTCACGCGCAGAAGCGCATGTGGCTGATAGCCGGTATGGACGCGGAGCCTACCGCTTATAACATTCCACATGGAACTTACCTGGAAGGTAATCTAGATGTTGCTGCTTTTGAAAAGGCATTGACAACACTGGTTGCACGGCATGAAATTCTCCGTACCGTGTTTGTTGTAAAAGACGGATTACCCCGGCAACGGGTGAAAACGCCCGCTGAATCGGGATTCCACCTGGAGTTTAAGGATTTGAGAAATACTGCCTGCAAAGATGCCGTTGCTGCGGAAATAGCCGGTGCGGAAGCAGCAACAATCTTTAATCTTGCCGAAGGCCCGCTGGTAAGGGCCGTGCTACTGCAATTGGAAGATCAGCGTTTTATGTTCCTGTTTACCCTCCATCATATTATTTCTGATGGATGGTCCACCGGCGTGTTCTTCTCAGACATATTGAAACTTTATCACGCTTATACGAATAATTTGCAGGCTGCGTTAGCGCCTTTACATATTCAGTATAAGGATTTTGCAGCCTGGCAGAACGCCCTGCTGGCAGGAGATGCCGCTGATGCACATCGTGCATACTGGTTGGGCCGCCTGGGAAATGACAGACCGGTACTAGAGTTGCCGGCGGATTTCAACCGGCCGAAGATCATGACATTCAAGGGAGAATATCTCTCAAAACAATTATCTGCATCTGTACAAAATAAACTGCAGCAATATGCGGCAGCCAATAACCTGAGCCTGTACATGGTACTGATGGGTGCCGTAAAATCCCTGTTGTTCCGCTACACAGGTCAGGCTGACCTGATCGTAGGTACGCCGGTAGCAGGGCGTGAACATGCAAGTCTCGCAGACCAGATTGGTTTTTATGTAAACACACTAGCCATCCGTACTGCTATCCGGGAAGGTGAATCTTTTGATCAATTTGTACGAGGCACCGTGAAAGATGCCCTGCTCGAGGGTTATGAACATCAGTCGTACCCTTTCGATCAGCTGATCGACGACCTGCAGCTGGAGCGCGATATGAGCCGCCCGCCATTGTTCAACGTGATGGTGGTAATGCAGAATAACACGGTTGCCCGCGATGTGTTACTGGATCAGAGTGGACTGCGTGCCATTCCTTTCAGCAACCAGCAACCGGTGAGCAAGTTTGACCTCACCATAGATTTTGAAGAAGGCGCCGACGGATTGACGGTGGGCATTGAATACTATAGTGATCTTTTCGCGGCGGTGCGTATGCAGCGGATGCTGGAGCACCTTGGTAATTTAATTGAGGCAGTTTCTGCAAATCCTGGATTGTTGATTGAAGAGGTGGAATATTTGTCTGCCGGAGAATTACAGGAGATAGCCAGTTTTGCGGGCACTTACACCCCAACGCATCCTGCGCTTACTGTTCACGGTGAATTTGAAAAGCAGGTGGCGGAAGCTCCGCTGGCTACGGCAGTAGTGGATGCGCATACAAGTTATAACTACCAGGATCTGAATACAAAGGCAGGAAGGCTGGCTACCTGGCTGCAGCAGCATAGTTCACTGCAGCCACACCAGGTGGTGATGGTGGCCATGAGCCGCAGCGCTGAATTTGTGGTGGCTATGCTGGCCACGCTGAAGGCGGGAAGCGCCTATTTGCCGGTGGAAGTGCACCTGCCGGTAGACAGGTTGTTGCAATTGCTGGAACTCACACAGGCAGCTGCGGTAATTACAGATGATGAAAATATCCGGGAGCAGTTGCGTCAGCAGGTGCCTGTAATTTATACGCCCGCTATAGAATGGGAGCATATAACACCGGCTGCACCCATGGCGACCGTAAACGGAGATTCACTGGCGTATATAATGTTTACCTCTGGCTCCACCGGCACGCCTAAAGGTGTGATGATTGAGCATCGTAATATCGTTAGCAGGTTGAGGGAACAGCCACTGTTGCATTTCTCAGCGCAGGATGTGTTTTTACAAACCGGCTCCCTCTCTTTCGATGCCGCAACTTTTGAAATATGGGGCCCGTTGCTGAATGGTGGTTGTGTGCACCTGTTGCCATTGCCACAATTGCTGGATCCCCAGCAGCTGGCGGTAGCGTTGCAAACCCGCGCGGTTAATGTGGCATTTTTTACCACCTCCTGGCTAAATCAGCTGGTGGATATTAACCCAGCCATATTCCGTGGCATGCACCGGCTTTACACCGGCGGCGAGGCCATGTCTGCGCCCCATATACGTAAGCTTCACCAGCATTCCCCTGAGTTGATAATATATAATTGTTACGGACCAACGGAGATAACCGCCTTTGCCACTTTATTCCGGGTGGATAACAGGATAGAAGAGGAAGTGGCTATTGGTTATCCGATGACGAACGACCAGGTGTATATCATGGATAAACACCTGCGTACAGTGCCAAAGGGTATTCCCGGAGAGTTGCTGTTAGGTGGCGGTGGCTTGAGCCGTGGATACATCAATGATGGAGAACGTACAGCCAGGCAGTTTATAGAACATGCCGGTACAAGAATGTATAAAACCGGTGACCTGGTTGCCTGGGGAGAAGATGGCCGAATCATGTTTCTTGGGCGTATAGACGATCAGGTGAAGATCCGCGGATATCGTGTGGAACCCGATGAAGTAGCGGCTGTAATGCAAACCTGTGCCGGTGTAAAAGAGGCGGTGGTGATAGTGCATCGTAAGAGCAATAACGAGAAAATGCTGGCAGGATATTATACTTTAACGGAAACGGATGCGCAGGAAGATCTCAGGTCGTTCCTGGCAACAGTACTGCCGGCTTATATGGTGCCTGCGTCTCTGATTGCGCTGGATGTAATGCCACTGAATGCCAATGGTAAAATAGATAGAAAGGCGCTGCCGGAACCGCAGCCGGAAGCAGCAGGATATGTGGCACCACGAAATGAAACGGAGACACAGTTGGCAAAAATCTGGGAACGTTTGCTCGGCATTTCACTGGTAGGTATTTATGATAATTTCTTTGCGCTGGGTGGGCACTCACTGCTGGCAACCCGGCTTATTTCTGCTATCAGGGAGGAAATGCAGCTGCAGGCGTCGCCCAGGGATATATTTACCAGTCAAACGATTGCAGAACTGGCGCAGGTACTCACCGCCAGTCAGCATACGTTACCCGCCATCACCGCTTATACAGGTACAGAAAAAGTTCCGCTGTCGTTTGCACAGGAACGCCTCTGGTTTATCGATCAGCTGGAAGGTAGCGTTCAGTATCATATGCCGGTATTGCTGCGGGTAAAGGGTAAACTCAATATAGCCGCGCTGGAACGTGCCCTACGCGGACTGCTGGAGCGCCACGAAGTATTAAGAACCATCATTACAGAGGAAGATGGGAAGGCATATCAGTCGGTCCGCAACGTGGAAGACTGGCAGTTGCAAATTATCCGTAATCCGCAATATGCTGACCAGCACCTACTGCACGCAGCCGTAAATGAACTGGTCGCACAGCCATTCCGGTTATCCGCTGATTATATGCTGAAAGCCTGGCTCATGGAGATAGGGCAGGAGGAACATACGCTGCTGATACTGATTCATCATATTGCAACAGATGGCTGGTCTTTAGGCATTACTATACGTGAATTGTCTGCATTGTATAATGCTTACAACACGGGCACCGTAGCAGAATTGCCGGAGCTGAACGTGCAGTACCGGGATTTTGCGCTGTGGCAGCGCCAGTATTTTACAAGCGACAGGCTTGCATTACAGGCCGCCTACTGGAAAAATCAACTGGCGGATGTGGCACCACTCAACCTGCTGACGGATTATCCAAGGCCGGCAGTACAGAGCACACGCGGTGCTTGCTATACTTTCCATATTGATACGGTACAAACACAAACATTAAAGCAGCTAAGCCTGCAGGAAGATGCTACACTGTTTATGACGCTGCTGACGGCCTTCAAAGTATTGCTGCACCGCTACACGGGGCAGGATGATATTTGTGTGGGTGCGCCAATTGCAGGCAGAACAAGGCAGGAGGTAGAAGGCCTGATTGGTTTCTTTGTAAATACACTCGCACTCCGTACTGACCTTGGCAACAACCCTGCATTTACCACATTGCTGCAGCAGGTTAAGGCTACCACGCTCAGTGCATATGAACATCAGGACCTGCCATTTGAAAAAGTGGTAGATATTGCCGGCGGCTCCAGAGAGCTGTCTGCCACCCCATTGTTCCAGGCGATGTTTGCCCTGAACAATACACCTGCTTCAAACAACAGTACCCTGGCGGATTTGCAGCTGATAGCCGAGGACCTGGATCAGACAACTGCTAAAGTAGATGTCAGCTTTTCCCTGGAGGAATCGGAGGATGGTATACAGGGTAACGTGGTATACTGCGCTGATTTATTTACACCAGATACAATTGCACAACTGGTACGTCATTTCCTGCAGCTGCTGGAAGCAATTTCTATTACACCTGAAGCACAGATCGGTGCGCTGCCCATGTTACAGGCGGACGAGCTGGAACTTGTGCTGCACCAATTTAACAATAGTACTCCCGGTTTTGCAATTGCAGAAACGGATAATATACTGGAGCTATTTGCACACCAGGTGGCCATACATCCAGATTTCACGGCCCTGGTTACTGACGACGCGCAGGTAACATATGCAGAACTGGACAGGCGTTCGGACGCACTGGCGTACTACCTGCAGCAGCTAGGTGTGGCAGCAGGTACACTCGTGCCGATGTGCCTGGAGCGATCTATTGACATGATCACCGGTATCCTGGCCATACTCAAGGCAGGAGCAGCTTATTTACCCATAGATCCGGCCTATCCCCGTGAAAGGATTCAATACACGGTGGAAGACAGCGGCGCCGCTATCATGCTTACCAGCAGTAGTTGCGATCCGGTGATGAACCTGGATATCAGTCTGCAGCTGGTGGTACTGGATACCCTGCAGGATTTACCTGCAGCCCGGCCATCGCTGGTAAATCACCAGGCTGGCAACCTGGCCTATGTGATTTATACTTCTGGTAGTACCGGCCGCCCTAAAGGTGTGCTGATTGAGCATCGGGGAGTGGTGAACCTGGTGAAGGGGCTCATTACTGCACTGGAACTGCGGCCCGGACAACGATTCCTGCAATTCTCGTCCTTCGGTTTCGATGCTTCCTGCTATGAGATATTTACTTCGCTGCTCACCGGAGGATGCCTGGTGCTGCCTAAGCAGGAGACATTGCTGGCGGCCGATGGATTTGGCAGCATGGTAAACCGGCATAAGGTGGAAATCGTGCTGCTGCCGCCATCTTACCAGCATGTTATCCGGGAAAATACAGGTACGATCCATACCATTATTTCAGGAGGAGAGGCGTTGTTGCCTGAAGATGCAAAGTACTTCAAAGAAAAAGGTATCAGGGTATATAATGCCTACGGTCCTACAGAAAATACGGTCATTACCACGCTTACAGATAATCCGCTGCTGCAGTCCACAGTGGTGATTGGGCCACCCATAGCAAATGTTCGCGTATATGTACTGGATAAATACAATAACATCTGCCCGCCGCGGGTAGCAGGAGAAATATGTGCAGGAGGGCCGGGTGTGGCACGTGGTTACCTGAATCGTCCGGAACTGACCGGTGAAAAGTTTATCGCAGATACTTTCCTGCCAGTGCAGGGTGGCCGCTGTTATCGCACGGGCGATCTGGGCCGCTGGCTACCTTCAGGCGATGTAGAATTCATGGGCAGGATAGACGACCAGGTGAAGATCCGTGGTTATCGCATAGAACTGGGTGAAATCAATAACGTGCTGCAGGAATGCGCACTTGTAAAACAGGCAGTGGTGATGGCGCGCAACAACAAACGTAACAGGTTAAGCCTGGTGGCGTATGTTGTGCCGGTGGGTGAGTTTAACCGGGAGGCCGTGACGGACTTCCTGCGGGGCAGGCTGCCGGAATACATGATTCCTTCACTTGTAGAAATGGACAGGCTGCCGGTTACTGCCAGCGGGAAAATTGATAAGCAGGCCTTACCGGCAGTAGAAGAGGCTGCGGCAGATATGACTACCTATACCGGCCCCCGCAACGAAACAGAAAAGGCCCTGGTGCGTATCTGGGAAGAATTGCTGCAGGTGCCCAGAGTTAGCATATACGATAACTTTTTTGAACTGGGTGGCGATTCCATTATCTCCATTCAACTGGTGAGCCGCGCCCGCCGCGCCGGCTACATACTGCATCCGCGGGATATATTCCGTCATCAGCACATCGCAGCGCTGGCTACAGCAGTGTCTACCACCCGTGAAATAATAGCGGAGCAGGGGAAGCTGACAGGATTAGTGGGCCTGCTGCCGGTGCAGTATTGGTTCTTTGAACAGCAGTTTGCAGCGGCGCATCATTTTAATCAATCCATACTTCTGCACATAGATAAATCCCTGGATGCAACTATTCTAAATACTTTGCTGACGGCGCTGGCGGAACGCCATGACATGCTTCGTGCACGCTATCAGCAGCACAAGGGCTGCTGGATACAGGAATACGGAGAAGCCATGCCGGTAGTGATAAATGAAACTGCCGCCAATGGAGAGGAGATCACCGCCATTTGTGAACGCTATCAGGCCAGCCTGGATATTGAAGCCGGGCGCCTGCTGCAATGTGTACGTATTGAGACTCCGCTAACCGAAGCGAGCAACCGGCTCTTAATTGCCGTGCATCACCTGGTGGTGGATGGCGTGTCGTGGAGAATTATCCTCGAGGATATGGCGGTTATGCTGGAAGCGGTACAAACAGGTAAGGTGTTACCCGTGACGACAAAAACATCCTCTTACCGTCAATGGCAGGATGCACTTTGCAGGTATGCGGTGTCGCCCGCCACATTGAGTGAGCTGCCGTACTGGAAACATATTGTTAACGCATACACGCCCCTGCCAATAGACAGGAAGACGCCAGCCGCTGCACGCAGCCAGGTGCATACACATACTGTAAAATTGCCGGTAACCGTCACACGTAACCTGCTGGGAAAAGCACAGCAAGTGTACAATACCGGTATTAATGACTGGCTGCTGGCTGCGCTGGCACGTACTATCAGCGAGTGGAGCGGAAACAGCCGGGTGTTGATCACCCTGGAAGGCCACGGCCGTGAAACCATCGCACCTGAGCTGGACATTACGCAAACAGTAGGCTGGTTCACCAATATGTATCCGCTGTTGCTGGAAACGGGACAAGGTGTTACCAGCGCCGACCTGGTCCGCCATGTAAAAGAACAACTGCGCGCTTTGCCGGCAAAAGGCATGGGCTATGGAGCACTACGCTACCTGCACCCGAATTTGGCCATCAGAGAGAGCTTACGTCTCCCCGCAACAGACATTATATTCAATTATCTCGGTCAGCTCGATAATATTACCAGCAACGCAGGTAACCTGAGTATTGCAGCAGAAAGCACCGGCGAATCCGTTGGTGGCAAGAATGCTTTTAATGTCAAACTGGAAATCACTGTGTCGGTAGCAGAAGGACAGCTTTACATTTCCTGGACCTTTAATCCGGCCCAATATAATGTAGCCAACATTGAAATACTGGCGGCACGCAATATTGTGCTATTGCAGGAACTCCTGGATACCGCACTGGCATTGCCGCAGCCAGTGGCTTCTCCCTCTGATTTCGGGCTTACCGGAAGTATCACTATTCCGCAACTGGATCACCTGTTGCTTACACATCAGCCGCAACAGGTATATTCACTTGGGCCTGTACAGCAGCAGATGCTTCATGTCAGCATCCGTGTGCCGCAAAATGGCACTTGGCTGGTACAGGTAAATTGTGATGTGACAGGTGCAGACGAAAGCCTGCTGCAACAGGCCTGGAATCATGTAATAGCCAATCATAGTATACTACGCACGGCTATTTATCATGAACTGGCGGAGCATGCAGTACAGTGGGTGCATCATAATGTATCCATGCCATCGGTTACGCTGCACTATGAAAACCTGGAACCCGACATGGCGGAATCAGCCGTGGATGCCTTCCTGGAGCAGGATAAGCATACTGATTTTGACTTGTCTCATCCACCGCTGATGCGCATCGCCTACATCCACCTACCCGGTGGCAGGCTGAAAATGGTGTGGACCCTGCATCATATTATCCTGGACGGCTGGTCCATGTCTACCCTGGTAGATGAATGGATGAAAGCCAGTGAAGACCTGCTCTACGGCCGGCCGCTTATGAAAGGCACTGCGGACAATTATGAGGACTACATCCGTTTTACAGCATCGCAGGATCAAAATGTTGCAGCCGGTTTCTGGCAGCAGCACCTGAAGGCGCTGAAAGCCCCGCTGTGGCTGCCGTTTGCGGGTGCGCGGGTGGACAGGAACTTTGCACCCGGTATCTTCCGCGATGAAAAACTCCTGTTGGATGAGCGACAAACAACTGCTATCTCTCAATTCTGCCAGCAACATCATATCACCATGAATACTTTCATTCAGGGTGTATGGGCTTTCTTGCTATATAAGTATACCCGCAGCAGAAATATCGTGTATGGAGTAACCCTTACCACACGCCCCGCTGAAATAGATCAGGTGGAACGCAGGGTGGGCCCATATATCAATATTATTCCGCTGGTGACAGCCATTTCACCGGCAGTGCCGCTGGTAACATGGCTACAGGGCTTGCAGAACGGACATAGTCTGGCGGCCAGCCAGCCGTATATCAGCCAGGAATTGCTGCAGGAGATCACCGGCATCACAGACCTGTTTGATAGTGTGCTGTTCTTTGAGAACTATCCACTGGGAGAGCAGGCGGAGAACGAAACCCGGAGATTGCAGCTGGATAATATTTGCATGCATGAGCACAATAATTATCTGCTGTCCTTATTTGTGGGTGTCGGCAACGAGCTGGTTGTTCGCTTTAATTACAACAGCGAGCTCCTGCAGGCTATAGATATCGCTGTTATCAGCCATCACTTCCAGGTGGTGGTGCAGTACATGCTGCAGCATCCGGAAGGCGCGGTAACCGGTATCAGGCTCACCACAGCTGCCCACCTGAAAGATGCATTCGCCAATACCGGCGTAGGCAAACGAAAAAGAAAACCCTTATCCAAATAATCTATTCCAAAAACAGAAATGATGATACTGCTAAAAATGCTTCAGCAAAAATCGAAAGGATTTTTCGTAATGCTGGCCCTGCTGGGGTTAATTAACAGCATATGGGGAAGCACGCTGCTGCTGCTGATCAACAACAAGGTGACCAATACGCCTTTACCTTTTGTAGATCAATACGACTGGCAGATCTACACCGTGCTGATTGTGCTATCGTTTGTTACATCCCGCTATTTTCAATCGTACATGATCCGCCTGACTTATGATCTGGGTAATGACTTGGGGCTGTCTATTTTCGATAAACTGCGCTTCACCAATTACGAAGAATACCAAAAACTGGGCGATGAAAAAGTTCGTACCGCTGTAGCTGATGTTACCACGTTGCAGCGCTTTCCACAGGCGTTCATAGAATCATTTAATGCAGTGGTAATGGTTGCCATCGGGGTCATTTATCTCTTCTATATCAACCTTCCTGGCGCAGCCCTTATCACCGGTATCCTGGGCGTGCTGGCTACCCTGTATTACTACCGTAATATGGCGGTTCACCAGGACATGACCACCGTAAGAGACCTCGCAAATATCTACCAGCAGAACATGAACGATTTTTTGCGTGGGTTCCGGGAAATCAAGATGAGCCGCGATCGTAGCGATAATATTTTTGAACATATCTCTGTCAATCGCGGGCGCGCAAAGGACCTCACTGTGAAAACCCTGATCCGCCATATGGGCAATGAGCTGATGGGCAGTTATGTATGGTACCTGATGATCGGTATCATCCTTTTCTTGCTGCCTGCTTTGCTGCATGCGGGACAGGTGGTGAGCAGCAGTTTTATTGTAACCCTGCTGTACCTGATGGGGCCAATGAGTATCATTATTACAGAAATCAGGGAGTTTACCCTGATGCATATTGCGGTAATACGCCTGGAGGAATTTGATAAGGCAGTGAGCGCCTCCCGCACCATTGAGCTGGGCCATGGTAATGATCCACGGGCGGATGTGGACTTTCAGTCTATCCGCTTCGAGAATGTTACTTATGAATATTACGATGAGATACGTGCTGAAACTTTCCGCCTGCTGCCACTGAACCTGGAGATCAGGAAAGGGGAGACTATATTTATTACCGGCGGCAACGGCAGCGGCAAGAGCACCTTCATTCATCTGCTCACTGGCCTGTACATGCCCAAATCAGGACACATCTATTTCAATGATGAGTGCATTAGTCCGCGAACCTATCCCTGGTATCGCGATCAACTGGTGGCGATTCATACAGACCATTGCCTGTTTACCGAGAACTATGACGATTTTGAACTGAACCGCAATAACGCGCGGCTGATGGAATTGCTGAACAAAATGCGTTTAACTGACATTGTTACATTCAATGAGCAGAAGAACGTCATCAAGGCAACCCTTTCCAAAGGCCAGCAGAAAAGGTTGGCACTGATCTATGCACTGATGGAGGAGAAAGAAATTATCATCCTGGATGAGTGGGCGGCAGAACAGGATCCGGTATTCCGCGCATTCTTCTACAAGGTGCTGGTGCCTGAAATGAAAGCGATGGGTAAAACGGTAATTGCTGTTACACATGACGACGCCTATTTCGACTATGCGGAACGTGTGCTGCGGTTCGACTATGGCCGCGTACAGAGCGATGTACGCCAGCCATTGCCGTGTACGATTTGAATGACCCAAAACAACGCAGGATACTATGTCTACCTCATATTTTCACAATTTCGTAAAAGCGAAGTTTGCACAGCAACGCCTGGTGGTGCAGCCCCGCATGGGCTTCAGCGACAGGGAACGCATGCGCAATGGTTTGCTGGCCGTTAAAGGTGTGCAGGCACCCACCATCGGTACTATTACGCTGGATAGTTTTACCCGTAGCGGTGATTTTGCCAGCGCTTCCCGTGCTATTGAACAGGGGCTTTCATTGAATGGATACCCGATTGTAAGCTATCCGCAATCAGAGAATGAATCGCTGATTGCCGGCATCAGGGAGATAGATTTTCCTGTGCAGATCCGACACGGCAGCCCGCTGCCGGTAGAAATTTTCAAGGCCACCATACGTGCAGGCATCGATGCCATTGAAGGTGGTCCTATATCTTACTGCTTTCCTTACGGCCGTATTCCGCTGGCACGCAGCCTGGACGCTTGGCGTACCTGCTGCCGCCTCTTCGGGGAAGCCAGCGATGATCCCTGGCATATTGAGAGCTTCGGCGGCTGCATGATGGGGCAATTATGCCCACCCGCCATTCTCATTGCCATCACTATTGCAGAAGCCTTGTTCATGATAGAGAATGGCGTAAAGTCGTACTCACTCAGTCTGGCGCAAGGCACACATCCGGCACAGGATGCTGCTGCGCTGCATGCATTACGGCAGCTGGGCAATAAATACCTCGGCCCGGAAAGCGAGTGGCACATAGTATTCTATACTTTCATGGGAAAGTTTCCGCAGTCGTTTGATGGTGCCCGCGCACTGATAGAAGAAAGCGCACGTATAGCAGTAGAAGGTGGTGCAGAAAGACTGATTGTGAAAACCGTTAAGGAAGCGCACCAGATTCCACTGATAGAAGATAACATCAATTCCCTCATCTGGTGTGATGCAGTGGCTTCCGCTACACCACGTAACCAGCCGGTGACGCCGGAAGTAGCGGCGTGGACAACGCAGATTTTTGAAGAAGCGGATTTCCTGATTAACCTGCTACTGAACCTGGGGCGCAACCTGGAAGAGGGCATGGAGAAGGCTTTCAAAAGTGGCTATTGGGATGTGCCGTTTTGTTTGCATCCGGATAATCATTGCTTAACCAGTGCCCAGCTGGACGAAGCGGGGTTTATTTATTGGTCGGACCCCGGTAAGATTCCATTCACCGGGCATATTAAAAATAACGCCGTAAGACGGAAGAAGAAAATGTCATCAGGAGAACTGCTGCAGATGCTGTCCTTTAACCAACAGAAATACGATGGTCGTTGTGTGGCGAAGGAGCCAGCAATGCTTCACTGAATTACAAGCAAAAATATATTTCCCAAATAAAGAACATCATATGAAACCTATCGCATTGTTAACTACAATTCCTTCGGACTCGCACAACTGGAACCTGGTTTTTATACAGTTGTTTTTACAGGAGAATGGCTTTGAGGTAATCAACCTGGGCCCCAGTGTACCCTATGATCTGCTTACGGAAGCCTGTATCAGTCATCAGCCGGACATGCTGATTGTGTCTACTATTAACGGTCACGGTTATATCGAAGGAAAGGAACTGATAAAAAGAGTAAAGGAGCTGGACAGCATGCAGGAGAAGCCGGTGTTTATTGGTGGCAAGCTGAGTACAGATGTGAATATGTCGTACCTTTATGCAGTTGAGCTGGAGTCCGCCGGCTACACCCGTGCTTACTGCAACGATCAGGACCTTCAGGATTTCGGGCAGCGCCTGCAACACATAAAAGAGCAGGCAATGGTTGCCAGACAGGCTTAATAAATATTACTGATGATCAATCTGATTACATTACCATATGCTGGCGGCAATAAGTTTGCCTATAATGCGCTGAAACCGCTGCTGAACCGAGATATTACGCTGGTGCCACTGGAACTGCCTGGCCGTGGGCAGCGCATGAATCTTCCTTTGATGGGAGATCTGCACCAGATGGTGGATGACCTGCTGGTGCAGGTGAATCCATATATTCGCGGTGACTATATGTTTTTTGGCCACTCTATGGGCGGTACTTTAGGAAACCTGCTGATACATCGGTTACAGGCCAGCGGACGCAGGCTGCCACTTCATTTCCTGGTAACGGGTTGTGCAGCGCCGAAGGTAAATCATTTGCGTACAGTGCGGCATAAACTACCAGACCGCGACCTGCGCGAGGAGTTGCGCGCACTGGGTGGCTTACCGGAAGAAGTATTGAATAACCAGGCGCTGATGGAATTCTTCCTGCCGATTATAAGGGAAGATATGCGCGCGTTAGAGCTGTATCAGTATAAGCCGCTCGGCAAATATGATGTGCCGGTAACGGTGATTAATGGTACGTCTGAGCCGATATCTGATGAAATGGCTGCAGGATGGGCAGATGAGACGAATTTTACTCCCGACATCCGCCGGCTTGAAGGGGATCATTTCTTTATCCTTCAGCATTTTGCTGAGCTGGCAGCTATTCTCAACAAACAAACGGCCCGGGCAACTATTGTATGATTACATTTTCCTGTTTTTTATACCGGCAGCAGCTGAGCAACACACTGTTTGATGTGTTGCTGCATTGTTTGCCGGTGCATATGCGGGCAGACGTATGCAGGTACCGCCGCTGGGAAGACCGGCAGAACTGCCTGTTTGGCCGCTTGCTGCTTCGTGATCTGCTGTGTACGGAGGGTTATTCACCGGACTCACTGGAACGGGTACACCCAGATACCGGAGGTAAACTGGTATTGGATGATGAAGTGGATTTCAACCTGTCTCACTCCGGAAATATGGTGCTGGCGGCAATTACGCGTTATGGCCGAATCGGTGTTGACGTTGAGCTGATGGCTGACCTACACCCGGAAGATATCGCTGTAGCTTTGCGTCCCGATGAACTGGAGCGCCTGCAGCGGGAAGGTAAGGAAGCCTTATATGCGCTATGGACCAGGAAAGAAAGCCTGGTAAAGGCGAGAGGGCAGGGGCTGGCGATAGATGTGAAAGACATCTGCCTTCGAAATGGTAACCGTGCCACATTGCGCATAGATGGTGTTTCTGAAACCTGGTATTATCAGCATGTACCGCTACCTTCCGAGTATGTGGCTGTGCTGTGTACTTCGCAGTTATTACCTGAAGCGGTTTTCCTGCCTGCGGAAGACCTCATCGACCGGGCAATCTGGTATGCAGGCATCGATGTAACGACCTTACCGTTTTTTGTTTAATCTCAATAAAAGAAATGATGAAGACCCTATTCACAACAATATTCACCCTATTGCTCGTTGTTGTTGCTATTTCCGTCAGATCGCAGGATGCAACCGGTAAAGTTACCGGTTATGTAAAAGATGTAACGGGGCAGCCTGTCATAGCCGCTACGGTGGTGCTGCGCAAGGCCGCGGATTCTACACTGGTGAAAGCTGCATTGTCGGATACAGCAGGACTGTATTCCTTCGAACAACTCCCTTTTGGAAATTACCTTGTGGCCATCACCAGTATCAGCTTCCAGCCGCAGTGGCTTTCACTGAATCTGAACAGCGCAACGCAGACACTGCCTGCAACGATACTCACTCTTTCTTCAAAATCGTTATCTGCTGTAACGGTGACGTCTAAGCGTCCTATTATCGAACAGTTTGCCGACAGAACGGTGGTGAATGTAGAAACGATGGTATCTGCCTCAGGAGGCTCTGCTATGGATGTTTTGGAGAAATCGCCCGGTGTAACCGTGGATAAGCAGGGGAACCTGTCTATCCGTGGTAAGCAAGGTGTAAAAGTATTTATTGATGGCCGGGATACCTATGTAACTGGTGCCGACCTATCGGCCATACTGCGCAACATGCAGGCCAGCCAGGTAGACCAGGTGGAGATAATTTCCAACCCCTCAGCCAAATACGACGCCGCTGGAAACGGTGTAATCAACATCCGCACGAAGAAGAACGTTGCCAGCGGCTTCAACGGAAGCATTGCCCT
The DNA here is from genome assembly GCF_039596155.1 of Chitinophaga sp. Classification (GTDB taxonomy): domain Bacteria; phylum Bacteroidota; class Bacteroidia; order Chitinophagales; family Chitinophagaceae; genus Chitinophaga. The sequence continues at coordinate 161,719 of NZ_JBCNKF010000013.1, forward strand.
CGCATACCTGCAGGGGCGATATCCGGGCACAACGCAGCAGCTGACGTTTAACTACCGCAATAAATATATCAACCTGTTCGGTAATGCCGGATATGCTTACAGGAAAGGATTTGAAGACGTATACATCCTCCGGAATTTCCGCATCACACCTGATGAGATCAAAACAGTTTACGACCAGCGCTCTTATACAAGGAACCTGAATAAAAGCCTGAATGCTAAGCTGGGCATAGATTTTTATCTCTCCGGAAATACTACGCTGTCTATAGCAGGTAGCGGATTCCGCAATCCGTCGTCTACACAAACAGATAACAGAACTTTGTTGAAGAGCCCTGACGGTAAGGTGCAAACCATGGTGATTGCACCCGCTGATATGGATGGCAAGTGGAATAATGGAGAGGCAAACATCTCCCTGAAGCATAATTTCGATTCTTCCGGTCATGCTATATCCCTGGATGGAAGCTACATGAAATACACGACCACCAGCGTGCAGCATTTTAACAACACTTACTATGATGGTAACAACAATCCGATAGAATCGCCATCGCTGTTTATGGCAGATATGCCCGGCAACATTCGGATTTACACCTTCAAAGCGGATTATACCCAGCCTTTGAGCCGCACTGTTAAAGTGGAAGCCGGCGCAAAATACAGTGATGTAAGCACCGACAATAATGCGCAGTATTACCTGCAGCAAAGCGGTAGATGGGTACGCAGCGATTCCCTCAGCAATCATTTCCTGTATAAGGAAAAAGTACTGGCGGGCTACCTGAACTTCAACGGCGCCGGTGATAGGTTTGAGTGGCAGGTAGGGGTGCGTGCAGAGCATATGGATATTTCCGGTACGCAGATCAATGGCGACAAATCTTTTACCCGCAATGCACTGCAGTGGTTTCCCTCCGCATTAGCAGCCTATTCGCTGGACAAGCAGAATAAACTCAGCGTCAGCTACAGCAGGCGCATTGAGCGGCCGGATTATAAAAGCCTGAACCCATTCCGGTTCTACCTGGATCAGTATACGTACGAAGAAGGTAATCCATATCTGAAACCGCAGTACAGCAATAACTTTGAGCTGAGCCATATTTTCATGGATGGAGCGCTTACCACTACGCTGCTGTATAACAAAACCTCAGACGTGATCCAGGAAGTGGTGCAGCAGCGGGCCTCCAGCAATGAAACCTTTATCCGCCCCGAGAATATCAGCACAAGAAGGGTGGCCGGCATTAACACGAGTGCGCAGATTCCGCTAAGTGATAATCTCACTACTATTTTGTACCTGGAATATAACAACAACAAATACAAAGGCAGTATAAATAACGAGCCATTTTCACTCCAGGCCAATACCTTTTCCGGACAACTGCGTCAGCAGATCAAGCTCCCCGGCAACTGGATGGTGGAGCTGGCAGGGCAATACACTTCCCGGGCTATTGATGGCACCTTTATTCAGCAGCCGATGGGCGTGATGGGAGTGGGCCTGCAGAAAGATCTGATGAAGAAAATGCTGACGCTGCGACTCACAGGAGTGGATCTTTTCCGCTGGACCAAGTACGAAGCTACCAGCCGTTATCAGTTGGTGGATATCTACGCCCTTACGAAATGGCAAACACAAGCCCTGCGGTTTGTAGTTACCTATCGATTCCGCAGTGGTCTTAAGGTGGAAGACCGAAGCCAGGAAAAATCCGCTTCCCCGGAAAAAGACAGGGTGAAGATGAATGAAAGCAAGTAAGTCTGTTTTTTCGTTTTTCAGTATAAAGACAAGGCCCCGGTATTTTATGATGCGGAGGGTAACGGGGCGATTAATATTAAAAGAAAGAAGCTGAAGACCGGAGGATTTAATGGTAACCTTACCCTTACGGCTTTACATGGAAGATACCCTGGTACCACGCAGAACCTCAATTTTAATTATAGTAACAAGCATATCAATTTTTATGGTAATGCCGGTTACAGTTACCGGAGGCGTTTTGAAGATTATTATATTATCCGTAACTTTCGGAATACGGATGGAAAGGAAATCACAAGTATTTATGACCAGCATACTTACACCAAAACGACAGGAAAAAATGTTACAGCAAAAGTAGGATTAGATTATTATGCCAGTGCTAAAACTACCATAGGTGTAGCAATTGGTGGGTTTCATAATCCCTCAGAATCATTTAGTATCAAAATAAACTATTGAAAGCCGGTGAAGGCGTTACCACCACCAGGGTAGACGCACCAGCTACCACAAAGGGTAAATGGGAAAATATGGAAGCGAATGTTAGCCTGAAACGTATGTTCGGTGCAGATAAGCATGAATTGCTGATTAATGCTGATTATTTATCATGTAATAGTACCAGCAAGCAGCAATTTGACAATCATTATTATAAACCCGACAGTACTGAAGCAGCACCCCCCTAAGTTATTCCTGGCCGATCTGCCGGGGGAAATTAATATCTATAGCCTGAAAGCGGATTATACTCATCCGTTTTCTTAAAATACATCCCTGGAAGCAGGGGTGAAAACGTCTTATGTAAATACTCACAACAATACACAGTATTACGATGGTGTAAATAATAAATGGATAAAGAATGATTCCCGGAGTAACCATTTTCTATATAAAGAAAATATTAATGCCGCCTATTTGAATCTCCGGCATAAGCTCGGCCAATGGGAGTTCAGGTAGGACTTCGTGCAGCGCAAACCTGCAGCTTTTCCCCATTGCTTTCCTGGCCAATGATGTGGATAAGCAAAGTAAAGTGTTATTGTCCTACAGCCGCAGGATAGAAAGGCCGGATTATCGTAGTATGAACCCTTTCCGGTTCCATCAACAATGAACCCTTTCAGTTGAAAGCCGGCGTTTTTACCGGTCAGCTTATGCAGCAGGTGAAGGTGAAAAACGGTTGGGCCTTTCAGTTTATGGGTATCTGGTCGTCGCGGAGCATTGACCGGTACTTTCCTGGTACAGCCCATTGGTACGCTGCATGCCGGCGTACAAAAAGATATTCTGGGTGAACAGGAGACCATTCCGCCTGAGTGCATCCGATATATTCGGGTGGAACAGGTATAATGCCACGAGCCGTTATCAGAACATCGACATCAACATAAGGGGGCAATGGCAATCTCAGGTATTAAAGCTGGTGTTTACTTACCGCTTTAATAAGAGTGATAAGAAAGATGTGGCAGATAAACGTGAAATCGGCGCAGCAGCAGAACAGCAAAGAGTTAAAATGGAGAAAAAATAAAACAATTTGAAAACCTAATATTTTTATCATGACTAGAACATTGAAATTTTCAGGAACTGTTTTGTTAATGTTACTGAGCTGCTTTTCTATTTTGAAAGCGCAAACCGGGAAACCATCTTCTGCTAAGGAGGATGTAGTGCTCATGCTGAGTGGAGAAGAAAAGCATGGTAAGATCACTGAAATACAGCCTAACACCATTAAGTTTATTCATACCGGTGAAACACTTGTGTATGAACTGAAAAAGGCAGATATCAATAAAATTACCTTTGCCAGTGGAAGAGTGGAAGTAGTGAACACGCCTGCCGGCAACGGGGTTAAGGAACCTGCTGAAACCGGCCGACCTATTGAAGCTGGTTTAGTGGCTATTCTGCCGTTTAAATATATTTCCGTTAACGAACCTCTGCAGCAGGTGATTGAAAAAGGAGAGAAGCTGCAGAACGATACTTATGTGTACCTTAGCAAGCGAAACGGACAATATAAATTTCAGGATCCCAATACCACCAACGCACTGTTATACAGAAAAGGTATTGATGGCAATACTATTAAGGGATATACTTACGATGAACTTTGCCGGGTGTTAGGTGCCGAATTTGTATTGCAGGGAACTTTATCGCGCAGCGTAAAGGGAAGTGTTAACTCTTACAACAGCAGTACCACCAAGTATGATAATAATAAAAAGGAAAACAGTAACATCAATAACACTACCGTGGAAAACCAATATGAGAATGAGGTAACAGTAGGTATATTCAATAACCAGAACGGGAAAATATTTTCGAACAGGCGCGTTGCCCTTTTTAGTAATGAAGGGTCGTATCATGATGCATTGTTCTATATGCTGAAGAGAAGCCCCATCTATAATAAATAACTACAGTAAAGGGTCATGCCTGTTAGAAAGCAGGCATGACCTTTTTTTAGCCTTTGTTATGGCTGTATTTTCCACGTTGGATGCAATTCCTGATGATGCATGAACCCCGGCTAGAAGGGGATGACTGTAATGAGCCAAAAAATTGAGTTCTATTTTTCACCTCAAAAAACCATTGTGGACGAGAACAGATAACTGTATATTACAATGCAAAAAAAGACGTATACTTAAGCCATTTTACCCAAATTCATATTCATTCCAATGCAGGCTCTCCGCTCCTTTATTCAATCCACCATCTTCATTTCATCTCATGAACTCGATGAAATAACCGCTTATTTCCACCTCACCACCCTCAATAAAGGACAACTATTACTTAAGCGCGGACAAATTGCCGATCACTATTATTACCTCGAAAGCGGTGCCTTACGTTTCTTTTACGACAACGACCACGAACTGACTGCCTGGATCGTTCAACCCAATGAGTTCTTTACCGAGATCTCCAGCCTGAACCCCGAACGCCCCACCCGGTTCAACATCGAAGCCGTAGAAGCAGCAACGCTCTATTGCATCAGCAAACGAGACATGGAATACCTCTATCAACAGTTCCCTATCTGGCAGGAATTCGGCCGCAAAACATGGGAAGCAATGGCGATCCGCATGATTGATGAAATCATCCGTTTTCAAACCCTCACGGTAGAAGAGCGCTACCTGGAGTTCCTTAAGAAGCCAGGCTTCATGCAACTTATCTCCGTCCGCCAGCTAGCCTCCTATTTAGGCATCACCCCAAATGCTTTGAGCCGCATCCGCAAAAACCTGCGCTGATATGATTAACTACCATTTGGTAGATTCTGGTATTCATCTGGCCCCTAGTTTTGGAGTCAAAATGAAACCATCTTATGAATCATGTGATCTTAGTTGCAGGCGCTACCGGAGAATTAGGCGGGAAGCTCTGCATGGAACTGCTCAATAGAGGTGCAACGGTGCGGGCTATTGTTCGTGCCGCTAGTAAAGAGACTACGAAGGCACACCTTAGGAAAATCGGCGTTACCACCATTGAAACTGAACTTTCCGACCTCAGGTCTCTTACTGCTGCCTGTGATGGCGTATCGTGTGTAGTCTCTACACTGGCCGGCCTGCACGATGTGATCGTTACCGGACAATCACAGTTGCTGCAAGCAGCCATAGCCGCCGGTGTACCCCGCTTTATCCCATCAGATTTCTGCACTGACTATACTCAGTTGCAGGTAGGTGCAAACAGGAATTTTGACCTGCGTAAAACGTTTCAATCCATCATAGATGAGCGTAACATTCAGGCAACCTCCATTTTTAACGGTGCATTTACCCACGTGCTTAAATATGGCATCCCACTACTGAATACCAACGACCAGCAGATTGCCTATTATACAGGTAAATTAGACTGGAAGATCGATTTCACTACATTGGATGACACTGCTGCTTACACGGCGGCGGCTGCTTTGGACAATGCTACCCCACGCTATCTGCGCATCGCCGGCGGGCAGGTGAGTCCCCGCGAACTTGTAGCCATCAGTAAAAGATTATTTGGAAAAGACTTTCAGCTTACCGAACAAGGTACAGTGGAAGATTTCGCATTGTATATAAAGAAAGTACGTGAAGAACAGCCGCAAGGTGAACATGAATTATATCCTTCCTGGCAGCAGATGCAGTATCTGTATAGTATGTTTTCCGCTCACCATGCTACACTGGATAACGATCGCTACCCGCTTTCCTGGCAGTCAGTTGAAGATGCTTTAAAATAACGTTAAACAGGTTTTTATGCAGGACATCTATAAAGATGAACAATTAATTAAACATTGGGACGGTTTTACCAACCACCAGGCACACGTTAACGGAACGCAGTTACATTATGTAGACGGTGGCCATGGTCCCATATTAATCTGCCTTCCCGGGTGGCCGCAAACCTGGTATTCCTTTCACCGGGTAGCCCCCGAACTAGCAAAACATTTCAGGGTGATCGTCGTCGATATACGCGGTATGGGCAGTTCCGCCACGCCAATATCAGGCTATGATAAGAGAACCATGGCAACGGACATCTACGGGTTAATAAGACAACTGGGCCCCGGAAAGGTAAACGTAATCGGGCATGATATCGGAGGTATGGTAGCATCCAGCCTGGCATTTAATTACCCCGACGTAGTGGAACGATTGATCCTTGCAGATGGTCTACATCCGGATAAAGGCATGATGCAAATGTCACTTATGCCTGCTCCGGGAACCTTTCAGGAGAAAATTGATCACCAGCGTCCATATACGTGGTGGATGGGGTTTAACCAGGTGAAAGCTCTCCCTGAAAAATTACTGGCAGGACGGTACCGCTATCTGCTCGACTGGCTCTTTCATTATGTGATGACAGATGATTCAAAAATGTCAGCATTTGAAAGGGAAATTTACGCAGCGGTGTACGATCAGCCTGACCGGATACGCGCGTCCAATGCCTGGTACCAGGCGTTTAACGAAGATATAGCGCATGCCGCCAGCTATCAGCCACTTAACATGCCGGTATTAGGTATCGCCAGCAATGTCTCCTATGGTTATTATCAATATTCTTTACCGCAAATTGCAGAGAAGTATGAGTTGGTCCAACTGGCTTCAACCGGACATTATATGTTCGAAGAAAACCCGGTAGCGGTGACTACAATCATCGTTGATTTCCTGACAAAGCGCATCAATTAAGATAGGGCATTCCAATGATAAGGCATTGCTGAACTTATTCCCGGCGATCCCGCAATCTGGCGGGGATGTATCAAAAGTAAACGGACGTCCTGAAGTCTGTTTAAATGACCATTGCCCGAATAAAAAGAAGGTGTATCCAACTTTTGATACACCTTCTTAAATTTTATGACTACAACGCCAGCTCCTCCAGCTTCTTCTCCAGGTCCGCTCCACGCAGGTTCCTCGCTACAATCTTTCCTGACGGGTCTATCAAAAAGTTAGATGGAATCGCCGTCACTCCATACAACTTTGCTGCTGCACTCTCAAATCCTTTCAGGTCCGATACCTGCGTCCAGGGCATACCATCTTTTTGCACCGCACCTGTCCATGCCCTTTTTGTCTGCTCATCATCCAGCGATACCCCCAGAATTGTAAAGTTCTTATCCTTGTATTTATTATACGCCTTCAATAAGTTCGGATTCTCTGCCCTGCATGGCTTACACCAGCTGGCCCAGAAGTCTACCAGGACATATTTTCCTCTGAAGTCGGATAACTTAACCGGCTTTCCCGTCGTATCGTTCTGAGAAAAATCCTGCGCGATGACGCCTATATTTGTATGCTGTCCGGTTGTAATAATATCCGCACACTTTTTCCCTAATGCGCTTTCCCGCAGACTGGCTGAGAATTTTTTAAACTTTGCAAGGGCGGTATCCGGGTTGAAATTATACCCCAGTTCAAACTGCCGGAAAGCTACCAGGGCTGCGTAAGAATTCGTATGCCCCGCAATAAATGCACGGCTATCTGCATTGTACCCGTTTTCAGTCTTTTCCATGATAGGTCTGATCGTACTTAGCCATACGCTATCTTTCCGCTCCTGCGCCGTACGCTTCCAATAAATTGCCATGATGGAATCCGCTACCTTTTTGTACGGTTTTTGTAAGGCTGTAAGTGCCGCATCATCATCATTTGTGGCAGAACCTTTTACGATTGCATGAGATATAGAATCGCTGCTGATAATTGTAATGACTGAATTCTCCAGGTAAAAACCAAGATTGTCTGTGTATTTTTCGGGATCCAGCGCGGCCGTGTCATGACGAAGGATGATCACCGCATGAACAGGAGTTTTGAGCGATCCCTTAAAGGTAAAGTTGCCTTTTCTCAAAGTTGCCGAATCCACTACTTTGATATCGCCTTCGGAATAACGCAGGTAAGCCTTTGCCGGCGCATTCAGCGTACCTGTCTTTCCTTTAATGATAAAACTTTTTTGCGCCAGCAGGCTCATTGGCAGACAGCTTGCTGCTAGCAGTAAAGATGTTAATTTCATGTATGATTGATTTTTATGGTAGTAGTTTGATACCGCTGATAGACACAATGTTGTATGTTGAACTATAGATGACGGAAGACAAAACAGTAAACCGGAGATACCTCGCTGTAGTGATGCCCGTATGCAATGTTTGCATATTGTTTGCAATATTCCCTTCATAGGTCCCTTTCACATCCCAGGTAGTGCCATCCATGCTGGTTTCAATTTTTACAGATGTTGGATAGCCGCCCAGCGTAGGATACTTCAGCACAGTAGGTAAATAATAATTTACGGCGGAGAAAGTAAGGTCGCTACCGAAGTTGATAATCACCCATTGCGGCATCGTCTGCGTAATATTGGTAGTCCAATAGGTGGTGAGTTCGTTATCGTCTATCAGCTTCGTGGGCAGATTGGACCCACTGGCAGAAGAATAGGCGGTAATACTCCAGCCTCCTTTGCTGATAGCTCCCGCTGGTCCCGTTTTGAATACATAATAGCAAACCTTATCCGTGCCGGCACCTTCTGTATTTCCATCTACAGACTGTATAATGACGGGCAGTACATATGTTGTATATGGTTTCAACTGTGTCTGCTGGTTGATATTGAGTTCGGCAGAATCTGACAGCGTAGCGCCGGCAGCGATCTGCGTTGTCGTTTTATAAAAGAAGTAGCAATTGGATGGTAACAACAAGGCCTTTCCATATGCTTCCTGGTAACTGCTGATAGCAGTCGTATCTATGGCAAATTTTACCCGGTGTACCGCATCAGCAGCCTTTGCGGACAACGTGGCCTGTATACCCAGTACGATCGTAGAATCTTTCAGAATAGAGACTGGTACCTCCAGCGTATCTGCATTTGTATTCAACTGAAAGCTGACACTGCCATCCGGCAATGCAGCAGATGTTTCTTTTTCTTTGGTACAAGCCGTAAAGGCGATGCAAATTGAAATAGTATAAAGTAAGTGTCGCATGATCAATAAGGGTTTTGTGGCATGTCCGGATTAAAACTCAATACCTGTGCGGGAATCTGCAATGTATACCGCGGGCTGTGTGGTGGCAGGGTCGCGATCACGTTGCCCTGCGCATCATACCTATACACTGTTTGCATCCTGTTCTCTTTATCCAGCCGGCGCATATCAAACCAGCGTAAACCAGAAAATGGCAATTCATGATTTCTTTCCTGCAGTACTGCATCCAGCACTGCTGCTTGTTCTGCTGATGCTACGGGCTGGTAGGTGGCCGCTGGAAACCTGTTCTTACGAATATCATTGACCTGCTGCAAGGCGGTTGTCAGGTCATTGCTTCGTGCGGCAGCTTCGGCTATGATCAGTTTCATTTCCTGTACGGAGGTGCCGGTATTTGTGTATTGTAAGCTGGGGGTGACGAATGCCGGAACCAGGTTAGTAGCCCCTCTTACGGTATAGGTGTACCCATCGCTGCTGTAGTAGAGTAATTTCACCCGCAGGTCGCCGGGTTCAAAGGAACGCATCAGATCCAACGTAGCAGGAATATAGCCTACTGCAAGTCTGCCATAGATAACATCCTGCTGAATTGATAATACAGCACTGGCAGGCAGTGTGCCATTGAAGTCCAGCATTACGGCCTTTGTGTGCTGCAATGCCAGTGTGGCATATTTACCTGCATTAACATAATCCCTGGCATAAAAATATACCCTTGCCAGTACACTGTAAGCGGCGGCAGTAGAGCCGCGAAGACGGTTGGTGCTGTTATCCGTGGGCAAGTCGGGGAGTGCAGTTGTCACATCTTCGATGATGTGCTGGTAGATGACGGCGATGGTACTTCTGCCCGGTACCTGCTGACTCACATCATTCGATGTCACGAAGGGAACAGCGAGGTCTGTATTGGCCGTTGCCGAATCATATTCGTTTCCATATTCATTGACAAGGTAGAAGTATTCATACGCACGCCCCAGCAATGCTTCTGCTTTCAGACTTCTTCGCTGACTGTTAGTCCCGCCTGTTGCCTGATCTATCCCGGCCAGTACCGTATTATATTTATTGATGGTGGCATAATGGTAGCCCCAGAATGTCGGGGAAACATTCAGCACCAGCGAATACTGTTGTGCCCATGTATATACCAGGTGAGTCGGTTGAATAGCCGGAGTGGGAACGTTCTGTATATCAATATTGTCTCCCAGGAAATTCAGGTCACAGTAAGGTGCTCCTACCGCTTCGGCAAGCGACGGATCATTCAGCCACTGGTCGTAATCTGTAGTTGTCGTCAATAAAGTGGCTCCTTTCGGTGTTATATCGAGGTACCGGTCGCAGGCACCGAGTGCGCAGCATAACACCAGGCTATATAGATATCTTTTCACTGTATACGATTTAGAAGTTGGTAAAAATGCCAACGGTATATGTTGGCGTGATATAGGATTTCTGATAAGTGCCGGTGGCTGCACTATAATTGTAATCATTAAATCCTTTGGTCCAGAGGTTAGAGGCCTGCAGCTTTACTTCAAAGTGAGTGAAGCCTGCCTGCCTGATCACCGCATAATTGTCTAAACTGTAGGATAGCGTGAGATCTGATAAGGTGATATAAGCTCCGTTTACGACATAAGCATCTGCATAATTGTAAGCACTCAGCGCATTGTAACTGCTGAATCCTGCCAGTGACATCACATCCGTATTATGCTCATCACCTGGTTGTTTCCAATAGCTACCTGCCCCTTTCTGCGGACGCAATGTGGCCGGATTCGGACGAGGCACCCTTGTTTTAAATCCTCCATAATAACTGATCAGACAGTAGAGATAAAAGTTGCCAATGTCCACGCGATTGCTTAACCCAGCATTGATGGTGGGTAGAGAGGGGCCTGCATAACGCGTCACACCGGAAGTATCGCTCGTCATCAGCACACTGGTAGCAGAACCGGTCCTGCTATCGTTGGTATGGTAGACTGTCCCTTTTGTGTTTTTAATCAGTGGTATCCCTGCGCTGTCAAGCCCGGCATATCGGTAGGCAAACATCGCACCTACGGGATAGCCCTTCACATAGCCAAGACTATTGAGCCGTTGCGGTGAATATTCTCCTGTCTGGTACACATCTGTTACCTCGCTGATGTTTCTGGATAATACAAGTCCCGTATTCCAGTTTACTTTTTGGGTAGCGATCCAATCGGCATGCAGACTTACTTCTATTCCTTTATTCCGGATAGAGGCGGTATTGATCAACGTCGGACTTACCCCGATCGTAGGGTCTATCTGCGCATTGCCCAACAGGTCTGTGCTGGTTTTTCTATAGTAATCAATACTGCCTGAGATGTTTTTGATAAGTGTATAATCTAAACCAATATTGATGTTGTGCGTTTGCTCCCAGCGTAAGCTGCTGTTGGCATAGGATAGTTTCGTAAGTGCTGCACTGGTGGGGGATGTATAACCATTTAGCACGGTGGTGGCAATCGCCTGTGGAAGAGACATTTTAGCCACATTGCCGTTGAATCCATCTGCAACACGGAGTTTTAATTGCCTGATCCAGGTAATGTCCTGCATGAATTTTTCATTATGAATATTCCAGGCAGCACCTAAAGACCAAAGCGGTTTATATTTATATTTCGGGTTGGTCCCAAACAGGTTGGACTGGTCAATGCGAATACTCCCGGTAAGTGAGTACGTGTTCCTGTAAGCGTATACTATATTGGCATAGCCGGACAGGTACCTGTTCTCTGCATATCCCTGGTCAAAGAAATAACTATAGTTATTACGAATACTCCTGGTATTGATATAGGCGCCGGTGATAGTACCATTTACCATATCAGCTATGTTAACCGGTTGCTGAAAAAGCGTTTCATCATTATAACCAAAATAGGAAGCGAGATTGCGCTTATCCAGGACACTTCTGATCTCTGTTCCCAGGATACCATTAATGGTATGTTGTTCTCCGAATTTTTTATTGTAATTCAGCTGCACACGGGCGGTATAGCTGGAGGTGTTGTCTGTTTCCTGTCTTAGAAACCCGCCGTTGGGAATATTATACTTTAATGTACCATCCGCATTCAGGGTGATGTAGCTATTCACATATTGTTTGGCTTCAGACGATTTTTCTGAAGCATAGTGGCGGAGGTCAGAGCGGGAAGTTTCATAGATACCTCCGAAAGAGAGATCAAATCCCCAGCCGATGGCGTAGTTAAATTTTGCGGTAATGCGATTATTGACAGTATGTGCCTTGTCACTTATTTCATTCACGTCAATGAGTGGGTAAGCGAGGTTATCCTGCAGACCCCAGGATAACAGTGCGGTATTGTAATAGGGATTACCACCTGACCCGCTCGCAATGGCGGCCGGGTTGCCATTTTCATCTTTAAAGTGCTCGAAAGGATATACTGAATAGATATCAGGTACGGGCGCACTGTTGGCACGTTGTTCCTGGTAATCGGTGGTCAGCTCCAGGGAGAGCTTTTCTGTAAGTTTGATTGTCGTTCTGCCGGAAAGCGAAAACCTGTTATTATTATTTTTGATGGTATTCCCGCGGTTGCCGGTATAGTTCGCCGTGATATAATAGAGGGCGCCCGGGTTTCCTCCGGAAATATCCAGGCTATAGGTCTGCGTCTGTGATGATCTTAAAAACAGCTTGCTATAATCATTTGTATTATCATAATTTGCCAGTGCCTGAAAACTCTTTTCTGCCTGGTAAGGCGTAATGACGCCAGCTGCCTGTTGTGCCATGATATAATACAGGGGAGAGTAAGCAACGCCTGAAAAAGAACTTCTGTTGATTAACTGGCTCCATGTACCGGCGTTGATACTGCTTTTATAAAAATCCCGTTCATAGCCTGATACCACTGCTGACGGGTTATCTTCCCATTTATACCGGCTAAAATCGGGTTTAGGGGTAATGCCTGCCGTCGCCCGAAAGGAGAAGCGGGGCCTGCCGGCTTTCGCCTGCTTGCGTTCAATCACGATCACCCCGTTCGATGCCCTGACGCCATAGATAGTGGCGGCAGCAGCATCTTTAAGGATGGTGACAGATTTGATTTCATTGGGATCGATCATATCCATCGTCAGTTCTGTTGGATAACCGTCAATCACGATCAGCGGATTCTGATTGGCAGACATGGTAGAGATCCCACGGATATTGAACAGGCTTCTTGAGCTGGTATTACCATTACCATCGGTGCTGGTAAAGCTCACATTGTTGTTGATCATCAGGCCCGGCATCCTGTTCACCAATCCATCCAGGAAATTGGTGCTGATCCGGGATTCATATTCTCTGGTACTGATCTGCGACACTGCGCCCGTACTTTGTTCCGGGCGAATGCGCTGGTAGCCTGTATTCACCACCACTTCCACACTTCCCAGTTTGGTCGTGGAAGGTTGTAGCACGGCGACTACTGTTCCGTTTTTCAGGATGGCTTTCGTGACCTGGATCGTACGTTTTTCCTGTCCGACGTAGGTGATCACGATCTCATCACCATCATCTGCTTTAATTTTGCAGGTACCTAATACATCAGTCACAGCAAATTCTTTTTTGTCTTTGATGCTCACGTTGGCACCTTGTAAGGGGTGGCCATCGTCATCCATGACAAGGATGTTGATAGGAGGGGCCTCTGCGGGGAGCAGTTGCCACACAGCCTTTTCGGGAGCGTGAGGTGCCTGCGGAAGGAGGATAATGGTTTTATCGCTGATCCGGAAATCCAATTGCTGTTGAGACAATACGGTATCCAGAAATTCTTTCAGTGGCATATCAGACACCTGTAGACTCAGCGGTTTGGTATGTTTCAGCTGGTCCTGCCTGTAAAAAACGACATAGCCTGTTTGTTGCTCAATGGCAGAAAAAACCTGCTTCAGATCGAGGTGCCGACCGGAGAAGGTAATGGTTTGTGCGGTTCCATGACCATACGCTGAAAACGTAGCGGCGAAGAGGAATATTACGAACATCTTCATTATTCTAGCTATTTGTGCAGGTAGCCGGATGGGTACAGGAATAAAAGAGACAAGTGGGGCTGCTATAGGTGCATAGTAAACCCTACTCCAACTACACGTTGCAGTTTTTTTCATACTTTTGAAAAGGTTTTGGTTGATTAATAAGGAACTTAAGACCTCAGTATTGATCAGCTGAACTTATTGCCTGAAGTGCTTCGAACCACTTCGGGCTTTTTTCTGATCCTGGTTGGTATTTAATTTTTCATGTTATCGCATCTGATTTTGGTTGTCAATGTTTATCGGCTAATAATTAGTTGCCTGTCCCCCTTCATCTGAAATTTAAAATCTGCCCCTTCAAATCCTTTTAAGATTTCCAGTACTTCATTCAACGGAATTCCCCTGGTCATTTTACCCCCGAATCGTATATCTGGTATTGGTCCTTCAAAGACCACCTCTATGTCATACCACCTTTCCAGCTGCCGCATTACTTCCTGCAAACTCGCGCCTTCGAAATCGAACAACCCGTTTTTCCAGGCCATGACTTTGCTGACATCCGGTGCCGGTACCAGTTGAAGGTCATTATTGGTGTGCAGTAGCGCCTGTTGTCCGGGCTGCAATACAAGATCTTTCACCCGGATCGCGCCTTCCAGTAGCGTGGCGGCAATGGCCTGCTCATTGTTATAGGCATTTACGTTAAAATGGGTGCCCAAAACGGCAATGGTGGTTCTATTAGCTACATCTACCAGGAAAGGTTTTCCGGGGTCAGCAGCGACCTCAAAATAGGCTTCCCCGGTTATTTCCACTTTCCTGTCAGGACCATTGAAAGCAATCGGATACCTGACAGCGCTTTCGCTGTTAAGCCAGATGTTGGTACCGTCGGGCAGTGTTAACTGAAAGGTTCTGCCTTTGGGAGTAGACATCTTATTGTACAGCGTACCTGCCGGTTTACCTTCATACTGTAAGGTACCATTTACGATTTTGGCTGTCATACCTCCCTGCAGTGCGATGACGCCGTTCTGAATAGTGTCCAGTTGTACCTGTGTGCCGTTAGCCAGTGTCAGGATAGCGCCCTGGTGCCCGGGGGCGATGATTGTCTGACTGGTGACGCGGGGCGTAGCCTGTTGATAATACAGGTAGCCTGCTGCAGTAAGTAATAAGGCCATAGCAGCGGCGGCTGCCCACCATTGATAACGCGGTTTTGTACGTCGCGTTGGGAAAAGATGCGCAAGTGCTTCCTGCCTGGCAGACTCCAGGTCATTATCTGCGTATGATCGCAGTTTCTCTGTTAATCGTGAAGGCGTTGTAAGCTGGTTGACAAAATCCATATTCGCCGGCTTTTGTGTTTTCCACGCCTCCAGGTATGCGGCTTCTTCAGGCAGCAGTGTTCCTTGTAACTGTTTGAATAACAATTCTTCTATGTCAAATGATGCTTGTCCCATGCCGGATTAATATATACTATAACAACCAGGGTGGCTGAATCTTAAAAAGTTGGAAAAGTTTTTTAAAAAAAATTAGTGTCCGATAATGTGGATGTATAAATATAAAAGTGCAATGGGGGATTCGGTCAGTGCCAGGCGAAGGAGGGAGAGTGCCCGATGCCGTTGTGCTGATACATTGGAAGGCGTGATCTGAAGGATGGCGGCAATATCCTGTACAGATTTATTTTCCAGGTAGGTGAGTTTAAAAACCTCTCTGCATTTATTAGGTAGTTCGTCGATGGCTTTAAATACTTTCTTCAGCACTTCTGCTTCAGTAGCCAGGTAATCATCTTCCTGTGTATGTAATTCGGCAGCCTGCAGGAGATCCTGCATATGGGTAGCTGTGTTTTGTTCCTTTTTCAGGAAGTTCAGGCCGGCATTGCGTACTACCAGGTAGAGAAATGATTTGATGTGTTGATATTGTTTAAATTGTTCCCTGCGTTCCCAGCCTTTATAGAGCGCCGTCAGTACGATGTCTTTCGCTTCTTCCTTATCCTGTACCAGGTTGAAGGAATAGTAAAAAAGCGGTGCATAAAATTCCTCGAAAAGCTGGTTAAAAGCTTTTATATCTCCTCTGGCCACGGCTTTTACCAAATCATCTTTTTCTGTGTGCATATGATCAATCCTGCTGCTTTTGGTATGGTCGGGGATAAACTTACTAAAAAAGACGGGATATTTTCCGGCGATTGTATGGGTTGGATTGTAAAAAGATGCCGATGTCAGAAAGGGATCAGCATGATTGTGGTCAGTAATTGTGGTATGACAGGATAGTACCTTTAATGATCGTAACACATAGTGGCTTGACATCTTAAAAATAAAGATAATGGTAAAGTATTGCCTGTTGCTGATCACGCTTTTTGCCTGCATGCGTATGCAGGCACAGACGCAACAAAAAGATAAGGTTCAGTTTGGAGTGGAAGTAGATGCGCTTCCATATGCTACAGGTGGATATTTTGGAGGGGCGTGGCTGGGGAAAGGATTTTGGAGAGTAAGGGGGTTGACTGCGTTTGTTAAGAAGCCTGACTGGTCCACTGCCAGTAATTTTTCCAATCACCAGGTCCATGCGTATGCATTGCTGGCGGACCGGTTTTTGAAGAAAGACTGGAAGGGATGGTGGATAGGAGCAGGGGTGGTTTACTGGCATAGTACGATACAGACAGATGCAAAGATCCAGACAGCTACGTTTAATAATGTGTTGCTGAATGGTAGTATAGGGTATAATTTTACTTTGTACCGGCATTTATATTTGTCACCATGGGGGAGTTTGAGTTTGCGGGTGGCAGGTGATAAGCATGTGCCGGTGGATGATAGAAGTTTTACGCTTCCTGTTATTAATCCGGAAGCGTCGCTGAAGTTGGGGTATTATTTTTAGATGGTGATGAGAGGGAAGAATTTTAAAACTTATTTGGGGGGAATAAATATTTTCCTATCTTCGCGCTCCGTTTGAGAAAAATGGGAAGAGATTCCGTAGCTCAGTTGGTAGAGCAATACACTTTTAATGTATGGGTCTTGGGTTCGAGTCCCAACGGGATCACAGAAAACTTACAAACCTCGCGCATGACGCGGGGTTTTGTTTTTTAGTTGAGCGTTTAGTCGAGATCCGATTGTATAACTTCAATTTCTTCCTTGCCACCCACTGCCCCCCTAAACCCACCTATCATGTCAATGTATCACCTTGACCCCCCGTTAGTGCCATCAACTTCGTATGGGCATCCTCCATACAACCATGACAAAGCATAAAAAAAAATAGCCGTCATCAGGTTGATGAACGGCTATTTTATGGTATCAGATTACTTGGTGTTCATACTGTTGATAAGCGCCACCAGTGCGCTTGCACTAACAGGAACTGGGTTGAAGGTGACGGTAGTATAGTTGGTGCCTGCAGCAGGTGCCGCGATCGTCACTGTTTTCTGCTCAGCATAGAACTGGCCGCCGATAGAAGAGATGGCCAGGAAAGTTCCTTTCTGTCCTACAGGGATGGTGTTCTGATAACTCAGGAAACCTTCATAACCTGCCGGTGGCGTAAAGATAGTGTTGTAGAATTTGATGATGCTATTGACGCCCGTTGGCTTGAAGTACAGCATAGTAGGCTCTTCGCCGCTGAAGCTGGTGCCGGTGGCCGCATTGTAATTGGAATTGAAATAGGCCAGTACCGTGGTCTTCGGGTTGGGAAGACTCATTAACCGGTCGCAGTTGGTCCATTTAATCAGGCTGTCCAGTCTGAAGTTGAGGGTACCGTTAGTACCATCAAACAGGGCATAGGCAGAAGCTGGATTTGTTACCTGCTGCCAGTCTACGCCTTTGTTGGCACTCACAGTAGTAGACAACGTGATGTACTGGTTGATATAGTTGTAGCCGGAAGTGTTGATGGTAACAGAGGTATCACCATTCCACATAGGGATGCGCTGGTCAGCTACTTTAGCAGGCACCTGAACATTGATGGCGCTGTCTTTACGTAACCGGAGCGGTGTGGCACTCTGTTTTGCTGAAACAAAAAACTCACCGAAGGATTCCAGTGGCGCACCGGTGTTGGTGGCCGTAGGTTTGTCTGCGAAGATCATACCCGCAGCGTTGCTGATTTCCTTTACGGTGAAGGTGATAGGGCCGCTGGCGGGGCTACCGTCGGGTCTTACCAGTGCGTTAAAATTGACGGTGTACTTGCTGCCGCTTTTGGTGGTGAAGGAGGCACTCCGCTGAAGTTCTACGGTGTAGGTTTCATCTGCCGGGCCATTGGCTCTCAGGAATTCATGAAGCTTTGCTCCGTCCGGATCGGTTGCTGCTGCAGCGACACCCAGATTGTTTTTGGAAGAATTGGAGGGGTCAGAAAGGTCGTTTTTCATTTGCTTGGTACATGCGCCAAGCAGCAGGGTCACTGATAGGCAGCCTGCTACGTAGAAGGGTTTAATGCTCATAAGGTAGTCTTGTGTGGATTTAAAAATCGGGTTTCAATTGGTATGTTATTGCTAACGTGTTTATAGGTTGATGTGTAAATCTACCATGTACAACTGCATTAATAATTCAGTAGGATAATTATTTTTATAAAGGAATAACAGGCAGATGTTATAAATGGAAAGCGGGGGGGCTCATAAATAAACGAGGCACGCGCACAACCACAACTCACTTCCCCACTTTGTCCCTCAGCTCTCAAAAAATCCAGCCATTTCCCCCAAAAAACACTAATTACTCCTCATTTATAAAAATGGCAATGATATTGAAGTATACTTCCCGTAACAGTCATGTATGAGCGCACAAAACTTACAACAAAAGAGGGCAGGTTATTCTTTATTTGCCCTTAACTTTTTCATGGCCGATCTCCAGGCTGGTATCGGCCCATTCTTAGGCGTCTTCTTACTCGCCCATGGATGGCATAGCGGCACTATAGGCACGGTAATGACGATAGGTGGAGTAGCCGGAATGGCCGTCACAGCACCGGCGGGCGCCCTGATAGATGCAACCCGGCATAAAAGAAACTACATTATCCTCTCCGCTCTTTTTACCTCCATTGCCGCCGCTCTTATTCTTTTTTCCCAGGAGTTCTGGGTGGTATGCGTCTCCCAGGTAGCCACTGCCATCGCCGGTTCCGTACTTGGTCCGGCAGTAGTAGGTATTACCTTAGGTATCGTAAAACAGGAAGGTTTTAATCGCCAGAATGGCGGCAACCAGGCATTCAATCATGCCGGCAACGTCTTTGGTGCAGCCATGTCCGGGTTATTAGGCATGCATTACGGGATGACGGCTATCTTTCTCTTATCCGTATTTTTTGGCGCTTTGTCCGCCATCACGGTATTATCAATTCCCGCCAGGATGATTGACGATAATGCTGCCAGGGGATTGAGTGATAGTGAAAATGCGACTGATGCAAGTGGGTTTAATGTACTGTTTACATGTAAACCTTTGGTGATACTCGCCATTGTATTGGCTACCTTCCACCTGGGCAATGCTGCGATGTTGCCCTTATATGGGCTGGCTGCAGCATCCACTAAAAAGGTGGAGCCGATGATGTTTGTGGCCTGGACCATTATAATCGCCCAGGTCGTGATGGTCATTACCTCCATCGTAGCCATGCGTATGGCAGAACGTACAGGTTACTGGCTCGTGATACTTATATCCTGCCTTTCTTTACCGATAAGGGGAATCATTGCTGCACACTGGATGGGTCCAGTTGGATTGTATCCTGTTCAGATGCTGGATGGTATAGGAGCCGGCTTACAAAGTGTAGCTGTACCCGGATTAGTGGCTAAAATACTGGATGGATCCGGTCGTGTAAATGTTGGACAGGGTGCCGTAATGACCATGCAGAACATAGGCGCTGCATTGAGCCCGGCCATCGGCGGATGGCTGGCACAAAGTATAGGTTTTTCGGGAGCATTTTTTGTTTTAGGTTTGTTCTCTGTTATATCTATTATTATTTGGATTTTATACGCCGGGGTTTTAAAAGCGGCATGCAATCACCAACCCCGCAAAACAGCATTATAAAAAATCAGGAATATTTTATGGGCACCACCTGGATATGGTTGATCACGATTGTTACGATTTTATTGATAATTATTCGTCCGGCAAAGTTAAATGAGGCCATTTGGGCACTGCTGGGTGCCGGGATACTACTGGTTACCGGACTTATTTCTCCGCAGGAAAGTTTACTCGCAGTAGGGAAGGGGATGGACGTTTATTTATTCCTGATAGGTATGATGTTGCTGGCAGAAACAGCCAGGGAGACCGGCTTGTTTGACTGGCTGGCGTTTCAGGCGATGCGCTTTGCGAAGGGGTCGGCAGTGCGTCTTTTTCTGCTGATTTACGCCGTGGGTACGATTGTAACCATCTTTTTATCCAACGATGCTACCGCAGTCGTACTGACGCCGGCAGTGGTATTTGCGATCAAATCGACCAAAATCCGGAACCCCCTGCCATACTTGTTAATCTGCGCATTTATAGCGAATGCCGCTTCCTTTGTATTACCTATTTCCAATCCGGCTAACCTGGTCATTTACGGCAAGTCCATGCCGGGGCTCTACGAATGGTTAGGCATGTTTTTACTCCCTTCTGTTGTATCGGTCACGGTTACGTGTGTGGTGCTCTACTTTACCCAGAAACGTGCATTGTCAGAAAGTATCGGACCTGTGCAGGAAGTATCAGGGTTATCCAGGGGCGGCAGAACAGCCTTATTAGGCATCGGCGGTACATCAGTTATTTTACTGGTCAGTTCATATTTTGAAGTCGACCTTGGGCTGCCAACAGCCATTACCGGTATCATCACATCAATAATTGTTATGCTTTCGTCGGGCATTTCTCCACGTAAAATAATAAAAGGTGTGTCATGGGCTGTCATTCCACTGGTAGCCGGTTTATTTGTAATCGTAGGGGCACTTGGTAAAACGGGGTCTGTACATGCAATCGCCGTTTTATTAGAAAAGCATGCCGCCGGCGATCCGGTTGCCACAGGTTGGGGAGCCGGTGTATTGACGGGGTTTGTTGCCAATATCGTCAATAACCTGCCGTTGGGTTTAATAGCAGGAAGTTCCATACAAGCCGCTCACATACCTATTGCAGTGCAGAATGCAATTTTAATAGGAGTGGATCTGGGCCCGAACCTATCTGTTACCGGTTCACTGGCGACCATTCTTTGGTTAGGAGCTTTGAGAAGGGAAGGGTATGATATCAGCTTTTTTAAGTTCTTAAAGTATGGCATGGTGGTCATGGTGATCCCGTTGTTATTAACATTAGCCGTATTGTTTATGATGGCGAAATGATGATATAGATGACCATACCCGGTTAGTATCTGATTGTAAAAATTTTGGCTACGCTGCCGGAATCCTGGCGAAAACAGACCTTCAGCACTTTACGAGTACCCAACTCATCCTTCCGGCAATGCATGGTCCTGCTGACTTTTTTGTTGATGCTGCGCATGACAGATTGATCGTACCAGTGATAAAAGCAAACAACATCACTATCTATCGTTTATCAAAAGTATCTCCTACCAATAATGCCCATTAAGCCGGGCTGTCTTTAACACAGTTGCCTTGAAATTATATTTTAAGGTAACTGTGCATTGATGATTATAACCGGATATCTTTTCTCACCCGGTTGCGCTCAATACTCAC
Organism: Chitinophaga sp.; assembly: GCF_039596155.1. Lineage (GTDB taxonomy): Bacteria > Bacteroidota > Bacteroidia > Chitinophagales > Chitinophagaceae > Chitinophaga. The sequence continues at coordinate 183,244 of NZ_JBCNKF010000013.1, forward strand.
TTTATTTAAGATAACCGATTTCAATCGCTGCAAAAAAACAGGATATTCTTCAAAAGAGAATGGCTTTAAAATAATTGCATCAGCGTCAGCAAGCAGCCCGCTTCTTTCCATCAGGACGGGGTCAATTAAACTCAGCACAATTATTACTACCCGGTGAAGTAAAGGATGATTTTTAATGGCACCTATCAGCTCCCATGATGATAATACCGGCAGCCTGAAATTCATAATGACCACATCGGGTACATTACCCGTAATAGCAGTCAATTCAAATACCATCGATGGGTGATCGATGGTATTTATTTCAAACTGCTCTTTTCCGAGTAACTCCTTTACTAATATTAAGTCGTCTTTATCCTGGTCAAGAAATAATAACTTAAGCATGGTCTTTCATAAAGTAGTTTAATTATTAGTAGAAAATTGATCGTTAGATAAACTTATACTAACAAGACACTATTTTAGGAAGTAAGAATAAGATCGGTTCGTTGGCGATAACACCTTAAAACTTCCCCAGGCTATGTTTCCGTTATAAAATAGCTTGTGTAACAAATATATGAAATTATTAAACAAATAGGAATGCCTGATGATATATTAACACTCCTTTATGTGAAGTTTTAGCAGTAAATCTTTCTTAAATAATGCGTTCGAAGGGAGGGACTGATCAGTATTTTCAGGTACAGGGCCAGTGAAATAAACCTTTGTGGCAGCTGCAGTGTCGCAAACCCGCTGGCAGAAACTGATGAAGTCTTCTGCTGATAACGGGTTGGTGAGATTCGTGACAATAAATTCAAATTTACATGCGGTGACTATACGGTCAAGGCTTTCGTGGGGAACTGATTGCCCCAGGTAAATCGTCTTATAGCCTCTTGCACGTAATAAATAATTATAGAACAGCAGCCCGATTTCATGTAATTCATTCTCCGGCAGGAACAGGAGCACATTCCCCAGTGCCGGGTCCGGCGTACGGTTGATACGTTCGATGGCAACTACTATCTTATTCCTGATCAGGTGGGATATAAAATGCTCCTGAGCCGGGTTAATCGTCCCAATCTGCCACATAATACCGATTCGGTTAAAGAACGGGAAAATCTGTTTAATAATGGCATTTTCAAAACCTTCCGCCAGTACAATATCCAGGAAGGTCTTGTTAAATAGCTGCTCGTCAAGGTTGATTAAGCTGAGTAGCAGACTTTCTCCATATGTATCCACCTGTTTGGCAATAGACAGGTCAGCTATTTTCTGACTGATCTCTTCGTCCCTCATCTGGCTGATGAGCGATATCTTGAAGCCATGCTGGGCTAACATGCTTATATTCAGTAATTTCCTCAGGTCCTCGTTTGTATAGTACCTTATATTGGTGTCCGTTCTGCCCGGCTGTATCACACCATACCTCTTTTCCCAGATCCTGATCGTATGTGCCTTGATCCCTGACAGGTTCTCAAGATCCTTGATTGAATACATTTCAGCTGCCATACTACAAATTTCTATTGCCTGGACAAGTAACTCTCGTTGACCTAACCCGGCAGGTGACTTCTTTCACAAAAATAAACTTTTGTTTATTCTTTAAATTAAAAAGTTAAACAGTATATTTGTTTAAGAGTTTTGAAAAAAGATGAAACAAAATCCAAGTGAAAAGGTCTTAATTATAGGTGCCGGTTATGCGGGATTATCTGCTGCTGTCACTTTCGCCAGCCAGGGATACCAGGTATCGGTGGTGGAGAAACATGGAACAACCGGTGGCAGAAGCAGGGCTTTTACTGAAAATGGTTTCACTTTTGACATGGGACCGAGCTGGTATTGGATGCCGGAAGTGGCTGAAGGTTTTTTTAAACGTCACGGCAGTTCTATCCAGGACTATTTTTCTCTGGTGAGGCTAGACCCTTCCTATCAGGTGGTTTTTGGGAAAAATGACGTAATTGAACTTCCGGCATCTTTTTCAGATATCTGTTCTCTTTTTGAGACCATCGAAAAAGGAGCCGGCAGAAAGTTGGAAGCATTTATGCAGGAGGCTGGATATAAGTACGAGACCGCTATGAAAACTTATATCAACAAGCCCGGACTTCATTTCAGCGAACTATGTAGTAAGGAAGTATTGCAATCCGTGTTTAAAATGGACATGCTTCAATCGTTCAGCAGCCATGCAAAACAATATTTTACGGATGAGCGTTTGTTGAGAATTATCGAGTTTCCCATCCTCTTTCTAGGTGCCACGGCCGACAAGATACCCGCCATGTATAGCATGATGAACTATGCCGATATGAAGCTGGGTACATGGTATCCGATGGGCGGAATGGTTCAGCTGGCAGCAGCTATGACAGCCCTGGCAAGAGAAAAAGGCGTTCACTTCCTGCTGAACACCGAAGTGGAAAGACTGGAAGTAGTTGACAACAATGTGACCGGTGTACATACAGACAAGGGATTTATTCATGCAGATATTGTCGTATCCGGCGCAGACTACCATCATACTGACAGGGAACTGCTTCCTGAGAAAAAAAGTAACTATTCTGAAAAGTACTGGGAAAAAAGAGTGATGGCTCCTTCATGCCTCCTCTATTATGTAGGCGTAAACAAACAATTACCCGGCCTGCAACACCACAACCTGTTTTTTGAGCATGACCTGCGCAAGCATGCCGATGCGATCTATAAAACACCTTCCTGGCCAGCTGATCCGCTTTTTTATTTGTGTTGCCCATCTAAAACCGACAGGAGTGTGGCACCTGAAGGAATGGAAAACCTGTTTTTTTTAATTCCAACTGCACCCGGTCTGGCCGATTCTCCTGCCATAAGAGAACAATACTTCGATAGAGTGTTGGCCGAGACGGAGGCTTTTTGTGGAGAGAATTTCAGGGATAACATTGTTTATTACAGGTCATACGCCTACCGTGATTTCATTACTGACTATCACGCTTTTAAAGGAAACGCTTACGGCTTAGCGAATGTACTCGGACAAACCGCATTTCTTAAGCCCTCTATCCGCCATAAGAAGATCAGTAATCTTTTCTACACAGGGCAGCTGACCGTTCCCGGGCCAGGTGTACCACCTGCAATTCTTTCCGGGGAAATGGTCGCTAATCACATTTTAAGACAAAAATCTTCCAAACATGAAATCGTTATTTGATAAGGTAAGTGCACGCTGTAGCAAACTCACTACAGAAGAATATAGTACCTCGTTTTCGCTTGGTATCAGGTTGCTCGATAAAAAGTTCCATGAACCTATTCACGCGATATATGGCTTTGTTCGCCTGGCCGATGAAATTGTAGACTCTTTTCATGAATATGACAAAGCCGCTCTACTGCTTCATTTCAAAGAAGAAGCATACAGGGCGATCGCCGATAAGATAAGCCTGAACCCTATATTGAATAGTTTTCAGAAAGTATATCATGACTTTAATATAGAACAGGAGCTGGTGGATACATTCCTGGATAGTATGGAAATGGACCTCCACCAGCATTTTTACACCAGGAGCATTTATGAACAATATATCCTTGGTAGTGCAGAAGTAGTGGGCCTGATGTGCCTGAAGGTATTTACAGAAGGGAACAATGATCTCTACTGCCAGTTACGTACCCCTGCTATGAAGTTAGGCGCCGCTTTTCAAAAGGTCAACTTCCTCAGGGATATTAAAGCCGACCGGCAGGAACTCGGCAGACATTATTTCCCACTGGTAAATCTTGAGCATTTTACCAACTGCGATAAGTCTGCCATTGAATCTGAAATCGCTGCCGACTTCCAGGCCGCTCTGCCAGGTATCCTGGCTTTGCCGCTTAGCTCCAGGAAAGGGGTCTACTTGGCCTACGCCTATTATCAGGTGTTGTTCAAGAAAATTAAAAACCTGCCGGCGCAGCGTATCATGAACGAAAGGGTTCGGGTGCCTAATACCCATAAGTTTGGCATTATGTTACAAACCGTTTTATTTCCTTTTAATCTTTTGCAGCAATGAACGAAGTCCTGGGTTTAATCATCATGTTGACGGTGGGTTTTGCCGGTATGGAAGGTGTCGCCTGGCTCACGCATAAATATATTATGCATGGCCCGCTCTGGTTTCTCCACAGTGATCACCATCGTAAGCCGGAAGGACAATTCCTCGAAAAAAATGATTTCTTCTTTTTGATATTCGCACTTCCCGGCATCGCACTGTTTCTTTTCGGTACCCTGCATAAAAACTTCCTGCTTATCGGCCTGGCATCGGGTATCACTTTATACGGTTTTACCTACTTCCTGGTGCACGACGTATTCGTACACCAGCGGTTTAAATGGCTTCGGAACAGTGACCATGTTTATCTGAAGGCGCTGCGCCGTGCGCATAAAATGCACCATAAACACCTTGGAAAAGAGAAAGGTGAATGTTTTGGTATGTTATTTTTCCCCATTAAATACTTTAGATTAGTTTCGAAAAAGAATGTAAATGAAATACACGTATCTCGCGATTGATATGGGGTCTCTTCTTGTACCATTTATTGCATCTTTCCATCCGCGGGTCAGGTTCTATAAGTTCTGGGCAATAGCATTGACTGGTATGCTGTTGTCAGGACTGGTGTTCCTATTGTGGGATATCACATTTACATATGCCGGTGTATGGGGTTTTAATCCAACGTACCTGCTAGGTATCTACTTCTTTAATCTGCCAGTGGAAGAGGTGTTGTTTTTTTTATGCATACCATATGCATGTATGTTTTCCTATTATTGTCTTCAATCTTTCTGGCCAGCATTTACTTTTTCAGCAAAGGCCGCTGCCTGGATCTCCCGTGTGTTAATTGCAACCGGAGTAGTCGTGTCAATTATTTTTTACCATCAAAAGTATACCTGTGCCACGTTTCTTTTACTCGCCCTTTTTATTCTTTTGATGAGAAATAAACCCTGGATCGGTAAATTTTATTCCAGTTATAGCCTGTTGCTGCTACCTTTCCTGGTGGTAAACGGATTATTGACAGGTTCCTTGCTGGACGCACCTGTTGTTTGGTATAATAGTCATGAAATAATTGGGTGGCGAATTCTAACCATTCCTGTAGAAGATGTTTTTTATGGCTTAATTTTAATCGGATCACAGGTCGCCTTTTTTGAGGCTATGACTGCCAGAAAGCACTAAATCCGAGCGCCAGATTCTTTGGCGAGAATATAGATGCCCATCACCAATACAAACCACCCAAATCCTTTCTTTAATTTATCTGCAGGCAATTTACTATTCAGGTAACTGCCCACTATGATTCCCACAATCGCCAGCGTACTTACCATCATTAAGAGTGTCCAGTCAATCCCTTTTTCATGCAGGTTACCCAGGAAACCTATCAGTGAATTCAACGCTATCACCAACAGGGATGTACCTATGGCTTCCTTCATAGACAAATGAAGTATCAATACGAGTGCAGGAATCAGCAGGAAGCCACCGCCTGCCCCCAGCAGCCCCGTCACCAGGCCAATGCTGATCCCAAACAACACCAGCTTTGAGAAATTAACGCTGTGATGGCTGTTGTCCGTATCCATGTGCCCTGTTTTCTTCCTTAACATAAAGGTTGAAGAGATCAGCATCAGCAAAGCAAATAACATCATCGTCAGCCTGCTGCCCGTCAGCGTAAAACCCTGAAACGTCGTAATCGTTTCGGGTATCAGCGGAACCAGCCATTTCCGGGTTACAAAGACAGTGATCACAGACGAAATGGCAAATAGTACGCCCATCCTGATATTCACAGCCCCTCTCTTATATTGCTGCGCAGCGCCTATCAGGCTGGTCGAGCCTACTATAAACAGCGAATACGAGGTAGCCATCACCGGCGATACGCCAAACAGATACACCATTACAGGCAATGTTAAGATAGACCCGCCTCCACCAATTAAACCAAGCGAGACGCCGATTAACAACGAAGCAAAATATCCAAAGAGATGCATAAATATTGTTTCTTCAAAGGTCGTAACCGCTCATAATGCGGTCAGTGATAATAGTCACCCACCCCATGTATTTTTACTATGTGACATTTGTTACATATAATCTCCCGGATGATTTGTAATTCTGCATCGCTGATGGATGTGAATGGCTTGCTCCGGATGAACAACTTTGGGAAATAGTTGCAGGTAAGCGATAGGATATAGGTTGGTTTTTGTTACAAAATGCCGGTGTATGTATTTACATCGGCATTATAGTTTAAATTCGACATACATAAATACGATGATATACTATGAAAGAGAAGGATGCTATTCGACAGAATTTTCCGGGACTGGAAGAAGCGCTTTATGAGGAAATGGAGAAATGTGGTGAAATTATGGAGATTCCGGCGGGCACGACCCTGCTGAGGAAAGCACAGATTATCAGGTCCTCGATGTTGATATTAGACGGAATTGTAAAGCTCTACCAGGAAGATGAAGAGGGGAATGAATTTTTTATGTATGATATTGAAGCCGGCGAAGCATGTGCCGTTTCTATGGTATGTACCTACCGGCAGGAGAATAGCCAGGTCGTGGCAAAAGCCTTAACTGATGTGACTGTATTAATGATCCCCCTTGAATATATGGATCAATGGCTGGGGAAATATAAAAGCTGGCATTATTTCGTGATCCGGACATGGAAGGCCCGGTATGAAGAACTACTGAACACTGTCAACGAAATTGCCTTTAAAAATATGGATGAGCGACTGGAGTTCTATATAAAAAGACAAGTTGAAAAAATGGGCCCGCAAATCAGGTTAACACACCAGGAAATTGCCAGCGACCTGAATTCTTCCAGGGAAGTGATCAGCCGGTTGCTGAAGAAAATGGAAAAGAATGGCTGGATCGTCATTCACCGCAATTCCTTTGAATGGATGAAGCCATAAACTTTATTATCTGTGTGACAGGTATCACTGATAATAAAATGCGGATACAACACCTTTGTATCAAAACCGAAAAATTTAAACACTATGTATTTTCAGCACATTTACGATAAAAGCCTGGCTCAGGGAAGTTATTTTATTGGCTGTCAGAAAGCCGGGATTGCTGCTGTTATTGATCCTAAGAGAGATGTCGATACCTACCTTGAAATCGCACAACAGCAAAAGATGCGCATCACGCATATTCTTGAAACCCACATTCATGCGGATTTCCTCTCCGGGTCCCGTGAGCTGGCATCTCTGACCGGTGCTCAGTTATATCTCTCCGACGAGGGCGGCCCGGATTGGCAATATGAATTCGAACATATCGGTTTGAAAGACGGTAGCCAGATTGAACTAGGTAATCTGACATTCGAGGTCTTACATACACCCGGTCATACCCCTGAAAGTATCAGCTTTTTATTGACTGATAAGCCAGCCAGTGATGTACCTGTCATGTTGTTTACAGGCGACTTCGTATTCGTCGGTGATATCGGCAGACCCGATCTGCTTGAAAAAGCAGCCGGATTGAAAGGTACACAGGAGATCGGTGCTCATCAGCTATTTACGTCCCTGAAAAAATTCAGTGCCTTGCCACCGTATATACAGGTATGGCCCGCCCATGGTGCCGGCTCCGCCTGCGGAAAAGCCCTGGGGTCCGTTCCATCTACTACTACCGGGTATGAAATGGTGAGAAACTGGGCTTTCCGCTTCCAACAGGACGAAGAAGGGTTCGTAAAATACCTGCTGGCAGATCAGCCGGAACCGCCTAAATATTTCGCTACCATGAAGAAACTTAACAAGGAGAACCGCCCGTTGCTGACAAAAGTGCCTACCCTGAAAGCGTTGAGTAATGATGAACTACTATCCGCGTTAAAGAAGGGATACAAACTGATCGATACACGGGAGAAAAGCATGTTTGCCGCCGGATACATTCCAGGTAGTATCAACATACAAGACAATAATTCTTTTAATACCTGGGCTGGCTGGTTCCTGGATTATGACACCCCTTTTATTTTAATCGCCCATCCGGATCAACTGGATCAGCTGACCCGCAAACTAATGCGGATAGGCCTTGACAATGTGCTGGGATACATTCCTGATATCAATGAATGGGTGAAGGCCGGCGGTGTGCCCGAGCGGGAAACTGTCATCTCCATTGATGAGTTTAAGGAGCTTTATCATAATAACGGCATCCAGCTGATTGATCTGCGCGGCGCTACAGAATATCATTCCGGGCATATCAGGAAAGCAGAGAATGTATTCGTAGGGTATCTGCCAGACAACCTGAGTAAGATCAATAAAGAAAAGAAAGTGGTGATTCATTGCCAGAGTGGTGACCGGGCTACGATTGCTTATTCCCTGCTGGCAAGGGAAGGGTATAAGAATATCCTGAATTTCTCAGGAGGCATGAATAAATGGCTGGAGGGAAAAAATCCTGTTGACCAGGGATAACATTAATAACCGAAAATGAAAGGGCGGCTCAAATCATTTGAGACGCCCTTTTTTTGTGCGCCATGCATGGCGATAAACTTGACGGTGGAAGTCCGTTATGGGGGTTTGTAATCGCCAACCATTAGCCAAGAGCAAGGGTGTCCACTGCGAAGTG
>NZ_JBCNKF010000014.1:0-191421 GCF_039596155.1 Chitinophaga sp.
GGATCTATTTGAAAAACTTTCCTTCTCAAAACGATTACCCAAAAATCAATATAGGGCGACCCTTAAAATGCTATATAACTCAAAAAAATGAGAGGGTGCCTCATTTACTTATGAGACACCCTCTTCTTATATGGATAAAGCTTATATCAGGATTCCTGCGATCGTGGCGGATAAGTAAGAAGCCAGTGTGCCACAAAACAATGCCTTCAAACCCAGGCTCGCCAGATCACCTCTTCTCTCCGGCGCCAACACACCGATACCACCTATCTGCATGCCCACACTACTAAAATTAGCAAACCCGCAGATGGCCACACTTACGATCAGCAATCCTTTAGCAGATACTACCGGGATGGACTTATCGGTCAGATGTTTAAATGCGATAAACTCATTCACCGTCAACTTCTGTCCCAGTAAGGTCGCCACATTATTCACATCTCCGTTCGGTACACCCATCGCCCATGCTACCGGATAAAACAACTTCCCGAATATATAATTCAAACTCAGGTCAAAAGACGGATTAAAGATATGCCCGATCTTCAGCAGCCCCCAGTCGAGAAATGCAATCAACGCAATAAAACCAATGATCATCGCGATCACATTCATTGCAATCTTAAAACCATCACTCGCACCATGGGAGATCGCATCGATTACATTTACATAATGACTCTTCACATCCAGTTTCACAACCCCCATCGTTTGTGACTCTTCCGTTTCCGGAAACACGATCTTCGAAATCACCAGTGCACCCGGTGCCGCCATCAGGCTTGCCGTAATCAGCATGGGAGCCAGATCCATTCCCGCAGCCAACCCCATATTCGAATACACCACAAGGATACCTCCTGCTATACAAGCCAGGCTACCGCTCATTGATGCCAGCAACTCACTCTTCGTCATATATGGTAAATACGGACGGATCATGACCTGCGCCTCGATCTGCCCTACAAATGCACTTGCTACATTGCTCAACGCCTCAGCACCACTCACCCGCATCACCACATTCATCGCTTTGGCAATCACGGCCACAATACGCTGCATAATACCAAAGTGATAAAAAATCGCTACCAGTGCACATACTAATATAATCGCAGCCGTCACATTGAACGCAAACACAAATCCACTCTGCGCATAATCACTGATCGTATCAGGCGTCGGTTTCACTGCAATACCTGCATACACAAAGGCCGCACCTTCCCGGGCAAACTGCTCCAGCTTCCCCATCGCTTTGCCTAATAACTGAAAAAAGTGAAATACCGGTGGTACCTTAAATACCAGCAGGGCAATTATTACCTGTAATCCTATACCACTAAATACAAGACGGAAATTGATCTTCTTTTTGTTGTTGGATAATAAGTAAGCAAGTCCCAGGATGAGGATTATACCAAAAAGGCCCTGAAAACGTCCCATAAGCTAATTTAGATCTAGTAAGGAGCGAAGATAAAAACAAATAGGGAAATACTTAGGAGGAAATTGGTGTGAAAGGCTGCTAAATGCATGCTAAAAAACGGGTATTGAGTGTGAAAGTGACATGAATCCATCCATGCATTACCCCCTATCAAAAATGCATGCTATAAATATAATTTTATATCTAAATTGTCATTTCAATCGATTACATAAATGAAAAACTGGACACTTTTCCTGGCTGCGGCGTACTGGCTCTCCGCCTGTACCAGCCCGGGACCGGCAAAAGATCATGGAGATTCCACCACTATGAGACAAAGGACCGGTCCATCCCCTGTGCTGGATGGCAAGACTGCTATCTCTCACATGCAGATTGAAAAAGGACTCGAAGTGCAACTCGTGGCGTCGGAACCGTTGATCACAACCCCGGTGGCCATGACCTTCGATGACAAAGGCCGTATGTGGGTCGTTGAAATGACCGGATATATGCCGGACACCCTGGGTACCGGCGAAGATACGCCCAACGGTAAAGTGGTGATCCTCACTGACACCAACCACGACGGTGTGGCCGATTCCCGTAAAGTGGTCCTCGACTCGCTGATCCTGCCACGGGCCATCTGCCTTGTGCCCGGTGGTTTTTTGCTGGCTGAACCGCCTAAACTCTGGTTCGTTCCAGTGAAAGATGACGTTGCCGGCAAGCGCGAGCTCATTGATGACAAGTACACGGAAGGCGGCAACGTGGAACACCAGCCAAACGGTCTGCTCCGCGCGATGGACAACTGGATCTACAATGCAAAGTCTGATAAACGTTACCGCCAGATCAACGGGAAATGGGTGAAACAGGATACCCACTTCCGTGGTCAGTGGGGCATTTCCCAGGACAATTTCGGCCGCTTATTTACCAATAATAACTCTGAGAACCTGCTGGGCGATTATTTTCCGCCCGGTCTTGGTGCCCGTAATCCTAACCAGAAAACAATCGCTGGTTACGATGAAAAGATCGTTCCTGACAACCGTGTCTATCCTATTCACCCAACACCCGGGGTGAACAGGGGGTACATGAAAGGAGTGCTGGACGATAGTCTCCGCCTTGTAGAAATGACGGCGGCCTGCAGTCCGCTTATCTACAGGGGAAGCCTGCTTGGCAAAGAATATGACAACAACGCCTTCGTAGCCGAGCCAGCCGGCAACCTGGTCAAACGAAATATACTGCAGGATAGCGGGTATATTGTCAAAGGCCGTCAGGCCTACCAGAAAAAGGAGTTCCTGGCCAGCGATGATGAACGTTTCCGCCCCGTTAGCCTGTACGATGCTCCCGATGGGGCCCTCTATGTGGTGGACATGTACCGGGGGATCATCCAGCATAAAACCTACCTGACACCTTATCTGAAAGACGAGATCAGGAGCCGTGAACTGACCAACCCGCTCAATTGCGGTCGTATTTACCGCATCGTGCCTACCGGTGCCAGGATCCGGCCAATGGCACTGGATAATAACCCAGATAAGCTCTTTGCTTTGCTGGAAAATCCAAACGGCTGGATCAGGGATAAGGCACAGCAAATGATCATCGATCATCGCTATACACAACTCATTCCGCATTTGAAGGAAAGGCTGCACCAGGAGGGTAATACGTATGGCATTATCCATGCACTATGGACCCTGGAAGGACTGGGTGCGTTACAGTATCCGGAGCTGGATTTCCTTCTGCACCAGAAGAATCCTTATTTACAGGCCGCTGCGATAGCAGCGTTACCTTCTGTGAAAACAACCACTGCTACTGCAACGTTGACTGCTTTATCTGATAATGTATTCCTGGCGCCCTACATCGCGTTGGTATTGCCATATCTTCCTAACCCAGCAGCACTGCAAACCAAATTAATGACCCGCTATGCAAATGACCGTTATGTAGGAGATGCGATCATTAATAATAACAGTGGGAAAGAATCCCAACTCCTCGATCAGCTCATTAAAATAAATGGAGATACTACTCTTTCCATGCGCCGTCATCTCGATGCCATCATAAAAGATATAGAGAATCATCGCAAGGCAAAAATGACAGATGCGCTGGTAAAACAGTATCCTAAAGGAGCGAAATTATTCGCCAATGTTTGCCAGACTTGTCATGGAAAAGATGGTGATGGCATCAAATCACTGGCGCCTCCGCTGAACCAGTCACAGTTGGTGACCGGAGATAAGAAACGACTGATTTCCATAGTGTTATATGGACTTACCGGACCAATTGATGTAAATGGAAAACACTACAAAGCACCGGAGATCAGCGCCGATATGCCGGGCATTGGCAGTAATGATGAATATAATGATCAGGACATTGCAGAGGTGTTAAGTTTCATTAGAAACTGCTGGAGTAACCAGGCACCGAAAGTAACGGAGAAAGATATACAGGAAGTGAGAATGAAATACAAAGGCAGACAAAAACCATTTACAATAGAAGAGCTGAATTAGGTGATGGACTTTAAAAGAGAAGGGCTGATTGCTTAGCAATCAGCCCTTCTCTTTTGTAAATATGTAGCATCCTACTTCGCCGTCAATTCCTCATCAGAAAAAACAACGTCCGTATAATCCTTTATCTCATTGTAAACAGTATCCCGTTCTACTGGTCTTCTGCCAGCCTGCCTGATCAGCATGGCCAGTTGTGCCGTGTTCATAGAAGGATTTTGTTCTTCTGCACCTGCCATTGAGTAAATTTTGGTAGTATCATCGATGGTACCATCCAGGTCATTCACCCCAAATGACAGGGTCAGCTGTGCACTCTGTCTGCCCAGCATCGGCCAGTAAGCCTTCAGGTGCGGGAAGTTATCCATATACAACCTGGCGATTGCGTACAGGCGGAGGTCTTCAATTACCGATACCTCACCCACATGTTCCATTTCATTATCCTTATTCCTGAATTTCAGGGGAATAAACGTATTGAAACCACCTGTTTCATCCTGCAACTGACGTAACCGCTCCATATGATCAACTCTGTGCCAGTATTGCTCCAGGTGACCATACAGCATCGTCGCGTTTGTATGCATGCCCAGGTTGTGTGCCGTTCTGTGAATATCCAGCCAGCCATCTGCATCTACTTTATCATGACAGATCTGTGCACGGATATCAGGATGGAAGATTTCCGCACCACCACCCGGCAATGATTGCAAGCCGGCGTCATGGAGTTTCTTCATACCTTCCTGCACACTCAGTTTCGCCTTGCGGAACATATAATCCAGTTCTACTGCGGTAAAACCTTTGATATGCAAATCCGGACGATGAGCCCTGATCTTTTCCAGCAGTTCCACGAAGAAGTCGAGGTTCATTTTTGGATGCACGCCACCAACGATGTGTACTTCCGTAACAGGCTGACCATCATACTTCTTTACAATATCCAGCATTTGCTCAACGCTCAGTTCCCACCCCTCTTCTTTATGCTTATAAAGCTTTGAATATGAACAGAATTTACAAGTGAAGATGCAAACGTTCGTCGGCTCGATATGAAAGTTTCTATTGAAGTAAGTTTTGTCACCATGCATACGCACCCTTACGAAATTGGCCAGTGCGCCTACATAGCCCAGTTCGCCTTTTTCAAACAGTAATATGCCCTCATCAGTGGTCAGACGCTCACGGGCGAGCACTTTTTCTCCAATGGTCTTCAATGCTTTATCCAGCCTGGCATCCTGCAAAAGTGTTTCTACAGCAGGATAATCGTTTTGAGTAATCATCTCTTAATTCACTTTTATGATCTTATAAGTCTTTGCCTTCGTATTCCGGTAAATTAACTTTACAAAATAAACACCATTTGGCTCATTTACCAAATCAAAAGTGAAACGATTGCTGCCATCGATATTGGAACCACGCTGTTTCGCGATCAGTTGTCCCGAAGTATTATAAATTCCAATGAAATCCAGGTTGTCCGGCACTTCCAGGAAGGTCACATAGAGTTGACCGGAAGTAGGTACCGGCCCTACCGTAATTCCCTTTTCTTTCAGGTAAGGCAGGGTAGACCGGGTGATGATATTGACGTTGTCCAGGTAAATATTGTTCTGGTTATTGCCCACATTCCGGAATACCACCCTGAACTGGCCCTTCCTGATGATGGGGGTCAGGTTCACGGAATCCCTGCGCCACTGAGCAGCGGTTGGCACAAACTCGGAAGCAACCGGGGTGGTCGTCGTTACCAGCGACTTCGCTGACTTACTATACAGTGTATCGTAGGTGAGAGAACAGTCGGAAGTAGTCATTACCAGCAACTTATCCCAGGAATTCAGGCTTGAATCGGCGCCATTCACATTGTCGGAAGTTGCCGCAGCCACATCGAAGAAGAGGAAGACAGAATCTGCGCCTGCTGCATCGATGGTCGGGGTGCGGATATCGTCAATTTCGTTGGAGGTAGCGTACACATAGTTGCGCATTTCTATAGCATAATAGCTGCTATCGCCGCGGGTAACGCTGGTACGCTGCCAGGTATATGCACCATCCGGGTTGTAGATTTCCCAGCCGGCAGGGGGGAAGGTGTTACTTTCAAAACCTTCTTTCAGCGGGAAAGTAATGTTATTATAAAAGCTCAAGGCTGTCCAGGCGGTATCGTTGGTAACGTCATTGTCACTGGCTCCATTTGGCAGCGTGGTCCAGGCCTTCAGCAGGTGGTCGCCTACATCAACGGTGCTGGTCGGGAGACTTACCGTATCTGTTTTCAATGCTGCGAGACTACCTGTCCAGGAAGTCGAATATACGGTACCGGCGTCTGTCTGGTAGTTGATGGTCACCTTAGTCAGGGTGGTCAGGCCCATATTTTTCAGGACTACAGAGGGGGTGATACTCGCATCACACTGCTGGTTGAGAGGACTGATCACATTTTCTATTTCGGCATCCAGTGTTTTCAGGTTCAGCGGCGTACAGCCATCGGAACTGAGCAGGGAGCTCCTGTCGTCGGTCAGGGTGGCACGGATCACATCTACCTGTTCTTTGGTAAAGAGTACCAGGCAGGCATCGTCGGAATAGTCCATATAGTTTTCGAACATATACCCCGGGCTGGTATTAGAGCACATATCAACCTGTGGCCATGCAGGACACCCATAGGTTGCTTTTGCCTGTTTAGGAGTATCGTCGATACCGTCATCTGCGGCACAGGCATCTTCATCTCCCCATATGTGGCGGAGATTGAAGTAATGACCTATTTCGTGGGTGGCAGTACGGCCTTTATTGTATGGATAGACAGCGGAACCAGTGGTACCGAAGCCGGTATATTCAATTACGACACCTTGTTGGTTGTCTGCATAGAGATTAGGAAAAGTGGCGATGCCGAGGTAGCCCTTTTCGATATGGGTGACCCAGATATTCAGGTATTTGGAACCATCCCATTGATCGGCCCCACCGGAGCTGGCAAATTTTACAGCTTTGACTGCCGTGCTGGAAGAAAAGGTGGCGACTGTGGTTGTGACACGTTCTATCCCATTTGTAACCTCTCCTGAAGGCGTACGCTGGGCCAGGCAAAACTGGATCTGGGCATTGCCGACCAGGGCTTTCCAGACAGAGGGGAGGATGCTGGTATCGGTATTAAGCGCAGCATAGTCCTTGTTAAGCACATCGATCTGGGATTGAACCTGGGCGTCGGTCACGACAGCGGGGTTGGTGAGTACGATGTGAACGACCACCGGAATGGTAACGGTGTTGTAAGCGGTCGCTTTTGCAACTGCCCTGTTAAGTTGAATGGCTGAGATTTTGGATCTGTTGCGTGCATCCACCTTATCACGTAGTACCTGCAACGTGGGATTTTGCCTGATCTGCTCCTGAACAGCTATTTCGGAGCCACACAGACGCTGGCCCAAGGCAGGGAATGATAGGAAGATGGTTAGGATAAAAAGGGTAAAATTGCGCAATGTTCAAGTTTGAAAGTTAAAATTAGCGGCTGTTATCCAAAAATTCCGGGGAAAGGTACAATCTTTTGTTACACACCTTAAAGTTAATTTCCAATAATCAGGGCGTCATTTTGAATATCTTCCAATCTACTTATAAGTGGAATCTATCAGGTACGGTGTTCTGAAAAGGAGAAAAGTGGTGTCATCACAATTAATTGGCTTTCGACAGTTGGACCGCGATTTTTTTGTATTGTTTAAAACGCGAAGAGTTTATATTTCGTATTTGGGGGAGGGGGCCAATAACTATCATTAAAAGCCGCCGTGGCGCCGTCGCTGGTATTACATTAATAGTATACCTTAAGTACACTAAAAGGGCACTTGTATATCCAGGGGATATTGAGGTGATATATTGGTGTACTTATAGTGCACTTTTGGTGGACTTGTAATAACGGCTTTTTAACGGCGCTTAATCGAAGAAGCGTCGAAGAAGCGTCGAAGAAGCGTCGAAGAAGCGTCGAAGAAGCATCGAAGAAGCATCGAAGAAGCATCGAAGAAGCATCGAAGAAGCATCGAAGAAGCATCGAAGAAGCATTCCATTCTACCTATCCCTACTTACCTGCCCACGCACATACGCACAAAAAAAAGGGCGACTCATACGAGTCGCCCTTTTTAAATTTATTTATAAAGATTACATATTTGCCTGAATCTTCTTTTCCAAAACTGCACGAGGCACAGCACCTACCTGTTTGTCTACAACTTTACCGCCTTTAACAAACAGAATAGCAGGAATGCTTGTAATTCCGTAGTTAATAGACAGCTCTGGGTTCTGGTCAACATTTACTTTACCAACATTTACCTTACCCTCATATTCTTTTGACAGCTCTTCGATCACCGGACCGATAGCGCGACAAGGACCACACCATTCTGCCCAGAAATCAATAACGCTCAATTTGTCTGAGCTCAACACTTCGGTTTCGAAGTTGGAATCAGTGAATTCTAATGCCATGTTATTAGTATTTATAAAATTTTTAAAAACCTGTTAATTACTCTGCAAGAATCAAACCGGCCGCAAATTACTGCTTTTTTGGCATGTTCTGCAAATCGTTATATCGATTATTTACGATGCAAGTTAAATTATTTTTAACCGAATAATTATCGATAGTATCTATACTGGTATCAGTTTCCGGCGAATTGGTTCTTTTGTCCGCATTATTGGTTATTTCTTCCCATATTCAATGTAATGGTGGTTTAAAATCCGCCTCCGGGTTGATTCTAAAGCATGCCCGGTTACACTTCGTTTTACAGCCGGTATGTCATTACCTCTAATAACCCGATTTTAATAAAATAGTTCAGTCCTACCTGGCGGTTTCAATATACACATCCAGATCCGGCTGCCTGGACAGGAAATGCGCCAGTTCATCATTCATTTCAATATGCTTATTGAACGTATGCATCTTCACCTGCAGATCGTTGTCCCGGTCTACTAATTGTAAGAACAGTTCACTCGATCCCGGATATTTGTTGATATTGTCTACCAGGAAATCTACCAGGTCTCTTGTTATAAACTTTGGCATTGTCACCAGGCCTACCTTCTTCGTATGTGTCTTTTTTACTTCCTGCAGCAACTGGATACTATTCACCTTGAACTCATACTCGCTGTCATTGAAACGGCGGGCCTTGAAGCCTCCATTGATGAACAAACACAGCCCTGTCTTTAAATAAGGTGCAAACCTGATAAAGTCTTCACTCCAAAGGGCAAACTCAAACTTGCCGCTGTAATCCTCCACCGTCATAATACCAAACTGCCTGTTGTTCCGGGAGATACGCTCCTGCGCACCCGTTACATATACTGCCAGTCTGAAGTTCTTCTCACGGCCCGGTTTACCACCGCCGGGTGCTGTTATTTCTGCTTGATATTCAACCAGTTCAGATACCTTGTTCATGTTATAGAACCGGCTCTCAAACTTGTAATCGTCCAGCGGGTGACCGGAAATATAGATGCCCGTTACCTCTCTTTCATTATTCAGCTTCAGGATCAATGGCCATGGGTCACAAGCCGGCAGTTTAGGTGGTTCTATCGCGGGCATATCTTCATCGCCGAACAGGCTGCCGATATTGGAAGACCCTGCTGCTACCTGGTTACCGAACTTCACAATCTTATCCAACCCGGTAGTTGTATCATTCTCCGGTTTAAAGAAATACTGTGCCCTGTGCAATGCCGGGAAGCAATCAAATGCACCTGACATGGCGAGGGCTTCCAGCGATTTTTTATTAACCGCACGTTGGTTCACCCGCTTGATCAGGTCAAAGATATCTTTGAACGGACCGTCTTTTTTGCGTTCTTCCAGGATGTTTTCTACGGCTGCTTCACCTACACCTTTCAGACCTGCCAGACCAAAACGGATCTGTCCCATCTTGTTCACTGCAAAACCTTTGAAAGATTCATTTGCATCCGGTGGTAATACGTCAATACCCATGCGCTTGGCTTCTTCCATGAAGAAGGTAATCTTTTCAATGTTGCTTGCGCAGTTCAGTACCGCCGCCATATACTCGGCAGGGTAGTGAGCTTTCAGGTAAGCGGTCTGATACGCTACGAATGCATAACAGGTAGAGTGCGATTTGTTGAACGCGTAGGATGCGAATGCCTCCCAGTCTGTCCAGATCTTCTCACATATTTTTAAGTCATGGCCGTTCTTCTGACAACCGTCCATGAACTGTTTCTTCATTTTGTCCAGTACGGCCTTCTGCTTCTTACCCATCGCCTTACGGAGTACGTCCGCATCACCTTTGGAAAAGTTTGCCAGTTTCTGGCTTAGCAGCATTACCTGCTCCTGGTATACCGAGATCCCATAGGTATCACGCATGTATTCTTCCATTTCCGGCAGGTCATACACGGTTTCTTCCAACCCATGTTTACGGCGGATAAACAGTGGAATATACTCCAGTGGACCCGGGCGGTACAGGGCGTTCATGGCGATCAGGTCATCGAACCTATCGGGCTTCAGCTCGCGGAGGTACTTCTGCATACCGGGAGACTCGAACTGGAATGTCGCGTTTGTTTCACCTTTCTGGTACAGCTCGTAGGTACGGGCGTCATCCAGCGGAATATCGTCAATAGAGATGTCGATGCCGTGGTTCTGCTTGATCAGTTCCAGTGCGCCCTTGATGATGGTGAGGGTCTTCAGACCCAAAAAGTCCATTTTGATGACACCGGCGCTTTCAATGATACTACCTTCGAACTGGGTCACCAGCAGGTCGGAGTCCTTGGCAGTCGATACCGGGATCAGGTCATAAAGATCCTTGGGGGCAATGATGATACCTGCCGCATGGATACCTGTATTTCGTACAGATCCTTCCAGTACGCAGGCTTCGCGGAGCACTTCGGCCTGCAGGTCGTCTCCTTTGATGATCTCACGGAGCTTTCTTACGTTGTCAAGGTCTTCAGGTCCCAGCCCTTCTTTCTCTGCGAGGCTCTTTTCCCCTTCATCAATGGGGGCATTGAAGATACGGTCCAGCTGGATACCCGGTTTGTCAGGTACCATTTTGGCCAGCATATTGGATTCTACCAATGGCAGGTCCATAACGCGGGCCACGTCTTTGATACTCATTTTAGCAGCCATGGTACCGTAGGTAATGATCTGCGCTACCTGGTTCTTGCCATATTTGTCTACTACGTAGTCAATCACCTTCTGACGGCCTTCATCATCGAAGTCCGTATCAATATCCGGCATGCTTTTACGTTCCGGATTCAGGAAACGCTCAAACAGGAGATTGTACTTGATCGGGTCTATATTGGTAATACCGATGGAATAGGCCACCGCCGATCCTGCAGCCGATCCACGGCCCGGACCGATAAATACGCCCAGATCGCGGCCTGCCTTGATAAAGTCAGATACGATGAGGAAGTAACCGGCAAATCCCATGTTCTCGATCACCTGTAGTTCGAAGTTCAGGCGTTCTTCGACTTCTGCGGTAATTTCCGCATACTTGGCTCGTGCCCCTTCGAAGGTGAGGTGACGCAGGTATTGGTCCTGCGTAAAGAAACCGGGAGGAATCGGGAAGTTAGGCAGCAGAATGTCTTTTTTCAGGTCCAGCAGCTCCACCTTGTCCACAATCTCATTGGTGTTGTCAATGGCCTGTGGCAGGTCATGGAAGAGCGTTGACATCTCGTCCGTGGTCTTGAAATAGAACTCGTCGTTATAGAATGCGAAGCGGGTATTTTTCTTCCCGCCTTCGTCTTCGTTAAATTCTTTATTGGTAGGGGTAGACTTTTTCTCACCGGTGTTGATACAGAGCAGGATGTCGTGTGCGTTCGCATCTTCCTTGTCCACGTAATGGGAGTCGTTGGAAGCGATCACTTTTACATTGTATTTCTCTGCAAATTTCAGGAGGACGACATTTACTTTATCCTGTTCAGGGATACCATGGCGCTGCATTTCTACATAGAAATCCTCGCCAAATATGTCCAGCCACCATTTAAACTCCTTTTCACCGGCATCTTCGCCATGTTTCAGGATGGTGCGGGGCACCGACGCACCCAGGCAGCAGGTGGTGGCAATCAGTCCTTTATGATATTGGAGAATGAGTTCTTTGTCAATACGGGGATATTTACCGTACAGTCCCTCAATATACCCAAGCGAGCAGAGCTTGATAAGGTTGCGATAACCTTCCTCATTCTTGGCCAGCAAGACCTGGTGGTTACGGATGTCTTTTTCATCACGTGTAAAGGCGCGTTTGAACCTGTTTTCTACCACGTAGAATTCACAGCCTACGATTGGCTTCACTTTCAGGCGCTTATCTTTTGGATCTTCCGGGTTGAGTCGATGGTTGTATGCTTCTGCCACAAACTGGAATACGCCAAACATATTACCGTGGTCTGTAATAGCAAGGGCTGGCTGGTTGCTGGCCATCGCTTTTTTATACAGTGACTTGATATCTGCGGCTCCATCCAGCAGGGAGTACTGAGTATGAACGTGTAAGTGGGAGAAAATCATGGCACAAAATTCCGTTTCTTCAGGCACAAAGTTAGCTAAAAATTATCCACAGCAAGGCAGGGTGAATCCGGAGTGAGCCGTTGAGAATGCTAAACCGGCCGCAGTAGAGGGATCTGAATCATGATTGCTTCAGGCAAGGATTTTCGGATAAGAAGTACCACTGTGCCGGCTCAATACTTACTTTTTGAGGGCACTAACCGCTTAAAAGAGAGCACTTTCAAATAGAACACTTTAAAAACAATTATTATTAGTAATTTAGCTCAAATTATAATCAATAGCACATATGTCAGGAAGAAATGGACTTATTTGGGCGATCGGTATTTTTCTGTTAACAGCCAGTTCCTGTTCTGTTATTAAAAATACTTCTACGGCCAAAAAATCCAGCACTACTTCTTCCAGCCGTTCCCCTGAATTTCTTGATGGTTTTACTACTTCCAGTAATGCGAAGGCTACCAGTGTGAGCTATGCAAAAGTGAGTTTCTCACAGGCCGCCAGTACTTATGTCGAAAATGCTCCTTTGTGGCAGTTTAAATACGCGCAACTGCTGGATGTTCCGGTAGAAACTGTGCTGAATGCCAATTTATTTTACTTTATTGAAGATTGGTGGGGCACTCCTTACCAGTTAGGTGGCCGTTCCAAAAGCGGCATTGATTGCAGTAATTTTGCCAATCAGTTGTTAACCACAGTATTTAGGATCAATGCGTCTGGTACTTCTTCGGGATTGTACGATAAATCGAAGAAGGTCAGCAACGAGCAGATGAAGGCGGGAGACCTGGTATTTTTTAAGATTAACCAGGCACAGGTATCGCATGTGGGAGTATACCTGGATAATTCTAAATTCGTACATGCTTCTACCAGCTCAGGGGTGATGATCAGTGATCTGAATGAAACGTACTGGAAGAAATATTTTGTAGGGGCAGGGAGAATTAATTAATACCTGAGTACCTTCACTTCGCGAAAATTTATCAAAAGGGGAATACATACGTTTTAACCGTCTATCTTATCCGGTATTCTAATTGCTTATTTCTACCTACAATTGTTAAACTTAAATTCTTTACTGCTTCATGGTATCAATTGTTATCTGTTCCATCGATCCTCAGCGTATGCGTACGGTTACGGCGAATATCCAGGCGACTATCGGGGTTGAACATGAAGTTATTATCATCGACAACGCCAAAGAGTTGGGAGGGATGGGGGCTGGTTATAATACCGGGGCATCCCGTGCAAAATATGATATCATCTGTTTTATGCATGATGATGTAGAGTTCCTCACCCAGGGTTGGGGGCAGTGTGTGCTCACGCATTTCAAGGCTGACGCCAGGCTTGGCCTGATCGGCATTGCGGGGAGTCGTTATAAAAGTAAAACGGTTTCCGGCTGGTGGACGAATCAGCCGAAAGCAGATTGCTGCAACATTTACCAACGACTGCCTACCGGTAAGAACAGGAAATTCCTGTTACGTCCCGCGGGCAGGAATGATGTGAGTGTACCGGTGAAGGTGCTGGATGGGGTTTGGTTATGTACGCGCAAAAAGATCTGGGAAGAGCTCCCTTTTAATACAGCAGAACTGAAGGGTTTTCATTTTTATGACCTGGATATCAGTCTGCGGATCTCTGAGAAATATACAGTGGCAGTCGTATATGATGTAGACCTGTTACATTTCTCCAATGGAAATTTTGGAGATGAGTGGGTGAAGGG
The DNA here is from genome assembly GCF_039596155.1 of Chitinophaga sp. GTDB lineage: Bacteria > Bacteroidota > Bacteroidia > Chitinophagales > Chitinophagaceae > Chitinophaga. Next base: position 13,941 of record NZ_JBCNKF010000014.1, read on the forward strand.
AGCGATTGACTTTCATGAGCGGGTGAATAAGGTGCCATTGCCTGCAAGCCTGGATACACCGGCTCCCGATGCAGAGGCGCATGTCTGCAGGTCCTGGTTACAGCGGTTACAGATTGAAAATATTACCTGGGAGAATAGGAAGTGGTGGGTGAAAGCCGCGAAGGCGATGGATTACCCGGGGTTGTGGCCGGCGGTGGCAGGGTTTTATTTCCCTTATGTAGAGAAGGCCAGGATGAAATTGAAAGCAATGATCTCGTAAATAAAAAGGTGTGGTTTTAATAACCACACCTTTTTTATTCAATTAAGCGATCTCATTTTATTTTTATCTGATCAGCGTCACGGTCCCTTTTTCCAGCTTCGGATGCACTACGTCGTCGAAGAACGCATACTCGATCACATATACGTACGTTCCGACCGGTGCTAATGCATCTTGTACTTTTCCATCCCATCCGCCAGCATAGTCTTTTGTCTGATAAATAAGATTACCCACTCTGTTGTATATCCGCATGTTGAAATAAGCAATCCCTAATCCCTTCACTCTAAATACATCATTCTGCCCATCTCCGTTTGGTGTAAATGCTGTTGGAATGAATAACCGTTTATAATGCGTTACCGTCACTGTTACCGTATCTGTCGGAATACAGTTCAGTCCTGTTACCGTACTTACTATATAAGTGGTAGTAGAGTCAGGCGTGGCTACTGGTGAAGCACAGTCTGTACAGCTCAGGCTTTCATCTGGTGTCCAGGTATAATCCACGCTATTGGTGGCTTTCAGTGTCACGGATTGCCCGATATTGATGGTGGTGTCCCTGTTCCAGATATGAACGGCATCTATATTGTTATTCTCAATGGTCACCGCGGTATCCAGTCTGCAATTATGTGCATCCCTGATCATAATGGAATAGGTACCTGAGCTGAGGTTCGAGAGACTGGTTTGAGTCATCAGGTCACTACCCCAGTAGAATTTATAAGGGGAAGTACCGCCGGAAGGATGAACTTCCAGTGTACCGTTACCTCTTTCGCAGAGTTCATTGGTAAGGGCCACGCCGGTTTTCAGGGGAGCTGGTGCCGGTAGTTCGATGCTTACGCTATCGATACATACAGCATTGCGAATATAGATATGATAGTTCCCCTGTTGCAGGCCGGTGATTACAGGCCTGGTCTGGAAAGTTTTGAAAGTATCGATGGTGTATTCAAACGGTGGTACACCTTTGTTGACCTGGATAGTGATAGAACCGTCGGTCGCATCGTAACAGGTCGGTTTGGTACCACTGGCTGTAGCACGGATTATATTAGCGGTATATTCTACCACTGTGAATGCCTGTGCCAGCTCACAGCCCAATGCATCTACCACCTTTATCGTATAAGTTCCCGGATCCAGTTTAGGATACAGGGAATCCGTTCCATGATTGACCCCATTGAAGTAATAGGTGTAAGGATATTTACCTCCTGTAGGCATTACTTCTATTTGTCCCATTTCCACGCCACAGTCAATATTGGTGACCACTGTATTTGACAGGGTCAGTGGTTTGGTGATCGTAACATGGATGGTATCGCTGGCTTCACAAACGCCATTGCTGACAGTTACGCTATAATCGCCCGAAGTAGTAGCTACAATTGTTCGGGTTGTTTCGCCGGTATTCCAGATATAAGTACTGCCTGCACCGGCATCCAGTGTCACCGCTGCTGTACCACAACTTCCCGTATCCTTACCGAGGTTGGGTTTTGGCTGCGGTAAAAGTTGCCCTACGGTAAATGACTGGGTAAGCGTACATCCTATTGCATCTACTATCCGGATGGCATAGGTGCCTGAATCCATGCTGGTATATAATGAATCTCTTCCGTGGCTGATACCATTCAGGTAATAAGTATATGGATATGTACCTCCTGTTGGTCTTACGTCTATCCTGCCCGGGGTGCCTGCACAGTCAACATCAGTCACCACTGTATTAGAAAGGTTCAGTGGTTGGTTGATCGTGACATGTATAGTATCTTTCCCTTCACAGAAACCGTTGTTGACGGTCACGATATAGTCGCCGGTACCTGATGCTACGATAGTGCGGGTGGTTGCTCCGGTGTTCCACAGATAGGTAATGCCGTTACCTGCATCGAGGGTTACAGTACCGGCACCACATGTCGCAGTATCCTTACCCAGGTTGGGTTTCAGGGTTGTAAGCAGATCAACTGTAAATGTACGGGATATCTCACATCCTATTGCATCTACTACCCGAACAGTATAAGTTCCTTTACTCAGGTTCGTATACAACGAATCTTTACCCTGGTTGGTGCCATTTAAGTAATAGGTAAACGGATACATACCACCTGTGGGCCTTACATCAAGCTGTCCCAGTGTACCTGCACAGTCAATATTGGTCACTACAGTATTTGAGAGGTCCAGTGGCTGGTTGATGGCGACATGTATGGTATCCTTGCCTTCGCAGTAACCATTGCTGACAGTTACACTATAATCACCGGTAGTGGAGACAGCGATGGTACGTGTTTTGGCGCCTGTATTCCAGAGATAGGTCCGGCCTGCACCTGCGTCGAGTGTAATGGTAGCAGCCCCACAGGTGGCGGTATCCTTGCCTAAGTTAGGTTTGGGCGGTGCCAGTACAACCACTTCTTTACAAAAAGAAGATTGTGTGGACAGGCTTTCGTTGGTAAGCAGGTGGATGTTATATATCCCGGCAGAATCGTATTTGATAGGAGACGGCGGTGTGGCAGACGTTGAAGAGGGCGTACTGGAATTCGTACAGCTGTTAAACTGCAAACGGAAAATCTTATGCGCATCTGCATCCGCGATCATGGAATATAAGTTGTCGCCATCTCTGAACATGGTAGAGATAGAGTGGGGAAAGGTGAGCCCGGTGATGTTAAGCTTAGAGCCGGTGATGGCACCGTTCACACCGCTTGGAAAATCGACCCTTACTACATCGTGGGAGACATTGTTCACAACAAGGCCATAGAAGTTACCGCAATCATTGATAATGGCAATATCTCTTGGTTGTGTTAGTACACCACCAGCGTTACCCAGGTCCGTGCTTACCGGCGTATTGCCAATAGAGGAACCGAAATCCATGCGTACCAGTGTGCCTGCATAGGTATTGGTGACGAAGATGTAGTTCTGGTTATTATATTTTGCAGCATAGATACCAGTAGGCCAGTTGAGCGTACCGGTTACGTTGCCTAAGTTCTGTGCAGTAGGCGGGTTGGTGAAGTTGCTCCCAAAGTAGAAGCGGGTAACGGTATTGCCGTTGGCATTTACAGTCAGCCCCCAATAATCATTACCCTCCTGAATAATGGAGAGTTCAGTGGGGTAATCCAGGGTATTGTTAATATTCCCCCAGTTGGTAGAAGTCAGACTTGCTCTCGGTGTACCCAGACTGGCACCGAAGTCAATTTTCATAATACGTGCCTTGGCGGGAGTATAACCGCCCACCACGATCAGGTGCCAGCCATTTACGTCTTTTACCACCTGGAGTCCTTCTGTATATTCAGGAACATCGCCTCCGAAGGTGCCGAGGTTTTCGGCAGTAGGGGTGTTTAACAGGCTGCTACCATAGGTAAGCCGGACAATGCTGTTATATCCGAAATTGGAGACAAAGCCGTACCAGATGCCATTGTCCTGCTGAATGGTAATGAATGTAGGGACATACAATAAATTGCCGGGGTTACCGAGATCTGTCAGGGTAGGGGTACCATACAGGTCGTATCCGCAAAAGTTCCAGTAATAGGTACTGGCACCTACAGATGTGTTAGTGATATTGACCGGGTCATTAATACATACAGTATCTGGTACAGTAAAACTTGCTTGTCCCTTAACATTCAGCCATATTAACAAACAAAAGCTGAATAAAAATAATTGCTTCATAAATAGGTATAGATTGCGTACTTAGTACCTCTCAGGTACTCAATTGTCCCATATTTTGGTCTCGAACAGAGTTAACTCCGACTATAAAGGTAGAATATTTTTCAGATTGTATGGGTTAAATTGTCCAGTCAGGTGATTGCTTTTACAAGACAATAACTAAAAAATTATAAGTAATCCTATCTACCTATTAGCTGAAATGCGCGTTTCCTGATGGTTCCCCATACCTGCGTTACATCCTCAGAAACCTTCAACTGTAGCAACAACACTGCATATACTGCCGTAAATGCCGCCGACCGGGCTACGAGCCCCCAGAACGGATTGTTGAAGTGTATAGTATATGCCACCAGCGGGTACACAGCCACCGGCAGCACCAGGGCCACAATTGTTTTCTTTGTAAACGGTTGTAAATTATACACCCTGTAGAGGAAGATATACCGTATTATATTAAAGATTGTTCTGGAGATCAACATTGCCAGTGCGGCGCCTACCATACCGTGGCTTTTGATAAGTACATAGGTGAGCGGCAGGGTTAACGTCAGCAAAATAATGTTTGAATACAATTCAAACTTCCATCTTCTTGAAGTAATTATAATGGCACTGTTCATTCCTGTTCCCAATTCTATTACCTGGTATAATCCAAGGAAGAACATGACCGGTTTACCGAGGTGGTAGATAGGGTCCGGTTTTACCCAGGCCAGCAGGTCATCCCAGTTCAGCATGATCATGGCGAAGATAAAACTGGATGCAATGAGCAGATTCAGGGATGTCTTCTTATAGATCCGGTCCAGTTTCAGGATATCTTTATCTTTCCAGGCCTGCGAAATAGGGCCTGCGGCCATACTCAGCGCCGCCCTGTAAGGCACAATGATAAAATTGGACATGTATTGGGTATTAATAAATACCGAAGTATATGCCAGGCCCATGAAACTGGAAATGATTATACCATCCATGGTGGTACTGAGTAATGTAATCACGTTACTTCCCAATATAAACAGGCTATAGGGTACCATCTTCTTCCAGAGGCGCCTGGTAAGTTTGCTGATCTTAAACGACAGTTTTAATTGCCCGGCATACAGCAGGTAAATAACCAGTGCTACAAAGATTACGCAGTACTGAAGGCTGAAGAGATCGGCGTAAAAAGGAAATGAGATCAGGCCCCATATGAATAACAGGTTCAGGATGGTATTGATGCCCCTGAAAAGCAGTTCTTTCAGAAAGTTAGCCACATGTCCTTTTTGGATGGTCCAGGTCTGTGCTTCCAGCACCTGAAATAGTGTAAGGAATAATGTGAGTGGAAATACCAGGTAAAAATATTCAACCAGTAGCGGGGATTTTGCAACGAACTTCTTGATAATAAGCGGTTTCATAAACGTAGAGAAACTCAGCAAAATAATCAGGAAGCCAATAGTAGAAAAGATAAAGGAGAGGGTCACCAGCTCGCTTTTATTTTCTTTATGATAGTTCTTGTAATACGGGAAAAATTTTACGACGATCGTATTGGTACCCAGTAAGGCAAAACTGCTGAAAAGCAATGTAATATCAAGCAGTACGCGGGTTAATCCTGTTTGATCTGGTTGGAAATATTTAGCGTAAAGGTAAGTATTCAGCGCTCCTAATAAGAATCCGGCATAAATGAAAATTGTCGTGATGATACCTTTTTTCCTGATGGTACTCATATATATTAAAAGCTAGCTGTGTTTTTTAAATGTGATCCAAAATCCTTACCAACTAAAATTAAAGGTATTCATAATTTCGGATTATTATATCTTGCGGTCTGTCTTCAAATATAATGCCTTAACTGTAAAGGCTATTCAGTCATAAGATGAAATTGAACATGAAGAACCCGGAAAAGATTAAAGTGTCGGTATGCATTCCTGCCTATAAACAGGTGGATTACCTGCGTCGCCTGTTAGACTCACTGGTTATACAGACCATGAAAGAACTGGAGGTGGTGATCACGGATGATAGTCCGGATAATGCTGTGGAGCAGCTGGTGAACGAGTTTAAGCAGGAATTGCCGATCCGCTATTATAGAAATATACCTGCCAGGGGGATGCCGGGCAACTGGAATACCTGCCTGGATCTGGCAAAGGGAGAATATATCAAGATCATGCACGATGATGACTGGTTTATGCACCCTCACTCACTGGCTACGCTCTGCAAGGCGCTGGATGACAATCCTGCGCACGACTTTGCTTATTCCGCCTTTTACAACTATTACCTTTTTACGGGTGAAAAAAAGGAAATGACATCTCCGGGATGGTTTAGAAAAGCTTTTGCTAAAGCACCTGTGAATGTGTTGTTCGATAATCTTGTGGGTCCACCCAGTGTGGTGATCCATCGTAATAAACCGGCTTATCGTTATGATGAAAAGGTACGCTGGACAGTGGATGTGGACTTTTACATTCGCTTGCTGAACGCGCATCCGGGTTTTACATATATTCCCGAACCGCTGTGTTACGTTGGAATGGGGAAGGAGCAGATCACGGAAGAAGTGCATGGAGTGCGGGAAGTGTACATCCCTGAATATTTTTATGTATTGCAGAAAATGGGAGATGGGCCTTTCAGCAGTATCCTGGTGTATGACTTTTTCTGGCGCCTGCTGCGTAATATGAAAATTAAGGGTATCGCGGATATCCGTAGTGCGGGCTATGATGGACCGTTACCTTTGGTAACAAATTACGTATTGGATTGGCAGCGTAGATTTCCGAATGGATGGTTGAAGTTCGGGCCGTTATCAAAACTCACAATGGCGATTTCATTTTTCTTTGCCCCTAAACCTAAAGCGTAGTTCATGCTGTTGTCTGTCATTATTGTCAATTATAATAGCCATGGGCTGATCAATGATTGTATAGATACGATCGTGCGTGAGACGAAAGCAACCAGTTACGAAGTGATCGTGGTAGACAATCAGTCAGCTGCCGGAAGTCTGGCGCAGATCGTGGCCCGGCATCCGTTTGTTATACCTATAGAAATGGGATATAACGGAGGATTTTCCCGTGCGAATAATGCAGGGTTGCGCGCAGCAAAAGGGGACTACCTGCTGTTGCTGAATCCTGATACGCTGATCCTGCATGGTGCGTTGGATAAATGCGTATCTCGCTTTAGTACCAGTGAATTCGCAGCTTGTGGGGTACAGCAGTTAAATGCAGATCATACCACCCAGATTTCGGGGAACTATTTCATGAAAGGAGGGTTGAATCATTTGTTGCCTTTACCTTATTGGGGAAAGGTATTGAGATGGGTGGCTTTCAAAATGAAGACGAAGGTACCGAATGTACAGCAGGCGAGTAGTGTGCATGAAGTAGATTGGATCAGCGGGGCTTTCCTGATGATCAGGAGGAGTACGCTGGAAAAGGCGGGCTATATGGATGAGGATTTCTTCCTGTATGCAGAAGAAGTGGAATGGTGCAGTCGTATAAAGCGTATTGGTAAGCTCGCTATCTTTGGCGATATCAATATCGTTCATTTACAGGGCGAAACCACGGGCGAGGCATTTGATTCGGAGGAGAAGGGATACCAGGGGTTGTTTGACAGGAAAGCGCTGCAGGTAATGTTGTCCAATCACGTGCGGGTGCGGAAGCAATTTGGTGTATTATGGTTTTTGTTTTTATTGTTGAATTACACTTTTGCAGTGCCTGTCTTCTTTTTTGGCAGCATCATAGAGAATTTATTGAAAGGTCGTTACCCTTTTAGATATATGCCGCAGGTATGGGGATTGACGAAGAATGTATGTGCATTGTGGAAGTATAGTCCGATCATTATCCGGAATAAACCGCATTTTTATAAAGTATTATGAGAACAGTCATTTTTATACTGGCGTTGATGGGGGCTGTTTCCTGTGCATCTGCGCAGACAGCTGTGAAGGTGGTGCATGCTTATTATAACGATGTTTATGAAAAGTACAATGGAGATGTGGTCCGTATACTGCATCTTGTAAAAGATTCCGTGAGTGAGTCTGCGCTCAATCATAAGTATTTTTCTTTTAGAAAGACAGCTGATGGGCGAAAGCTTGTAGCCGCCTACCAGCTCTATGACGATTCGAGGATTATATCAGTTACCATCACAGGGCAGGTGCAGGATGTGGTGAAATTATACAGGGCGCTTTATAACAGGAATTTTAAGAAGAAGCGGCCACTGAAGGGATATGTAATAAAGAATGATGAATGGGTAAGGATTTTAGCTGATAATGAGACAAAAGAAGGGAAGATCATTGTGCAGGCAATCATTTATTAGTCTACAGTAGAAATTTGATAGAGAGATGTTTAAATAATAAGAGCCTGTATCGTTCGATACAGGCTCTTATCGTTATTCGCAAAGCCTCGATTACACTATTTCTTCCTTCTTTTTGAATTCCATTACCACCGCACCGATCAACAGCAACATGACCAGCAGTGAGCTATAGAAACCAATCTTATCGCCCAGGTAGAAGCTCTGGGGATGGAACTTAAATACGATCTCGTGTTTGCCAGCCGGTACACTCATCCCTCTCAGTGCATAATCTACGCGCACGTATGGAGCTTCTACACCATCAACATATGCTTTCCAGCCTTCTTTATAATACACTTCACTGAACACGGCGAATTGTGGAGTAGCAGCATTCGATGTATAGCTGATCTGATCCACATCATTCTTCACGAGTGAAATAGTAGCGGTAGAATCGTACACGGGTTGGTCCTTTACAGCAGGTTTATAACGCTGATCGATCACTACAGAGTCTTTTGTATTCAGGTTATCCAATGCTTTCATTTCTGCATCTGCATTGGGTACCCATACAATATCCTTTACGAACCAGGCATTGCCCAGCGCCTGTGGATTGCGTTGTACTACCTGCTGCCCGCCCTGACCTGGTGCGATAATATACTTCGCATTCAGCATATTCAGCACGTTGATATTATTCTTGCTGATCTGATGTTCGATCAGGTCCTGGTACAGGGTCAGTTTGGCGGCATGGTAACCACCTACAGAATTGTGGAAATAGGAAGTCATCGCATCGCTGAACGGATCCCCTTTCGTTACGTTAAACACCCTGTAATAAGGGTCTTTATCCTGGGAGATCTGCTGATCAGCCGGCGTTGCACTGAAGTTGCCTTTATATTTGGATTCTTCTTCGTAATTATCTGAGTTCAGGTAACGGGTATCTACCTGTAATAAATCAAATGACACCAGTGCAATCAGGCCTGCAGCCAGCCACTGCATTTTGATCTTATCTTTCAGATAATACCAGATCAGGCCAAACGCCAGTATGAACAGGATGATAGCCCTGAATACATCACTTCTGTAGATAGCAGCTCTGTCTGCATGCAAGGCACGCATCAGCTGGTTGGCGATGTCATCGCTACCTCCTGCCATCTGCTTGAATTGTTGTGCCATCATCTGATCTGAGTTGTTAGACCAGCTGAGGGTAACAGACAATACCAGCAATATGCCCAGTATAACACCCATGATGATACCGGACTTTTTCAGGTTTGTTACCAGGTCAGCTTTCTTCAGTTCCGGGTTCAGTAAGGCCTGTAAGCCCATTACTGCAAGGATAACCAGTGTAAGTTGGGGTATGATCAACACCATGCTTGGTGCCCTGAACTTGTTATAGAACGGCAGGTAATCGAACAGCGCGTAGTTGAAGAACGCGAGGTTGCTACCGTAGGACATAAGTATTGCCAGCACTGTGATGGCGAGTATCCACCACTTGTGCCATGACCTGATGAGGCGGAAGCTGAAGATGGCCAGGAATACCACCACGATGCCGAGATAAACCGGACCGGAAGTGCCCGGTTGTTCACCCCAGTATAGCGGCCAGGCCTTAATCATCTGGGACGCCTGTTGGTCGGGAACACCCAGGCTCTTTAATGTCTTGTAGGTATCAGAACTTTCAGATAAAGGACCTTGTGAACTACCACCATACAGGTTAGGTACTACGAAAGTGAATGTTTCGAAGATACCATAGCTCCAGCGGAACGCATAGTCCTTCGTCAGACCACCGCCTTTGTTATTATTCTCACCGGTATCAGGTGTCAGTTCTGATTTACCGCCGCGAATAGTCTCTTTGGAGTATTCGTAGGTGGTCCACATAGACATGGTATTGACTGCAGCACTTAAACCAATCGCTGCAATAACCAATACGCCTGTGATAACCAGGTGTTTAAAATCTTTTGCCCTGATAGTATATACCGCAAATACAATTCCCAGTACTCCGAGTAACAGCAGGAAGTAATAAGTGACCTGCATGTGGTTAGAAGCAATGAGAAGAGACATGAAAACAGCTGTGACAGCCACGCCTATGGTATATTTCTTTTGAGTAAGTAGTATAATACCGGCGAGCACCGCAGGAATATAGGCGATTGCCATCATTTTTGTATCGTGGCCAGCGCCGACAATAATCGGATCATAGCTGGAATAGGCATAAGCCACAGCACCCAGTACCCCTATCCAGGAACGTGCACCCAATACTACGCTCAGAAAGTAAAAGGAGATGGCTGCCAGGAAGAAGAAGTTGATCGGCTTGGGCATCCAGAGCGTAAATACCTTGCCAAGATCGGTAATATTGAAAGGCTGACGGCTTTCCAGCACAATCTGGTAGGAAGGCATACCGCCGAACATACTGTTGTTCCAGAGAGGGGCTTCGCCATGAGCAGCCTTGTAATCAAGCGATTGCTTGGCCATTGCCTGCCATTGAATATTATCGCCCTGTGCCAGGACCTGACCGTCCAGCACTGGTTTACAATAGATGATTGCCAGCAACAGGAGTACACCAATTGCGATGATATGTGGCAGGAATTTCTTGAACCAATCAGGTTTCATATAGTTATGTACTTGTTTATGAGTGCGTAAAGGTAATATATTATGGAATATATAATAAGTCGGGTAAATGCGCTATTCATGCTCCGGCAGATGCACGGGTTCCCAGAACCCTTTCAGCACATCTATCCTGAACTGGATCACCGGCCATGATTTTGCCGGTTTACCCTGCAGCAAGTAATACCCGCCAATCACTACACTGGCACCTAGCTTAAATAAGTACTCTATCCCTTTCTTAAATGTGGCGCCGCCTCCTTTTTCCTTCATCCTCACCTTTTCTCCGCGACCAATTCCGGAGGCTACCCTGTACATATACTCGGAAGTCAGTTTCTTTACCTCTACTACGTGGTGCACGACCACCGTCGGATCGTACCAGATAACGCCCCCTCTTTCAATGAGCTTGTAAAAGAATTCCTTGCCTTCGCCTCCGATCCTCAGGGTGCCTTTTACCCCCGGCAAACTGGTATTGAACCCCTTCACCGCAAAAAAGTCGTCTCTTCTCACAATCATATTGGATTCCAGCGGATACCGGCCATTGTCAAACGGCTTCAGTACCGGGCTATAGTCGAAATTCCCGACGAGAGAGGATACATAATGTGACATCCATTTAGGTTCGGCAGGGATATATCTTGGAATGATACGGCCGCCGAGACCGGTTGCATCCGGGTGGGTTTCAAAGAAGCGAATGATATTTTGCAAATACCCTGGCATAGCTACGGCATCGTCATCCATACAGCAGATCAATTGTCCTTTAGACAATTCCGCGCCGGTGTTGCGTGCGTAGGATGCACCCTGCCTCTTTTCGAGGTGGTAGGATACCTGCATGTCCGGGTGGGTAGCGATGTATGCCTTTACTTTCTCAGCGGTATTATCCTGGCTGTTATTATCGACCACAATCACCTCATACAATTTTTTATCAAGGTCCTGTTGGTACAGACTATCAATGGCCTGTATGATATAGGCTTCCCTGTTATAAGAGCAGATGACTATTGAAATCGCAATTTGCATGGGCAGTTGTGTTTTTTCTAATTCAGACCTGCACAGAATAAACCATGCCAGTCTTAAATTTTTTTTGAAGAAAGCAAAATAACTGTAATTTATCCGAAATTTCAATATGGACAGGTTACGATTCTTTTTAAAACTGGCTTTTATCTGCAACCTGTGTTTCGCATTGGCTGAGGTGGCACAATACATTGATTTTAAAGGACAATTCAGTGAATTATTGAAATTCATCCTGCCTATGGGCCTGATCGTGGCATTCCCACTTAACCTGATTACGCTGATTATTGCCATCATCCTGCTGGTAAGGCATAAACTGAGGCTGGCAGACTTGCCGCCTTACGTATTTATAGTAAATCTTCTTATCTTACTCTTTCAATTCTACTTTCTTTTCTGATGGTAAACAATTTACTGAATGATAAGCCGACGAAGCTATTTGTGATCTTCTGTAGTTTTTTCGTGGCGAATGCATTGATTGCCGAGTGCATAGGTGGGAAGATCTTCTCACTGGAAAGGTTACTGGGACTACCGGTACATACCTTTACAATTTTTGGTTACCCGGGGCTGTCATTCAACCTGACGTGTGGGGTTTTGCTATGGCCGTTGGAGTTTGTGCTGACGGATGTGGTAAATGAGTACTTTGGGCCGAAGGCTGTAAGGAGGATCTCTTATATCGCGGTTGGATTGATTTCTTATGCTTTCCTCATGTTCTATATTGCGATCAAGGTGCCGGCGGCTGACTGGTGGCTGGGCTCCAGTACGCAGGATGGTGTACCTAACATGCAGGATGCATTTGGCAGTATCTTCGGACAGGGCATGTGGATCATTTTTGCGAGTATCATGGCATTTTTGGTGAGCCAGATCGTGGATGTGACCGTGTTTCACCGGATCAAGAGAGCGACAGGGGAGAAGCATGTATGGCTGCGGGCTACGGGATCTACTATTATTAGTCAGTTGGTAGATAGCTTCATTGTGCTATTTATTGCCTTCAAGATTGGGAAGGGGTGGAGCTGGCAGCAGGTGCTGGCGATATGTGTGGTCAACTATACGTACAAGTTTATTATGGCGATCGCATTGACACCATTGATCTATTTCCTGGAGAGCAGAGTCGCGAAGTACCTGGGTAAGGAGACGACGGAGCGAATGAAGGCGGCAGCTATGGGGAAGGACGTCGCGTAAGGATATTTAAAAAGGGGCTTTTGTATTCAATAACAAAAGCCCCTTTTTTTATAAGTTAATTCGCAAATTTCGATTTTATTAAAGTCGCTACTACTTTATCAATCGGCAGGTGTACAGATGCCGCAGAAAAATCATCCCAATCGATCCACCTGGCGGCTTCTACGTCTGTTACGCCTTCAGGTATGACAAAGTCAAATGGTTTCTCTAACAGGGGCGCTACAAAAGGAGACAGCGGTGTAACGAGGTAATAGATTGAAATGATCTGTGTTTCATTGTCAAACGCAGAGATCTGGAAAAAATCAGTCGTATACAGGTGTTCTACCACCGCCACTTCCTGACTTAGTTCTTCTTTCCATTCGCGGACAATGCATTCCAGTGTACCTTCTCCGAATTCTAACCCACCACCGGGAAATTTTGTGAAATAATTGCCTTTGATGTATTCATCAGTGACCAGTACCTGTTTTTTGTCGTTTATCATGATGCCATAAACCCGTACGTTGAACAAAGCTGCCATATAGAAGGTATGTTGTGTAGGGCAAATGTAGGTGAAAAACAAATGCGGCAGGTATTACGGTACCAGCGGTCCGGAAGTGTTAAGACATGCAGTACCTGGTTTCGCTGTTCTGTCATTTTTACACCATGCATCACTTTGTCAGGGCTGTCCACCGCCTCCTGTTGCGCCGTAAATCTGTCCTGTACTAAAGCTAGCATCACTGGCAGCCAGCTGCACATAAATAGACCCGAGTTCTGCTGGTTGTCCGGGTCGTCCCATGGGGGATTCTTCTCCAAACTTTTGCAGCTTCTCCATAGTCTGCCCACCACAGACCTGCAAGGGTGTCCATACCGGACCAGGAGCTACGCCATTTACGCGGATGCCCTTTGGAGCCAGTTGTTTTGCCAGTGACTTCACAAAGTTCATGGTCGCCGCTTTTGTCTGTGCATAATCATACAAATTGGGCGAAGGGTCATATGCCTGCACAGAGGTGGTACCAATGATCACAGATCCGGGTTGTAAGTGCGGCAAGGCTGCTTTGATGATCCAGAAAGGCGCGTAAATATTCGTCTTGATCGTCCAGTCAAATTGTTCAGAAGAGATATCCAGGATAGATTCATGGGATTGTTGCCTGGCAGCGTTGCTGACCAGGATATCCAGGCCGCCCAATGCCTTCACGGCATCTTCAACGAGTTTCTTACAAAATGTCTCATCCCGTAGATCCCCCGGGATGCCTACCCCTTTTCTACCTTCTTTTTTAATCAGTGCCAGTACTTCGTCAGCATCCGGCTGTTCATCGGGCAGATAATTGATCACGACATCTGCGCCTTCGCGGGCATATGCAATGGCGGCGGCGCGTCCCATGCCAGAGTCACCGCCGGTGATCAGCGCTTTACGCCCACTGAGCCGTCCACTTCCTTTGTAGGAGGTCTCACCATGATCTGGTTTGGGAACCATTTTCGAAGCCAGGGCTGGCCATGGTTGAGACTGGGCCTGGAAGGGCGGTTTAGGATATTTATTCAATGGGTTTTCCAGGGCTGCAGCGTGATTATTAGCCACATGGGGCATTGGTCCCGACCTGGAGACAACGGGGCTGATGGCCATTGCTGCAATACTGGCGCCCAGTCCGGTTACGACCTGCCGGCGCGTGAGGTGATTGTTCTGATCCATACGGCTAAAATTTATAATGCGAGAACAACCCCAGTGCCAAACAGGATAAACAATTGATTTATAGAGTAATATAAAAAAGGCCGCAAGGGTTACCCCTGCGGCCTTATATACACATTATAGGGTGATTAGAACCATTTCTTCTTCATAAAATACCAGCTTATAATCACAGAGATGATAATAGAGAGCATGACCGGAATATAAAAGGCATGGGCATTTCGCTGGAAGGGGATGTCTACGTTCATGCCATAGATACTTGCCACCAGCATAGGAAACGTGAGTACGATCGTGATCGAAGTCAGCCGCTTCATGACCAGGTTCAGGTTATTGGAGATGATACTTGCAAAAGCATCCATAGAACTGCTCATGATGTTCGTATACACATTGGCCATTTCAAGTGCCTGTGAGGTATCTACGATCAGGTCCTGCAGAAATTCCTTCTCATCCTCGTTGAGTCCCAGGAAGTTGGTCCGCTCCATTTTCATGAGCAGGAGTTCGTTGCTGCGCAGGGCGGTTACAAAATAGACCAGGCTTTTCTGGATCCGCATGATGTACAGCAGTTCCTCGTTTCGGTTGCTGTCATAAAGTTTCTGCTCCAATATGTTCCTGCGCTGATTGATCTCTTTGAGGTAGTCGAGGAAGTTCATGACTACTTTCTCAAAGACCTTCAGCACCATCATATTCCGCTTTTCAGGATGGCGGTTATGAAAGGTATTGAGGAATTTATTGATGGCGGCGTTATCGAATGAATTGACGGTAAGGATCTGGTTATGCGTCAGAATGATCACAATGGGGATTGTGATATAATACGCATCACTTTCGTTGATCGAATTGTTTTCCGTAGGTGTTTTGATAACGATGAGTTTTACGTTATCCTCCAGCTCATAGCGGGATCTTTCGTCAATATCGAGGGAGTCGGTGAGGAAGTCGAGCGGAATGTCCAGCTCTTCAGAGAGCTGTTCGAACTCGGCCTGTTTGAGGGGCGGGGTAATGTTCACCCAGACACCATTTTCAGGGGTTTTTACCTCAACTGTCCGTGCGTCTATATTTTTGAAGTATTGGATCATTCGGCCGCAAAGGTAGAATAATTAATAGGAAAGCATATTGCTTAATTATTAATTAATAGCGTGTGCTACCAGCCGGGAGGATCTGTGGCGGCTGAGAAAGCGGGGATAGCGGACCGTACGGCCGGTTTCGTGTGTGGTGGTTGCCTGGCGGAGAGATAATTTGTCAATAGGGATAATGGCGGCTTCCTTCGTGACAGGTGCCATCCTGGTATGATTAATTACTATGTCTCTGACAGCCACCTGCAGCACCTCCTCGTTCAAAAGCGAAGGAACCAGCACGGTACAGCCTACGAACCTTTTCACCCGGTACAGCAACCGCTCTTTTACATAAGCAACGCAGCCCGTCTTTTCTCTTTTCATACAAGCTGGTAGCAGCACAGTACATCCAGCTACACCATCCACCTTTTGCAGGGTAGTGTTCTTTACTGATGACGGTAACAGGACTGTGCATCCGGCCATTTTACTCAGCCGGATGAAAGAGGCCTCTCTCAGAGAGGCCGGTAAAAGGACACTACAACCGGCTACCTTATTGAGCCGGTGCCTGGATGTCTCCTTCAAAAACGAGGGTAGCAGGACCACACAGCCAGATGTCTTCATATTCGCGTTCGCCGGTTTTGGTAAAGCGTACTTCCAGTCCACCTCCGAGGGTCTGTACGGGTACGGTATAAGTTTTCTCTTCTGTGCCGGAAGTCATGAGTGCAGCGGCGGTAACGCCGGTACCGCAGGAATAGGTTTCATCTTCCACGCCTCTTTCGTAAGTGCGTACAAAGATGCCATTGTCGGTAGGCTGAACAAAGTTCACGTTGGTACCCACGGCTTTGAAACGATCATTGTAGCGGATTTGTCGGCCTTCTTCGAATACGTCGAGGGCTTTTACATCGTCTACAAACTTTACAAAGTGAGGAGAACCGGTATTCAGGTAAAAGTAGAGATTGCCTACTTCTACTCCTTTCACGTCCTGCATTTTCAGGTTTACCCAGTCAGTACCTTTCATGGTGGCTTCGTGTGGACCATCTATCGCCATGAAACGCAGTACCTCGCCGCTCAGGCCCATTTTGCGGGCAAAAGCTACGAGACAACGGCCACCATTGCCACACATGCTGCTTTCCTTGCCATCAGCATTATAATATTTCATACCAAAGTCGTAGCCTTCGTAATGGTTGAGCAACATTAAGCCATCAGCACCGATGCCGAAGCGGCGGTCGCATAGGAAGTGCACCTGCTCTTCAGTGAGAAAATTATATTGGCCGTCGCGATTGTCCATAATGACGAAG
Source organism: Chitinophaga sp. (assembly GCF_039596155.1). Taxonomy (GTDB): domain Bacteria; phylum Bacteroidota; class Bacteroidia; order Chitinophagales; family Chitinophagaceae; genus Chitinophaga. Next base: position 30,789 of record NZ_JBCNKF010000014.1, read on the forward strand.
TCATTGCCGGTCCCCTGGTATTTGTAAAAATGAATTGCTGACATAATGGGACAAATTTAATATACTTTAGGATAGGTTGCAAATTGCGCTGTGCGGGAGTATGATCATATGGATAGGTAGGGCCGTCAGGCCTACAGGAAAGGCCGTTTATTAATTCATTCCATTTTTTGTTGGAAGATATTTCTGTAACTTCCCATTATGTCCATCTTACCTGTTTTAATGTACCTGACTTTTGCTGTCACTGCCGTTAAACCCGTGACGCCTGATGTTGTTTTTCTCGATGAAAACAATAAGGAAGTATCCCTGAATGCCCTCAAAGGCAAAGTGGTGTTCATTAACTTCTGGGCTACCTGGTGCCCGCCCTGCAGAGAAGAATTGCCTTCTATTCATAAACTGAAACAGGCATTCAGGGATAATAATAAGATTGTTTTTCTCTTGGTAGACATTGACGGAAATTTGAATAAATCAAAGGCTTTTATGAAAAAGCATCAGTATGATTTACCGGTGTATGTACCTAAAAGCCCGATTCCTTCTAACTTATTAGGGAAAGCAATTCCAACTACTGTAATCATTGATAAAAAGGGCAGGATGGTTGGTCATATTGAAGGTGGCATGGATTATTATACGAAGGATGTCATCAAAGGACTGAAGGATCTTACAGAGCAGCTATGAGAAGGAAGTATAATCCAGCCTGTCAGAAGACAGGCTGTTTTCCCTAATTGTTTATTGTTATTTATACGAGGCGCAAAGGTATTGCTGAATTCTGTGGAAATTCTGGATATTGGCTTTATCCCCTTGTATATCACTTTTTTTCAGTCATTAGCAGGGGATGGAATCATTTGTGCAAAATGATATTGTTTAACTTAACTTGCAGGACTTTTTAACTAACTAGTATGACAAGTCCAATTGAGATAACGGCAGCTGTGCAAAATCTGATCGATCGCGTAGGGTCAGAATATGAATACGAAATTATACCGGTATTACCCGGCACTACTATAAAAGGCGGTCGCATGATCACAGGCTGGGCCGTATGGTTAAGTGAATTCATCTGCGAAGCTGAGCCAACTGAGGTATGGGAAAATGAGCAGGGGGAACTGATTGCTGTGACCACCCCACATGTACCCGTAGATCGACTGCTGTTTATTCCCGATGATAACATCACACCCGAAGGAAAGCACATACGTGTCAGTGTTAGTAACAACCCGCTGGTAGACCACCTTATCGCACTGGCAGATCTGAAAGATTTTCTCGTTCCTTATGGTACCGTACTGGAAGATGGAAAAGTGAACTTTAATACCTATACCGGTAATGTATACAACCATTATGATGCCCTGTTCAATAACCTGCTCCTTTTCCTGTCAGAGGGTAAGAAGATCGGTGCAAAGTGTTATTGCGGCAGCATGAAACCCTATAGCCAGTGCCATGGCAAAAATCTCGCTGCTGCTATTGAAGAAGATAAGAAAGCGGTAAAGAAATTCAACGATGCACTGAATGAAGAAGAGGTTGTAAAGGAAGAAGTGAAGGCACTTTAGGTGATGCCGGAAAATGGTTGAATGAGCGCACGTCTGCAATCATAAAAACAACAGGTTAGTTTCAGAAAACTGTTTCTCCGATTCATGAGCGATTTTTTCCGGTTCATGCAGGTTGCAAAGATATCCCACTTTTAGCTACTGATATTTGTCCCGGGCAATGTAAAAAACTGCCCGGGATAATTATTATGACTAACAGTAAAATGCAGGTATTATTGGCGGCATTGCTTGTATGGCAGGTGGCGGGCGGGTGTCAACCCGGCAAGGCAAATGGAGAAAAATATGAGCCCGCAGCAGCCCCTGAACTTCCTGTAATGCGCGTAGATACCACTACTGCATCAACAACAAAAGAATATGCCGCACAGCTGGAAGGCCGGGAGAACGTAGAAGTCCGGTCACAGGTAAATGGTTATCTCGACAAGGTATTCGTGGAAGAAGGAAGCTATGTTACCGCTGGCCAGCCCCTCTTCAAAATCAATGACCGCACTTACCAGGCACAGTTGGAGAAAGATCTCGCTTCCCTGCGTGCCGCACAATCCGCCGAAGCGAATGCGGCATTGGAAGTAGACAAGATCAGACCGCTCTCTGATAATAAGGTGGTATCTGATATCCAACTCAAAACAGCGCTTACTAATTTACAAACAGCCCGCGCCAACGTGGAAGAGGCAAAGGCTGCCGTGGCAGCCAGCCGGGTAAATGTTGGATTTACCCTCATCAAAGCACCCGTGAGCGGCTATATTGGTCGTATTCCTAAAAGAACCGGTAACCTCATTAGCAGTGCCGATGCAAATGCCCTCACCACACTCTCCGATATCAGTAAGATCTACGCTTATTTCTCAATGAGTGAGAACGATTTTATCGCATTCAGCAAACAGATTAAAACTTTACCTGCCGTATCGCTCATTCTTTCTAACGGAGAGGTGTATGCCCACGAAGGAAAGATTGAAATGATCGACGGACAGTTTAATAAAACCACTGCTGCTATCAGCATCCGGGCTACCTTTCCCAATCCGGAGAGACTGCTCAGATCCGGGAATACCGGCAAGGTGAGCGTGAAACAATTCATACCGCACGTCATACTCGTTCCTCAGGCTGCTACGGTGGAACAACAAGACAAACGTTTTGTATATAAACTGGATACAGGTAATCTCGCAAAACGCCAGGCCGTGATTATAGCCGGCAGTACTGGCACCGACTTTATTGTAACAGCGGGTTTACAACCCGGTGATCAGATCCTCATAGCCGGTACTGAAACGATCACCGAAGGCACTGCCATCAAACCCACTTCAAAGAAATAATTTATGAATAAAATCATTCAACGGCCGGTGCTGGCAACAGTACTGTCCGTGATACTCGTCATACTTGGTGTGGTGGGCCTGAGTCAATTACCTGTTACACAGTTCCCTGATATTGCCCCACCCAGCGTAGTGGTGTCTGCATCCTTCCCGGGTGGTAATGCCGCTACCGTTATGCGTGCCGTGGTCACACCTATCGAAGAAGCCGTGAATGGGGTGGAGAATATGACCTACATTGAATCGAACGCCAGTAATGATGGCAGTGCCACGATTTCCGTTTATTTCAAACTTGGCACTGACCCGGACCAGGCAGCTGTGAACGTACAGAACCGCGTAGCACAGGTGACCAGTTACCTGCCTGCAGAAGTCGTACAGGCCGGCATATCGACGGTCAAACAACAACAGGGTCTCATCATGATCTTCAATATATACAGTGAAGATGCCGGGCAATATGATGAGAAGTTCCTTCAAAACTATGCTAAGATCAATGTTGTCCCCGAACTGAAACGTATTCCCGGTGTAGGACAGGTACAGATCTTTGGTGCCAAGGACTATTCCATGCGTGTATGGCTGGATCCTGAAAAACTTGCTGCACTCAATATCACGGCTGCGGAAGTGATCAGCGCCATACAGGACCAGAACCTGGAAGCTGCACCCGGTAAGTTTGGTGAAGGTAGTCATGAGCCTTTATCATACGTCATCAACTACGGAGGAAAATTCAATCAGCCGGAGCAATTCCAGAACATGGTCATAAAGGCTGCTGCAGATGGTTCTGTATTGTACCTGAAAGATGTGGCCCGCGTAGAACTGGGAGCCACCTCTTACAATACAGATACGAAAGCAGATGGTAAAGATGCGGTGACTGTAGCTATTACCCAGAATGCCGGGTCTAATGCCAGTGACATCCAGGTGGCTGCACAGGCCTTGATGAATAAGGCCGCTGCTGGTTTTCCCCAGGGCGTAAAATATGCGGTTATTTACAGTACCAAGCAGCAGCTGGATCTGTCCATAGACCAGGTAAAGCATACGCTGATAGAAGCTTTTGTGCTGGTATTCGTCATCGTATTGCTGTTCCTGCAGGACTTCCGTTCTACGCTGATTCCCGCTATTGCAGTACCGGTATCATTAATAGGTACATTCTTCTTCCTGAAGATGCTGGGTTTTTCTATCAACATGCTGACACTGTTCGCACTGGTACTGGCAATAGGAATTGTAGTAGATGATGCGATCGTGGTGGTAGAGGCGGTGCACGGAAAAATGGAGCGGTTTCATATGACTGCACGAGCCGCCACAGTAGCTGCATTGAGCGAGATTTCAGGAGCGATCGTTTCAATTACGCTTGTAATGGCAGCCGTGTTCTTACCGGTTGGATTCATGGAAGGACCAACAGGCGTATTTTACAGGCAATTTGCATTCACCCTGGCAATCGCCATCCTGATCTCTGCATTCAATGCATTGACCTTGAGCCCTGCCTTATGTGCACTGTTCCTGAAAAATAATCATGGTACCGCAAAGAACCGATTTTATCAGGCATTTAACACAGGATTTAATGCACTGACCGATAAATATACAGGTGGTATAAAGTTCCTGATCCGGTATAAATGGGTGGGATTGGGCCTGCTGGCTATCGTGACCGCAGCAAGCGTATGGCTCATGAATACTACCTCCAGAGGATTTATTCCGAATGAAGATGATGGCCTTATCACTTTTTCTCTAAGTCTGCCTGCAGGCGCCGGTTTGGATCGCACAACAGAAGTACTGAGGATGGCTGATAGTTTATTTAAACAGCATGAAGCTATTGCATCGGCGACAACCGTATCTGGCTTCGACCTGTTGAGTAACAGTGCGAGCCCGGCATATGCTTTAGGTTTTATACAACTAAAGCCTGCGGCAGCGCGCGGAAAGATCAAAAACAGGGATACTATCATCAACGTGATCAATAAACAGTTGTCAGTGATCAAACAGGGAACTTTCAATGTGTTTACCATGCCTACAGTTCCCGGCTTCGGTAACTTCAATGGCCTGGAGCTGATGTTACAGGATCGTACCGGAGGACCGGTAGATAAATTCAGCGCTACTGCAAACAGGTTTGTTGAGCAAATGATGGAGCTGCCGGAAATTGAACAGTCATTCACTATGTTCCGTGCTGACTTCCCGCAATATATGATAACAGTTGACGCCGTAAAAGCAAAGCAGCTGGGTGTGAGCATCAGTAACCTGATGAGCAATATCCAGACGAATTATGGTAGTAACCAGGCATCTGATTTCAACCTGTTTGGTAAATATTACCGGGTCATGGTACAGGCACAACCTGAAAGCAGAACTAATCCGCAGACATTGGAAACGATGTTTGTAAAGAATGACCAGGGCGCGATGGTCCCGGTGAACAGCATTATCAAATTGAAACGTGTGTATGGCCCGGAGGTGCTGAAAAGATATAACCTTTATAATGCGATCTCTGTAAATGCAACAGCAGCTGCGGGATACAGCACGGGGGACGCCATTGCCGCCATCGAAAAGCTGGCAGCTGCAAAACTTCCTGCAGGATACAGCTATGAATGGACAGGTCTGAGTAAGGAGGAGAAAAATGCCGGCAGCCAGATGGTCCTGATTTTTGCGCTGGCGCTGTTGTTCGTGTATTTCCTGCTGGCAGCCCAATACGAAAGTTATATTCTTCCACTGGCAGTACTGTTGTCTATCCCAACAGGGCTACTAGGTGTTTTCCTGGCCGTTGGTATAGCGGGCATCGATAATAATATCTATGTACAGGTAGGCCTGGTGATGTTGATTGGTTTGCTGTCAAAGAATGCGATCCTGATCGTAGAATTCGCTGTGCAACGCAGAAAGGCGGGTAAGTCACTGGCAGCAGCAGCGATGGAAGCAGCGCGGCTGCGGTTACGGCCCATTATCATGACGTCGCTGGCATTCGTAGTTGGCCTCTTACCGCTGATGACTGTACAGGGACCGTCTGCTGAAGGTAACCATTCCATCAGCATCAGTACAGCAGGCGGGATGTTGACCGGCGTCATGCTGGGGATCTTTATCATACCCGTGTTATTCATCATATTCCAATTTTTGCAGGAGAAAGTTTCAGCCAATGAATAAGTATTTATATGTGACAGGCTTTGCCATGATGGTAATGGCCTGCAGGGTTGGGAAAGACTATTCCAGGCCTGCTGTAAATTTGCCATCTGCTTACAACGGGGCCACCACCGATACCAATAACATTGCAGCGGTACCGCTAGCTGCTTTTATTAAAGACGATGCGTTACAGCAGCTGGTAGACAGTGCCCTGCACCGGAACTTCGACCTCCGGGTAGCTGTGCAGCATATTGCGACGGCTGCAGCGTCTTTGAAAACAGCCCGCCAGGGGAACCTGCCGGATGTTAACCTGCCGGTCACTGCTAACCGAACCTGGTATTCCAAAAACAGTCTGAATGGATCGCTGGCCAACCAGTTTGCAAGTAATAGCTATATAGACGATTATAATGCTGGTTTATCTCTTAACTGGGAAGTGATCAGCTGGGGTAAGATTAGTCGCCTGAAGGAAGCTGCTTTGGCGGATTACCTGCAGACTGCCGAAGCGTCAAGAGCCGTGCAGACAAGTGTGATCAGTGAAGTGGCGCAGGGTTATTATAACCTGCTGATGCTGGATACCCAGAAGGAAGTGGCACTGAAGAATATCCAGCTTGCAGACAGCACATTAACGATGATGCAGTTACAGTACAATTCCGGGCTCGTTACCAACCTTGCGCTGGAACAAACGGCTGCACAATTGCGTACAGCACAGGCCCTGGTACCGCAGATTGAGCAGCAGATCCGGATACAGGAGAATGCGTTGAAACTGCTGACAGGTGAAATGCCGGGGAATATATCCAGGGGAAACCTGCGCGCTTTACAGGCTGATACTATTCCAGCAGCCGGCGTTCCGGTTCAGTTATTACAATACCGCCCAGATGTGCACGCGGCAGAACTGGCCGTACAGGCAGCCAATGCAAGAGCGGGGGTGGCAGCAGCCGCGCTCTATCCGGCGTTAACCATCACAGCTTCACTGGGGGCCAATTCATTTACCCCGGATAAGTGGTTTAATCTCCCTGGAAGTTTATATAAAACACTCGGTGCAGGTATTACACAACCTGTCTTTCAGCGTGGCAAACTAAAAGCAGACCTGGAAATAGCCAGGATAGCGGTCGAAACCAGTACCATCGGGTTTCAGCGCTCAGTGGTAACAGCTGTTCAGGAAGTGAGCAATGCGCTGGCCACGATCGAAAAGCTGAAAGCACAATATGCATTCGTCAACCAACGTGTTGCACATTTACAGCGCGCAACCAACAATGCGAACCTGTTATTTCAAAACGGGATGGCAAACTACCTGGAAGTAATCACTGCGCAGAGCAATGCCTTGCAGAGTGAATTGGAACTGGCCACTATAAAAAGAGATCAGCTAAACGCGGTGATTGCCTTGTATCGGGCATTGGGAGGTGGCTGGAAATAAATAGCTAATTTCGTTTTATGGAAATGGAAAGGGATAAATTATTCTATAAATATTACAGGTTTATCGTCATACCACTGGTATACCTCCTGTTCTTATTGCTCTCTTACCTCATGAACCCCTTTGGGAAGTACTGGGAGTACCTGGACCGAAGCCCGATCCAGATTCACCTGGAAGAGGCAGGTTTTGGACTGATCACCTGTTTCCTGATTACAGAGGTCAGCCTGGCCAGTGCCCGCTGGCTCGATAAATGGATGCCGTGGGAAAAGCGTCCGCTGTACCGGTTCTTTCTGCAAACTGTCTTTCTCATTATTGGCGTATTCATCATTCTGAAAGCAGAAGACTTAGTTTATTCAACATTTCTGCCTTGTCCGGATGGAAGTGTCACCGGTGACAAACTGGATGAATGGCAATTCCCCTTGATCTGCCTGATCATGGCCTTCCTGATCAGCGCAGTACATACCGGGAACTATTTTCTGAAACTCTGGAAGTCCTCTATGCTGGAGGCCTCCGAGCTACAACTCAAAGCTGCCAGGCTCAATGAGATTGCTATGCAGGCGCAATTGCAGTCACTGAAGTTACAGCTGGACCCTCATTTCCTGTTTAACAATTTCAGTACGCTGTCGGCCCTGATCGAAGATGATCCGAAGCTGGCCGCGTCTTTCCTGGAGAAGTTGTCGAAGGTGTACAGGTATATGATTACACACCTTGATAGCGATGTGATTAGTTTGTCGGAAGAATTGAAATTTATAGATGCCTATAGTTTCCTGATTAAAATCCGGCATGGTGAAAACGTGAACATACATATAGACATCGCTGCTGCGAATAAAAGTAAAGAAATACCACCCATCACATTGCAATTGCTGATTGAGAATGCGATCAAGCACAATATTGCCTCTCCTGCCCGGCCTTTGAATATTCTGATCCACGATGAAGGAAATGAGCTGGTAGTGAGAAATAATCTTCAACTTATTGCGAATGAATTACCTTCTACCAAAATGGGATTGGAGAATATTAAAAAGAGATATGAACTACTCTACGGGCAATCTGTTACGGTGAACGCTACAGGAGGTCAGTTTGAAGTAAGATTGCCATTGGTAGATCTAAAAAGTATATAACAATGCAGGTAGTGATCATTGAAGATGAGCGTCCTAATTCGACCCGACTGAAAAAGATGCTGACAGAACTGAACCCGGAAGTGGAAGTAATAGCTATACTTGAAACGATTACCGATAGTGTGGCATGGTTCCGCCAGTATCCACATCCTGATGTCGTATTGATGGATGTCAGGATTGCAGATGGGTTGAGCTTTGATATTTTTCCGCAGGTGCAATTACAATGCCCGGTGGTGTTTATTACTGCGTATGACGAATACGCCGTCAGGGCCTTTAAAGTAAATAGTCTCGACTATTTATTGAAACCGGTAGAGAAAGAAGATCTGTCTGTGGCGCTGGAAAAGGTGCAATCCAAGAGAATGTTGCAGGATACAGGGGAGCTGGTAAAACACCTGCTGGGATTATTACAGCGCAGGCAAAATACCTACCGTACCCGGTTTGTCATTCCCGTGAGAGACGAATTGAAGACAGTACATACGTCAAATATCCATTTTATTTACTATTCTGTTACCGGGACGCACCTGGTATTGAATGACAGGGAGCAGTTGCCGGTGAACATGAGTATGGACGAACTGGAAGAGCAACTGGATCCTGATGTCTTCTTCCGGGTGAACAGGCAGCATATAGTACATATTGACAGCATACAGGTGATAAAACAATATGCGGTCAGCAAACTGCGGGTAGTATTAAAGCAGGACCCTGAAAGAGAGATTATCATCAGTAAAGAGAAAGCGCCATTGTTTAAGCAATGGCTGGACAGATGATCCGTTAAACAGCGTTGAAATATTTTATCGCAGGAAGTCACTTCCTCATGATAGTTGTAGTGGTAGTAAGGCCCGGTGTTCACCGGGCCTTTTTGCATGTATAAATAATTGTCATCAGTTGCGCACATGACCTTTGTCGCCATACCGGGTCATATCGTCATCGTTTCCGTACCCCTCCGTCTATACTTTTAATACTTATAGTTATAAAAACGCTATTTTAGCAGTTACACAAGGTCAATATTTTTAAATTATGCGCAGCTTTTATCTATCATGCTTATGTGCGCTGCTGTCAGTTTTATCAGTCAGTGCACAGGAGCTGAAATCACCAGATGGGAATTTTATCTTAGCCTTTAAAGTGAACAATGGCGTACCTAATTACACGCTACAGTACAAGGGCAAAACAGTCATCAATGAAAGTAAATTAGGGTTTGAGATCAAACAACTGGAGTCCCTGAATAAGGATTTCACGATCAAAGCCACTGCTACAAAATCGGCAGACCAGACGTGGCAGCCTGTTTGGGGCCAACAAAAAGAAATCAGGGATAGCCACAATGAGCTGTTCGTTCAGCTCATACAATCAGGTACCGGCAGGGAACTGGATATCCGTTTCCGTTTGTTCAATGACGGCCTGGGATTCAGGTATGAATTCCCGGTACAGAAAGATCTCCGGCACTTCACGATCTTGAATGAAGCAACGGAATTCAACCTGGCTAAAGACTACAAAGCATTCTGGTTACCCGGCGACTACGACACGAACGAGTTCGAAACTGTCACCTCCAACATCTCCGAGATCCATTCGCTCATCGACAAGGCAAGAGAACCCATGGCGGCCAACGCACCCACACCGAATCTGGCTGTACAGACGCCACTCATGCTGAAATCAACCGATGGCCTTTATATAAACATTCATGAAGCCGCATTGGTCAATTTCCCTGCTATGTGCCTGAATGTAGATGATAAACACTTCGTACTCAGTGCGCATCTTACGCCTGACAAGCTGGGTAACAGGGGGTATATTCAGACGGGTACCACCAGCCCATGGAGAACGATTGTATTGAGCGATGATGCCCGCCAGATACTGGCCTCTAACCTGATACTGAACCTGAACGAACCATGTGCCATTGAAGACCCAGGCTGGATCCATCCGGTAAAATATGTAGGCGTATGGTGGGAGTACTTCACCGGCGGTGGTTCCACCTGGCAGTATACCGACAATCAGGATATCATCATAGGTAAAACCGACTACAAAACCTTAACACCTAATGGTCATCATGGTGCTAATACTGCACATGTGAAGGAAATGATCGACTTTGCCGCCAGTAATGGTTTTGACGCTGTATTGGTAGAAGGCTGGAACGAAGGCTGGGAAGACAACTGGGCGAATGTGAAAGAGAAGATTTATAGCTTCACAAAAGCTTATCCCGACTTTGATGTGCAGGAATTGCACCGTTATGCAGCATCGAAACATGTAAAGATCATTATGCACCACGAAACCACGTCTTCCGTAACGGATTATGACCGCAACCTGGACGATGCGTTCAGATTTATGGTAGATAATGGTTACGATGCGGTAAAGACAGGTTATGTAGGCCCTATACAGCCACATAGCGAATATCATGACGGCCAGTACATGGTGAATCATTACCTGCACGTAGCACAGAAAGCGGCTAAGTATAAGATCATGGTAGACTCACACGAAGCAGTACGTCCGACAGGATTATGCCGCACATGGCCTAACTGGATAGCACAGGAGTCTGCAAGAGGAACTGAATTCGAATCCTTTGGTGGAAACAGGCCGGATCATACCTGCGTACTGCCTTTTACAAGGCTGATGGGCGGCCCTATGGATTACACCCCGGGTATCTTTGAAGGTAACCTGTCAGTATATGGTAAAAACAAAGCAAAACTGAGTTCTACGCTGGTAAAACAACTGGCATTGTACGTAACGATGTATAGCCCGCTGCAAATGGCGGCTGACTTACCGGCGAACTATAACAGGTTTGCAGATGCATTTCAGTTTATCAAAGATGTAGCTGTAGACTGGGATAATACTTATATCCTGGAGGCTGAACCTGGCGATTACATCACCATTGCGAGGAAAGCAAAAGGGAAGGAAGAGTGGTACATCGGTGGTATTACAGATGAAAATGCGCGCGAAGCAGTCATTAAATTTGATTACCTGCCTGCCGGCAAAAAGTACACCGCTACTATTTATGCAGATGACAAGGGTATTACCTGGCAGCTGAATCCACAGAAGTATACGATCAGAAAGGTAACAGTTACGAATAAGACCATCTTAAAGCAGCAGCTGGCGCCCGGTGGTGGTGTGGCTATCAGCGTTAAGTCATAAATGTATGAGCGGTTGTGTCAAAAAGTAAAAGGAAAGTTTCGGGAATACTGCTATGAAATTTACTTTTTGACACAACGGCTTCATTCAAGCGCATCGTCAATACCTGGCAGCAGCCCGGAATAGCGGTACCGAGCATACAGCTATTACCACTCCAGTACATAACGCCACTGTTCCACCGGTTGCCACCAAACCCAGTATGGCAATGCCAGCACCTACTACGGCTATTGCAGCCGCTATCACTTTCATCCCAAACTGATTCTGCGCTTTTGCATCATCACTTTGCATAGTAGCAGGTGTAGTCGCTGCTGGTAAAGGCTGTAATAAATGTGGTGCGGCCTGTTTTGCTGTGAGCGTATAGTACACCTCCCAGATTAATAACACTACTACCGGTATTCCCACACCCAGCGCTGTCTCCCACACACGGTCCATTTTGCCTCCGAAGAGTTTCAACCCCAAACTAATGACCAGTCCACATAAAGAAGCACTGATCACAGAAGTGGCTGTTTGCCTTTTCGAATACAATGTCCAGATAATAGGCGCAAACAAAGCCCCGCCAGCTATTGAAGCCGTTGCCAGTACCATTTCCACAATGCCCCCGATCATAGGTACCATCATCGCAATACCAATCGTGATCGCCCCAAATAACACCGTGAAGAACCTGGCTGCCTGCACCAATGCTTTTTCTGTTGCATTTCTGTTAAATGCCTTTTTATAAACATCATGGGCAAATACCACTGCCATGATATTAATCGTCGTATTCGCCTTGCTGGCACTGGCAGAGATCATCCCTGACAATACGAGTCCTATCAGGCCCGCAGGCAATACCTGCTGACACAACATCATATAGGCACCCTCAGGTTGCAGGCCGGTCAGCGAGGGATTAATCACCCTATACAGCATGGGTGGTAACATCCAGATAAACGGACTCACAAAGTAAAGCAAGGTAAACAGCCATGCCACCTTCCTGGAATTCCGCTCGTTCGATACACTGGTATATCGCTGTACATACGCCCAGTTGCCTCCTATATACACTGTCTGGTATGCCAGAAAGGCAAGAAAGAATCCAAATGAATATTCCGAATTAAAGAAATTAAAGAATCCTTCCGGCGCTTTATCTACAAATGAATGCATGCCACCGGCTTCTTTCAGGGCCATTGGAATCACAATCATCACTGCTGCCGTCAGGATCACGAACTGTACCACATCCGTCACCAATACCGCCCATAATCCGCCGGCGGAAGTATACAATACAATTACCCCACCAATGATCAGTATACAGGTATTCAGGGAAAGGGGAGTAGCTACGCTCACCATTTTACCCACGGGATACAATACGGAAGCTGTTGTAAACAAGCCATGCAGCATGATCAGGAAGGTATAGAACTTCTGCGTGCCTGTTCCCAGTCGCTTCCCGATATATTCGGCAGCTGTTACCGCTCCCGTACGTTTCCACTTAGCCGCAATAAAAAGTGCCACCAGCATGCCCCCCAGTACCATGGTTAATTGGATGCCATTCGCAACAAAACCACTTTTATATGCAATAGATCCCCATACCACAAAGGTGCCGGCAGAAAAATAACTGATAAAGAGGGATATGCTATTGATCCACCAGGGCGTAGCGCCACCTGCTTCAAAAAATGCAGAAGAGTTCTTACTGCCTATCCGGGTGAACATCATGCCGATTCCCAATACCAACAAGGCAAATACTGCCATAACAATAAAATCCAGTTGCGCCATTCCAATAGTAGTTTATTGTATCATTAGAACTTTTATTCCATACGCTTCCAGCGCCACATCAGTGCCACTCACACGCCTGCCGGTCACGAGATCTGTTACCTGTCCTTTCGCATTAATTTTAAGCTGCCCTTTCACTTCTTCCCCCACGTCATTCAGCAGTATTACAAACGTACTTTTCTCATTCTTTGCAAGTATGTACTCGATATCAGGATGATCACATTCTACCAACCCTTCCTGCGCAATCAGCTGCGCATCCTGCCCGTAGATTTTTCCCGGTGCAAACCCGTACGACTCATGCGGGCCTACCTTCGGCGTCACAAATCCTCTCGGAAACACGACCTGATTGCCAGATCGTAACTGAGCTTCTGACAATAAGTAATCCGTGATCCAGCCAATCTGCCACCAGGCATGATGCGGATAAGGTCCTGCCCCTTTGTTCATTGCATTCCAGTAGTAAGTCGCCACACTTGTTGCCGGATCTACAAACGCATCTCTCCCAATCGCAGCGGCGCGGGCCATCTCTATAAACAAGCTATCGCCGGTCAACTGAAACAGCCGGACAAACATGCCTGCGTGACTACACAACATAATCGGGCCGGCCCCATTCGCAGAACCTATTATTCCTCCATGCTCAAAACTCAATCCCGCCTGAGATATTTGCCAGTCTTCCCGCGCGACACCCTTCACTGTCTTTATCTTCCTGTCAGGTACAGGTTGGGTGTAAATAGACGTCAGGTACATCCGGCCTGTCCTGATAGCTGCGTCCCTGTATTTTTTATCATGTGTCAGGTCATACAGATCCAGCAATGCCTGCGCCGACTGTGCGGTCGCAAAATCCGGCGCATACCGTGCATCGCCGCACACACCAATAAAATGACCTTTATTGACCGCATGCTCAATAAACCAATCAGCCCCCCGCATGGCAGCCTGCAGATATTGGGGGTCCTTCAGAATGCGATAGGCCACCATCAGCCCATAGAATGTAGGTCGCAGGTCTTCGATATCCGTAAATAAGGGCGCATGCGAATCCCGGTCATATGCCACTTCCCAGCTACCATCCGGTTTCTGCCAGCGCAGCAGCTGAGAAGCGCCCAATGCCAGCCGCTGTTTCAAAGTATCATTGTCAGGTTCAAAAAGTAAAATATTCCCAATATCCAGCATCACATAGTACGTCAGGCTAATGGGCTCTACAAATTCACCCCATTCTTCAGTAAACATTTTCCGTTTTGAAAGGTAATATTGTCCCGTAGCAGCACCCTGAAAGAACCCGGGTCCTGTCTGCTGCTGTGCCAGTTTAAAATTCAGTGCGTAGGGGAGTACGCTATCCTTCAGGAACTGGTCGCCGCTGGTTCTGGCCAGCATCCACATGGCGCCGTAATCTGCATTTTTGATCGCATCTCCCTTCGAACCAACTACACCTCCCAGGTACGATTGTCCGCCGATTGACAGCCCGTTAAAATCGACAATATTCCATAATGAAGTTTTCCTGTCAAGTAAATAATGATGCATGTGTGCTACCCTGCTGGTGAGCGACTGCTTATTTCTTCGCAGGGAAAGGGCATTTTTAAACCCGTAGATGTCATTTACGGCATGCGTCAGTAAAGTATACCATTCACCTTTCTGAAGGCTGTAACGGTATCCATAATCGATTTTATCGCCCTGTTTTTTCAGGGAAGCTGGTTCACCGAGTACCGGATAGTATACGGTAGGTGCCAGCTGTCCTTTTCTGTTCATATGCGAAAGTGCCAGCTGCCATACCTGGTGCGTATTATGATCGGCCTCCCACGGATCACGGCCCAACCCGGGATCGGGGATGACTGCGAATGACACTTGTTCTTTCGTGGTTATAACAGGGCAGAAGGTGCTTGCACATCGCTCTCTGTATAGCACCGGCATCGCAGGAATGCCCTGTCCATATGCATAGCTGTTTACCATATTTTGTCCAAACTCATTGCCCTGGAAATATCCCGGCATCACTGCCCATGACACATCCTGTTTATCAATGACCACTGCCGTCGGACTTGCCAGGGAATAATAGCCTGCCTTTTTACACTGAAGCTGTAAATTTACCCGCACATCTCCCTCGTATTGATCATCCAGTGTCCAGGTAGCCGTCATCACCGCCAGGGCAGATGTCCATGTAAAGACAACTGCTGTTGGCGAGAGCTGTTTAGCTCCCGAAGGATAAAAATGTATCGCCTCTCCGGCTGTATTCAATGCTACCGGGGTTGTAGCCTGTTTCCATGCATTGATCTGGTAGTGATAAGCGGTATCCGGCCATGGTTTTCCATCGGCCCGCTCAAAGTGAACATCTGCGATGTCTGCCGGTTTATCTGTTGCATACAGTAACGTATATTCCCCTGAAGGGTTTGCTACAGGCTGGTTCCCCAACCGAAGTTCTTTTAGCTTCCATCCCTCTTTCGCCTGCTGCCATACGATATGTAGCTGGCGGTTGGCAAGGGTGATTGTCTGTGTATGTGCCCACAAACTATAAAGCAGACATATGATGACCAGGTTGATTTTTTTCATAACTTTTAAATTCGTGGAATTCGGAATCACTAACTATTGGTCTGCCTCATACACTCTCATTTCAAACAATGCTGCCGGTGTGTTGGCGGAAGGATGCGAGAGCTTTATTGTAAGACTGCTTGTTTGCAGGGCCTCATGAAATGTGATCACATTTCTCGTCTGGTAATTACCTTTCTTCTCATATACCACTTTTCCCTGATCGTCGTAAATAACATAATCCCTTACACAAAAGACCATCACATGTTCCGGATGCGTCATCAATACGGATTCCATCGGATGGTCAAAGTCTGTATCAAAAGATAAGATAATCTTTTTTACCTGTTTTTTTTCCTGCCACTTCACTGTCAGCGAAGGGTTCGCATCCAAAGGATCAGCCACCCAGGCATTCGCCTGTGTAGTTGGTCTTGCTACACCATTCCTGATATTTTCTGCACCAAAACTCTTTAGTGGATGTCCTATCTGCAGGGCAATGTTCTGTCCTGCCGGCCTGCGCTGTGCCACCCAGAACTCAAAACTGTCTATGCCAATCCCATCCGGCGCAGCCTGTTTACCATAATTAGACACCGCGGGATTGATCGTATTAAAGACAGACAAGATCCCGGTGATCCTTTTCTCTGACCGGCTCACACTCACCAGCGGATTTTTATGCAGCATGACAAACACATACTGCGCTGCATCTATCACCACATCACTCATTAACTGTACATTGTTCCGCCCGGGTGCTATGACAAACTCGAACGCTGCCAGGCTCACATCCGGCGTATAGCTACCTCTTCTTGAGCAACACCTGATCTCCGCATGTAAAACGGTCTCCACTTCGCTATGCACATCGAGGCTAAACACCGGCAGTTTCCCCGCTACTACCGGTACCATCTGTGCGACTGCTATATCCAGCGGCTGTGGGGCAGTGTCTGCCGCTAACCCTGACAGTGACAACTCACTGCTGGCTGTAACTGTCGCAGACTGCACCAGGTCACGGTGATCGGAATATGATACAAACGGAATATACTGCCCGCTACCTATTAATCTTTCCTGTAAACGAGGCACATCTACCGTAGCTGGTAACCGGCCCGACGCTGTGCACAGCGCAGCCGCCATACCTGCCACCTGCGCCACATATCCACTCGTTGCCATCACCCTCGATGATCCAAATGCCACATGCGATGCACTAATGATTCTGCCCGCCAGGAACAGGTTCGAAATGTTTTTTGAATACAAGCACCTGTAAGGGATCTGATAAACGCCTTTACTGTGCCATTGAGTACACCCAGGCTGTGCAGAATAAACCCCATCCGAAGGATGCAGATCCAGACTCCACCCGCCAAATGCGACTGCATCATCATGTGTCCGCTGTTCAATCACATCCTGCTGCTTTAGCATATAGTCCCCTTCAAACCGCCTGCTTTCCCGCTTTCCGGGTATCATGCCTACCCATTCCAGCGTCAGTGTCTCTGCTTCGGGAAAATTTCCTGAGTTCTTTATGTAGTTCCATACACCATAGACGATCTTCCACAGCTCCCATTTTATTTTCTCCGTATCATGCACGGTATCCATCCGGCCGCCAAATTCTATCCACCAAAGCTTACATCCAAATTCCTGCGCATTAAAACTCCTGAACTTCGGGATCTGCGTAATATCCATCAGGGCAAATGAAGGCGGTACAAATCGCACAGGCTTACCCGTATCTTTTGAATAGAAATACAGCGAATGTCCTAACAGCTCACCATAGCTTTTGGATGGTGCAAACAATTCATCGAATTCCTCCATCGGTTCTGCTCCCATCCTGAATGCAGCACCTGCCAGGAAGCCCACCACGCCGTCACCGGAAGCGTCACAGAACAAGGGTGCTTTCAATTCATACTCCAGCTGGTTCTGGCTACAAAAAGCCCGCAGGGAAGATATCGTTTCACTGTCGCGCTTTTCCACATGGTACACGACCGTATTCAACAGCAATGTAATATTAGGCTCTGCTATCACTTTATCCAGCAGGATCGAATCCAGGATGACCGGGTTGCCTTCAGGGTTCCTGTACATGTTCTCCACGAGAATTTCATCTACTACACCTCCTTCTCTGGCCCAACGGTTGTTATTTCCCATGTGTGAGGTTGCACCCAGTATCCACAACCGGATCTCGCTGCTTGCATTTCCACCCAGTACACTTCTATCCTGTACAAGTACTACTTTCAATCCCTCCCTGGCAGCGGTCACTGCACAGCAGATGCCTGATAAACCTCCGCCCGTGACAATCAGCCCCGCCTCCAGTGTCACTAAAGGACAGGAGCGTTTTTCTGTGCTTTCTAATCTGATCATTTTATTTAAGTGTTTTTTGCATGATGGTATAGCCGCCCGGTTTGATCAGGGTTACATCTGCCGTTGCTCCCGCCAGCGGGATGTCAATCAGCATGCTCTCTCCGGGATGCAGCGTATTGAGGGTATATGCCATGCCATTACATGTTAACCTGTAACCTTTCATTGTGTAGGCAGGAAAGTCTGTTCTTGCGGTGACACGAATACTGGCATGGCCTTCCTGATGATTGATCAGTTCTATAGTAGCAGGGGCAAATTCCTCCTGCCAGGCAATGTACATGCCACGTGGAGACCTGTCTGGTTCCACCAGCCCCCATGGACGGTAACCGTTAGGGTTAGTACCGGGAAAACGGCTGAAATAGTCATTGAATGTCCATACAGATGCGCCGATCAGGTAATCACATTGCCTGAAGTCCTGCATGGCTTTTTTAAGATGTGCTACGCGCTCATCTTCCGATTTTACACCGTCTGTGCGAATACCGAATTCACTTACATACACCGGTTTATCTGGGTAGAGTGTATGAATATGCTGTAGTACCTTCAGATGATTACCATAGATATTTGCACTCACAAAGTCCACATACTGCGATGCTTCATCTTCTCCTTTCTTCAGGAAATCATTGCCCAGCATCATGCTGGCAAAGGTGATCAGCCTTGTATCATCCAGCGTTCTCACATAGTGCCTCATATCGCGCACCCAGGATTTACCTTCTTCTGTATGCGACTGAAACTCGTTTCCTACACTGTAAGCAATCACACAGGGATGATTCCAGTCGCGCTCCATCATCTCTCTTAATTGTGATTGATACTTACGGCGCATGCTGGAATCGTTCATCTGGCGGCCTGTCATCTGCCAGTTGCCAGCCTCCTCAATGATCATTAACCCATGTTCGTCTGCCCAGTCCAGCAAAGCTTCTGACACAGGATAATGACTGATACGGGACAATTCCATTCCACCACTTTTGATCATGGTAAGGTCCTTCTCCAGCACCTGCTGCGGATCCATAGAGCCATAGCCTGGATAGTCGAGCGGCCTGTTACACCCACCCATTTTAACAGGTTCTCCATTCAGGAGTAACTTTGTACCACTTAATGTTACCTGCCTTATACCAAATCTCTGTGCAACGGTATCCCTTCCACAGCTCACAGTAGCTGTATACAGGTTGGGGGCATCCGGCGACCATAATGCCACGTCCGCAGCGGGCAGGGTACCCGATAAAACAACGGTAGCTTCTGCGCCTGCTTCCACTTTCACCTGTTGGGAGGAGATTTTAGTTTTCAACACACCCGCATTCACTGTTGCCGTTACGGGTGCTGTACCACTATTTCGTATAAATGCTTTTATACGGATAGTGGCAGTTCCTTTCGCCAGGTCTGGCGTGGCAAGAATTTTTGTATTGCTGATATAGGTGGCAGGCCTGGTTTCAAGATGTACCGGTCTTGTAATACCGCCATAATTGATCCAGGGAAATACCTGCCGTTGTGCTGCGGTAGAGTAGGGGGCATATGTCTTGGCGCCGGGAATAGTAGTGGTATCCCATGAATTATCAACCTGTACGGCCAGGGTATTGCGGGACGTCAACAGTGAAGTAACATCAAATTCAAATGGTGTATAACCACCTTCATGTGTGCCTAACAAAACCCCATTTAGCCAGATCTTGGAT
The DNA here is from genome assembly GCF_039596155.1 of Chitinophaga sp. GTDB lineage: Bacteria > Bacteroidota > Bacteroidia > Chitinophagales > Chitinophagaceae > Chitinophaga. Next base: position 50,571 of record NZ_JBCNKF010000014.1, read on the forward strand.
TTATAGAATACTGCCTCAAAACGTAAAAACACATGGTCTTGTCCAGCTGGCTTCGCGTCGAAATGCTTAAAATACCACGCGGTACCTGTATAAAAAAAGTACCTGGGATCAGTAGAAAAGCAATGTGGTACATTGACCTTATCAAAACTTGCTGAAGCAAAAGCTGTGTCCTGCCAGTGTTCCTGCTCGCCTACCTTCACAGGATCTGCAGCAAAGCGCCATTCGTTGTTCAGGCTATTATCCTGCTGCCGTTGCCCAAAGAGCAACATCGGCAACCATACCAGAATACAAATAATTCTTCCTGTCATGTTTTCTTTTTTTCTTTTAGTACAACCTGTTTGGCTGCGGTTGCGCCTATCTCATTTAACGCAGCCTGGTTATAGTGAATCTCATCCTGCATCATTCCCTTAGCAGGAAAGTCTATAGTCCGGGAATACACAATAAATACATTCTTCAAATGACCTGCTACGTTTTCCTGCGCCTTTCGGATCGCATCAAACCCGGCATCCGGATGGCCTGTAAAATGCCCTGTCTGTATGATGTAAAAGGGTAACTTTGCCCCGAGCTCCTTCCTGAAGCGTGCAATCAGCCTGATCAGACCAGCTTCATATTCCTCAGGAGTAAGCTGCTTCGCATTTACCGCATTCGCATCTCTTTCTCCCTGGCTCCATATAATACCGGATATCGGTTGCCTGCAAAGTTTCATCGCCGCTTTTGCTTTTACCATCGTGCTGTCGAACAATAACAAGCGGCCCTCTTCTGCCCAGGTACCATTTTCTTCCAGCTCCGCTTTAGTCGTGCAAGAGCTACCACCTCTTGCGGCTGGGATGATCACTACTTTTTTACCTGTCAGGTCATGGTATGCTTTCGCGAAAGCCGGCCATGCACTCCCTGTCATCGCACTTTCAAATTTAAGGTCAGCGTTGCCTACGGGATCTTTCAGCTGCACCAGCGTATTCGCGTGATACCTGTATTCAAAGGCGGTACCTGGTGCACATTGTACAGATGCGGCACTATCTGCCATCCCTACCGCATTACTTTGTCCGGCGGCTAAAAAAATCGTTTGCCCCATTACATTTCCGGAGAAGAGCATTAAGAAAAAGATCCATTTCATTTCCAATCAGAATTTTGCTCCAATTTAGGATTTGCATTGATCTCGTCCAATGGTATCGGGAAGTAACGGTGTTTTTTCTGGGGTGCCCGGGTGGGATATACATCATTAACAGCAGCTGGTATGACCTGCAAATAAGTATTCGTTCTCGTTAGGTCGTACCAGCGGTCACCCTCTCCGAACAGTTCCCAGCTGCGCTCCTGCAATACGGCGTTTACAAACCCCGCCTTGTCCAAACCTGCTGTCAGATCTGGTAGTCCGGCCCTGGCCCTGACAGTATTGATATAACCATACGCCTCCGCGGTAGGGCCACTTAACTGTGCAGCTGCTTCTGCTGCTATGAGGTACACATCGGCCAACCGAAGAATAGGGATGTTCGTTGCGCCGCTGCCACCTACCGAATTCGGGTCCATGTATTTTTTCAGTAGTACCCCCTTTTTAGTAATAGGTGTAATGTCTTTCTGAGCGACTACCTGTCCAAGTTTGTTTACGTAATTCGTGTCAAGTAGCAACCGTCTTTTATCTGTTGGGTTGAATGAGTCAAAGAATGCCTGGTATACGAACGCAGAACCATAGGAAGTGGCTGCATATGCTGGTCCGTCGCTATTCCTGGGTCCATATAAACTGATGATCTGTGTAGAAAATCCAGGAGAGGTACTCTCACACTCAAATGCCCACATGTTTTCCTGTCGCGCGGCATCTTCTTTCGCTACATTGTATACATCCAGTACGTTTGCCATCAGGCTGTACTTCCCGGCGGCCAGTACCAGCTTTGCTTCATTCAAAGCCGTGGTCCAGTCCTGCGCGTACAAGGCTGTTTTGGCATACAGTGCCATCGCAACTTCTTTAGAAGGTCTGCCTTTCTGAATATCTGCAGTGTAAGACGGGAGCCTGCTGATAGCCTGTTCAAGATCCCTGTATACCTGTTTGTACGCCTCTGCCTGTGTAGATTTGCCTACGATAGCGGTATCAATATTATAGCTGGGCGTTGTCTTCACAACAATATCCCCAAAGTTCTTTGCCAATGTCCACAGGTAAAAAGCCCGCATATAATACGCTTCGCCCAGGATCACACTTCGGCGTGCGGTATCCATATTCGTAGCCGGTACTTTCAGCAATACCCAGTTTGCTTTTTCAATCCCTGAATAACAGGACTGCCAGATCTGCATAGGAGATTCCGCCTGCCTGCTAAAGCTCTTTTGCGTGGTATAATTAGGATCGTAGCTAAATAAAGTGTAGGTATCCCTGCCTACTACCGGGCGTGGATAGATCTGATCTGCACTGAAATCTGATGCGCATGTGCCGGCGGTATTATACAGATTGACCATTGGCCCATATACTGCTGTCAGCGCTGCTTCTGCATCGGAAGCGGTCTTGTAGAAATTGTCGGTAAAGATGGAAGAATATGGGTTCTCTTCCAGTTTATTGCACGAAGCACAAACAAGCAGAATAAATATAAAATATTGGATGTTTTTCATAATCGTAGTTTTTTAAAGTCCTACCTGTAAACCAACGAGGAATGATCTTGCCATTGGATAAACGAGGTTGTCCACGCCTATCAGGGTATTGGAGCCACCAAAGGAGTTGACCTCCGGATCGTAGCCTGTATATTTGGTGATGGTAAAGAGATTATTACTGCTGATATAGACCCTTGCACTTGTGACGTATTTGATATTGGGCAACCGGTACCCAAGGGTGATATTCTTCATTCTGATATAGGAACCATCTTCGATAAAGCGGTCCGATATTGGCAATCGGCCGCCCTGGAACCCACTGGCGTATTCATTATTGGGGTTGGCAGGCGACCACCTGTTTACCAATCCTTCCAATACGTTCCGGCCACCAAGTCCGTTCTCAAAGGTGTACCTGCTCAGGTTAAATACTTTGTTTCCCTGTACACCTGCAATAAAGAACGACAGATCGAAATTGCGGTAATTGAAATTAGAAGACAGTCCAAAGATGAACTTCGGGTTTGCATCCCCGGTAATTTTCTGATCATCCCCGGTGATCTGTCCGTCCTTGTTCAGGTCTGCTACCTTTACACCACCGGTTCTGCTACCACTGCCGGGCAATACCGTTTCCCCGGTCTGATAGATACCATTGAATACATAGGTTTTGAAAATACCCAGGGGTTGTCCCACACGGAGTACGCTATATGGACTTAACACATATTCATTCACACCACCTTCCAGGCTTAACAATTCATTGCGGTTCACAGACACATTCGCGTTCATATTCCATTTCAGCTTTCCGGTCAGGATGCGGCCATTCACTGCCAGTTCAATCCCCTTGTTACGAATACTGGCGAAGTTGCCCGTAATTGAAGTATACCCGGATGATAGCGGCAGGTTCTTTACAAACAGGAGGTCTTTCGTCTTCTTATTATAAATGTCTGCTGTAATACCTAACCTGTCTTCGAAGAAACTCACATCCAGGCCGATATTGGCTTGTGTCGATTTTTCCCAGCGCAGGTCCACATTGGGAATTCCTGATGGACTGATACCCACGGTATAGATATGATTGAACTGATAATTACTGCCCGATCCTTCCAGCGCGAGTGACTGATAAGGAGAGATGGCCCCTGCATTCCCTGTTCGTCCGTAGCTCCCCCTTAATTTCAGATCGCTCACCACGCGGCTGTCTTTTAGCCAGGGTTCCTCTATTATCCGCCATGCGCCGGCAATAGCGGGGAAGAATCCCCATTTGTGGTTTTCGCCAAACTTTGAAGCGCCATCATAACGTGCTGTGATATCCAGGAAATATTTGTTGCTATAGCCGTAGTTCACGCGCCCCATGTAAGAGTTGAGAGCTTCCCTGGACCGGTAGCTGCTCACAGTTCTGTTTACAGCCAGCTGAACAGCTTCATTAGCAGTAGCATCGTTAGGAAATCCATTGGCATTAATGGAATTATCATTGTACAGGTTACCCTGGATGGCATATACACCGGTGAACTTCACATTGTGTGCGCCAAAATCATGGTTGTAGGTAAGCACGCTTTCATGCAGCCAGTTGGTCGTATTTACATTCCCTTTGGCAGCTGTACCTGAATTGGCATTGACCTCCGCTTTACCCAGTATATAAATCGGCGCATAATAATCATTCAGGGTATTTCCCATGTCTGCATTAAAAGAAGCCCGATAGGTGAGTCCGCTCACAATCTTCGCTTCCCCGTATACATTTGCCAGCGTACGCCGGATGGTATTGCGAGACGTGATCTGCGCAAGGCCTGCGGGGTTGGAGACCTCCCGGTATCTTCCATTGAACTGGTCGGCAAACGGATAGACGGAACCATCCGGTTTATAAGGCACGAGGGTAGGAGGTGCACCTAACGTAGCCCCTACTATGCTTTGGGTGACTAACGGCCCGTCGATGGAATTGATACCGGTAGGAATATTATTATTGATGGTGTAACTGGTCAGCAAACTCGTCCCCACTTTAAAATGCTGGCTGATCGTATGATCGAGCGTGGTCCGTAGCGAATACCGTTTGAAATCCGAGGAAATAATGATACCTTCCTGACCGAAGTAATTCCCTGAGAGAGAGAACTGGGTTTTGTCTGACCCACCACTCACGGACGCCTGGTAATTCTGAATGCTGGCCTGCCTGTAGATCACATCCTGCCAGTCAGTTCCTTTACCCAGAGCGGCAGGATCAGTATAGATCGGTGAGTTATAGATATCGTTTTCCAGTTTTGCAAATTCCGAGGCATCGAGCATGTGCAGTTTTTTGGTAATGTTCTGTATTCCCCTGTACATGTCCAGTTGCACGCGGGTGGCGCCGCTTTTTCCACGTTTGGTGGTGATGAGTACCACGCCGTTTGCACCTCTGGCACCATAGATGGCAGTACTCGAGGCATCTTTCAGGATCTCGACAGATTCGATATCATTGGGATTGATGGTAGACAAGGGGCTGACATCACTTACTCCCCCGCTATTGGAAATCTGGATACCATCGATAATGTAGAGCGGTTCGGAAGTACCGTTGATAGAATTGGTACCACGTATACGTACGCTGATATTACCACCGGGGGCCGCGCTGTTCTGCGTGATCTGTACGCCGGGGATACGCGCCGCAAGGCCCTGCGCTACGTTAGTAACCGGAGTCTGGGTAATGTCTGCACCTTTTATGGAGGCAATAGATCCGGTGGACGCGATCTTTTTCTGCGTACCATAGCCGACTACAACCACATCTCCCAGTTTGCTGATATCGGCCTTCAGCGTGATCGTAAATTGAGACCGCCCAAGGATGTCAAAAGTTGTATTTTCATATCCCTGGAATGTTACAAGAAGGGGGGCATTGGCAGGTACATCTTTCAGCGTGAACATGCCGGCATTGTTGGTGACAGTTCCCCTGGAAGTACCTTTTACAGCAACCGTGGCGCCGGGTAATGCCTGTCCTTTTTCATCCACCACTTTCCCGGAAATGACCGGCACCAGCGATTGCGCATGGATATATAGTGGGACGAGTATAAATAACAGGAGTGAAAACAAGCAGCTTGTTTTTTTCATAACGAGAACATCTTTACGTGATTCATAAGTGGTAATGCAATGTTATAGAAGAATCTTAAACAATGGAAGAGTTGGGACAATGGAATCTACCGCAAACGATTCCGGTAGGCATGTATCAATTTTAAATATTCTGAATGATAAAATGTATCCGGTGCAACCACGTGCACGCGATCACAAAGTCAGGTATAGTAAGGGGCAAACAACGGTATTATTGTAAGGATTGTAATATCTATTTTACATTGCCGGATGAAACGATGGCCGACCTGAAACAGCATAAGAAGCACATGACGACCATCGTTGACATTGCAAGGGCGCTGAACATTTCCAAGTCGACAGTGTCCAGGGCATTGCATGAACATGGTGATATCAATCCCGGTACAAAAGCGGCCGTGCTGGAAATGGCGCGGCAACTGGACTACCAGCCCAACCTGTTAGCAAAGAGCCTTGTAAAAAGCAAGAGTAATACGATTGGCATTATCGTACCGGAGTTCCTCACTTATTTCTTTCCGACTATTATTATGGGCGCCCAGCAGGTGGCAGCGGAGGCGGGGTATAATGTGATTATCTGTCAATCACAGGAATCGTACAAAACCGAAGTCGCCAATGCACATGTGTTGCTGGCAAACCGGGTAGATGGTGTGCTGATTTCAATGACGAGAGAGACGAAGAAGTTTGATCATTTCAAGGCTTTTGAGAAGCATGGAATTCCCGTGGTATTTTTCAACAGGGTATGTGATGAGATGGATACCTCGAAGGTATTGGTGAATGATTATGAAGGTGCATTGAAGGCCGTAGAACATCTCATTAAAAACGGGTATAAAAATATTGCGCACATTGGCGGGCCGCCGGCATTACTGATCACACATAATCGATTGAGAGGATATAAAGATGCCCTGGCAAAATACAAGTTGCCTTTTAAGAAAGAACTGGTCGTGCATTGTAATTTGTCGAAAAAAGACGCGATCACCTGTGCAGAACAATTGCTGGATCTGAAGCATCCGCCGGATGCTGTGTTTTGCGTAAATGATCCGGTGGCGATCCAGTTAATGTTACTAGCCAAGAAGCGGAAAATAAAGATCCCCTCAGAACTGGGTATTGTTGGTTTTAGCAATGAACCAAGCGGGGAAGTGATAGAGCCGGCATTGACCACCGTGCAGCAGCCGGTAGCAGATATTGGCCGGTCGGCCGCAGGTATCCTGCTGGAAGCGATAAAGAAAGGAGATGCATACGTGCCGGAAAAGAAAAGTTTAAAAACGACACTGATCGTGCGGGAATCATCAAAAAAGTAGATCATGCATTATGTATTAGCGTTTCTAATGGGCATCATGCAGCAGCCCGATAGTCTTGAACTGCGACAGCAGATACTGGCCCTTCATATACAGGAGTTGACAATTGATAATATTCATGATGTAGGAGACGATTATTGCCTGGTTGCGGTCACGTTGAAGCCTAACATCAAAGTGCAGGTCTGGATGCCTAAAAAGGGCTGGAATGGACGTTTTCTGGGAACTGGTAACGGGGGGAGCGGGGGCAGGATCATTACAGATAAGTTAGCGTATGGTGTACAGCGGGGTTTTGCTACGGCCAATACAGACCTGGGTACCTCGAATGGCGTAGATGAGGCTATTCACCAGCCGGCGCGCTGGGCCGATTTTGGCTATCGCGCCACGCACCTGATGACGGAAATTGGTAAACAGATTGTAACGGCCTATTACAGAAGACCACCCCACCATGCCTATTTCTGGGGTTGTAGTACCGGTGGGCAACAGGCCCTGATGGAAGCCCAGCGCTACCCGTTAGATTACAACGGCATTATAGCAGGTGCACCGGCAAATAACAGAACGCATTTACACATGCAGTTGCTGTACAATTACCTGGTCACAAAAGGTTTATTTCCTGCTGCCGATTTCACGCATTTAAACACCTTACAGGAGGCCGCCTTACAAAAGGTTCACAAAGGTCCTGTGAATCCCCGTACAGGAGAACAGATCTATTGCGGTGTACCAGCAGGAACAGAAAAGTCGGATGGTGGCATCGGCGTATTGAGTAGCGAGGTATTCCTGTATCCTTTCCGCTGGGTATTTGGTGCGGACTACGACTACAGCCGTTTTGATTTCGATAAGGATGCAGCTGTAGTAGATTCGCTGCTGGCCCCGGTGCTGAATGCCACTACCCCGGATCTAACCCGGTTTAAAAACGCAGGCGGCAAACTGATCATGTATACAGGAAAAGATGACAGTTTAGTGCCTGCATGTGATGCCATGAAATATTATGAACAGGTAAAGGGAAGAGAAGAATTTTTTAAATATTTCCTGATCCCCGGTATGTGTCATTGCTCGTCAGGTATAGAAGTGGAGCGGATTGTGCAATGGGTCGAAGATGGTATTGTGCCCGATCGGATGTAACAGGAAGGGGTAATTGAAAGCATCGCCTTGCGACTGTGTGCATAATTGCATATTATTGCCTTTTATTCGGGTCTCAACTTTCTTAATATGCAATTAAGCCGGGCACGCCGTGCCACGCAATTAATATTTCTTGTCTGTGGATTAGGTATTGCCAGCTGGGCGCCCATGGTTCCTTATGCCAAAGACCGTCTTGGATTCCATGAAGGGCACTTAGGACTTTTGCTGTTATTTCTTGGTTTCGGGGGGCTGCTTATCATGCCGGTTACCGGTATCCTTATCAATAAGTTTGGCAGCCGGATTGTCATTACCATTTCCTCGCTTTTCATGGCGCTTTTTCTCCCACTTCTCCTTGTTGTACACGATGTATACCTGATGGCTGTATTACTCTTTTTATTCGGGGCTGCAGCAGGCTCTGTCGACGTTGCCATGAATGCGCAGGGGGTACAGGTCCAGCAACTTTATGGCAGAAAGATCATGTCGTCTCTCCACGGCTTATTCAGCGTTGGAGGGCTTGCCGGTTCACTGGGGCTGGGCTTCCTCGTAAAAGGCGGACTTGAGCCGCTACATGCTGCCATCTGTATTTCGATCTTATTAATCCTTATTTCACTTTTTCAACATCAATATCTTTTAGAAAAAGAAACACCTGTTTCAACGGGAAAGGTAGTTCAGGCAGACAGATACGCCTGGTTGCGTGGCAGTATCATCTTCCTGGGCATCATGTGTTTTTCAGCATTTCTCTCTGAGGGTGCGATGCTCGACTGGAGTGCTGTGTACCTCCGTGATCATAAGGGAATGCCTGCCGCATTCAGCGGTGCCGGTTATGCTGCCTTTTCTGTTGCCATGGCGGTAATGCGGCTTTTGGGAGACGGGCTCGTGGAGAAATTCAGCAGCCGGATCATTGTGGTGGGAGGGAGCGTAGTCGCAGCTGCCGGCTTATTATTAGCCATACTAAGTTCTACACTTTATCTTGTATTGCCGGGCTTCATATTATTGGGTATTGGCGCGGCCAATATCGTACCTGTTTTCTTTACTGATGGTGGTCACCTGCGGGAGGTACCGGCAACCGTGGCGATTCCGGCCATCAGTACAATAGGGTATGCCGGTCAACTGGCCGGTCCCGCCATCTTAGGGTTCATAGCACACCACGTATCACTGTCAGCAGCCTTTGGCTGTTGCGCATTGCTGTTTTTATTTATTTCCATCGCGTATGGTACGACGATGCACAAATTACATTAGAAAATGAAAAGATTTTTTTACCTGTCCCTATGCTTATTTGCTGCATGTAAAGGAACAGAGCCACTTAGAGAAGACTATACAAAATTCGTACATCCAAACATCGGCACTGCTCATAGCCGTTATTTTTTCTACACGCCAGCCGCAGTTCCTTTTGGTATGGCTAAACTGGCGCCTTCCACGAATGGTAGTTACGGAAACAAAGATGGGTGGGAAGCGGTTGGATATGATGAACGTCATACCTCCATAGAAGGCTTTCCTAACTTCCATGAGTTTCAGGTAGGTGGTGTTGTATTTGCACCCACCGTCGGTCAGCTGCAAACGACGCCGGGCAAAATGGAAGATCCGGAAAGCGGCTACCGTTCCCGCTTTGATCACAAGGACGAAACTGCTACTGCCGGTTATTACAGCGTGCTGCTAAAAGACTATCACATCAGGGCTGAGCTCACGGCTACTGCCAGGGTTGGTTTTCACAGGTACACTTTCCCGGCATCAGACTCCGCTCACATCATTTTTGATATCGGGCACCGCATGGGGGAAAGTGGTCCTGTAGTGGATGCTCAGGTAAAACTCGTAACGGGTAACCGCATTGAAGGGTACGTGATCACCAAACCGGAATATGTAAAGAAATACCAGGCATCCGCCACCGTACCCATGTATTTTTCTGCTGTACTGGATAAGGAGCCTGTTGCATATGGCACCTTTATCGACAGCATGGTTACCCCGGATAACAAAGAAGTGAAAGGTAAAGGTGCGGGCATGTACCTTACTTTTAAAACGACTGCCAATGAACAGGTAAATATAAAAGTCGGGTTATCTTATACCTCTGTTGAGAATGCGAGGTTGAACCTTCAGGCGGAAGCAAACGACCTCACCTTCGACCAGGCAAAAGCCAAAGCTCTCAACCAATGGAATGAAAAACTGGGTCGCATCGCAGTAGAAGGCGGGCAGGAAACCGACAAGGTGAAATTCTATACGGGGCTCTTCCACGCGTTATCAGGCAGGGGGTTGGCCAGTGATGTCAATGGCGCCTATCCCAAAAACGACGGTTCGATCGGCAGGGCAGATCATGCTTTTTATAATACAGATGCCATCTGGGGCGGTTACTGGAACCTGACACCAGTATGGGCTATTGCTTACCCGGAATATTATGCAGACTTCATCAAAGGTCAGTTACTTATCTACAAAGAAACCGGTTGGCTGGCGGATGGACTGGCTGCCGGTAAATATGTATCTGGTGTGGGTACCAACTTTACAGGCCTGGTAATCGCTGCTGCTTACAATATTGGTATCCGCGACTTTGATATCAACCTTGCGTATGAAGCTGCGCTGAAAAACGAGATCGGATATATGAACAGGGTGCCCGGCGCGGGTAAAATGGATGTAGGTGCTTTTGTGAAAAGAGGCTTCTGCCCTTATATCAACAGCGATGATCAGACTACCCGGGAACTGACCACTGAAGGTTCTATGTTCGGTACCTCCCATACACTGGAATATAGCTTCAGCAGTTATGCAGTTGCACAGTTTGCAAAAGCCCTGGGCAAAACACAGGACTACGAACAACTGATTAAACTTTCTGAAGGCTGGAAGCTCCTGTACGATTCTGCTACCAGGTTTATCCATCCCCGGGATATCAACGGTGAGTTTATCAAGAACTTTGATCCTGCTGCGCCATGGGTCGGTTTTCAGGAAGGGAATGCATGGCAGTATACTTTCTTTGTACCACATGCACCTGAGCAATTGGTAAGCCTGATCGGGAAAGACGTTTTTAACCGTCGTCTTGACAGCATCTTCACTATTTCCCAGGAGAATATTTTTGGCGGTGGTAAGGAGATCGATGCATTTGCGGGGCTGAAAGGATTATATAACCAGGGAAACCAACCTAACCTGCACATCTCCTGGTTGTTCAATTTTTCCGGCAGACCAGACCTGACACAGAAATGGGTACGCGCTATCTGCAATGAGTTTTACGGTACAGATGGTATTCATGGCTATGGTTATGGTCAGGACGAAGATCAGGGACAAATGGGTGCCTGGTATGTACTGGCAGGCATTGGCCTGTTCGATGTAAAGGGATTGACAGCACCAGGTGCGTCATTTCAGCTGGCAAGTCCTTTGTTTGACAAGATCACGATCAATGGTGAAAAAAAGCCTTTTGTAATTACTGTAGAAAATAACAGTAAGGACAATATCTACATACAGGAATCCAGCTTAAACAGTAAACCAGCGGATAGCATCCCTTATCAGGATGTGGTAAATGGTGGCACACTTCATCTGAAGATGGGTGCACAGCCACACTTGTAATTTCAAAGTACAAAAGAGGTTGTCAGGAAAGTAATCCGGATGTTGGAATAATTATTTATTTAAATTTTCGTTCCTTCCGGCACCCGGCTGCCATTTACTATTCAGACGACCTCTTTTTAAATTTTATTTCTGAAATAATCGTAGCGCCAAAAATCAATAATCCACCAATCAGCAACCGCATGGATAAGCTTTCATCCAGAATGAGGTAAGCAAAGAAGGCCGCAAACACCGGTTCAAACAGGTAGATAATAGCTACCTTTTCTGCACTGATATATCGCTGGGCCATATTAGATACGGAATACATAAATGCGGTGGAGAAGAAAGCACAATAAATAATTCCCAGCCAGAATACATTGCTTTCAGGTTGCCAGTTAGCCGAAGTATCCAATAATGAAATGATGAATGTAATAACCGTACAGGTTGCAAACATTGGTACGATTGTCGGCACAATATTCCTTCGCGCGGTATATCGCTCTACATTGATCAGATATACGGCAAACCCAAAGGATCCTGCTGTCGTGTACAGGTCGCCTATACTTACTTTAAAATCTCCTTTCAGGGAAATCACAGCTGTCCCTGCCAATGCCATCAATGCGGCTATCCAGATCTTCAAAGCGACCTTTTTTCTAAAGAAGGCCACTTTCATAACAGGTACAATTACTACACAGGTACTGGCTATCAGTGAGCATTGTGAGGCAGAAGAATACTTCAAACCCAGTGTTTGCAGGTGAATACCAACCAGCAAGGGAATGGCCAGTTTTATACCCATGAAGATGGTGACTTTGTCTGACTCCTTCATACTTTTTTGGAAGACAAAGCAAAGTACCACCGTTGCCAGCAGGAACCTGTAAAATAAAAAGGTGTTAGGGGAAAGATTGCCCACGGCGAGCTTCGTGACAGGGTAGGAGATACCCCAGAAGGAACAGCCTAAAATTAATAAGATAAGGAACAGACTTTTTTTCTCCATTATACTATTTCATATTTTCATCATGATATCGTCTGCCCATTTTAGCGGGTGCAAAGATATATTTTATCATTTTTACATTTACCATCCGGCAGTTGCTGACAGGAACGGGAGGACGATTATAATGTAAGTGTCATATCATGCCAGGTTTCTCCACCATGTACAGAAGCGGATATTCCCCGGTCCGTGAAACCGAATTTTGCATAATAAGGTACGAGGTGCTCCTTGCATGTCAGCGTGAGACCTGTTCTTTTATCTGTTCTCGCTTTTTCTACGAAGTGATCTATTAACCTTCCTGCATAGCCCTGTTTTCTGAATGCGGGCGCGACAGCCAGGCCGAATATGCTTTGCCATTTCCCATCATCATTATGCAGGTTCGCATGAGCGAACATCTCATCCCGGATGGTTTCATAGTTTGTCACCATACCATTGATGAAGCCGATCAGCTGTCCTTCTTTTTCCAGGATCCAGAAATGATCAGGGAAAGATTGAAGACGTTGGATGAAGGATTCGCGGGTAGCGGCTTCATTTGGCGGGAAACAGGTTTTCTCAAGGGCAGTAATAGCGTCAAGGTCCGTAAGCGTGGCGATTCTAAGTTTCATTGTTTACGATCAGGCATTTATGTAAATAAAGGTATCATATTTATTTGGTTTCGCATTTTGTTAATGCTCATTCCTGCGATTTCGACCAGTTCCCCCGATGAGATCAATGTTTCTTTGACCTTATAAATAGCAACTTTTGAAATTTAATCTGGTCACGTTTGCTAAGGCTTTGGAATAGGTTTGAAAAACAAGAAGGCTGCGTTTACTTTCCTGCTTAATTTTTACGACTATTTTTAGTTGTTCCAGGGCTATTTTAATAGTAAAGATACTATCAATTTTGTTATATCATTTACAATTAAAAGCAGGATTATTATGAAATCGCAAAATGAAAGTTCTACCAATCAACCTGACGGCCGTGTGGATTATTCAACTCAGAGATTGACCCAACGGTACCGTTTTGATGATCCGAATATGGACCTTTTTTTTCTGGGAGCGCTCAGCTGGGGTGCGGCAGGTGGTTTGTCGGTAGGTGAAGCTTTCTACGTGGCATCACAGATCGAAGATGGCAATCCTGATTCCTGGGCGGCTGCTTTTGAAAGACAAGCCGAAGTATTGATAGCGCAAAGTGAGATCTGGTTACAAAAGAAAAATGTCAGAGCTGCCGGTGAAATTCATTTAAGGGCTTTTGCTGCCTATCGCTCTGCATGGCAGTTTGTAGTTCCTGGTAAACGATTTGATCATCTATTTCGAAGCAGCCAGAAATATTTTGATTTAGCAATGAGAGAGCTTCAGCTGCCAGCTACCAAATTTTCTGTTTCTTATGGAGGTGGAGAATTGCCCGGACACTTTTATCAATCAGCAGATAGCAATGCCCCTACAATTTTAATCATTGGCGGGGCGGATACCTGTCATGAAGACCGTTTTTTATCTCAAGGTCGTTATTATCTGGATAGAGGCTACTCTTTAGCGCTGGCAGATTTGCCCGGACAGGGGCTGGTGCCTGGTCAGGGACTTTATTGGGAGCAACACACCGAAAATTCAATACGTGCGGTAGTGGATACCCTCATTGAAAAATTTAATGTAGACACAAAAAAGCTGGTGCTTTGGGGATGAGTTTGGGCGGCTATTTCGCTTGTCGCGCTGCAGCTTATGAACCCAGACTGGCCGCTGTGATTGCGACACCGGCTCTTTATAATCCCGGGGAATTGTTTGCAGGTGTACGTAGACAATTGGCTTCGGGAGTACCGGAGTCTGCTGCCGCTGCTAATAACTTCCGGGTACTTCTATGGAAAGCGGGTGTTAAAGACGTAACGGAACTGGTAGAAAAATGGGATAATAATGCGGTAGATCCAAAGCTGGTGAAAATACCATTTATGTCTGTACTGGGAATGCAGGAAGGTGCTGTATGGAAGAAACAAACTAAAGAATGGCACGATGCGATAGGAAATGATCAGAAAAAGCTCATTACGCTTGGTGCCGAAACAGGTGCCGATGCACATTGCCAGGGCAATAACGTTTTGAGATTGGTACAGGAAGTGGAAACCTGGCTGAAGGTCGTGTTGCCAGGGTAATTATCGTATAATGAGGTGCTCCTGATTATACCATAGCGTTAGAACCAATAGTACATTAAATGAGTACTAATACGTCACCATAAGTGCACTTCAATATCAATTCGATATTGAGGTGCACTTATGGTGCACTTATGATGCAGTTTTAATGTGCTGATGGATGTATAGAAAGGGCATTGCTTTATTCACTTTCTTTCGAGCAGATCTTCCAGGTTCTGAATCCGCCAGACATGTTCCATACCCTGCTGAACCCATTTTGTAACAGGATCCGTTGTGCTAAATACCCTCTTAGTCCTGCTTCGCAGTAAATGTAGAGGTCTTTGTCCCGCGGAATGGTGGATAGTTTGCCCCGTAGGTCATCCAGTGGAATATTTACCGCCCCTTTTACATGTTCCATTTCAAATTCATCCGGTGTACGTACATCAATCAGCGCATCTTCATAGAAATCCAGGTTTTCCAGGTCGTCCCAATAGACCACCTGCAGGCGTTTCAGCAGGATATTTTCTGCCACCATCCCAGCTATATTGATCGGATCTTTTGCAGAAGAATAAGGTGGCGCATAGGCCTGTTCAAATTCAATGAGGTCGTAAATAGTTTTACCTTGTTGAATGAGCGAGGAAAAGACATCCAGTCGTTTATCAACGCCGTCATAGCCCGCGATCTGGGCGCCGATTAACTGTCCGTTTGCTGGTTTGAAAGCGATCTGAATCGTCATTTGTCTGGAGCCGGGATAATACCCTGCATGTGACATGCCGTGTGTCGTGCTGACAAAATGCTCGATTTCTGCGGTCTTCAGGTGTTTGGACGCAATGCCGGTGGTACCCACCGTCATATCAAATACCTTCAGGATGGCTGTATTGATAGATCCGTTATACTTTTGTGTATTTCCATATACCAGGTTATTGGCCAGTATACGTCCCTGTTTATTTGCAGGACCGGCGAGTGTTGTTATGGTGGGGATTCCTGTTACCGGATTCCGAAATTCAATCACGTCGCCCACGGCGTATATATTCGGATCGGAGGTTTGCAGGTATTCGTTGACTATGATGCCCCTGCCGGTTTCCAAACCTGCTGCGGCAGCGAGTTGCAGGTCTGGTTTTACTCCGATATTGAGAATCACTATATCAGTGTTTATCACATCGCGGTTATTCAGCGTGACTTCATTTTTGCTGACTGAGGTCACGGCTGTATTGAGGTGGAGGGTAATGCCTTTTTTACGGATATGTTGCTGTATGATCGCTGCAATCGGGAAATCTACAGGTGCCAGTATCTGCGCTCCCATTTCCACGATCTCCACTTCGATGCCCAGGCCGTGTATATTTTCCGCCATCTCCAGGCCAATAAAGCCGGCACCTACGATGACTGCTTTTTTGATATTTGCCTGTGAGATGTGGTGTTTAATCTTATCTGTGTCTACGACATTCCTGAGGGTGAAAATACCTTCGCCATCGATACCGGGCAGGGGCGGGCGGATGGGTTCTGCGCCTACGGCGATCACCAGTTTGTCGTAAGATTCTTCGTAAGTTTCTCCCGATGGCTCGTGAAAGACTTCCACTGTTTGTGCCTCGGTATCAATATCTGTTACCCTGGAATTGACCCTTACATCGATATTAAAGCGTTTTGAAAAAGATGCGGCAGTTTGTACAAAAAGTTTGTTCCTGTCCCTGATCACATCGCCGATATAGTAGGGCAGACCGCAGTTCGCATAGGAGATATAAGCCCCTTTTTCAAAAATGATAATTTCAGCATGCTCATCTAATCTTCGCAACCGGGCTGCAGTTGATGCGCCTCCTGCCACTGCGCCAATAATCAGATACTTCATAATGTAAAATGGTGGTTATTAATAAAATAGTTTTCATCTGGCGACAAAACTATCATCCGGCGAAGATGCTGAAAGTAACTTTTGTTACACATAGTTATAATTCTGTACCCTGATGACTTTTATCATGTTGTGATATGGGAGAAGGCATGATATCAGGGTGAAGATAAGTTTGATGCAAAAAAGTATAGTGCATATGATGCCTTTGGGGGATTGCCAGGGGCTCCCTCCGGGGAAATGTTGCCGGCTGGTCCGCCATAGGCTTGAATACAACTGAAAGTAGTGCGAAAACAACCAGGAGTTGTGCTAAATTTACCGGCAGTTGTTTTTCGCCCACATACCTTAGCTGTATCAAAAAAAACTACATTATGATTGGAGACAAAATTGCGCAGGCCCGCAGGAAAATGAACATGACCCAGGCCCAGTTGGCAAAACAGTTATTTATTACTCCACAGGCGGTTGGAAAGTGGGAACGGGATGAATCTATTCCGGATATTTCGACCATGAACCGGTTGGCAGAGATATTAGATGTGGACCTGAATTATTTTTCAGAAAGTGAACCGGTGTTTGTGCCAAAGGAAAAAGAAAAAGCCAGGCCGACCTGGGATATGTCTCTTGGTGATTGGGTAGATGCGGATTTTTCAGGGATTAAGAACATACATGAAAAGTTCAGTACTTCCAATATGCTCAGGTCTAAGTTCATTTGTGCAGCGTTAACGGGTGTTCATCTGAAAGGAAATAGTATTGACCGCTGTGATTTGAGGGGGGCCACTTTTGATGATGGGGTGTGGGAGAAGTGTTATGTAATCAATGATGTTTTTAAGGATTGTGGCCTGCGGGGAACAGAATTGGTGGGTTGTTATATTAAAGACTGTGATTTTTCCGGTGCAGATTTTACAGGTACCGTGTTTACGTCGTGCTACTTACAAAAGATACCCCTGGCGGGCGCCGTGTTTAGTGGTACTACTTTTAAAGGAACGGACCTGAATGAGATGGTTTTTGAAGGCCTGGTAGAAGATTGTGTATTTGACAACTGCAATTTCTCCAGGGTGACCTTTCAACAAGTGACACTGGTGAATACATTTTTTAAGTCCCGGCGCTTAAATAAGATCAGATTTGTCGATTGTAAGGTCGATAGAATGACGTATGAATTTTTGAAGAACGGGCAGGTAGACCTGGCTGGCATCAATTTGCAGGAAACTATTTAAAATCCCTGGAGCCGGGAATGACGGTCATATTCCGGAGTAACTTCGAAAAGTTATAACACTTGCTGACAATCACATGTACCACCTGTCCCTCTCTTTGTAACATACCTTCTACCATCAATAATTTCGACTGTGTGATATCACTTTTAAACCGGGTGAAAATATGCTGGAAGACCACCAGGTTACAACACCCGGTTTCATCTTCTATCGTGATGAAACATACGCCGGAGGCCGTGCCGGGGCGTTGTCTTACGAGTACGAGTCCTGCTACTTTTACGGGTATACCATTGACGGCATTATTGACCTCCTGTGTGGTGAGAATGTGTAAGGCAGACAATTGTTCCCTGAGAAAGCTAACCGGGTGTGCTTTGAGAGATAGGGAGGTGGTGGCGTAATCCTGTACTACATGTTCCGGCATACTCATCAGCGGTAGTGTTATCTGTGCTTCATAGGCGGTTTCAGAAGGCTGGCCTGCGAACAATGCGATGGGATGGTCGTGTAGGGCGGATACTTCCCAGAGGGCTTTCCTCCTGTCTAAACCGATAGAACGGAAGGCATCCGCGTTGGCGAGTTTTTCCAGCGTAGAGAGCTGGAGGCCTGCATCGTATAGTTGATTGATGGAGGTATAGCCTGCTGCCCGGTGTTGAACGAGTAGGTTGATGTCATTTTCCCGCAAGCCGCTTACCTGCCGGAAGCCCAATCGCATGGCACAGTATAGGCCGGATTTTTCTTCCAGGGTATTATCCCAACTGGAGTGGTTGATATCTACTGGTCTTACTTCTACGCCATGGTTGCGGGCGTCTGATACGATTTGTGCGGGTTGATAAAATCCCATGGGCATGCTGTTCAGGATAGCGCTGGCAAATACATCCGGGTAGAAGCATTTTAACCAGGAAGAGACGTACACCAGCAGTGCGAAACTGGCAGCATGTGATTCGGGGAACCCGTATGCCCCAAAGCCTTCCAGCTGGCGGAATACGCGTTGTGCAAATGCTGGTTTGTAGCCATTTTTAACCATGCCGTCTATGAGTTTCTTTTCGAACTGGGTGACTTGTCCTTTAGCTTTAAAGGTGGCCATGCTACGCCTAAGCAGATCTGCCTCGGCAGGTGTGAATTCGGCAGCCACGATGGCAATCTTCATGGCTTGCTCCTGGAAAAGCGGCACACCGAGCGTTTTACCCAGTATCTCTTCCAGTTCTTTGGATGGGTACTCCACGGCTTCTTCCCCATTGCGTCTTCTTAAATAAGGGTGTACCATATCTCCCTGGATAGGTCCGGGACGTACGATGGCGACTTCGATCACCAGGTCGTAAAAAGTTTTAGGGCGTAAGCGTGGCAGCATGGATTGCTGTGCCCTGCTTTCGATCTGGAAGACACCAATCGTATCTGCATTGCTGATCATTTCATACACACGGGGATCATCCTGCGGGATGTTCGCGAGGGTGAGTTGTAATCCATAATGCTCCCTGGCAAGTACAAATGCTTTGCGGATACAGGTGAGCATACCGAGTGCGAGAATATCAATCTTTAGAAAACCTAACGCTTCGATATCGTCTTTATTCCATTCGATATTTGTCCGGTCTTCCATGCGTGCATTGAGAATAGGACAAAGGTCGGTAAGTTGGTCCTGGGTGATGATAAACCCGCCGGTATGTTGACCTAACTGACGGGGGAACCCGATCATCTGATTCGTGAGTGCCACGACTTTACGCAGGTTCGGGTCGTCCGGGTTCAGGCCCTGTTCTATCAGTAGTTGTTCATCGAAGGTATCGGTGTGCCTGTTAACCGCTTTGGAGAGTTGTTGTAGTGTATCTACGGAGAGGCCCATGGCTTTGCCTACATCGCGGAGTGCTCCTTTTAAATGCTGTTGAGTAACGGTGGCTACAATTGCGGCCCTGTTCCTGCCATATTTATTATAGATGTATTGGATCACTTCTTCGCGGCGTTCGTGTTCAAAATCGACATCGATATCAGGAGGTTCGTTGCGTGCAGAAGAAATGAAGCGTTCGAACAGGAGATCGAATTTGGTAGGATCGACGGCGGTGATGCCGAGGCAGTAGCAGATAGTAGAGTTAGCAGCAGAGCCTCTTCCCTGGCAAAGAATCCCCTGTGAGCGGGCGAATTTTACAATGTCGTACACTGTCAGGAAATAAGACGCATAGTTCATCTCTTCGATGAAGGTGAGTTCATGTTTGATAGCTTTCGAGATAGAATCGGGGATGGTATTTCCGAAGTGTTCGGTGGCACCCTGCCAGGCAAGGTCTGTTAGTTGCTGGAGGGGTGTTTTGTTTTTATCCAGGATCTCTTCGGGGTAAATGTATTCAAGGGTATCCAGTGAGAACTGGCAGGCGTTGGCAATTTCGATAGTTCTGTCGATGGCTTCGGGATATTGCCTGAAGAGGCGGATCATTTCTTCCGGTGCTTTCATGTATCTTTCTGCATTAGCGTGCAGTTTAAAGCCGGCCTGGGTGATGGTGCATTTTTCACGGGTGCAGGTGAGCACATCCTGTAGCTCACGACGGGATTGTTCATGATAGTGTACGTCATTGGTAGCGATCAGTGGGATGTTGTATTGTCTGGAGAGTTCATGTAGCCGGAAGAAGCGTTTCTGATCCAGGCCCTGGTAGGTACGTACGGCGGCGAGGGATAGTGAAGTTCCGAATGCTGCTTTGTATTCTTTGACGGCTTGTTTGAAATTATTGTCAAAATCAAATTTATCATTCAATTCGTGTGGTGGAACGATGATGAACTGGATACCTTCCTGGTAGGTATAGACATCATTTTTATAGAGTTCGCATTTACCTTTTTCTGTTCTGAGATTGCCGGTGGTCAGGAGCCTGGAGAGGCGGCCATAGGCTGCTTTATCCGTTGGCAGGGCGAGCAGGCTGGGGCCATCCTGCAATACCAGTGTGGCACCGGGTATAATGCGCATGCCTTTGGCTTTGGCGGCGACATGTGCCCGCACTACACCGGCGAGTGTATTATGATCTGTGATAGCGATAACGGGATAGCCATATAGTGCGGCCTGCTCCACGAGCTCTTCGGGATGAGAGGCGCCGCGGAGAAAACTGAAATTGCTGGTTATTTGTAATTCGATGTATTTCATTAAGCAAAAAATCCGTGAATAAACCATTGTGTCTGGCTGACAGCATAGTGTCCCAGGCGGAAGATCCAGTAGCGCCGGCCAGCGGCGTCTTCTACAATATAATAGTCCCTGTGCGCGCCATCCTCCAGCCACCATTCCCGCTCTATGCGTTCAGGACCATCTGCTTTTTTGATTTCGTGGAGCTGGCCCATGAAGCGGAAGAGCATAGGGGGATAATCGGGAATCGGCGCTGTGACTTCTATCGGAAGTGGTTGGGGAAGTAGTTTATCTGGTCTGGGTGCATTTACCTGTTGGTGATCATTGGGAGCGGTAAATGGCTGAATAGAGAGTTCAGGCCAGTAGTGTTCTGCGGGCTGGTAGCGTTGAATGCTGCCGGAGCCGATCTTGCTTTCGATGCGGTCGAGAAGTTTGGTAATATTGTTATCAGCAGAGCCGGTGGCAGACCAGATCTTTTCCTGTTCGGAGATGACATCTTCTACGAGCAAAGCCTGCAGGATAAAGAGGTCGATGCCTGGACCGGGTGCGAGCGATGGTATTTTAAGTTCGAATAATTTCAGTAAGTGCGTGGTATTATTAGAGGCGCCATTGGTGCCGATGGAAATCTGCACCACCTGGTCATCTATTCTATAGCAGGTGAGGGTGGCGGTGCGGATGCCTTTTCCTTCCTGTTGTAGCTTGAAACAAATGACGTCGAGGAGCCTGGTAATGGCGATGGTAATTGCTTTAGCCGTTTTGATCGGATCCAGGCTGGAGAGTCTTTCTTCGTACACCGAAGGGATGCCGAGGGGAAGGATGTCTTCCCGTTCGCCGCCCAGGGCTTGTTTAAGACGGAGGATGAAAGCCTGGCCGAACCGGCGTTTGAGTGCGTTGATGGGTAAATGGATGAAGTCTTCGATCTTGTGAAAACCGAGTTGCTGTAATTTAGTTAAAAGGGTATCATCCAATCTCAGGGCAGCTGGAGGAAGTGGGCGCAGAGCTTTCCGTTCGAGGCCGCCGGGTATTATCGTGGCATCGTTGCCATAGCGCGCTACGGCCCAGGCAGTACCGATGGTGTCGGCCATGGCAGCGCGTACGTCGTAGCCATAGGCGCTGAGTTTAAGGGTAATTTCTGCAAGGTAGTTGTGTTCGCCTCCCCAGAGGTGTGTGCAGCCGGAGGCGTCGATGAGGAGGCCGTCAGGGAGGTCGATGGAAACAACGGGGGAGTAGCGGATGCACCACTGGCCGAGGGCGGTCAGGAGATGGTGTTCCTGATCCGGGGGATAGGGAGTAATGACGAGGTGGGGGTAGATGGCTTTGGCATCAGCTACGGCCATGCCGCAGTAAATACCGGTATTTTCGGCTTTACGGGAGGTGGCATGGATGAGTTGCCTGCCGCGTTGCTGGGTGCTGAATACGAGGGGAGAATCGCCGGCATCGGGATGCTTGCGGATGTACCAGTCAGTGAGGAGGTGGCGGAACCATATGGAGATATAACGTTTGGTCATGATTAGCCAACTTGAGAGACCTTTTCAGATATTTCCTGAATGATTGAGCGTGGTTCGTGATTTACCCTGAATCCTTCTGGCATCCAGGCAACTTTCCAGCTGCCAGGTTTCCCGTTTCTCACTTTCAGTAATGCCACATTCCATTGCGGAAATCCCACTCCCGGAAACCCATCCGGATTCATACTCTGTACTGGTGTAATGTGCCATTTTGCAATACTTGCCAGCATATTCTGTGTTTTTACAGCACGTAGTAAAAAACCTGTCACTTTACTTTTTTCAACGGCCAGCTGCAGTCTCCTCGACTGAGAAAAGGATACTCTTGGTATTTCACCGATTACCACCGCAATACCATCACATTTCAATGCTTCTTCCATGACCCATAAGCTTTCTGCATCGGTCGTTGTCTCAACAAAGATGATCCGGGCTGGCGCGATATTGAATTTCTTTAATGCTGGCGGAAACAGGCTGCGGCTGGGGCAGATCCAGATACAGGGCCGGCTGTCCGTCATTAATTTAGATATAACAGCACTGACGAATCCAAAGGTAGCAGCCGTTTCTTCGCTACCCTGTGATACGAATTCATGAATCGCCCCGGTTGCAAAGATGCCATTAGGAAATGCCGCTTCTACGGGGCCTAAACCCAGGAGATTCTCTGCACTGTTTCTTGATTTAAATCCTTGCAGATGCAATATGTCCTGCTGCAGGCGTTTGATCACCTCGGCTTTGTTTGTTAGCATAGACATGGATTAAAAAGTTAATACTAAAAATATTAGCAATAGTACTATATTTTTTAGCTAAAACTATTTTTTTCTTTCAGGGGTATGTATTAAAAAAAGCTGACTTTTCGAGCCAGCTTTTTTCCTGAAAATGTTTTTTTATTCCTGTCAGTGAAATTATTGTTTTCGCAACTGCAGTAACTCTCCGTAGGCAACAGCTGCTTTATGTACCTGTACCAGCCAGTCTTCCGCTGCGTTATCATCTGCACCATCTGAGATGTATTTCAGACAGAGGAAAGGGATCTGTTCTTTCATGGCGATCAGCGCAATCGCGTACGCTTCCATATCGACTACATTATAGGCAGTCGCTGAATGGCCCATTTCGAAGTTGTCGCCCGTACCGCAGGTGGCTACATTTACGCCGTCCATGGTCAGGCCGTATTCGAGTAAAGGAGGTACTCCTGATAAGGGCGTTTCATATTGTGCATAGCCCAGCCCTCTTACATCCATATCACGTTGAATGAATCTGGTACAACATACTACTTCACCTTTCCTGAAAAAATTACTGCCTGCAGATCCCAGGTTTACAATCAATGCGGGTCTTTTTATTTGTATGGCCTTTGTCAGTTCATAGGCTGCATTTACTTTACCAATTCCGGTGATGAGGGTATGATGGCTTTCGAATACTTCTGCGGCTTCAGCCGGAAGTGCAAAAGAGAATAATACATTATCAAGAGAGAAGGCGTATTCCTGGTTAATTTTAATCATTCGATGATGCTGATTTTGGGCGCAAAGGTATTGTTTAATTTGTCAATTTGGCAAGGGGATTGGGGGGAGAGAGGGTGAATATAATAGCACTGTATAAACAGTGCACCAGCACATATAGCATCAGTGTACTAAATGCCATCAAAAGTATGGAGAAATGTTATAGTTTTATGCATATGAAGATTGAGCTCATACCTGTTCTTGACATCTGTTACACATATCAGGATGTAACCTGGCCTGCAGGGGGAGATGCAGCAGATAAGGATGCATACCAGGCAGCATGTTTGCGAAGAGCAGGGTTTACAGACCTTATGGAGCCTTATTTAAGTGGAACTACATTTTACCAGTTAGTGAATATTTCAGATGCAAATCTTACAAGGTGGTTATTGGACTATACCCGGGCATACCGGGAAGGTGAGTATGAAAGAGATAATGTCAGTCCTTTCTTTGGAGGTTATGTATTGAAAGTGGATGCAGAAGATAAGTATTTCCCACAATGTTGTAGCAACCTTGCTGATATCAGGTTTTGGAACGGACTGGCTGATTTGAAGATCTTGCCCGCTGAAGGCCATCCGTCTCCTGCTATTCATATTCAGGATGATAATATCGTTTTTGAATTTAAAGATGAGAATGAGCCTTTTTATCCTTTACCTCCTGACATAATTTTAACGGTTTCAAGAAATGAGTTGGAGGTCGCTTTAGCAAATCTGCAGGAAACACTACTGGTTTTTCAGGAACGTATTGAGCGGATTAACGTAGTTGAAAATTTACAACTTGAGAAAATTGATGAACTGTTAATATGGGGGAATAAGGTTCATGCTGATAAATAAAAGAGCATATAATATCTTCTCTGATACCTTTTGAAATAGGTAGTGTCTAACCGTATCAAGGGTAAGTGAATTTGTGCCGCTATTATAATCTTTACACAACAGGGACCGTTCATAAACGGTCCCTGTTGTTATTTTATCATCCGGATCAACCTTTTCATAGCACCCTTCTAACATGCAGCTTCCGGCCAAAATGCCCGGATACATGCAGCTGCTTTGCGCAAACCGCATATATCATTCAGCGATATAAATAATTACCGCTGTAAATATGTACCACCAAGGATCGCTCCGGGTGCAAATGTGGTATTGAGCGTCTGCATTTCATCATCTGTCAATACAATTTCCATCGCTTTGAGATTTTCAGGCAGGCGGGATCTTCTGCTCATACTAACCAGCGGCATGATATGCTCACCTTGCGCATTGACCCATGCAATAGCCAGTTGGGTAGGAGTAACTCCTTTTCCCTTCGCCATGTTCTTCAGTACTTCCACCTTCTCCAGGTTTTTAACCAGGTTTTCACCCTGGAAACGGGAGAAGTGGTTTTGATAACTATTTGCTGGCAATGGTGCCTTCATCTCTCCCGTCAGCAAACCTTCCGCCGTGTTTGCAAAAGCCACCACACTTATACCTAATTCCCTGGCAGTGGGCAGTAGTTCGCTTTCAATCTGGCGGTCCGCCAGGGAGTAACCTATTTCCAGTGCGGATATAGGATATACACTGTTAGCTTTGCGCAATTGTTCCGGCGTGATTTCAGAAACTCCTATATAACGTACTTTGCCCTCTTTGATCAGGTCGGAAATGGTACCGATCACATCTTCGATGGGCACACTATTGTCAAGTCTGCATGGCTGGTACAAATCAATCGTGTCGATACCCAGGCGCACCAGTGAATAGTTAATGAAGTTCCTGATCGCTATCGGGCGAAGATCTAAGCCCAGCATATGACCTTTGTCGAAGATAGCGCCAAATTTTACGCTGATAAAGGCATCGTCTCTTCTGCCTTTGATGGCTTTGCCTACCAGTAGTTCATTATGCCCTGCACCATAGAAATCACCGGTATTGAGAAAATTAATACCACTGTCCAATGCCTGCTGAATTGTAGCGATACTTTCAGTCTCGTCATTTGTGGGACTGCCCCAAACCGAGGACATGCGCATACAGCCTAACCCGATTTTCGAAACCATGGGACCGTTATTGCCTAATTGTATTGTTTTCATGTTACCTGTATTATTGATTAGTAAAACAAAGGTGAGTCATAATTTGTTATGGATCATTTCCTGCATAGCTCAATTTATTTTCCCATACGGCTCAGTGATGATAACAATCATGTATTTAGCAGGACTACTCCTTTCTTCTATCGATAATATTTAATAATTTCGCTGCAATTATTATTCAACCTTTGAGAAAGCTGGCGGTAATATTGAGTCCATTATTGTTTTTTATATTCCTGATGGGGAGTATGAAAACCTCAATATTATATGCTGTATACGAGTACGATACGCAGCTGTTTGTGACGGCTTTTTGTGAGAATAAGAACAAGCCGGAGTTGCATTGTAATGGTAAATGTCAGTTGGCAAAGATGCAGCAGGAACAAAAAGATAATAATACAGAGAAATTATTAAAAGAGCTGCAGTCAGAAGCATTGGCTTGTCCGGTTCCACCTTGTATCGGCTTTGCCAGAGAAGCATTTACAGAGTTGCCGGCGCAGATGTATCCGGTATTTACACACCCACAATATTCTTATCTGTTTACAGATCCACGTAAGAAACCCCCACAGGCATAGGTTAAGTTTCCCATGATGTAATTCATTTATTTTATTTTTTGAACGCTACATGCGTTCAGGATGAATGTGTCTGCTTTGCAAATAAAGCAGATACATAAGGGATATGTTATGCCTGTAAATTTTCAAAAGAAAACACCCATGAACTTACTTAAATCAGTTTTAATATTAATAACCTTTTCTGTATTTGTATCCTGTAGTAAAAAAGAAGATGTAGTAATACCGGACGACCTCGATGGATTGACATTGGTGACAACGCTGACAAATGATACGCACAAGGTGGCTCTATATACAACCAGTGGTAAATTCCAGACAGGGTATAATGAAGTGTACATACAGATTAAGAATACCCAGGGAATAGTGGAGCGCAATGTAAGTGTGACATGGTTACCATTAATGCATATGATGGGGATGGAACATTCCTGCCCGGCATCTGCTGTCGGGAATAAAACAAATGGTATCTACAAGGGGTACATTGTATTTCAGATGGCCGGCAGTGAAGAAGAGTACTGGGACCTGACAGTGAATTATACCATTGGTAATACGACTTATACAGTAACGGATAAGATAACGGTAGCAGAAGCTGCAAAGCGTGTGGTAGAAAGTTTTAAAGGTGCAGATAATAACAGGTATGTACTGGCGCTGGTACATCCGGCCAAACCTGCTGTTGCGGTAAATGATATTGCTGCGGTGCTGTATAAAATGGAGTCTATGACAAGTTTTGTAGCAGTAAAGAATTATACCATCAAAATAGATCCCCGGATGCCGGGCATGGGGAATCATACCTCTCCTAATAATGTCGATCTGACACAGGGTACAGATGGTATGTATTACGGTAAGCTCAGCCTTACCATGACGGGGTATTGGAAGATCAATCTGCAATTGCTGGATGCGACACAGACAAACTTAAAGGGCGAAGCAGTAACTGATACGAATGAAGGAAGCAGTATTTATTTTGAACTGGAATTCTAAACCTGTTTATATGCTTCGGTTGACAATTGCATTTTTGCTTTGCACACTTACAGTTTATTCGCAGGATACTATAAAGATGGATCTGTTGAAGGAAGTGGAGATCATTCATAAGCGTTCATTGTCTGATAAAACAGGCAAACCATTGTCTACGCTGGACAAATACCTGGAGAAATCAAATATGGTGAATATGATAAGGCGGGGAGCGTATGCGTGGGAGCCATACCTGAATGGGATGGCATCAGAACGTAGCGTGGTGACAATAGATGGGATGCGGATCTATGCCGCATGCACTGACAAGATGGATCCGGTCACATCTTATGTGGATATAACGAATCTGGCGAAGGTGAATGTGCATAGCGGGCAGTCTGCAGCTGGAGCTGCTATAGCAGGGAGTATCGACCTGGTAAGAAAGAAGGGCACATTTGGTGAGAAGAAATTGTCCGGCATGG
The DNA here is from genome assembly GCF_039596155.1 of Chitinophaga sp. Taxonomy (GTDB): domain Bacteria; phylum Bacteroidota; class Bacteroidia; order Chitinophagales; family Chitinophagaceae; genus Chitinophaga. The sequence continues at coordinate 78,329 of NZ_JBCNKF010000014.1, forward strand.
CATTTACGGGGTTTGAAACAAATAGTGAACAGCAGGTGATTGGTGGCGCGTTGTCTGTTTCAACCCCGAAAATGTTTACCGATATTGACTTTACTTATCGGAATGCCGGGAATTATAAAGCAGGGGGTGGTGAGGAAGTATTGTATTCTCAGTATACCAAGTACAATACGAGTGCAAATGTGGGATATAGGGTAAATGAGCATTCGCAGGTAGTGGCATCTGTGATTTATGACCGTGCGGTGCATGTGGGATATCCGGCTTTGACAATGGATGTGGGACTGGCGAGGGGAGTGATTGCATCGTTGGCTTATATTCGCCATGGCTGGGAAACAAAGGTGTATTATAACACGATCAGGCATGTAATGGATGATAAGCAGCGGCCGGTAGTTCCTGTCAGGATGGATATGCCGGGGTGGAGTAAGACGGCGGGATTTTATTCTTCTTTGAAAGGGAGTGAAGGGAAGCATACGTGGAAAGGGAACTTGAGCGGACATTATAATAAATCCCTGGCAGAGATGACCATGTATTCAAATACAGCAGGTGAGAAGGATATGTTTATGCTGACCTGGCCGGGTGTGCTCACTTACTATGGAGATGTGTATGGAGAGGATAGTTATGCGATGAGTGAAAGGTGGCGTACAACGGTGAGCGCAGGAGTGGGCGTGCAGAACAATGTAGTAGATAATGTGCAGGGACTGGAAAGTTTACGGATCTTTTACCCGGGAATGGAACGGAACAAGGTAAGGGTGCTGAAGCGGTTGTCTGCGGCGGTTAATTATATGGCTGACAGCTGGCAGTATACACTAGGGGCAGGGTATGGTGAGCGCGCACCTGGAGTGTCTGAGGGCTATGGATATTATTTGTTTAATAGTTTTGACCGGTATGATTACATAGGAAATCCTGAGATGAAAAATGAGCGAACTGTGAGTTTGAATGGATCAGTGAGTGGTCGTACGGGAAAATTTTCAGGTAAGGTGAGCGGATCTTTTTTCCATTTGATGGATTATATCATTGGGCGGCCGCGGGCGGGTCTGAGTGTAATGACAATTGGTGCCGCGGGTGTGAAAGTGTATGAGCAACTGGCGTATGCGGATGTGTTGAATGCAGGTGTAGAAGGCGATTATCAGGTGGGACCGTATCTGACATGGACGAACAGGTTGAGCTACCGGTGGGGATCTGGTAAAGGGGTGAGGAATTTACCATTGATACAGCCCTTTACATATAGTTCAGGAATGGGCTTTTTGAGGAGGGCGTTTTCGGCGGATGTGGTGGTCAATGGCGCCCTGAAGCAGGCCAGGTATAATGAGGAGTTTGGAGAGCAGGCGACTGCGGGATATGCAGTATTGAATGTGTCAGGAGCGTATCAGTTCAGACTGTGGAGGAGTGGGCTGATGGTAAAGACCGGGGTGGAGAATGTGATGGATAGAAAGTACAGAACTTTTGCGGATTGGAATAGGGTGCCCCGGATGGGGAGGAATATATTTGTGAATCTAATATGGACCTATTAGAGGAACAGGAGACTGAATTTTGTAAGACGGTATCCCATAACTACATCCCAACGGATTGCTACAACGATATCTTTTCCCTTCATGTTTCCGCATAAAAAGGTTGTATCAAAAGTAATTTGAAGACATTGAGAATTCAATATCAAAATTCCTCTCCATCAGGTATCCGAATTAAAACCGGGAAATTTTACTTTTGATACAACCTTTTATGAGGTATATCACCTGTTTTAAGGAGAACGGACATGTAATATTAATGCTTAATTTTGTATCAAATTGACATCTATGCAGGATACCAAGGGTATGTTGGACAAGATCAGGCACCACGATAAATTGCTGCTTGCATTAAATCAGAACTGTGAGATTCCGCTGCCGGCTGATGTGTTGGAGATCCTGGCACAGCCGCACAGGCTGTCTTTTTATTACTTCCAGTTTATAGTGACGGGCGCAGCTACTTTTGTGACAGACCTGCATGAATTTAATATTGCAAATGGTGGACTGGCTTTTGGTTTACCCAACCAGGTGTTTACAAAATTGCCATATGATAAGAATAACATGCAGTATGCGTTGTCATTTGATGAGAGTACACTGATGTTGTTGCCGGGTAAATATCCATTTCTGGTGAATCCGTATAATGTAAATGCCATCTCATTTGACAAAGCCGCTCAGTTGCGGGTAAAGAATTTACTTTCAGGGTTATTTCAGCTGCTACATACACCAGGAAAGCAGAAAAAAGCGGAGGTGATACTGGCGCATCTGCATACGGTGCTGACGGAGTTTAATACCGCTTATTTTGAGCAGTATGGAGAGCAGGATGTACATACGGGGACGAAGTTATCGAAGTATATCGCATTTAAAATGGCGGTAGAAACGAATCTGAGTGAGCAGCATGATGTACAGGGTATAGCGGAGCAGCTGGCATTGACATCGGGTACGTTGTATGGGATTGTAAAGGAGTTTGCGGGCGTGTCGCCGAAGGAATGGATTACGAATCGCCTGATGCTGGAGGCACAGCGGAAGCTGCAGTACTCCAGGGTGTCTGTGAAGGAATTGGCGTATGAACTGGGATTTAGTGATCCCCGGTATTTTTCGAGGGTGTTTAAGAAAAGTACAGGCAAGAGTGTAAGTGCTTATTTGGCATCATTGCAGGAGTTAGGGCAGAATTAGCATACAGGATGCAGGTAAGTTGACCTGATTTCATGATTTGTCCCACAAGAAAAACGATTTGTCCCCATCGTGGGGTTCCCCGCTACCTACCTTTGTTTCATAAATCAATATTATGAAATCAGCATTAGTAACAGGTGCCAATAAAGGTATTGGCTTTGAGGTAGCAAAAATACTCGCACAACAAGGTTTCTTTGTTTATTTAGGAAGCCGTCAGCTTAAAAATGGTGAGGCTGCGGTAGAGCAACTCCGGGCGGAGGGGTTACAACATATTGCTGCTGTACAATTGGATGTGACCAGCCAGGCATCGGTGGATGCGGCAAGAAGCGCTATTACTGCACTGGATGTATTGGTGAATAATGCGGGCATTGCAGGTGGATTTGAGCAATCAGCGCTGGAAACGTCTGCAGATGATTTTCTGACTGTATATGATACAAATGTATTTGGCGTGATAAGGGTAACGCAGGCCTTTATAGATTTGCTAAGGCAGTCAGAGGCACCGAGAATTGTGAATGTGAGTACGGCAATGGCTTCTCTTTCATTGGCTGCAGATATAGAGAATGCTAATTATCCGAAGCGGTATGTTGCCTACCAGTCTTCGAAATCGGCATTGAATATGTATACGGTCAATCTGGCCTATGAGTTGAAGGAAACAGCATGCAAGGTAAATGCAGTATGTCCGGGATATACCAGGACGGATTTTACCGGGCATCAGGGCACGAGTACAGCAGCGGAAGCCGGGCAGCGGATTGCGAAATATGCGTTGATCGGTCCGGATGGGCCAACGGGTAAGTATTTCAGTGAGGAATATTATCCGGCGCCGGCAGTTTGCCCCTGGTGATCCGGGATGGCTATTTAAGATGTTACATTGCAGGTGTGCGTTGAGTAGCAGTACATGATCACTCAACGCGCACCTGCATCTGTGCTTTTAAGCACGTAACGAAGCTCGTTGCACCCTACTTGACATATCATATTTAATGTCATAACTTCGTAACGCAATGAGCGATATTATATTTCATAAAATCAGGCAGACACCACAGCATCTCCTTGTAATGCTGATCTTGTTATCATTCGTCCCTTTCAACAGTGCGACTTGTTTTGCCTTTGGTACATCAGTAGATAAATTTACACCGGTTATGCATCCGGATACTACGCTTAGGCCCAACTTCTCCCTGAAGGATGTAAATGGACAAACAATCACGATCAGTGCGCTCAAAGGGAAGGTTGTATTCATCAACTTCTGGGCCACCTGGTGCCAGCCCTGTGTGCAGGAAATGCCTTCCATTCATGCTTTAAAACAGTCATTCAATGGCAATGATTCCATCGTTTTTTTAACGATCGATGTGGATGCTGCGTTGCCAAAGTCTACTGCATATATGGATGATAAGGGCTTCCATCTACCAGTCTATGCAGCTACCAGTGCTGTGCCGATGGAGCTTTACTACCACTCTATTCCTACTTCGACTATTCTTGGGAAAGATGGCGCCATCGTCTGGCATTATGAGGGCGGGAAAGATTATACTTCTCCGGAGATCCGGAAGATATTAACTGATCTTCTTGCCGGGAAATGAGATGATGAAAAAGTTGCTGCAAAAAAATCTGCAAACGATTATATGGGGAATCCTGATTGTGGTATTACTTACCAATACGGGTGCAAAAGCATGGGTACTGAGTCGGTTAATGGATCTGGGGATATTTAATGCACACATACAGGATAAACCGGTAGGGGAGTTGACCGCATTTAATTACAGGGATGCCGGTACAGGAATGATTTTGAATACGTCTTCGCTGAAAGGAAAGGTCGTGTTCATTAATTTCTGGGCATCCTGGTGTCCGCCATGCCGTGCTGAATTTTCATCTGTGCTATCTTTGTACAACAGGTTTAAGAATAACCCGCATGTCGCATTCATCCTGATTAATGAGGATGATGACCTGGCAAAGGCAAATGCTTTTTTACAAAAAGAAGGGGTTGGCCTGCCTGTTTATAAGGCATTGGATATATTGCCTGCAGTGGTATATAATGGCACATTACCAACTACTGTCATCCTGGATAAGGATGGCCGCATCAGGTATCATCATGAAGGAATAGCGAATTATGCGAGAGAGGACTTCGCTGATCAGATGAATGAGATCATTCATCATTAGCAAAAATGAGCGGGCAGCAGTATTAGCAAATAGTCAACATGATCAGCGTTTCTCTTAACCTCTTCAGCGAAAATGGCTTTTCTATTACACCGTCCGCCCCTGCATCTCCCGCCAGCTTCACAATATCCGGATTTGCCGACAGCATGATCACCGGTACGTTTTTATATACTTCACATTGCTTAATGTACCTGCACACCTCCAGCCCATCTGTACCGGAAATATTCTTATCCAGTATAAACACATCCGGCGCTTCAATATCATTGTTCATGATTTTGTCTCCACTATCCAATAATATCAATTCATATTCACTGTTCCTGAACGCGACTTGAAAGGCTTCCCTGATCGGTTGATCGTCTTCCAGTAATAATATTCTTTTCATAACTCATCTTTTCGGATAGGTAACGTAAAAGAAAATGTGAAGCCGTGTCCGAACCTGCTCCGAGCCGAATTGGTCCTATTGCGCCGTCCAGTGATCCGTGCCGCCACATGTAGCCCAACACCTGTGCCAGGATAGAATGGCATCTTGTTGGTGATGACCCGGAAGAAATGGTCTGCAGTCTTTGCAAGGTCCTCTTTTTGTATACTATAATCGTGTTCTTTAATACCCGCCCTTTTACCGTCCATATACCATCTCTCCAAAGTAATGTGTTCGCCTGTTTGGACTACTGTGTCATATATCCTCTGCTGATAAGTATCTGTGCCTGGTGTCAGGTAAACAGCCAGCTTGCTGGTAAACTTGTTTAATCCGGATTGTTTTTCAAACGCGGGGTTCGCTTCCGTCAAGCGAAGATCAATTGTTTTTTTATTCTCATCAATTATTTTGTATACACAGAAACGCTTATCCATAACATGAAGGATGGAATGGTACCAATCCGTGGTTTGATGCATCAGCTTGTCTTTTATGGTTTGCCGTTAATTGTAGATGCGAGCCACCGAATGTTATAAGAAAAGCGGGATGTTACCGGGCGCTGCACTGCTCGCATGTATTGATTTCCGTCTGATTAGTCACTAAGGTAACATAAAGTCGGGGGAATTCCTTGTAAATGCAGTTTCTTAAAGAATGGAGTTGAAGTATCAATTAAATGATTCGCGGAAAGCGAGCGGAGACATGCCGGTTTTTGCTTTAAAGATCCTGCTGAAAGACTGTGGGTGTTCGAAGCCGAGTTCGTAGGCAATCTCGCTGACAGAAAGATTGGTAGTAGAGATCCGCTCTTTTGCGACCGCGATCAGCTTGTCCTGTATATGTTGTTGGGTATTGCGGCCTGTTGTGATGGTGAGAAGCGAGCTCAGATAATTTCTGGAAAGATGTAGTTTATCTGCGATCTGTTGTACAGTTGGCATACCTGAATGGATGAGGTGCTGGCTGGAAAAGGCTTCATTCAGCAGCGCATCCAGTCTGTCGAGTACCTGGTGATTCGCAATTTTACGCGTCAGGAATTGTCTGTGATAAAAGCGATCCGCATAGTTGAGGAGTGCTTCTATATGATTGATGATGATATGCTGGCTGAATTTATCCATGTTGCCCTGGTATTCCTGTTGGATGTTTTGCAGGATGCCGACGATGATAGTTTCTTCTTTGTCCGACAAAAAGAGGGCTTCGTTTACTGCATAGTCAAAATATGCGTATTTGCTGATTGCTTTTGCCAGAGGAGTATTCCAGAGAAAGTCAGGGTGAATGAGGAGCATCCAGCCTTTTACGTCATTGCCATCACCTGCCGCATCCTGTCCCATACCGAATACCTGTCCGGGAGACATGAAGTAGAGAACGCCCTGGTCGAAATCGTAGCGATGCTGCCCATATTTCAGGTGAAGGTTGAAATTCCGTTTGAGGGCGATGACGTAGAAGTCGAAGATCATGGATTGGGCGACTTCGAGAAATTCATCATTGACCGCTGTGAGTTCCAGTACACTGATCGACGGGTGCATGGGCGGTGGAAATTTCCTGAGCCGATGTAGTTCGCTGATGGAATGGATACGGAAAGGTGATGCGCTTTTCATACAATAAAGTTACAAGATTAATGGCCATTGAGTGTACCGAGCACAGTACCCATGTTACTTTGTACCCAGTGTTCCACATATTTGTCGTTTTCAAGACGGATAATTTCGATGGCTTCGAAGCTGATCTGGTTGTGGGTAGGAGGAACCCCGAAGAGGTTGCCGGTGTGGAGGCCGCTGAAGGATTTGTGAGTTACAACCAGGTCGTTTTCGGCAATCTGCCTTAGCACAGTTACTTTGATGTTGGAGAGACCGCCGTGGAGCGCTTTCAGGAAGTGATGAAAGCTGTCTTTGCCATTCGGTGCACCGGGTTTGGCCGCATGATTGATGACGTGGTCGGAGACGAAGGTGTCTACGGCGGAGGGGTTGTATTGTTCAATGGCGGATTTGTCAAACTCGTTGATGATGGATTTGTTTTTTGCTAAGCTCATGATGATTAATTTTTGTGAGACAAAGGTCGGGCGGAGGGCACAGTGGCGCGTAACCAGATGTAAGGAGTTTGTAACCGGATGTATGATCGTGGTATTTTTTTTATATCTTGAACTTTGTCAAAAGTTTATTTCATAGAGGCCCTTGCAATACAGGTGCTTTTGCAAAAGCAATTACCATGTCAGAACTGAGTTCTTTGTTTGTAAAACTCAAAATTAAGAAGGAAAACCTTGACCGTTTTTTTGCCGCACCCTTAACTACACCGGCGGTGGATAAAGACTGGACTTCCTGGTGGGATAGCCGGGAGATGTATTCGAAGGCCCCGTTAGAAAAGATTCCTACGGGATTTCAACCAACAAATGGTGCCGTGTTTCAGTCATTGCTGGATGATAAACAGACGATGAGTGAGGTGAAGCAGGAAGCAGGCATGTATTATTTTGTCAGTGTGTTTTTTAGCGAGAATTATTATGAAATTTTGCCTATGCTGGCGATATTGAAGAGTATTGCAGGGTATATGGAGGAGGGGGACGAAGGGGTGGCGTTTATTTATGATTTTTTCTGGGGTGGGCAAGGAGTGTTGGCGCACATGGAGATAACGGCGGGGAAGGCTGTGCTGAAGGAGACGAAGCATACGTCTGAGATTAATAAGGCGTTATTAACGGAAGCGAATGAAAGGATCCAGCATGTCTTAGATAATGTTCCAGAAGATTATAATGACTAGGAGAGTGAAGCATTGCTACCTGTTCGGTCTTGATGTGCAGGAAGGGACGGTAAAACGGAATGTGGATGCAATAACACCGGGGCTTCGGGCAGACTGGTGATAGGGAATGAGATGACAATCCCCTTCCGAAACGGAGCAGGCAACAGATAATGTTTGGAGAAGCGGTTGTAAATGCCGTGCGGGTAATACAGTTTTTGTCACTTTGATTACAATAGTATATTTTAGGAATTGAAATCAGTATACGGTTACATGAAGTCAATCTCCGAACTTGAAAATATGCTGGCAATGGAACTTTCTCCTTTTACAACAGGAGAGCGTTCTGTTGCCCAGCCATCAAAATATTATAATGAGCCATTGGGCGATATTTCCTTTATTTTAGGCGGCATCGTAAAGGCGCATTTAAAAGAAAAGCATGCGGAGTGGTTTGTAAATGGGAAATGGATCGATGATACTTTAATAGAGACATTTACATGTAATCAGCAGATTATAGAAATGTCCGGTGTCGTTATCTGGGGGCTAAGTGGGGATACGGAGCAGTGGACAGATCCTTTCAGGATTGTCATAGAATTTTCGGATGAGGAAATTGCTAAGTATACAATCTTGTTTGGGGATGTATTGAGGGCTTCTCTAAAGTTTACAGACTTTAAATATAACAGAGATTACTGGAAGGGAAGCGAGATGGATTGGGATTATATCATATTTAAGAAGGTCGGGTAATTTTGAACTATAAATCCGGATAGTAATGTATCGTGAATTAGCACCATCAGAAGAGTTGAAGCCGTTGATCAGGTGTTTTTGGATGACTTCCAATGAAACGGGTGCAGCCCTTCAATTTACTACCCTTCCGGATGGATGTTTGGAACTGGTGGTGTTTTTTGAGGATCGGGTGCTGAAAGACGTGTCGTTGTTTGGTATTCAATCTGCGCCTTATGATATAGTAATGCCGGCAGGTGAGTGGAAGATGGGAATACGTTTGACACCGTTGGGCAAAGAGTATTACCTGGATCAATGTGAAACGTTAGCGCGGTTTGGCGTGTTTGCGAATATACTTCATAGCGATTGCCTTCAGCATTTTGCGGCCCTGGTAAGTGCGGATATAAAAAACATGGTACAGGTGGAAATGATTGACAGGAGGAAATTGCTGTTATTCGAGCAATTGGAAAAGACGGCCGGGGATATTGATGTAGGCACGCTTTCCAGTCAGTCGTTCTGGAGTGCCAGGCAGATCAATCGTTATCTCAATAAGATATTAGGGATTCCATTAAAAAGCTATAGCAGTATTTTAAAGTGCTATGCTGCCTATCAGAAGATCAAAGCCGGAGATCTTAACCCGGATCTCGGGTTTTATGATCAGTCGCATTTTATCCGGGAGATCAGGAAGTATACCGGGACGACGCCGAAGGTGTTGCTGAAAAATGAAGCCCAGCGATACCTGCAGTTGAATGACCCAGGTTAATATTTTTATTTTGAAGGATAGCTGTTTATGGCTGGCACGAGAAATTTTAAACAGAACTGGCGCTACTAATTACCCTGCGTTTAAACCGAATCTGCAAGTAGAACGCTTTTAATTGCCCTGCGTTTAAACCGAATCTGCAAGTAGAACGCTTTTAATTGCCCTGCGTTTAAACCGAATCTGCAAGTAGAACGCTTTTAATTGCCCTGCGTTTAAACCGAATCTGCAAGTAAAATACTTTTAATTGCCCTGTGTTTAAAAGATATACCTACACTTACCTCACTACTCAGCAATTAAACGTCCGATTTTTCCTATTTCGCGGTTGGCAGGTAGGTTAATTTTGTGCCATCACTTAATTACAATTATAATTCAATGCGGTTAAATCATATCAATCTGGTAGTGACGGATGTCGCTAAGGCCGTTCGTTTGTTCGAACATCACCTGGGGTTTACCTGCCTGGAGAACAGGAAGGACGCGGTTGCAGTACTGACAAATGAAGACAATTTTGTGTTGATCTTTTGGGCCTCAAAATTGAATAAGACTGCAACGGTCAGTTATCCTGAAAACTTTCATATCGGTTTTTATCAGCAGGATAAGGACGCCGTGATGAAGATCTATGAGGGCCTTATCAACGAAGAGGTTACTTTCGAAAGCGAACCCCGGAAGCTGAGGGATACCTTCGGGTTTTATTTCCACTTTGATAAGATCATGATAGAGATCAGTGTATTGCCCGCTTAAGGCAGCGCCTGTATCCACAGAAAGATACAGGCGCTCTTCTTTTTGTACAGTACAGGCTGGATTACCATGGGATGTTTTTATTTTCCCAGCTGGTGTAGGTACCGCCCGGATCATCTGGTCCAAACAGTGCGACTCTCACGACCTCTCTTGATCCATCCTCCACCGATTCTGTTCCCGCGAAATTATTCAATGCTGTACTTGTAAAGCCAGGTGATACCAGGTTTACCTTAATACCGTCATTCTCATGTTCTATCATCATACAGAGGGCCATGATATTCATTGCACTCTTGGACCCGGCGTATGTCGGCGTAAACATTTTCCTGTAGGGAAAAGAAGGGTCTGCATTCAGCGCCATTGACCCTACGGAACTTGATACATTTACAATACGTGCATCAGCAGAGAGCCGCAGAAGTGGCAGCATGGCCTGGTACACGGCCAGTGGACCAAATACATTTGTTTCCCAGATAGTGCGTACTTCATCGAGTGCTACAGTACTGGTTCCATACAGGGTGGCATAGTTTTCCAGCGAGAACTCGTGTCGGCCTGAGTTTGAAATGGCGGCGTTGTTAACCAGCAGATCAAGCCGCCCGAATTCGGTACGAATACGTTCCGCGGCGGCGGCAACAGAGCTGGCATCAGTCACGTCCAGTTGTATCGGGATGGCACCTGCTCCAATCTCATTGTCAGCAATTACGCCTTTGTCAAAATTGCGGGCCCCCAACAGAACCGTGACACCATTGGCGACAAGTTCTTTTGCTACCTGTTTACCTACTCCCTGGTTTGCCCCGGTTACCAATGCTATCCTTTTGTGCGAAATAGTTTCCATTATTTACATGTTTTATGATAGCACAAAGTTGAGATACAACGCATTAATAACTGTAGGTGAAATGAGGCTTCTTGTAGTTGAAACGGGTTAATACCGGATCGTGCACACTACAGGGAAATGGTCAGACGGGAAACGCAGGTCTTTTGAATCTGTTAAGACGGCATAGTCGAGTACTTCTATACGATTATTTACAAATACAAAGTCGATTCTGCCTTCTGTAACTACCTGGGTCCAGTTATGGTATTTAAAATCCTGGAAGGTACTGTCCGGGCCGTAAGGGGGTGTTTTTGATACCAGTTTGGCGTCTCTGAGCTGTTTTACGATAGTGCCGTATGCGCTGGTCGCCGGATTGGAATTAAAATCACCGGTGACGATCACTGGTGTGCTGCTATCAGATAACTCATGCATTTTTTTTAAGATCATCCCTGCTGCATTTTCTCTGGCCTGTACACCTTCATTGTCGAAGTGTGTGTTGAAGAAATAAAACGTTTTCCCGGTTGCTTTTTCCGTGAGATGAGCCCAGGTACAGATACGGATATAGGCGGCATCCCAGCCTTTTGAAGGAACCTCAGGCGTGGGTGATAACCAGAAGTTGCCGGATTGCAGCAGTTCGTACTTATCTTTATTATAAAAGATGGCAGCAAATTCGCCTCCTTCTTTACCATCGTTCCTGCCCACACCTACGTGATGATAAGTGCCCATTGCATCCAGGTCCCGCATCTGATCGATCAGGGCTTCCTGCACACCAAACACATCGAATTTGTGATACCTGATCAGGTCGCGGACCATGTCTTTGCGATGGGGCCATGCATTGGCGCTGTCGTAGGCAATATTGAGGCGCAGGTTGAAGGTGGCTACCTTCATAGTGCTGATCTGCTGGTTGACCAGGTGAGGCGCAATTGCCTGTTGCCAGATACGGTAGCCTACAGGTTTCATGTGCAGCTGATCTTCTTTGAAGATATCCGGTTTGAGCGGCATCATTTTGCTATATACATCTACAAAGGAAGTATTGGGTTGTTTAGAAAGATATTGCTGAATAGCCTTGTTACTCTTCACCATTTCAGGCAATAGCCTGACCCTGCTGGGACTTGGTTTAATGGAAATGTAGGTGACAGGTACGTTCGGCATTTTAGCACGGATCATGGAAAATAGTGTCTGGAATCGTTTCAGTACCATTGGCGCCTTTACGGTATCGGAAGCGAGATCATTTTCTCCGCAATAAATAACGATCTGTTTTGGGTGATAGGCAAAAATGATATCATCAGCATAATGGATGACATCCATCAGGTTCGAGCCACCAAAACCGCGGTTGATGATCTTATGTCCCGGGAAGTAGTTATTGACATCCTGCCAGTAAGTAAAGGAAGAACTGCCAATGAAGAGTATTTCATTACCCATAGGAACGTCAATGGCGTCTTGTTGCTTAAATGCCTGGATGTCGTCGTAATAAGGATAATGCTGTTGGGCATAGCTATTGCCAAACGTGCAGATGCAAATAATTGCAGCCAGAAATTTTCTCATGGAATATACTTTAGTATATAGTGATAGAATACTATAAACTTACCCCATGAAAGTTGAAAAAAATCTATTTAGAACTACGTGAACGCATGATAATAGTCGTGCTATCTCTTTTTACCACTTCGGTGTTCAATACAGTAGAAAGTACGAAAAGTGCGTCATCCAGCGAAGAAATGAGGATCGGCCCGTTCACCGTTCTGTTACTGAGCGCAGGATCTTCCATAATTATTTTCTTACCGAAATTATCTTCGAGATATACAAGGATATCACTTACTGTAGGATCCTGCAGGATCAGGCGCTGGTTTTTCCATGCACTGAATTTCTCAGGGGAAGTGCTGGATGTCTTAGATCGCTTTTCCTGATCATTATACGAGACGATCTGGCCGGGTGTCATGATGATGTCCTGTTCTTTACCGCTGGCGAAGGAAAGTTTGATTTTCCCGCTTTGCAGAACGATTTCTGTTTTGCGGCGCCGCTGCCTGATATCGAAGATAGTACCCAGTACGGTAACCGTCAGGTCTTTTGTGTGTACGAGGAACTCTTTATTATTATGCGCTACATTAAAGAGGGCTTCCCCTTCCAGCCAGACTTCCCGTTTGCTGTAGGTGATCTTTGAGTTGGCATTCAGGTCTACTTTTGATCCATCCGGAAGCAGGACCTGTTTTATTTCTCCAAAGCCGGTGCTGGCTATGAATTGCTCGGCACCCTTTTGTTGCAGGAGGTACCAGCCTCCTGCAAGCAATAACGCACCTGCTACTACGGCTGCTGCCCTGAGCAACAGGCGGCGTACGCCGGACCGGCGTTCTGGTATTGCCTGTATGAGTTGTAATTGTTTCTCCCAGGAGTTGGCGATTGCTTCGTCTGATGGTGTATGGGTCACAAACGAAATGTTTTGCAGGTATAAGCGGGCGTTCTCTATGGTTTCCTTTTGTTGGGGAAGCGCAGCGATCACCTGTTGCCAGAACGCATCCAGATCTGCTGACGGCTGGTATACCCATTCCTGGAAATATGCATCCGAAAGAAAATCGCTTTCCTTATAATCAACATATTTATATGTTATAGATTTTTTATTCATTCTATTATATATAGTATCAGGTATCGCCGATTTTACCCCAAAGGAATCAGAATATTTTTACCAAAAGTAAATATTCAAATAATAATAATAAGATTGTAAACTTTTCTTTCAGGGCTGAAAGGCTTCTAGCCATGATCTTATAGGTGGCTTTGACAGAGATATTGAGGATGGCGGCTACTTCCTTGTACGAAAGCCCTTCGTAATACATGAGGAAGATAGCTTCCAGCTGTCGGCCCGTTAGTGTTTTAATGGCCTTCTGCAATTTATTTTGCAGCTCCTCATTCAGCTCATTGCTGACGATCACGTGCTCGCTGGAAAATTCGTATGCTTCTTCGGCTGACTGGTTAAACACTATTTTATCATGCTGCCTGATCTTTTTGATAAGAACGTACCTAAAGGATGAATAGAGATAATAATTGGGCGCGTCTACATGTGATAATTTATCCCGTCTCTTCCACAGATCAAGAAATACCTCCTGTATACTGTCTTCTATAAGATGAATGTTGGTCGTAAACTTCCTGCCGTAATTATAAAATCGTTTGTAATATTCTTTATACAGTCCGGAGTAGGCGTCGATATCGCCATTCATTAGCTGTTTGAAATCCGGATTGTCCATTTTTGTAGTAGTCGTTGGTGGAATAAGGATGCAAAATTATAAAAAATTGCATACCACCCATTTTAAAGATGGTTTGTTATGTTAAGTAATTGTTATCGACATCTGCTTCTGAAAAAGAAGAGGGCTAAATAAATGGCTGATTGTCATTATCTTGCGGAGCTTATTTTGAAAGGGTAAAACAATACGTGTATTTTGTACGCTCATTATAGTAGCGAAAAAGTTTTCAGATGGTGGGGTAATTTTTTCGGTATCCAACACTTCTCTGCAGATGGAGCAAATTCCACTTTACCTAAATGAAAAAAAATCCAACTATGACGCTGCGCTATTTTAAGCGGTTGCTTGTGTTACTGTTACTGACTGTCGGGAGTCAGGCGTATGCACAAAAAGCTGTCCCTGTAATTGACGCCTTGAAAGCTATCACCCGCGAGTACAAAACAGATTTTGTCTACGATCCGCAGGTAGTAAAGAAAAAAACAACCACCTACAACATCAGCAACTTCGGGGGAAAGAAGCTGGAAGACGTATTAAAAGGAGTATTGTATCCTAATGATCTTGTATTTCTGTATGTAAAACCTAATTACTACACTATTGTAGAAAAAGATAGGGTAGGCGAATACCAGGCTCCTGTAAAGAAAGCGGGCGAAGAAGAAAATCATGCCGCACCGGTTGCGCAGAAGATCAGGGTAGGCGGTATCATAACAGATGGTACACAGCCTATTCCTAATGCGACTGTTTTAGAGAAAGGCACTGGTAACGGGGTGATGGCGAATCCTGATGGTACTTATGCGATCACCGTGGCGGGGCCGGGCGCGACATTGGTATTCTCACTGGTAGGTTTCATGACGCATGAGGAGGTTGTAGGCGACCGTACCAGTATTGACGTAAAACTGGATGCTGCCACCAAGCAACTGGGTGAAGTTGTGGTAACGGCGCTCGGAGTAAAGCGGGATGAAAAGGCACTGGGTTACGCGGTGCAATCTGTAAAAGGGAACACACTGCAAACTGTAAAGGGTGTGGATATAGGTACTTCACTGACGGGTCATGTTTCCGGTCTGAATGTAAAGAACTCAACAGAGTTCAATGGCACGCCCACGCTGGAGATGCGTGGGGAGACACCCCTGCTCGTTATCGATGGAGTACCCTACGGAAATATGACCATGCGTGATATTCCTACCGATGATATCGAGAGCATTAACATGCTGAAAGGCCCTACTGCTGCTGCATTATACGGCTCCCGTGGTGCCGCGGGTGCAGTCATGATCACCACGAAACGCAGTAAGGAAGACCGGCTCACGGTAGATGTAAACAGCAACACCATGGCTAACATGGGATATCTTGCTATACCTAAGGTACAGACTGCTTATGGGCATGGTCTGGATGGTAAGATCGCTACAGACTATGTGTGGGGGCCTAAACTCGATATAGGGCAGACGGCTACGCAGTGGAACCCGGTGACCAAACAAAATGAAACCTTGCCCCTAGTATCAAGCGGTAAAAACAACCTGAAAAACTTTATGCAGAATGGGCTGATCACCAACAACAGCATCAGTGTGACAAAAGGTGGTCAATATGGTTTTTTCAGAGCCGGGTTGAACCATATTTATAATAAAGGTCAGTTCCCTAACCAGAAGCTCAACATCATCAACTATACCATGAGCGGCGAAATGAAAGTAGGTGAGAAATTCACCCTTGAAAGCCACATGGGATACACCCGTACCACTGCCCCTCAACTGTGGGGTAGCGCCTATAATCAGCAGGGATATATTTACCAGATCTTAATGTGGACAGGGCCGGACTATGACATCCGTCAATATAAAGATTATTGGGTAACCCCTGATCAAAAGCAGAACTGGTTGTATACTTCCTGGTATGATAATCCCTACCTGATTGCTTACGAAAAACTAAGAAGCACTGAGCAGAATAAGATGAATGCAAGTTTGTCCATGACGTACAACTTTACAAAAGATCTGAAGCTCATGTTCAGAAACGGATATGATTATTACAAGAATGAAGATATTGTCCGTAATCCTGCAGGTATCAACTCTACCAGGGGGATCACTATCGGCAATACTTTCGGATTTGACTGGAGTGGTAAAGGTTTATATGGTCAGAATCAAAGCTGGGGAAACAGTATCAACAGTGACCTGTTGCTGACTTACAACAAGCAGGTGAAGAAATGGAATTTTGATGCATTGGGCGGAGCCAGTATTTTCTATTATAAACAAAGAGAACAGGGTGCCAGGACAAGAAACGGGTTGGCAGTTCCGGGCTGGTATTCGCTGGCGAATGCAGTACCATCTACTACTGCTGGTGTGGATGGTATTATTAATAATTACGGTACCTGGGCAAAGCAGACGAACTCACTGTATGCAAAGGCAACGCTTTCCTGGAACAGCGCAGTTTTCCTGGATATCACAGGAAGAAACGACTGGAGTTCTACACAGGCAACCAACAATCGTTCCTACTTCTATCCATCTGTAGCAACGAGTGTGCTGATGTCTGAATTTATTAAGTTGCCTGCCTTCATTGATCTGTGGAAAGTAAGAGGTTCCTGGACGATGACTAAGACACCGCTGGATGTATATGCCAACAACCTGGCTTATACTATTAATAACAGCTGGGGTACATTGAGTGCTACCACACCCGATAACCTGTCAGGCAGTAACCTCCTGCCTACGACTACGAGAACATGGGAGTTCGGTACTGCGGCTTATTTGTTTAACAAGCGCGTGCATGTAGATATCGCTTACTTTACCAAGTTGTACTACAACAACCAAATCTCTCAGACACTGGCCCCTTCATCAGGCTATGCCACTACACTGATCAATACTGCTGAAACCTATGCACGCCGCGGTGTGGAGATCACGGTAGATGGTACGGTGATGAAGAAGGGGAAATTTATGTGGAATACTATGGTGAACTTCTCTACGCAGAACAGGTATTTCGTAGATATTGACCCTGTATACTCCGCGAAAAACCTGTGGACGAAAAAAGGAGGACGTAAGGATGTATTAGCTTATACAGAAAAGGCACTCAGAGATCCTCAGGGAAATGTGATTCACCAGGCAGGGCTGCCTATGCTGAGCAGTTATACGCAGCAATATGGTTATACTGATCCAAATTTTGTATTCGGTTTCATTAACAACTTTACTTATGGTAACTGGAACCTGGGCATCAATATCGATGGCCGTATTGGTGGTAAGATGTATGATTACATCTACGCCAAGATGTTTGATACAGGATCCAACCCAGAAACAGATAACAGCCATCGGTATGATGAAGTGGTAAATGGGTTAAAGAATTACGTGGGGAATGGTGTGAAGGTAACAAGCGGCCAGGCCACGTACGACAACTACGGCAGGATCACCAGCGATACGCGTCAGTATGCGCCGAATGATGTGGCGGTGAGTTACCAGGCTTATGCACGTAAATGGGGTAACTCTTACGAGAATGGTGTGATGAGTAAAACGTTTGTGAAGGTGCGTGAAATCTCTCTGGCCTATGTGGTACCACAGCGCTGGTTTGGTAAGTCAGGCATTAAGAATGCGTCGTTGGCGCTGACTGGCCAGAACCTTTTCCTGTTCACCAATTTCAAATTCTCAGACCCGGATGTTGACACCGAAAATATGAATGCGCCTGCGCAACGTATGGTGGGTATGAATATCAAGGTTGGCTTCTAAAACTATACTATCATGACTAAGCATACATCTAAAATAGCTGTAATGGCACTGGCGGCTGGCATTGGTTTCAGCAGCTGTACAAAAAAATTCGACGATATTAATACGAACCCTGATAAGGCGACTTCCGCTTCGTCAGAGTGGCTGGCTACGAATATTCTTACCTCCGTGACGTCCGGTGATATTTCGTTTAATAACAACTTCCGCCAACCATACACTTTGGGCAAATACATTGGTTGGACCGAGAAGGTGAGTGATTACCAGTATAATAAAATGGTGAGGGTCGATTTCGGCCGGTTGCTGGTGTTAAGAGATGTAGCGCCGATGATAAAAAATGCAGCTACTGCCGAATTGAAAAATACGTTTGATGGTTTTGGGCATTTTATTCGTGCGTGGCAGTTTTTTCAGACGACGATGCAGGTAGGGGATATTCCTTATTCAGCAGCCATACAGGGTTCTACAGGAGTGATACAGGCAAAGTATGATACCCAGAAAGAAGTGTTCAAGGGTATATTACGGGAGTTGGACCAGGCAGATTCCCTGTTGACCAATGCAGCCAATTTTTCCGGTGATTTTATTTATGGTGGTAAAGCCGATAAATGGAGAAGGCTGGCAAATAGTTTCCAGTTGTATGTTTTAATCAATCTGTCAAAGAAGACCAGCGATGCGGAACTGGATGTGATCAATAAGTTTAAGACTGTGGCAGCAAGGCCTTTGATGAGAGATTATAATGACAATTTTGCGGTTACTTATACCGCGTCTGCCGGGTATGCTTATCCCTGGAGTAATACGGCGGCACAGCTGAATTCCTTCCTGGATTATCCGGTGTTGTCTGGTTATTTATTGGATCCGATGAAGGCATCAGCTGATAAACGTTTGTTTTATATGGCAGAGCCTTCCCCGGCACAACTATCAGCAGGAATGTCAGCGTCAGATTATAATGCATATCTGGGAATTGATCCGGCAGATGAATTGGGTGCAATTGTGACTAGTAAAACGAATGGAAAGACCTGTGCGGTGAATAAGCGGTATGAGGCGTTGTATAATGCGGAGCCGGTGGGATTGCTGAATTATTGGGATATACAGTTTATACTGGCAGAAGCGACCGTGCGGGGATGGATTTCTGGGACTGATGCGCAAACTTATTATGCGAATGGCATAAAGAGTCACATGAATTTTTTAGTAGCACATACACCCGATTCTTACGCGCATGGTATGGTGATGGATGATGCATATATCAATGCATTCCCTGCTTCAGTCGCGTTGAGTGGAACGGTGGATAACCAGATCAAACAGATTATTACGCAGAAGTACATAGCAGGGTTTTTCCAGAACTCAGATTTTAATGCATGGTATGAGAACAGGCGTACAGGATACCCGATATTTACGTTGAATGCAAATACGAACCTGAATACACCGGCGTCTGCATTCCCCTTGAGGTGGATGTATCCGCAGAAGGAGTTGGATTATAACGCAAAGAATGTGACGAAGGCCCTGGCAGATCAGTATAACGGGAATGATGACCCTGGTAGTGCAATGTGGTTATTGAAGTAAGCAATAAATGAAAAGCGCCTGTATCGTTCTTTGGATACAGGCGCCTGACATCTTATTCATTGGATTTGCGGATTATTCTATACAGGATCATTTATCTGAACTTTATCTCAAATAAATAAGGCCATTGTTTGCCGGTTACAAGGAAGCTTGCCCTGGCGCTATCATACGCGATACCATTCAGTACATCTTCGTTGGGATCTGGTAACAGCGTAGGATTGAATACTTTGCCACCCTGAGCGAAAATATCTGTCAGGTCTGCCTTTGCCACTACACGGCCGGTTTTTGCATCTATTTTCAGAATGTTATTTGTCATGAACTGGTTAGCGTAAATAAACCCGTCCACATATTCCAGCTCATTGATGTTATCTGCCGGGCCATTCTGATCAGTTACACCCAGGGTCTTTTTTACCTGAAGGGTGTTCGGATCCAGGAATTGCAGGTTGGAAGAACCGGTGCTGGCAATGAGGTTTTCACCGTCGTGTGTCAGCGCCCAGCCTTCCCCGGGCCATGGGTATTCGGCAATTTTCTTAAAGGTATTGAAGTCGTATACAAATACCTTATTGCTACGGTAGGTAAGTTGGTATATTTTGTTGTCAAAGATCGCGATCCCTTCCCCAAAGACAGTTTTGTCGATATAATGTTCCCTGACAGGTTTGCCGGTGGTCAGGTCGATTTCGGCAAACTTGCTGAACCCCACGCGACCTGTGCTTTCAAAGAGTTTGTTGTCGTGCACTAACAGTCCTTCAGTATAGGAGGACGTGTCGTGTG
Source organism: Chitinophaga sp. (assembly GCF_039596155.1). Classification (GTDB taxonomy): domain Bacteria; phylum Bacteroidota; class Bacteroidia; order Chitinophagales; family Chitinophagaceae; genus Chitinophaga. The sequence continues at coordinate 98,510 of NZ_JBCNKF010000014.1, forward strand.
GAAATACGTTGACAACTGTATAATCCATGAAGGCGGGGCCCACTTCGGCAAAGGTCGTGGTAGCGGTAGTCGCCGGCGTTCTGGAGCGGTTGTCACACGCGGTGAAAATGGCCGTAATGGATACAATTACACCTAATACGAATCGACTATTCATGATCATAAATCCTAAACTTTAATTTGTCCCGGAAGTGTAAGATAGTATAATTAACAGCACTCAACACATGGAACCTGGGAGAAAAAGGAAGGGACTATACAGGTTGTAAAAAGATAATGAGCGCCGATTGCTTGTACGGGCCGGTTTGTGAAGGGAATGTTGGTGGTTGCTGCCGGACGGGAGGCTGGTATAGGTAGATGTGCGGGCGCTTGATGGGTATATAAGGCTTCGGGGAAATCGTTATTGCAGAAAAAAAGGGGGATTTAACGTCCCCCATTTATCATTTATGATATTTTGTATTTCGCGCATCGTGGATCACTCCTTTCCAATCCAGTCCATATCCGAAATCGTACTGATGGCCATCCGCATCTTCATAACACGCCATATCATACGGTACATCTTCATTTTGTTGCTCCACTGTTGCCATATCCTTTGGCATCTGTAAGGGTAATAATCCTGATGGCGCCGTCTTACCTGAAATGATCTCCATCAATGCACTGGTAGATACACCAAAATGTACCAGCAAGCCATCTACCTTCTTTTCAAATTCTCCAAAGACCATTGGTTTGCCCACATTTACCACTACGATCACCGGTTTTCCATTCATTACCGACCTGGTATCCAGGATCGCCTGTAAGTCCATAAAGTTACCTGCAGTTACCACCTTGTCCCTGTACGACCTGTTTTTGACCGCCGGTGCTACTACAGGATCGCCTGCTGCAATACTTTGTGCTCTTGCATCTGTCGCCTTGTACAGCCCATATTGCAGGGTGATAGGCACATATCCGTTGCCGCCGGCTTTCCTGTCATCTGCACTATAACCATTGTCGCTACTCTGTGGGCTTGATACAAACACGATGGCAAAATCGGCTTTATCAGGGGAGTCCGTGATATTGTAGTATTTCTTAATGGTATTCGTATCTACGGGATAATCAAAATGAGGTAAGGTGGCGATTCCCCACCAGTTCTTTACCATCGGGTAATAGATCTTTGGAATATAAACCGTTTTCCGGCCATTTACAGGCAGTACATTGGCATGATTCTTCAACATGACCACAGACTTCAGCTGTGCATCAAAACCGGCTTTCATATAGTCAGGATTGCCAACAATTGCCTTACTCCTTTCAGGGTCCAGGTATGGGTTCTCAAATAGCCCTACCCTAAAGATATTTTTCAGCAAACGAATCGCTGACTGGCGGAACCTGTCTTTCATAAATGCTTCGCCGTACTCCTTTACACCCATTTGGTAGGCTGCCAGTACGGGTTTTATATCATTATTCCCGCCAAATTGGTCAATACCCGCCATTATTGCCTGGTAGTGCCTTTCGTCCACTGTTTTTGTTTCCATACCCCATGGTTTCCCTTCAAATACATCCGGGGCGGCACCCTCATTTGCCGTGATGAGCCAGTCAGTGCAGATCACGCCATCGAAGTGATATTGTTTTCTAAGCAGATCAGTGAGCAGGTACCGGCTATATCCATTGCCTACATTATTCCCCGCCGGGTCAATGCCATAGGAGATTGTGTAATAAGGCATCACTGCGGCCACTTCTTTGGTTTTGCCGTTTAACTGCAAAGCGCCTTTTACAAAAGGATCCGTGTGTGCGGAAAAGTTCTTGCCGGGATATACTGCAAATTTGCCATAAGCGAAGTGGGCATCCCTGCCGCCTTCTTCGGGGCCTCCGCCGGGCCAGTGTTTTACCATGGCATTGACACTCGTCCAACCCCAGCCGTCTTTGATCTCGTCGGTGCCGGTAGCCGTCTGAAAGCCATCGATATAAGCCCGGGCCATATCAGTAGCTAAAGCGGGACTTTCTCCAAAGGTGGAAATTAACCGGTACCACCGGGGTTCTGTCGCCAGGTCGACTTGTGGTGACAAGGCAGTGGTGATACCTAAAGCCCTGTATTCTCTGGCGGCGATGCTACCGAATTGCTGTACGATACCGGGATCAAAGGTGGCTGCCAGTCCGAGGCCATCCGGCCATTGGGAGATGGCGCCGCCGGCACCTGCATTAAATTCTGCATTGGGCTGTGCGACGTGCCGGGGATCGGAGCTATTGTTGGCCGGAATACCTAATGGTAATCCTTCGGCATACGCCTGTACATTGTTGTTCCATGCAGCTGCTACTGCGGGATTCTCTACTGTCGTAATGAGGATGTGCCGCAGGTGATCATTTTTCAGGAACTGTTTCTGCTGGTCGCTGATAGCCGAAGGAGCGGCTCCACTCTTACTGAACGGCTGACCATTATAGGTACCGCTCGCGAAGCCCGATTCATGAGCGGGGATGGACTGGTGAAGACTGTACAACATGAGTCCTGCCATCTGGTCGATTGTCATTTGTGCAACGAGATCTTTGGCCCGCACGTCTACCGGCAGGCGCCAGTCCTCGTATTTATCCAGTTTGCCGTTTTTATTCAGGTCTTTAAAGTGCAGTTTCCCCACGGTGAGGATCTTTACTCCGGAACTACTGCTGTAACCCAGTTCAGGGCCTTTAGGATTGCCAACCGTCAGATGGTCCTGGCCCTGTACAGGCATCACTCCCAGTAAAAGTGATAATGTGAAGATTCCCTTTATCATTGAGTAGGATTTTTTTCATGTAAACGTAGAACCAGCGGGCATCGGGTGTTAATGCCTCATGCTGAAGCAATGATAAAGATATTTTCTGAATTTTCAAGGGAAATGTGTCAGGAACCGTTTTTTAAAGAGCATCAGATTGACCCGGAAGAAGTCGTAACACATAGCGATCACCAGTATACCTCCGGCGATATAGAAGCAATGATAACGGAGTTTTATGAATGCAAAGCCACCTATGATGCCGCCGAGGAGGAAGAACAGGATGATGGTGACCCTGAGGACGATCTTTTTTTGCACCCGGGGTGCTTTCATGTAGGCTGCGGCGAGGTCAATGCCCAGGTCTGTAAACATGCCGGTAAGGTGAGTCGTTCTCACTACAGAACCCGAGATGACAGATACTAAAGCGTTTTGCATACCCATCGCAAAAAGCAGGCTACCGGCAAAGTATTCTGTCTTAACGACACTTTTATCGAAGGTGTGGCCAAAATATCCGACGGCGCAGAGGATTATGATCTCTATCATAATAGGAACGGTATATGCACCTGTCTTGGCCAGGTAAAGGCTGGAACAGAATGCACCAGACAGGAAGAGTACCAGCCATAGGGCCACCATTCTTACAGCCCGAAGATCTCCTTCAGTAAGTTTTACTGCCAGTAAGGCGGCATGCCCGGTAATATTGGTGGTCAGCACGAAGAAGCCGAGGAAGCCGGATGCATTGACAAATCCGGCGGTTAAACAGAGTAGTACTGCTAATCGGATATTTTGTTGAAAGCTTCTTTTTGGTCCCCGGTGTCTGAACATCTTATTCTATTTTGATCCAGCAACTAAACAATGTGTCTACATCACACTTCACCATTTGATAAGAGGCCGGAATTCTTGTATGCGAACTCTGATAGGTAGCGATGCGTGTACCTGCAGGCCTTGTATCCAGTAGGTTGTAGAGGTATCCTGCGTAATATTCGTATAAACTTTCAGAATGGGCGATGGTGTCGTCTATATGCAAACTTTCGTCTACAAGGTTTTCATAGAAGGGGTTGTAGAAATAGAAATGGTCGAAGGCAGAGAAATCGAGTTGGGTAAAGTCGCCATGTATGAAAGAAGCATTGGTGATACCGAGTTCCTGTTGCACCTGGGTTGCGATAGCGACCAGCCTGCTTCTTTGTTCTATACCATAGAAATGACAATCGGGTACATAATAGCCAGCGTTCAGGCAGAATTTACCTACCCCGGCGCCGATATCGAGAATACTCGCTCCGGGTGTGGCACCCAAAAAAGCAGCAGCCTGTCGGGCAATCTCTATAGGCGTCCAGTGCAGGTAGGATATGCGTCGGATTTGAAGGGGATATAGTTGATCGAATTGTTTATCTGTAGAAAAGATCTCTTCCTTAGTTGTATTGATTATCATGCGCTGTCCTATAATAAATTGTACCTTTACTTAGCTTGCAAAGGTACCAACTTTGCAGGGCTGTAACTATGCAAGTTGTCAATTTGAAAGTTGATAAAAATTAACTTTTATGAGTTTAAAGGGGATATTTCCGATAGATAAGTGGATTTTTCGCTCCAGGTCAATAATGGAGAGTTTATCTGCCGAAGAGATGGACAGGCTGTTATCGGATATGGTAGAGCAGGTATATAAAAAGGGGCAGATCATTTTCAGGGAGAATAACCCGGCGTTTGGTATTTATTACATCAAGCAGGGGAAAGTAAAAAAATACAAGCAGGATAGAAACGGGAATGAGCATATTATTTATGTAGCCAATGAAGGAGAATTGATTGGGTACCATCCCGTGCTGGCCGGGGATACGTATCCTGACTCTGCTGCTGCGCTGGAGGACAGCAGGATTGCATTTATACCCAGAGAGGTGTTCCTGTCGGCGATGGAGTGGGCACCCAATTTGTCAAAACATTTATTGAGCGCGCTCAGCTATGAATATAGCGTGCTGGCAAACAGTCTGTCGATTGTGGCAAAGCATTCGGTGAGAGAGCGGTTGGCGATATCTTTGATCGTATTGAGAGAAAAATATAAAGTGTCGGAGCAGGATACGAATGATGTGTCTATTAATATTTCCCGGAAGGACCTGGCAAGTATGACAGCGACAACGGAGGAAAATGTGGTAAGGATACTGAAAGAGCTGAAGGATGAGGGGATTGTAGGCACGCAGGGGAGAAAGATTATTATCCATGATGTGAAGGCGTTGGTGCAGATGGCGAATTATCAGTGACGAACTGGCTGCATATTCGGTCATCAGTTTGAGATCATTGAGAATATGGCATGCGGATGTCTCGTTGAATAGTCATTTCCTGAGTAATATACATATTGTTAGCCCGGTTCAAAAAAGTGAAGTGTTTTTATTTCCCCCGGGGTAGGGGTACTGGTTGCTTTCGGTACTTTATTATGAAATCAAAAACCAACCAGTATGTCATGCTACCAACTCATCCTTTTACTCCTTGTTCCAACCTATGCCGGTCTACGCTTTGTATTAGAGAAAGACCTCCATCCATTCAATACGCAATATGACAGAACGGTACGTCTTTAAGCGACTATAGCTCCGGGCATCTGTAGTGTCTGACTGCAGGGGCCCCTGGGATGGTTCCTGCAAAGAGACGATAGGCGTCTTCAGCAAGGGCAAATGGGGCCACGTGCAATCATGAATGATACGATCACTGCGTATGAAGCTGCATTAAATAAATATGGAAAGAAAATGAACTGATCAGACACACGGATTCTCTATAAAAAGAAATAAAAGTATTGTATATTTCGAATCATATAATGGCCGCCAACTTTATATTTCTTGTTCACGAGATAAATCTGATTGGGTCCTATGTCTGATTACAAGCTATATGGTGACAGTGAGCTGGTGCTGTTATTAAGGCAGGACGATCCGAATGCCTTTACCGAAATCTATTCCCGCTACTGGAAGCGGTTGTTTACGCTGGCTCTCCACCGGCTTCGCTTCCGCGAAATGGCGGAAGATGTAGTGCAGGATGTCTTTTCCGGACTCTGGCAGCGTCGTGCCAATACTATTATCGATGCACTGGAACCGTACCTCACGGTTGCTACCCGTTATGCCGCTTTCCGACAATTGTCAAAAAGCAAATTGACAGTGGAGGCGGATAGCCTTCTGGAGAGCATGCTATCCGATACAGATGATACTACAGCTGTAAGGTTCCTGCAACAATCTATGCAGGAAGAGCTAAAGGCATTACCCGAAAAATGCCGGCTGGTATTTGACTACAGCAGGAACAAAGGCCTGTCCAATAAAGAAATCGCTCACCAGTTACATATCTCCGAGAAGGCTGTGGAAAAACATATTACCAAAGCATTACAGCGGCTGCGTGTGCAGCTGAGACACTATCTCCACCTGTTCTCGATACTACCCTGAATTTTTTTTTAGTGCAGGTAGGGTTGGAATATTATCCACGTACTTATAATATATACCTGTAAACGTAATCCGCAAGCATGGAAATGAATCAACTAGTTGTCCTGTCCCGAAAGTATTTGTCCGGAACGGCGAGTGAAGCTGAAAAGGCAGCGCTATTGCAGTGGTACAATACATATAACGAGGAGGAACTGACTGCTTATCTGCTGGCAGAACAGGACGAAACAGAAGAGGCATTGGAAGCACGTATGCTTCGGCGGTTAACGGCAACCAATCGGATTGGGGCCACCCGTAGCATCCATTTCCTGCGTAGAAGGAGTGTGCAGGTGGCAGCCAGTTTGATATTGGTGTGCACGATAGGTGGAGGGTGGTTGTATACAAAAACAAAGAGCTCTTCTGAAAAGCAGGTGATTGCGCAGGTTAAGGTGCCTACACTCATTCTCGATGACGGCCAGGCGCTCCCGCTGGATACTTCCAATACGGGAATCTTGTCGCAGCAGGGTAATACCCAGGTCATGCAATCACTTGCTATGTTGTCTTACCAGCAGCAAGGTAGTGATGCGCCAGGTATCATACATTATAATACACTGAGAACACCCAGAGGGGGACAGTTCAAACTTGTATTGCCTGATGGTACAATCGTATGGTTAAATGCGGCCTCTTCTATCCGCTTCCCTACAGCATTCAGTGGTAAGGAGCGGAACGTGAGTGTCACGGGAGAAGCCTACTTTGAAGTGGCTGCGGTGGCAGACCGACCGTTTACCGTGAAGGCAGGAAATACGGACATTCGTGTGTTAGGCACGCGTTTTAATGTGAATGCCTATGAGGATGAAAACAAGGCAACCACTACCTTGATACAGGGGGCAGTGCTGGTGAATGGACAACAGCTATCACCTGGTGAACAGGCGATCGTAACAGCCAATACAACGGATATAAAGCAGCATGCAGATGTAGCTGCTGCTATTGCCTGGAAGAATGGGCTTTTCTCATTCAAAGACGCAGACATAGCTATGGTAATGCGTGAACTGGTCAGGTGGTATGATGTTGAAATAGTTTATCCGGATGGGATACCGGAAGGTACATTTACAGGTGATTTGTCGAGAGCACTCACCATTGACCAACTGGCCACACTCATGGAAACAACCAGAATACATATGAATTTCAAAAAAGAGGGCAGGAATTTAGTTGTAACGTCACGATAACATACCTACCACCAACGTAACATAATTATTATCTATTGATGTCATTGACTGATAAAATTATCAGGCGGGACAACCATGTTAATCCCTAATTAATCAGTATTCTCAACCAAATCAATCAGATGTATGCAATTCATGCCACATTGCATGGAATCGTCGTGTGCCGTAAAGCCGGCAACCTTGAAGCGGGTCCCTGCACAACCAACCAAAATCAGGCATATTATGAAACTTACAGTTGTTTTGCTTACCGTTTTTGTCTTTCAGATCAGTGCCAAAGCATTGTCACAACAAGTGACGCTTTCCTGCAAAGACATGCCGCTGCCAAAGGTGTTAGGCATTATTAAAGAACAAACAGGCTATGTGTTTTTTTACAGGTCCAAAGAGCTTTCGGGTATTGCTCCCGTATCTGTTCAATTCAACAATATGCCCATCAATGATGCGTTGAAGCAGTTGCTCCGGAAGCCATTGGTATATGCTATACAGGGCAATACTGTTGTTATTTCTGTAGAGAACACTAAAAATAACACAGTGGTTGAAACTCCCTTGTCAGACGTTTCAGGAACAGTGACGGATGAAAAAGGGACGCCATTACCGGGAATTTCTGTGCGTATAAGAGGTAGTAAGAACGGAACGGTTACGAACCAGAGCGGGTATTTTATGTTGCGTGATACGATGGATAAAAGTGTACTCATCATCAGTGGCGTAGGTTTTGAAACCCAGACTTTCGTGGTGAATGGGAGTGGCCCGGTAAAAGTGACCTTGAAAGTGAAAGCAGGGGAACTGGAACAATATGTAGTGGTGGGGTATGGCAGTGTGAAGAGAAAAGACCTGACAGGATCAGTGGCTTCGGTAGATGTGAAAGAAATTGAGAACGTTCCTTTTGCAAGCGTAGACCAGGCATTGAGCGGCAAAGCAGCAGGTGTGCAGGTTACACAGGCGGATGGTTCGCCGGGTGGGGTAGCGAAGATCAGGATCCGTGGTGGAACTTCTCTGATTGGAGGGAATGATCCGCTGTATATCATCGATGGTGTGCAGGTTACCATTCAGAACCGGTACATTCAGAATCAGGCAGAGGTGGTGAATCCTGTAGAACGATTTGGGAGTGATGATCCTAATTCATCGGTTGGCGGCTCTTTTGCCCGTGGATTGAACAGCCTGGCGGGGTTAAATATCAATGATATTGAATCGATAGATATTCTAAAAGATGCTTCTGCTACAGCGATCTATGGTTCGAAGGCAGCGAATGGTGTGGTGATTATCACTACCAAGAAAGGAAAGCTGAACCAGAAGCCTGTACTTGAAGCGAACTATTACATGGGAGCCAGCCATCCCATCAGGGAGAAACTGCTGAATGCAGATCAGTACCGTATGATTATGAAGGAAGCAGCAAAGAACCTGAATGATGCCCGGGCGCTGCAGGGACTGGCGGGAAATGCCACGGCGAACAGTATTTTGAATAATCCTGATTTTCTGGGTACGGCTAATACCGATTGGTTAAGTAAAGTATTAAGGACCGGCGTCCTGCAAAATGCAGATATTGCGGTAAGAGGTGGCGGTAGTGGCTCCCGGTATTATACTTCCCTTGCTTATCTTAAACAGGGAGGAACTATCAGGGGGACTGATTTCTCCCGTATTTCAGGGAAAATAAGCCTGGACAATGAGATAACCAGTAAATTCCGGGTGCTCACCAATCTGGATTACGGATTTACAAAGAACAATATTACCAATGGGATGTATGCCCAGGCCTTATATGCGCCGCCGACTTTACCTGCGTATAATACAGATGGTACTGTTCACCAGTTTTTAGCCTCAGATATCGGGGGTGCTGACTATGAGGGATATCAGAACCCATTGGTACTGCTGGATGGGAAAAATGAGGCTAAAACAGCCTCTTTATTAGGATCGCTTTCCGGGGAATATTATATCCTGCCTTCCCTTAAATTCAGGAGCATTGTATCTGTCAATTATAACAATTATCATCAGCTTAACTATGTACCCAGTACAGCAGTGATAGCGTCTCCCAATGGTGTAGGTACTTCTAATGGAGGGACTGCGTCGCAGAGTCAGACAGAGGATGTGAATGCATTTTATGAGAACACCCTGACATGGGATAAGCAATTTAATGCATATCACCGCATTAATATGCTGGCGGGTACCTCCTGGCAGCGGTATCGCTACAATTCATTTTCTGCCAGCGGACAAGGTTTTCCGGATGATAAGTACCTGAATAACCTGTCTTCGGCTGCGGTAACATTGCCTTCTACTGGTGTGTCAGGGCAAAATAGTCTTCTGAGTTTTTATCTCAGGGCCAACTACGCCATCAAAGAAAAATACCTTTTTACATTCACCGGCCGTTCTGATGCATCTTCCAAATTTCCTTCCCATAACCGGGTCGGGTATTTCCCATCCGGGGGTATTGCCTGGCGTATGTCAGAGGAGAAATTTATGAAAGGTATCAGCTGGTTAAGCGAATTGAAACTGAGAGCAAGTGCAGGGACTACAGGTACACAGAACTTCGGTGATTATATGTATTATACGCTGTATACTCCAGCTTCTTACGCAGGGACTAATGCCCTGGTACCGACGCAACTGGGAAATGATAAGATACGCTGGGAATCTACATTGCAGAAAGACCTGGGAATTGATTTTGCATTGTTTAATTCACGTTTACGAGGTGTACTGGGTTATTATGAAAAACTCACGACCGGTTTACTACTCACCACCAGCCTGCCACCCAGTGCCGGTTACGGCAGTGTGATCACCAACCTGGCTACGATCCGTAACCGTGGCCTGGAGTTCGATCTTCGCGCCGATATCGTTCGTAGTAAGAACTTTCAGTGGACGAGTGCGATCAATATTTCCGCGAACCGCTCATTGGTGAAAGATATTGCTACCGATTTTACAAATCCCAATGACAACCCACAGGATGCCCAGTATAACCTGGGTAATGGCATTGTTCGCAAAAACCAGCCACTGGGTCTGATCTATGGTAAACAATTTGCCGGCATTATCCGTACGCAGAAGGAGCTGGATGATTACAAACGTGATTTTGTATATGCACAATACTTTGCGCGCTATTTAGGTATTGGGGACCCTATGTATAAGCTGGGTGCAGATGGTTATTTTGCACAGGATGTAATCGGGCATGCGCAGCCTAAGTTCTACGGCGGTTTCACGAACACATTCAACTATAAGAATTTCAGTCTGATCACCCTCCTCACGTTCTCTTATGGCGGCGATATGCTTTATCTGGCCGATATTCAAAACGAATATGTCAGCGGGCGTACGAATAAAGGAGTGCGGATCCTGGACCGATGGACGCCGGAGAATCCTAACAGCAACAGGCCCCGACTCCTGCTGGGGCAAAATAACATCGCTTATACGGCCAGTAATAATGTGTATGATGCCTCCTATCTCAAACTTAAGTCTGTGACACTGAGTTACAATTTGCCTGTGGCTATTGCAAAATCGCTTCACCTTACCACCGCCTCTGCTTATATATCAGGCAGCAATTTGTTTACTATCACGAAGTATCCAGGACCCGATCCGGAGGTGAGTAATAATCCCTATAGCCTTATAAATAGTAGCAGTGATGTAGCTACTTATCCTACAGTGAAACAATATAATGCAGGACTTAGAGTTGGCTTTTAATTAAATACTTTTATTATGAAGAAGATCGTCTTACTATTTATACTTTTCCTCACCGTTACCAGTTGTAATAAAGAGTTAGGCAAACTGCCGGATAATGCGAAGGTGGAAGGAAATACTATTCTTGATCAGCATACTTCAGAAATTGCACTCAATGGCGTGTACTATCGTTTCGCAAATGTGGATGCCGGTTCCAATACGACGACCTGGCGTGATCATGAAGTACTGCCGGGCATGTGTGCAGGATTTCTTGGTTACGGTTATGGTGCAGATGGGGCAGAAGAAAATGACAATGCCGGTTCGGGTTATACCTCGTTGCCATGGACGCAGTTGTACAACCTGATCAATGCTGCAAATGGAGTGATTAAGGGGGTGGGGGCATTGTCGGATAACGCTTTTACAAATAACCGTAAACAGGAAATCCTGGCCGAAGCACGCTTTATGCGCGCATATGGACATTTTAAGTTGTTAAGTCTGTATGGAGAATGGTACGATAAAAGTAGTGCTTATGGAGCATTGCTGCGAACTGATTTTGTAACCACCAGTAATGTCCTGAAGGCGCGTAGTACCGTGCAGGAAAGTTATGACCTGATAATGGAAGATATCAATTATGCTGAGGCGAATGCGGCTGCTGAAATGGCGAATTATTACGTGAGTAAGTGGGCAGCGAAAGCATTAAAACTGCGGATACTGATGAGTTACGGAGATTATGCCGATGCAGCAACGTTGGCAAATGAGATTATTACAGGAAGTCCTTACCAGCTGGAAGCAAATGTAAAGGATCTTTTTTATTCAAAAGGTCTGGCCAGTAAGGAGGTGATCTTAGGTATCCAGCCACAGCAGAACCAGTCATCGTATTATTACAATTTGAGTTCACAATATTATCCTGGTGCATCTGCATTATTTGTGGCAAAGCAGGCTCTGAAGGATCTGCTGGCAGGTGATCCGCGACAGGGATGGCTGATAGGCAGTGAAAATGCGTATTTACCGGGGACCTATTATTTCCTGAAATACATCGCAGAAGGAACAAAGGCAACGACCATTTCTGAAACAGCATATGCATTCCGGCTCACAGAAGTTTACCTGCTTGGCGCAGAAGCGATATTGCGCGCAGGCGGCGACAGACAGGCTGCTGTAACATTATTGAAGACGGTGATGCAACATGCTGGGATCACAGATTATACGGCAGTAGACAACGCAGTGACCACAGATGACCTGTTATTGCAGGTTTATTATGAAACAGCAAAGAGTCTGACAGGGGAAGATGGGCAGGAGTGGATGGCTTTATTGCGTTTGCCATTTGCAACTGTACAACAATTAAGGCCACTTATCAAAGATAAATTACAGTATATCTTTCCAGTGCCCCACAATGAATTCCTGCAAAATCCTTTGTTTGGCGAACAGAATAAAGGCTATCAGAAATAATCACAACAAAATATCAGTACATGAAAAGAATCTATGCGCTGACACCTGCGCTTTTATTGGTTACCACCCTCATGGCTCAAAAGCCATATACCTTGCAGGGCAAGATCAGCGGCTTAACTGACCGGTTTGTATATATGAGTTATTCCAGGGGCAGCAGTTATCGTACAGATAGTACCCGTTCACATAATGGTAGTTTTACTTTTAAGGGTACGATAAAAGAACCTGTGAAGGCGATGCTGTATGTAGATAAAAATAAGGTGATGAGTAATATGAGTGAGCGGGCATCAATTTACATAGAACCCGGAGTAATGAAACTGACGGGTAATATAGCACATCTGGATGAAGCGAAATTAACCGGCTCTGCAACTCAGCTTGACCAGGATACGCTGAATGCAGCCTATCGCCCTATCCTTGAGAAATTAAAACCTATCTCGGCTGAATATGAGAAGATGAATAATAGATATATCGCCTTGCGTCGTGCAAAGAAAACAGAGGAAGAACTGGCCCCTCTCAGTGATAGTCTGAATGCTTTAAAAGATAAAATGGAACCTTATTATGAGGAGCTGGAGAAGATCGACTTTCAGTTTGCCGATAAACATCCGGCTTCCTATGTTACAGCTGAGATATTACGTTATAGAATTGCTGGTATCCCACTAGCGGAGGGAGAGAAATATTATGCAAAAATGCCGCCCGCACTGCAGCAAAGTGAAAATGGAAAAGAGATAAAAAATGATCTGGACCAACTGAAGATGGGCTCTCCGGGAAGTAAGGCACATGAGTTTACAAAAACTGATATCAATAACCATACGTTGAGTTTATCTGATTTTAAAGGGAAGTATGTGCTGCTCGATTTCTGGGCCAGCTGGTGTGGCCCCTGCAGAAAGGGTAATCCTCATTTAAAATCATTGTATGCATTGTACAAGGATAAAGGACTGGAGATTATTGGTGTATCTGATGATGACAGGAGTCCGGATGCCTGGAAGAAAGCGGTAGATAAGGATGGTATTGGTATCTGGAAACATGTATTACGCGGGCTTGATATGGACAAGCGTATGGCAAATAAGCCCAATCCGGATGATCTCAGCGACTATTATGGTATTCATACATTGCCTACCAAGATATTAATTGACCCGAACGGTGTAATAGTGGGCCGCTATGGCGGTGGCGGTGAGAACGATGAAGCAATGGATAAAGAACTGGCTAAAATATTTAACTGATTATAACCAGGGCCTTTGGTATCGCTAGCACCGGTTTTTGCCGGCGATATATCGGGGACATGGTTACTTATCAGGAGAAATGGATGGATTTTCCGCAGCCGCTACGAATAGGGAAACAGCTGTAAACGCACGCGACGTTATATTAAAGAAGCTGTAATGAAGAGGAGAGGACGTCTCAAGTTATGAATGAGATGTCCTCCCCGACTTCTAATTTCCATTTCCATTGAGCCGTTTTAGTAGCGTCTCCAGTGCATGCTCCCCGTACATTACTTCATTGTCCTCCAGCGCCTCCTGTGTCAGGCGCCTGCTTCTTGCACGCATATGCTGTTCAAAAGCCGCAATGGCGCTTTGTATATGGCTGTATTCTTTGTTAGCCAGGTACTCACTTAAATCCATTGCATCCAGCATGGCTGTATTAACCCCTTCGCCCGATGGTGGCATTAAATGGGCAGCATCACCGATAATAGTAATATTCGAACGTGCTTTCCAATCCTGATCTAAAGGAAAATAGTTCAGGGGGCGGATCACGAGTTGATCTGTGGCTTTAAAGAACTTTAGGAATTGCTCATTCCAACCGCTATAATATGTATGCAGGAAGTTATATATTGCTTCATTGCCTGTAAAATGCTTACCCCAGTTTTCAGGGTACCTGCCACCTGCATAAAAGGTAAGTCCGCCGTCTCCACGTGGTTGTGCGATAATACTTTTCCCATCACTTAACACAATCAGGTTGCCATTGGCCACCAGTTTAAAAATCTCCGGACAAGCTGTGGCCGGGTGGTCAATCTCTCCTTGTATAATAGTAAAACCAGCATACAACGGCTGAATATCTGTAACATAAGCCCGGACTTTTGAACGCGCGCCATCACACCCTACGACAAGATCAGCGTTAGCGCTTGTACCATTTTTAAAATGTATTAACCAACCATCGCCGTCTGGAACCATGGATACAAAATGCCTGTCCCATACTACAGTGTCCGGGTGAAGTGCGTCCAGCAATATATTCCTTAAAGAGCCTCTATTTATTTCAGGTCTGAAACGTTCATCGCCGAAGTGTTCATTGTTCTCCCTGTCATGTTCGTCCAGGTGCATATTCCCATCTTTGTCAAATACGCGATATTTATCGGCCCCCTGAAGATAGTTTACCTTGAATGCTTCCATGAGTCCCGCTTTTTCTATCACTTTCAGCCCGGATTCGAAATGAAGATCCACGATTGCGCCCTGCACACGTGAAGCTTTGCTGGCGTCTCTTTCATATACTTTTACATCGGCTCCTTCCATTTGCAGGAATCTGGCAAGTGTTAATCCTCCCGGTCCACCGCCTATAATTGCAATCTTTTTATTTTCTAATAAGTGCTTCATTTGCCTGTATTAATTTCAGGCAAAGTAATGACGAATAGCAAGTTCTAAAAAGGCCTATGCGAAGTAGGTATAGGACGATTCGTGGTTTTTATTGCGAAATACGAGCGGTGTCATGCCTGTTACCTTCGAAAAGAGGCGGATGAAATAGGAGTGATCCTCATAACCCAGTTCATGGGCGATTTCCTTTACTGACATGTTCGAATGATAAAGCAGACGTGCCGCTTCCAAAATAATGCGTTGTTGAATCTGGTACGATACGGAGTGCCCTGTTGCCTGCCTGACACATTCGTTTAGATAGGGTGTTGATATATTTAGCCGCTGCGCATACTCCCTGGGACTTTTAATATTTATGAAGTTTTCTTCCAGGGCTGCCTTGAAAGACTTTGCAATAATGTGAAAGCGGGACGGGATGTCTGCGGAATTTGCATGTGCGAGATATTGGGAAAGGAATGCGGCTACAAATGTATGGCAACTATCTTTTAATAAAGCGGTATAAAGTTTAGCTTTCTTCATTTCGAAGGCCTTTTGACAAACATTCACGATGTCAGTCAGCATGCCCGATGCTTTCCTGCTAAGGCGCAGTGGTTGAGCAGGGGAGATGTCGTCAAGTATTTGCAGGTATTCGGGCCTTAAGGTTCTATTATGGATAATCAGGCTATAGAAGACTGCGTCTTTGAACGAGACAACGCGATGCACCTGATTGGGATGGATATAATAAATGGAGGAAGGCTTTATGACGTATTGTTGGAAGTCAACCTCCATGATAGTGCTACCCCCTACCTGAAGAATGAATAGATGCCAGTCATCCCGGTGAGGTTGCTGTACTTCTTTCACGACTCCTTTCCGGGATTTAATAGCTGTTTTTATGATGAGGATACCTGTCTCTATATCAGGAGGTAAGGTAATTAAAGGAATGGGCTTATTGTGCTTCGGCATGCGTGAAAGGTACGCAAATTTAGCCGTGACTGAGATATAGTACTCACTATTAGCTGCTTCGCTATAAAAATCTCCCGGATGTTTTATTTTGATTTAATTTACAAATTAAAATATCAAATAATGCTGAGAAAGGTTAGTACCGTATTGTCATTGTTAATTTTCATCAGTGTTGCGGTCCATGCGCAACAGTATAGTGGAAAGCTGAAGATTGAAAAATTGGTGGATACCACTGTCAACTCTATCGGGCAGAAGATTGCCTATCCTCAGTTTAAGGACCCGAAGGTCACCATGTGCAAGATTACTTTTCCTCCGGGGGAAACAACCGGATGGCATAAGCATTTAATACCAGTGTTTTCATATGTGTTGCAGGGAACATTGACTGTAGATATAGAAGGGAAGGGGAGTGCAGAGTATAAAGAAGGAAGTAGTTTTGTGGAGTCTTATGACACATATCATCGCGGAACGAATAAGGGGAATACAGATGTTGTATTGTTCGTAGTGTATTTGGGCGGCGATGGCCAGCCACTGGCTATTAAGAAATAATTGTAGAGAGGCATCACAGATTGAATGCCTCTCTAAATTCCAACGGCGATAAATTCGTCTTTTTCCTGAATAACTTATTAAATGATTGCGGATATCCAAATCCCAACTGATAGGGAATTTCCGCTACCGATAGATTCGTCAGCGTGAGTAGTTCTTTGGCCTTCTCCAGTATCCGATCCTGTATATGTTGCTGTGCGCTTTGCCCGGTCAGTGATCGTAACATGTCACTGAGGTAATGTGGGGTTAAGTTCAACCGTGCCGCCAGTATCTCGACAGTAGGCAGACCACTTTGCAGCGCTTTACCATCATTAAAATACTCATCCAGGATCTGCTCCATCATTGCCAGCAAATCATGATTGACGGCTCTTCTTGTGATAAACTGCCGCTCGTAAAATCGTTTACTGTAGTTAAGTAACAATTCTATCTGTGATAGTATAATCTCCTGGGTATGCCTGTCAATATGCTGATATTCCTCTTCGATCTTTTGAAAGATCCCGGTAATATTCTGTTCCTCTTTTTCTGAGAGTTGTAATGCTTCATTTACCGCGTAGGAAAAGAACCCGTAATTTTTAATCGTCTGCGCCAGTGGGTGCTTGTATAAAAAATCAGGATGGATCAGGAGTGCGTGTCCACCACTATACGTCCTGTCCAGCACATCTCCATCCGATAAATCCAGGGACTGCACCTGTTTGGGGGCAACAAATGTCATTGTACCCTTGTCAAAATCATAATACTGCTGCCCATACTTAATTTTACCCTGCACCCCTTTTTTGAGGGAGATAGAATAAAAGTTGACAGCATATTGTTTCCAGATGGCTGCATCTTCCAGCCGTATATCCGTCACGCGAAATACGCTTACCAGCGGATGTAACGGAGCTGGAAGATGTGCCAGACTGTGAAAAGCTGATATGGATTCGATGAATGTCATGACTGTAGTAAAAATTGCTTTTTCAGCTCCTGGCGGAACGCTTCCCGTCCTAATTGCTCATGTGCTGCTGCCATCTCCTTCGCGTCTTCTCCCGCAATATACCGAATCTGATCCTTACCGTCTGTTGCGGCTTCGTACACTACCTCCGCGATCAGCTCTGCCGGAGATGCAACGTCCATCATTGTATCAATTTTGCTAAACATTTCGTCTTCCAGCGCCTTATACGCCGACAGGGAATTCCTTTCCAGCGACCTTCCCAGAAACTCTGTCCTGATTGCACCAGGTGCGACTGTTTTAATGGCAATGTTAAAGAGGCTCAGTTCATAAGACATTCCTTCTGACCAACCCTCAAGTGCAAATTTTGCAGCGTGGTATAGTGAATGTAATGGAAAGCCCCAGATACCTCCAATAGAAGTAGTACTGATAAATACACCACTGTTTCGTTCCCTGAAATGTGGGATGAAGGCTTTCGTCACATAGATCACGCCTAAAAGATTCGTATTCAGCTGCCTGCTTATCTGCTCATCACTCGTTGCTTCGAGCGGGGCCATCAGCCCGTAACCGGCATTATTAAATACGACGTCTACGCCTCCCAGGTCAATCGCCTGTGCCACTGCGGCTGCAATCTGGTCTTTGTCAGTGACGTCCAGTGGCAGGAGCCATACGTTGTCTAACAGGCTAAGTTCGGTTTCCTTTTCCGGTTGCCGCATGGTAGCGATCACTTTCCAGCCCCTGGCATGAAATAGTTTGGCTGTCGCCTTTCCCAGACCGGTAGAAGCACCGGTAATAAATATTGTCTTTTGCATAATGAGACAAAATTGAGAAGTATTTGGGCGCCAGATGTTTCCAGATTGAAGGTTTATGTGTCCGGATTTACCCTTCCACATGGCATAAAACCCCCTTATATCACTTTTCCGTAAGATATTGCATGCAGATTTCTTGTAACTTGCCCGCGAAGAGGCTAAATTTGTACCGGAATTGAACAAGATATATCTAATACTGATATCAAATTATGATCATAGAACCTAAAATGCGTGGCTTTATTTGCCTGACAGCTCATCCGGCCGGTTGCGCTGAGAACGTAAGAAGACAAATAAACTATGTCGAGTCACAAAAACTATCAAACGGACCCAAAAAGGTACTGGTAATTGGCGCTTCCACTGGTTTCGGCCTTTCCTCCAGAATCACGGCTGCCTTTGGTGGTGGCGCAGCCACCATCGGGGTATTCTTTGAAAAAGAACCCCAGGAAGGGAAAACCGCTTCTGCTGGTTATTATAATACTGTCGCTTTCCACGAGGAAGCGAACCGCGCAGGTTTATATGCTAAAAGTATCAATGGCGATGCTTTCTCAAAGGAAGTGAAGCAGGAGACCATTGACCTGATCCGGCAGGACCTCGGCACTGTAGACCTGATTATTTACAGCCTGGCATCCCCGGTTCGTAAACATCCGGAAACAGGCGTTTTACATCGTTCCGTATTAAAACCTATTGATCAGAGTTATCAGAACAAAACAGTTGATTTTCACACCGGTGTCGTTACAAACGTATCCATCGAACCAGCAGCAGGCGATGATATTGCCAATACCATTGCTGTAATGGGCGGAGAAGACTGGCAGCTGTGGCTGGAAGCGTTGCAGGGTGCGGGCGTACTGGCTCCAAACGTGTTAACGGTTGCCTATTCCTATATCGGTCCTGAACTGACCAATCCGGTGTATCGTCATGGTACCATTGGCCGGGCAAAGGATCACCTGGAAAGTACGGCTGCAAAGATCACAGCGCAACTGAAAGATCTGAATGGCAGCGCTTTCGTTTCCGTAAACAAAGCACTCGTCACCCAGTCCAGTTCAGCTATTCCGGTAGTACCACTGTATATCTCTCTCCTCTATAAGGTCATGAAAGAGAAGAATATCCATGAGGGCACTATCGAACAAATGTCCCGCCTGTTCCACGATCACCTGTATGCCGCACAACCGGCAGCTAAGGACGAACAGGGGCGTATCCGTATCGATGACTGGGAACTGCGTCCTGATGTACAGCAGGAAGTGGCCGAACTGTGGAAAGGTGTTAACACCGAAACCATCGCACAGATTGGTGACCTGAAAGGGTATAAGGAAGATTTCCTGAACCTGTTTGGCTTCAGTGTACCAGGTGTAGATTACACCGCTGAAGTAAGCGAGATGGCATTTATTAAGTAAGATCGTAATAAAAAGAGAAAGGGCTTGATAATCATCGATTGTCAAGCCTTTTTTGTATACATCAGCATTATAAACCGGGCCGGGTCTTTCAATATGCCCCTTTGTAATTTATCCCATTATAAATACTGCCTTGCCTACAATTCCTCCCTTCCTTACCTCGTCATACCCGTTCTTGAAATCCTCAAACCTATATCGCTTTCCAATCGCCACCTTCAGGCCACTTTTCGCTAAAACCTCCAATTCCTTCGCTGTCGACTTTAAAAATAACAGCTGGTACTTTTTCCCTGCGAACAATTTTCCAATCATCTCTTTGATCCCTGGTGAGGTATTCACGTACACCCCTGCAGGGCTCAATACACGCTTCGCTGTTTTATAATCCATTTTCCCGGCCAGGTCCACCACTACATCATACTGCTCTCCTCCGGTCAATACATTTTTCTCTTTATAATTCACTACCACGTCGCTCCCTGATTCACGCGCCAGATTTACGCCAGACGGTCCTACTACCGCCGTTACTGTACCACCCGCCTGCTTTGCTAACTGGATCGCAAAAGGCCCTATCCCTCCGGCAGCACCATTGATCAATACCTTCATCCCGGGTTTTACCAGTACCAGTTGCCCGAAGATCTGCGTCGCTGCGCCGCCGGCAACAGGCAAGGCCGCTGCCTCCTCAAAGGATATTCCTGCTGGTTTATGCGTAATATTACCGGCCTTCACCGCCACATATTCAGCCATCGCGCCACCTTTAAAGATGGAGGTGATTCCCAATACCTCGTCTCCATCCTTGTACTGCCCGTTCCCTTTTACCACCACACCTGAAAAATCAATGCCTGCTTCCTTCGGGAACTTCCTTCCACCCATCATCTTCATCTCTCCCTGCCACAATTTCCAGTCCAGGGGATTTACTGATACCGCCTTCACCTTCACCACTATTTCACCCGCAGGCATAGGGGCTTCTACCATTTCCAATACTTCTGTGCCGCCAAAACGGCTATAACTTAACTTTCTCATAAAACTGCGTAATCCGTGTAACCCACCGGACCAGGTGTATAAAGTGTGTTGTAATCAGGTTCATTCAATGGTGCCCCGGCTTCAATTCTCTTATCGAGATCCGGGTTTGCCAAAAAAGCCCTTCCAAAGGCTACTAAATCCGCGAAACCGGCGTGCAATGCGGCTTCTGCTGTCTCTGGTGTCAGCCCGTTACAGAGAATGATCGTGCCCTTAAATCCGGCGCGAATCGCCTGGAATGTCGCTTCCGGAATACTTGCGGACATGCCGATATGTACATAAGCGATAGCTAGCTGATTCATTTCCTTCGCTAAGAATGCATACGTTTCATGTGCATCATAAGGCGCCAGATCTCCCAGTGTTGAATACGGAGAAAACCTGATACCTACCTTGTCTGCTCCAATGGCAGCAGCTATTTCCTTCACGACGCTGATTGCAAACCTGGCCCGGTTGGCCACATTGCCGCCCCATTCATCCGTACGATCATTGACAACAGGATGCAGGAACTGTTCTACCAGATATCCATTTGCGCCATGAACTTCTACACCATCAAATCCTGCTTCTATTGCATTGCGCGCTGCATTTACAAATTCCGCAATCACACCTTTAATCTCCGCTGCTGTCAGCATTTCCGGAACAGGATAAGGTTGTTGACCTAAACTATCCGTCCATATCTCACCTTCCGCTTTCTTCGTGGATGGTCCTACCAAACGAGCGCCCACAGGCAGGTTTGCAGGATGGCCGATACGCCCGGTATGCATTAGTTGCAAAAACATCTTACTCCCCGCAGCATGTGCGGCAGCAGTAACCGGTTTCCACGCAATTGTCTGTTCTTTGGAAAAGATTCCCGGAATCCGGGAATACCCCAGGGCATCGGGTGATGGAGCAGTACCTTCTGTAATGATTAAACCAGCCCCGGTTCTCTGTGCATAATACGCCGCCATTAATTCATTAGGCAGGTTATTAATGGCCCGGCTGCGCGTCATGGGCGCCATTACCAGGTGATTTTTTAGTTGTAATCCGCCTTTATCATAAGGCATCAGCAATTTGTTCATATTGTTGTCGTTTTGATGACAATACAAAGTTGCCTCATTGCTGAAGGCTAAAATAGCCGCTTGTGTCAAAAAAATAGTCCTATCCGGCGGTCGCGTATTTTTTGGGTTTCATGCCGTGGTACTTTTCGAAGAGCCGCCCGAAGTGGCTCAAATTAGCAAACCCCAGGTGGTAGCCTGTCTCCGATACAGATAGCCCACCGTGTTTTAAGAGAAATGCGGCCTCTTCCATCCTTGCCTGCTGGTAATAATTATAAATCGTATCCCCAAATACCTGTTTAAACAGGTCCTTCATCTTGGTCTCTCCCAAACCGGCCATCTTCGCCAGCTCCGGTAAACTTGGCGGTACTGCCAGATCTGCAAGTATTGCTGTCCTGATCAAAGACAGCTTTTCTGCGTCATCTTTATATACTACGTTCTGATGTACGGCCTCCCGTTTTTGCAGCTTCTCAAATACCAGGTATAACAACTCCTGTACTTTTACCCGGTGATAAAAATTGCCCAAATCATTGTCCTCCCGCGCATCCGTTACCTGTTTTACCAGTTTATGGATATCCACGGTCATACTTTCATAAAACAGGAATCCCGGTGCTGCATTTAATATGGTTTGTACAACGCTGTTGGGGTTATTGATTCCCAGCAGCTCCTTCAGCGCGTCTTTCCTGATACCTACCACCATAAAATATATCTCCGTATTGGCGGGAAAGCGAATCTGTGAATGCAGGTCTGTCGATGCGATCTGT
This sequence comes from Chitinophaga sp., assembly GCF_039596155.1. Taxonomy (GTDB): domain Bacteria; phylum Bacteroidota; class Bacteroidia; order Chitinophagales; family Chitinophagaceae; genus Chitinophaga. The sequence goes on from NZ_JBCNKF010000014.1 coordinate 120,874, forward strand.
ATGGCAAATGCAGAGGTCCGGGAAAGCGGGTCTGGGGTACCGCCTGTATTCACACTCCCCGGCGCTTCATTACTATGGAAAATAATACTCACCAGGTCGTTGGGGCCATCGTTGCCGACCCTGTTGATGATAAAATCCTGGTGAAGCTGATAACGGTGCACAATCAATTTCATACCCGCAGATAGCGTGACTCTCCTGATACTGCCCGTACCCAGTGTGGCAGGAAGGACCAGCCGGTCACCCTTCAGCGGGAGGTTAAATTTATTAGCAAAACTTGAAAGAAAATCAAACTGAGCGTCAGGGATAAATTCAAAAAACATAAGCGCCTGTTAAATTACTTTTCTCTTTAACTCAAACCAATTTGTCAAACTCCCCTTATCTTCAAACTGCTTTACCAGCACAAATCCCAGTTTCAGCAAGACATTTCTAGAACCTTTATTTTCGGGATGTGTGATCGCATAAATGGCGGGTATATTGTATATATGGGAAAATCATATCGGGCCCTGCAAAGCCAGGTAAGGTCGTTGACCGGAGAAAAGCAGCGCTGGAAATTTCAAATGAGTGCCGCAAACGAATCCGGAATTTTTGGAGGATCGTATGATAGGGCCGTCTCTGAAAACGGGCCTGTGAGGCACTCATTTGTTATTTGCCATTGGTCCTGAACAGGAAATATTGTTGAGAACTAAAAATTCAGAATGATTACAGAGTTGTTAATCATCTTTGCAGCTTAGTTCACATATAGGTTATAATTTTTATCGCCACCAGATCTTTATCTGGTGGTTTTTTATTAAAAACCACCGAAACTTAGACCTACGGAATAAGCCTTCAGGGAATAAGTGCTGTTAGATTTAAAGACTGGTGTGATACCATAACTACCATATACTGCAAAGTTGCCCCAGCCAATTCTTGCTGTTGGTACGAAGCGGATGGTATTAAACCAATATTTGCTGCTTTCAGTTTCTGTTACATTACGACCGGTTACATTGGTAACCACCCGTGTATGTGCATTGAGCAGGTATCCCGTTTTGATGCCTATGCCCACTTTGAAGCCCCTGTTCAGGTCGTGCTGGAACTGGTGAAAGCGAAGTTCCAATGGGATCTCCAGGTAAGTTGTAGATAATTTGGACTTCTGATAGTTATCTGATGCCACCCTGTTAGGTGAGGTGGTACTTGTAATATCGATCTTTTCTTTTTTAAAGTAGAAGTTATCAGCACCAACACCAAGACCAGCACCCAGGCTAAATTTGCTCTCATTTAGAGGAATATCGTACACCAGTGCGATATTAAGCGTCCTGTTAAATCCCATATGAAGGGTATTGGCTCCTGTACCAGTCAGACCTGCATAACCTGCCTGGATGACGATATAATCTTTACCTTTATTGACAGCGTTCTTAAGATTGCTTTGCGCAAATGTGTAGTGGGAAAAAATCAGTAACCCAAATGCAAGAATGGTTTTCTTCATGTGTATTTGTTAGTCAATTGAATATTTTTCAATGAGGTGATTGTGGTGGTCGTTGCAGACTTCAGACAATACCATCGTCGAAAATCCAGATTTTCAGAACCAACCGCCACTTCATCTCGACGGAACGGACTTTGATAACTATGTAAGCACAAAAGCCGCCGACGCAATTACTCATCTGACGGCCGTCTGTTTCCGGGTTAATTTTTTCATTTTCTTCCGGTGTAGCCGTGATGCTTTTTCGCAAATCGGTGACGAAGATAGAATTTATTGAAGAGAAGACCAACAGCTCCCATAATGCTGGTTGGCATGAACCGCGGCTGGCTGTTTTCGTCGCGGAGTGAATATATCTATTTAATTATCAATGTTTAGTGTCTGTTTGGTATGTCTGTTATCTTGACCAGGGCATCTATATTCCGGCGTTTTCCCGCCGATAACTGTTGTTTACAGTAAGTGGTATAAAAGCTATGTTGTTGCATAAACTTCAGGCTAAGCGCGGCCTTGTTTTCAAATGTTCTCCCTTTCCTGGCCTCCAGCTCCTGCCACACCTTTGCATCCTTCATCATAAAGTCCGCTGTTCCCAAATGCCAGGTATCAGCGTCACAAATGATCTTCTCCATTATATTCGCCGGATGTACGGGCATCCGGGTGGCCATGATATATTGATGTATGGCACTTAAGTACAGCGTAGGAACGGAACCTTCCAGGAACTGTCGCATCAGCGCAGCACCCCTTTCTTCATGGCCTTCCAGGTCGCCAAAAAGGTGCCCCGTATCATGGAACCATGCCGCTGTTATAATTATAAAACTATTATGGGCTGCCAGGTTATACCAGCTACACAATGCTGTAGTGTGTTCTACCACCTCTTCAGTATGGGCAAGGTTATGATAATATAGGTAAGGTTGCATGTGAAGCGCGAACAAATGCCGTACATGTGCCTCGATCTTCGCCAGCAATAATGCTTCCGACATTCTTATGGATTTTCAGGTTGTGTAGTATGGGTATGTCTGCCCCATTTGTACTGATGGGTCCAGTAAGCAACCTTCATTGAGAGAATCCCAATACCTGCCCCCACCAATACATCTGAGATATAATGGCGGTTATTGGCCATTCTCAGTGCACCAACACCACTGGCTAGTCCATAAGCAGCATATGGCATCCAGTGAAACCGGTCCTTGTATTCCTCGCTCAGCAGGGTAGCGGCGGCAAATGCCTGCGCAGTATGACCGGAAGGGAACGAATTATAGGTAGACCCATCCGGCCGAAGTTGATGGGTATACTTTTTTAATACGTACACACTGCCCATCATGAGCAACTCGCCTTTTACCATGATAGCCGATCGGTTCAGGATGTCCGTTTTCGATCTTACCCCTGCGGCATCCAGGCCATAGGCGATTGCCAGGGGGGCAAACTGGAGGTAATTATCAATATGGGTATGGAATTTAGGCATCATCTCATTCCTTTCTTCTACCACTTCGTTTTTGAGTGATTCTTTGCCGTTGCCATTAGCGGCAATGCCTAAAACTGCCAGGGTGAGCGGGAGGCTGAGTTGCCGTACGGTAAAGGAAGGTAAAGGCCGAACGATGATGCTGTCCCGGGTCTGAGCATGCCCTAGTGAGATAAAGAAGGTATAAAAATAAAACAGGAACCACTTTTTCATATGCTATGCTACGTAGTTAGAATACAATATTGAGCTTCAATTCGGTAGAAATTCTGAATTACAAATTTCGCATTTCTGCAAACTGCCCGGTCGCCTGCGGGTATGAAACAGCTATATACCTTTATGGTGGCCCTTTTCATGCTAAGTTTGCCGCCATTCGTACCAGGGCATGCCTGCCAGCAGATTGATATAGAAATGTTAAAATTGTCAACCTGCATGAATTCAGTGGCTGGACCCTCTCTTTACAGAGGGGGCCGATAGCGTGATTCCTGTCGTCTTACATCGAAGGCGGATTATTCTGATAATCTTCCTCCTGCCCCTTCTCCTTCTTAAACTGCAACTTCCCGAATTTATAGCTCATACTTATCCCAAAAGACCGGTAAGGCACCATTCGCAGGTACCATCCTGAATAATTGGCGGTTTGTACGGTTGTCACCTGTCGGATATATTGATTGAAAGGATTGGTAGCTGTCAGCCCAATACTAGCATTCTTATGCCAGAACAATTTCCTGCATGCGAGTGTATAATTGATCACCTGCGGCACCCGGCCCTGAATACTATTCCAGGCAGATCGGTATTCACCAAATGCCTCCGCCACAAAATCTGAAGGGAAGTTATAAGCAGCATTGATATTCAGTCTCCAGCTCAAACCATTCGTTTTGTTGCCATTGTCCAGGTAGTTTACCACATGTTTATTATACACCATCAGGTTTTCCCGTACATTTAATCGCTTTGTCAATGGGAGAGCACCCGTTACGATTAAGCCCGTGTTATATTCTTCACCGATGTTCATACGGCTGGTCACGGTGACGTCCTTATACAGGGAGTCGCCAACAGGATAAGTGGCGTAATAGGCGGTATAGGTTTTCAGATCATTCGTGTTGATCCTCTCCATCAGCGCTGCATATATATTTCCGCCCTTTTTGAACGTCCGGCTGTAACCCAGTTCGAGATTGTTCCCGATTTCGGGCTTCAGGTAAGGATTACCCATGGTGATATTGTAAGGATCACTAAGATTTACAAAAGGATTCAGCTCTTTGTCAGGACGTTCTATACGGCGTGTAAAGGCAAGTTTCACGGATTGCCATTCCCCCAATTTGCGGGAGATATTTAACGCCGGCAAAAACTCGCCGTAGGAAGGAATCTTCCCCATCGCTATCGTTGTATATTCGTATCTGCCACCTGCTACTACATCAAATTTATTAAACAATGCAAACTTCGCAGAAAGATACGCTGCGTAGATATTCATGCGGTAATCAAAAACATAGGATTGTGTGGAGTCAGGTATAGATGTAGCCGTATTGTTAAAATGATGAAGGATCACTTTGGCACCACTTTCGAAAGATAAATGCTCATTGACCGTGTGTGTGTAGTCCGCAGAAAAGTTATGTTGCAGATCAATGCCTGGTGTCCAGCTCCGGGTAACACCCTGTATAAAGCTGGTGTACGGGCTACCGTCACTGCCACTGTACAGGAGGTACAATTCCCTGCCTTCTTTTTTGAAGTGCTGGCGGTATCCCAGGTTCCAGTCTACAGTGCCCGTATGGTTACGGGTGTCGGAAGTAAAATAAATATCTCCCGGTTGCTGCCAGGTACTGGCAACAGACCTGTTCCCAAAATAACTATAAGATATGCCACCGGTCAGATTCCCATACTCAAACCCCAGGCCCGACTGATATGCTTTTCTGCTGAAATCGGTAGTTGTTGACTGTGTCATTTTGGTCTCCGTATCGAAGCTATAACGGGTGCGGGACGAAGGTGTATGCGAAGTAAGCTGCTCATTGCCATTGAAAAATACATTCATACCGAATTTGTTCTTCCTGAAATTCAGGTTTACAGAGCCGTTTTCCAAACGGGTGCCTGCACTCAGGGAAACTGTTCCGTTCATACCCTGGGCAGGATTGTCTTTCAGCAGGATATTGATGATCCCGCCGGTGCCCTGTGCATCATACTTCGCACCGGGACTGGTAATTGCCTCTATACGCATAATCTGGCTGGCGGGGATAGCAGCCAATGCATCGGCCAGACTGTTGCCAAACATAGAAGAAGGTTTCCCGTTGATGAGGAAACGGATATTGGAATTGCCTTGTAGTTCTACATTCCCATCTATATCTACTGTCACTTGTGGTACCTTTCTTAAAATATCCGTTGCCACCCCACCCTGGGAAGTGATATCAGCAGCTACGTTATATATTACCCGGTCCGTTTTGTTTTCAATAGCCGGCGTATGGGAAGTAACGACGACTTCATTGAGTGACTTACCAGCAGCGGTCATATAGATAGTACCAAGATCCTGGGAGGCGTTAATGTTTTTCAATTCCTGACGGGTATATCCGATGAAGTCAATAATGATATTATAACTCCCCTTTTTTAGCCCGTTGATGGAAAAAACACCATTTTCTCCCGCTACTGCACCATTCACAGTTTTGCCGGTAACAGGGTCGTTTACAATGACCGTCGCATAGGCCACGGGCTGGTGACTGTCTTTATTCAGAACAATACCTTTTATTTTGTTCTGACCAATTGAATACGTCCATCCCAGTAATAAGAATGCTAAAGTCGTCAATACCTTCATATGCCATTTTGATTTGCTGGTGCAAACCTATAAGGCTATTCTGTAGACATACTGTAGAATCTGATAAAAATATATGTGTCTAAAAAGGGAAATTTATCCTGGCGCCTGCCATTACAATTGATTTTGAAGTTTCTTCCCGGAAAACGTCACATGCATCATGGCTGCGGACTATACAACCCCAACGTCAGCAGCTCTTCAATCCCCTTCATCTTCAAGTCCCTTCCAATAAATACGATCCTGCTCCTCTTTATTTCACCTTCTCCCCACTGATTGCCCGGTGATATCGCCAGGTACTCAGCCACTGACTGCACCACAAGTTTCTGTTGCTCACCAAATCCGTACACAATTCCCTTCACTCGGTAAATATCCTGCGACTGCACCGCCATAAACACCATCAGGTGATGCTTTAGTTTGCCGGCATCAAACGGCTGGTCAAAGGTAAATGTCAATGACGTCAAACTATGATGACGCTTTTCTTTCTTAACATCTTCTCCTGTATAATGATCCGCATTCGTACGCACAAATTCCATGATCTCCCGGTGAGGAAAATGCTCCTTCGTGCCAGATAAGATCAATGCAAATGGATTGATCTCCTTCAGTAGCGCATGTATGTTCACCAGCTCTTCATCTGAAACAAGGTCCGTTTTCGAAATCAATAGTACATCGCTAAAGCTGATCTGCTTCCGCGCTTCCTCGGTTGTCTCCAGTTCGTACGCTATGTTTCGCGCATCTACCAGGCAGATCACCCGGTCCAATCTATAATAACGACTCACCAGCGGGTCTATCAAAAATGGCAATGCCACGGCAGAAGGATCGGCAATCCCGGTTGTCTCAATGATCAATTCCCTGAAGTCGCCCGATTTTTTAGACAACTCGACCAACAGGTCCACCAGGTCTTCGTTCAGGTTACAGCATAAGCACCCGCTACTCATCTCAAAAATATTATCTGAGATCTCCATCACCAACTCACCATCTATCGATTCTTTTCCAAACTCGTTCTCAATGATGGCGTATTTTCCTTTCTCTCCCGCCATCAGCAATTCATTCAAAAAAGTAGTCTTTCCAGCGCCTAAGAAACCAGTAATAATGGTTACCGGCTTGGGTTGTATTTTTTCCATATTTTATTTTACCTCCTCTGATAATTCCAGAACGTAATAAAATTCATTGATGTCAGTGGCATTTAATCTCAACTTACCCCTGAACTTTTTGAAATCGTCGATATCATACCCTGTATTTTTTTTCTTCAGCTTCACTGTAATAATAGACGCCGGGCTCCCGCCACCACAAAAGTAACAACTGGCATAAGGATTGGCTGATAATGCCAGCGATGCTCCAGTTTTATCTACCGGAATGACAAAGCCTTTGATCTCTACTATCTTCCCATCCAGGTTTTTTACATTTTGTGTGAATTTAGGAAAAAGCATATATCCTTTAATGTCATTCAGGTATTTCTCTTCATATTTTATGTTCAGCAGTATGTTCCAGCTTGCCTTCAATGGTTGCTCCTGCTGTGCCGTCGTGCTGAAAGCAAATAGTAAAGTAAACAACAATTTATTCATGAGCCAGGGTTTTAGAAATGTTCAGCCGAAACGCTTTGATAGCAGGTAATGCTGCAGCCAGCAGCCCTAGCATCAGTGTCGCTGACAACAGGTACCATTCTTCCGGCAACAGTGAATTTTTGAATACGCTGATATGATACCTTGATCCGGCATACTTGCTGAGCAGATATAATCCCAACCGGCTTAACAGCATGCCGGCCATAAACCCTGTAATAACCATGATCAGCCCTTCGCATACCAGGAACCAACTGATCAGCAGACGGCTACTACCCATGGCTCTTGCCAGGGCCAGTTCGTATTTTCGTTCTTTCAACCTTGCATAAAGGGCAATGAAAATACTCATCCCGGATAGTAATACGATTGCAAAGGCAATAGCCTGCAATGTCTGAATACCAACACCCATCAGACTAAACAGGCGTTTTAGTTCAAGTTGTGGAATGGCTGCCTGCATGGGAGTCGTCTCATTGATCATGCGGGGAAGAGAGATCATTGCGACCGGACTTCTGTATTTGATCAGTAAAGCGGTAATTTGTTTGTCATGCTCAGCATGATCATGCTCCATTTCGTGGCGGCTGACAGGATAAGCTGGATACCCCTGATCATCATGGTGTTCATGGATCTTCCAGACGGAAGCCACATTCGTCAGGATCAGCTGATCTGCCACCGTATTATTCTGCTCCAGGATACCCGTTACCCTGTATTTAAATTCAGCATGTACGTGCCCGCTACTCCCCAGACCGTGCATCCCTACAAATGTATCTCCCACTTTTAACCCGGTAAGTGCCGCTGCCTGACTACCGATCACTGCCTCCAGCGGCCTGTTGAAAATATGGCCTTCCCTGAACCGGCAACCATATTTACGCAGGTAATTACTATCTGTACCTACAATCCTGCAAGCCTGGTATGAATCTCCAAATGCCAGTGGAATTGCCTGCTTCACCAATGGAAGTGCCGCAATCTTATCCGCTTCATTCAGTGATATATTGCCTACAGGAGCATCTATCTGGTAAACCGAAGATAGTACCAGTTGCAGCGGACTTCCTTTTGCACCTACCACCATATCTATGTCCTGCAGGTCATTATCCAGTTTTGTTGCTAACTGATGCTGCGTAACCAGCAGCATGGATATAATGCCTGTGCCACAGGTAAGCAATAATAAACTAAGCAGGGTAGATAGCGGATGTTGGATTAAGTTCTTTAATATGATCTTTGCAGTCATCCTTCCAGAAATACGCTGTTTGAGAAATGTTGTTTCAACCTGGCATCATGCGAAACGACAATCAGCATCGCACGACTGAGTGCTGCCTGTTCCTGTAATAATTGAATCACCCTGTCTGTATTATCATCATCCAGACTACTGGTGGGCTCGTCTGCCAGTAACAGTTGAGGATTGTTAATGAGTGCCCTCGCGATAGACACCCGCTGTTGCTCTCCCTTACTCAGTTGCGCCGGGAGTTTATGCAGGAGGTGGTCAATCTGTAAGCGCGCGGCAAGCTGTTTTGCCTTATCTGTATCAGGAGTAGCGCGGGTAAAGAACCTCGGCAGCAACACATTATCCAGCACACTGAGCGCACTCATAAAATGGGCAGATTGATAGATGATGCCTATGTGTTTTCCACGAAACCGGTCAAGTTTGCCGGAAGGTAACAGGCCTGTATCTGTTCCATCTATGATTAACCGCCCGCCGGAGGGGCGTAGTAAACAACCCAGTAAATGCAGCAACGTTGTTTTGCCGGTACCTGATTTTCCCGTAATCAGCAGCGGTGTTTCCTGCGAACAGTGAATATCAGGATAACTGAATGTCGCCTGCGGATTGTATGCAAATTGTAGTTGAATGGCCTGGAGCATTTTTATAAATAATTTTAAACTTCACGGATCCCGGAGTAAATAACATTTTTCGCAGATCTGCCGGTGGTTTACAACCACAGGCCGTACGCAATGATAAAATGGTATATAATGCCATGACGGCCAGCAGCCACTTTTTTACCTGTGTTTGCAATGTTTCACGTTCTTCAGGTGAGCAATGATGATGAGTATACTGCCTGTCAGCTTACAAACTATTTCAGCATAATCATTTGCGAGTAAATTGCCTGTAACCATGCATGTAAGCCCGGCCACAAAAAACAAAAGGAGCGTCCTGTTATGGTGCTTTCTGCAACCCTTGATCAGGGCCCACGACCCGGCACACATAGAAATCAGGATCGTTACAATTTCGAGGTATACATTTTCCAGCAACTCAATGCCGCACAGCGTAAGCGTGGTAAACAGGATGGGCAGTAACACACAATGTACGGCACAGGCAATAGAAGCTACTATGCCGATGGCATCCCATCTGCTCCGGTAATCAGTATTCATAAGCATTTCAGTTTTTTAAGCGTGTAGCACGCCGGTGGCCTGCAACATCAGGTTGTGCAGGTCCGTATTTTTAATAAAAGGTCTGAGTAATTCCCTGCCGGGACCGTAAATGGCCAGTTCAACATAATCAGCAGAATGATCCATGGCCCCCCATCCCACAGATGTATAACCAGATTGTATAGCGGCCAGTTGCCTGTAGGGTAATTTACGTGGATTGTACAATCCTGTTTCATCCAATTGATCATAATGACCAAGAATAGAAAGGGCTTCTTCCCTGGTAATGACAATCCCCTGTGCGGCTTCTACCCGTTCGATCAGCTGAGCTGGTGTAAATGATTTATTTACCCCATTCAGGATCCATTCGTTGGTATACTTATAGTGCTGTATCAGGTCAAACTGCTGATTAGCTTTGTCACCGTAAAAGAGCCCGGGATTAGCGTTGCCGTGATCAGTAGTAATGATCACCATTGTATCTCCATCTTTCGCTGCAAAATCAATTGCTACTTTTATGGCATTATCAAATGCGATCTGGTCATAAATAAGTGCGCCCGCATCGTTTGCGTGTGCTGCCCAGTCTACTTTCCCTCCTTCTATCTGCAACACAAAACCTTTCTTGTTTTTGTTAAGCAATTGCAGGGCAGTAGTTGCCATCTCTGCCAGCGTGGGAATCTTCTCCTGCAGAGTGGCGTCCTGCGCGTGATCCAGGGCATAGGGGAGGCCATTGTCATTGAATATGCCTAGTGCAGGCGTGGTATCCAGTTGCAACATTTGCTGGCGGTTTTGCACGACCGCATAACCGCTGGCTGAATACTGTGTCAACAATGCTGCCGGAAAATATTCACGTCCGCCCCCCATCATCACATCAAATTTCAATGGCAGGTATTGCGTTGCTATTTCATGCATGTCGCCCCTGCTGGCATTTGTAATACTAAAACCAGCCGGCGTGGCATGGGTAATGGGAACTGTCGTTACGCAGCCCACAGATTTACCTGCTGTCTTGAACTTTTGTAAAATAGGCGTATGGTGTGTACCGTCTTCACTTACGTTCAGTTTGCCATTGTTTACCCGCACGCCACCTCCCCAGGCAGAACTCGCAGCCGCAGAATCAGTGATCAGTGAGCTGGCAGATGCTGTGTCCATCAATGCCCGGGTTACGGTGGCCTGTTCATATAAACTCAGCCATTGGCTTTGCCGGCCCTCTTTACGCTGTAGTAACAAGCTGGCCATATTAAGGGTGCCTGTGCTCATGCCATCACTGACCATAAAGATGATGTTCCTGGCCGTTTTGCGCTGGCCGGTTTCGGCAAATGCCTTGCTGGTAGAGAAAAACGTGCTGCCAAGCAGCGCGAGAGAGGAATTCCTGAAAAATTCTCTTCTTATCATGATGGTATATGATGTGTGCAACAATGTTGCAAAAGTAAGGATTAGTTTCAGATATTTGAAGCAGTGATGCAATTAATTAATATGGGATCCCTCTTTTGATAATGAATGAGTGGGACTATTTAATAATGGACGGTAAACGGCATTATTAGGAAGCGCACGATGGTTGACAGGCTTGCTGGCGAGATATTGATCTTTAAGTGGGAGATAAGATAAGGGAGCTAACAGGTTTTCAGGAAATAAAAAAGACGCCTGTCGCTTTCTTTGATACAGGCGTCTTTTATTCAGGTAAAAAGATTGTTTCGTAAAGTTCTTCGAACGTAGTTGTACTTGTAATACAACTACCTTTCCTAGAACTTAATATTCAGTTTTTTAGAAACCAGTTTTTCATCCTGGTAATATTCAAAATACCATTCTCCGCCTTTCTTAAACACTATTCCCCTGGCTACACCATCATCGGCGATAAAACTATCCACCTGCGATGTTTTCAGCAATGACATCACTTTCCTGGGTGAGGTATCTATGAGCTGATAGCCATTTGCGTTAGCCTGTGCGTACAGCACATCTTTACTATCAGTAACGGTGGCGGGGGTAGCCGCCGTCATCACCACGGCTGGCGTATTGGTAGTGGTGGCCGTAGCTGCAGCAGGCGCCGAACCGTCATATTTATACTGTGCTTTGCTCAGGAAACCTACGGCATTTCTCAATGCTTCATTATATGCCAGTTGCCACTCTTTCTCCCGGCTTTTTCCTTCCTCACTCTGGTATACGACATTCCCCTGGCAATCTTTTAAAACGAGGATTAAACCGGTAGATAAAAACTTCTTCTTTTCTACAAGCTCCGCTTTCAGTGCATTACATTTGTTACTGGCAAGATCAGCAGGTAACTGTTCATCTGCCATATAAGCCTTAAACCCGACACCTTCCAGCAGCGATTTTGCCAACGTGTTCATGCCATACTGGTTCTCCTGTTTGAACATCTCGAACCGCTCAGGTACTAATACATACTGGTAGTTGTTGATGGTGTTTTGTGAACGGGCTATAACGGAAAAAGCCATTGCCAGCAATAAGGTAAATACTTTCATATAGTTGATTATTACGTTCTTGTAACGAAGATAGCAGAAAATATTTCTTAATGGATATATTCCTTCTTTATTCCCAGTTTTTTCATTTTTGATTTCAATGTAGAGGGATTCAGGTTCAGTATTTCAGCTGCTGCACCAGGCCCCCATATTCTGCCATTACATTTTTTAAGTACCGCAATAATATAATCCCGTTCGTTTTCAGCGATTGTTTTCATGGTCATATCTTCTACTTCCGGTGGTTTTTCTCTCTTGTTGAATGCGGGCAGCAGGATCTCTTCTATTACGGCTCCTTTTGCCAGCAATACACTTCTTTCTATCATGTGTTCCAATTCACGGATATTTCCCGGCCAGTCATATGTCATCATCTTCTTAAGCACGCCATCCGAAATTCCGCTCAGTTTCCTGCCAGCCTTATCTGCAAAGTGACGCATAAAATGATAAGCCAGGGCCGGAATATCTTCCTTCCGCTCACGTAATGCCGGCAGCGTGATGGGGAATACATTCAATCTATAATACAGGTCAAGCCGGAATCGGCCATCCGCTACTTCTTTCTCCAGATTCTTATTGGTGGCCGCAATAATGCGTACGTCCACTTTTATGGTATCACGTCCGCCCACTCTTTCTATTTCCTTCTCCTGTAGTACCCTCAGCAGCTTTACCTGCAACTCAATTGGCATATCACCCACCTCGTCCAGGAATAAAGTCCCCTTGTTCGCTCTTTCAAAAATGCCCATCCTTTTATCCAGCGCACCGGTAAATGCACCTTTCTCATGACCAAATAGTTCTGACTCAATCAAACCTGGCGACAAAGCAGCACAGTTTAATTTAATATATGGTTTCCCGCTACGTGTTGAAAATTGATGGATACTACTTGCTATTTTCTCTTTGCCCGTCCCGCTCTCACCTAGTATCAGTACCGAGGTGTCTGAAGGAGCTACCTGTGCTACGTGGTCAAAAACGTTCAATAAAAGATGGCTTTTTCCAATGATTTCGTCCGGTATTTGTCTGGATTTTTTTGAAGCAGGTGTAACCATGTCAGGTGCCTTATCCTGCAACAAGGTATCAATGGACTGGATGAGCAAGGGCACTATACGTTCAAAAATTTCGACCTGGTCAGCTGTATAAGCTGTTGATCTCCTGCTGTACAAACATATACTTAGATCTTTTTCCAGATCAGATCTTAACTGGAAGTTTTCAGCAAACAGCTTTTTAAAAAAAGTTAGATTACAATTGTATGTCAGCGCAGAAAGCGCTTCCATTGATTGGCCGGTTACGGTTGCCAGTTCCGGGATTCCCATTATCTGGTACTCATCAAAGCCTATTCTTAAAAAGCAAAATCCCCTGCCAAATCCGCCGACAAGAAAATCAAATGGAATGATCCGCTGTAATGCAGCTATTATTTGTAATGACTTTTGTTCCCACGTACCGGTTTCAACCCGGATTGCTTCCAGCGTTTTCCGAAATGCTATTTCTTTTTGATATTTTGTGTCCACGCTATGTGCATGGCGATACCGGGCAATTTCCAGTGCAACCAGCAGGTCCTTCTCTCTGAATGGTTTTACAAGGAAGCCGTAGGGCTGCGTTTGCTTGGCCTCATTCAGCACATCTTCGTTTGAATTGGCAGACAGGTATACAAAAGGGATATTGTCAACAGCCAGTATCCTGGCAAGGTCAATTCCAGTCTCTTCTCCTTTTAGAAAGATATCCAGCAGCACAAAGTCGGGCTTTTTCGTCCTGATCATTTCCTGCGCCTGGGCAACCGATCTGGCGATGCCTGTAATACCATATCCCGCCTGCTCTAACAACAGCCGTAAATAATCTGCTTCTACAAACTGGTCTTCTACTATGAGAATTTGTTCTTTCATATTCAGGTGTTTGATGCTGGTTCACAAATAAAGTCAAGCCGTATTTCAGTACCTGCTTCATTGATTATTTTTAGTGTTGCATCAAGGTCATCTCCTAAACCACGTATCAGTTTCATGCCCATGGAAACCTGGCTACCCGGATCAAAACCAACTGGCAGCCCAATTCCATTGTCCTTAATGGAAAGCAGGTAATGGTTCGGTGACAGACACTTAAATGCTACAGAAATGATACAATTGTCTTTACCCGGAAAGGCATGTCGGATCGCATTCGTAATTGCTTCATTCACGATTAGTCCGAGCGGTACACAATGCGATACATCCATTTGTATGGGCTCAATACCGACCCTGAACTGTATCGTTTGACTGGTATGAAAACTATCTTTCAGGTGATCTATCAGTTCATGAATATAGTCAGACATATTGATGGCTGATAAATTGTCTGATTGATATAGTTTCTGGTGCACCAGCGACATGGCCTGTATTCGCTGCCTGCTCTCAGTGATTGCCTGTATGGCCTCTTCTCCCTGAAGATAGGCGGCCTGTGTGCGCAACAAGCCCATTACGATATGAAAATTGTTTTTCACACGATGGTGGATTTCCCTTACCAGCCATTCCTTTTCTTTTAACAGGTTTTGTAATGAATTGTTTTTCTTTTCAATCTGCCTTTGTTGCAGCTTTAGCGTACTGTTGGTGCGTTGTTTCAAACGGGAGTTATTTATCAGCAAACCAATAATCACAATTAACAACAAGGTCACGCCAATAATCCAGCGTTTGGTATTCAGCTCTTTGGTCAGCTCACTTTGTTGGATTCGCTTTTCTTTTTCCAGCAACCGGATGCTCTGTTCTTTTTTATCCGTTTCATATTGAATAGTGAGTTCCTCAATCTGTCGGCTTTTCCTTTCGTTGTAAATTGAGTCTTTGAGGAACTCAAAATGCTGCAGGTCCCTTACAGCTGTCGCATAATTCCCCAGCGCAGAGTCAGCCACAAAGAGCAAATGGAACAGCTCCATCTGATCCACCAGGCGGTCAGAAAACCGATGAACCAAAGCTGTGTCCAGGTACTTATGCGCTTTGGCAAATTGCTCCATTCTCAGATAAAACCTGCTCGCATCCATATTTGCCAGGGATATCAATTCTGACCCGGTATCGACACCTTTAAAATAAGCAATGGCGGACAATAGATATTTTTCCGTCTCCGCATTCTTTTGAAGCGCTTCAAAACAATAAGCATAATTCTGCGCTGCAATGCCCTTCTCATACGCTGTTCGCGGTGGTTTTCGCATTGCCAGGCTATCCATCAGGGCTAACGCATTTTTACCCATATTCAATTTCGCCAGTTGTCGGATTAGCAACCCCGCGGTCCTGAATATCATTACCGGGTCTCCTTTTTTACTGATCCTTTTCTCCAGGCATTTGCGGTACCACTGACTACTTTCGTACGCACGCCCCATCTCATCATTCACCAGGGCGACTTCCCCATAATATGACTCGATATGCAAGGTGTCGTTATAGCGCACAGCATTTTCCACGCATGTCGAAGCATAGGAGAGTGCTTTCTCATAATTCCCAAGGTATCGGTTAATCGATGAAAGCAGGTAATAGATATTGGCCACTTCCTGAATACCATCGGCATGTAGCAAATCCAATGCCTGTAATAGCGTTGTTTCAGCCAGCTTAAATCTGCTCGTCTGAAATTGGTAGTCTGCCATGCGGATCCGGGCCCTGCCTTCCTGTTCCTTATTGTGTGCCAGTTGATACAAGCTGACTGCCTTTTCAAAATACCTGTCATTGTTTGGACTGTTCACGTTTCTCGCTATCATTAGCCAGGTGTTAGCCTCTCTGTTCAGGTCCCGTTTCTTATGGTAATGATCCACTACTTCCATCATTATTTTTTCTCCGGCTGCTGAATGGTCTTTTGCACACAGGGCCATTCCTTCCAGGATCATGCTTTCATACCGGAGATTTTCCAACCCGAGACTGTCACTTAATCTTATAGCATGTTGAAAGATGTCAATCGCAGTATCCATCAGCTGCTTTCTGGCCGGACTGAAATTCTTTAGCAGATAGCTTTTACCCAGTTGATGTAATTGTAAAACCTGACTGCTATCCTGCCCGTGGATAGGTACCCTCATGGTCAACAGTAGAAAGGAAGCTATAATAAACGTGCGCATTATAGGTAGTTAAGAAAAACGACCGCGATATTTCACGGTCTGCCCGGCATAAACCATGAAATATCACCAGTTAAGATAGGTTATGTCATTCAGCCACAGCTACTTATGGATAAGGCACTCAAATTGGCATACAGTTGCCACAATCTTTATTTATGGAAAAAAGTGGTTCAAAAACAGTTGTGTTTATTACGGGCGCATTTGTACATCATAGTTGCTGGGATGAATGGCAAAACTTGTTTAAAAGTAAGGGTTACCAGACCATTGCACCTCCCTGGCCTCATAAAAATGCGTCTGCCGAAACATTGCGCAATAGTCATCCTAACAAAGATATTGCATCTAACCGGCTTTCCGTACTAATTGATCATTATGATCAGATAGTACGGGCTCAGGTAGAGAAGCCGATCCTGATCGGGCATTCCATCGGTGGATTGATCGTGCAGTTACTCTTACAACGGGGACTGGGCATAGCTGGGGTAGCTATACACCCGGTGCCACCAAAAGGAGTCATGACGTTCAGGCTTTCTTTTTTTAAAGCCGGTTGGGGACCATTGGGGTTCTTTACCAATACCCGCCGATCCTTCCTGATGTCTTTTGATCAGTGGAAGTATGCTTTTACCAATGGCATGGACTACGAGGCCCAGAAAGAAGGCTATTATAAATATGCCATTCCGGAATCGAAACTGATCGTGCGGGATACTATCACCGCTGTTGCGAAGGTTGCATTTGAAAATCCACATGCTCCACTCCTGATTACTTCCGGTAGCGAGGACAATACTATACCAGCATCACTGAATGAGGCAAACTATAAAAGATACAGAAATAGCAATTCTGTTACGGACTACAAAGCGTTCAAAGACAGGAACCACTTTGTTTTAGGGCAGTCTACCTGGAAGGAAGATGCAGCATATATTCTGAACTGGATTAATCAACTACCATGAAAAATATGAGAACACTAATTATTGCAATCGGATTATTATTAGCAGGAATCAGCGCTGGTGCCACTGCTACACCCCCCGCAGCCCCTCCGGCTAATTTCAGGCATGCTTATGCAAAAATAAATGGTATTAATGTGCACTTTGTAATAGGTGGCACCGGAGAGCCATTAGTATTGCTGCATGGATTCGGTCAAAACTGGTACATGTGGAACCGGTTGCTGCCCGAACTGTCCAGACATTTTACGGTGATCGCCCCGGATCTTCCCGGGGTAGGGGAATCAGGAAAGCCGGCTACAGGTTATGATAAGAAAACAATGGCAGCTTATATACATGGCGTAGTGAAGAAACTGGGTTATAACCAGATCAATCTGGCAGGGCATGATATTGGTTTGATGGTGGCCTATGCTTATGCAGTACAGTACGCAGGTGAAGTAAAGAAACTGGCATTAATGGATGCATTGCTACCCGGAGTAGAACCGGTATGGAGCCAGGTAAAAGGAGCTGCATGGTGGTTTGGTTTCTTCTCTTTCCCTGCCTCGGGACAGTTGGTAGCGGGAAAAGAACGGCTGTTCCTGACCAATTTTTGGCCTGTGGTAGGTCATGTGAAGGATCCGTTTACGCCCGAAGAGGTAAACGAGTTTGTAAGGGCATATGCAGTAAAGGGAGCTACTACAGGGGCCTTTCATTGGTTCGGGGCTTTTGAGCAGGACGCAATGGATAACAAAGAATTCATGAAAACGAAACTGGAAATGCCATTGCTGGCAATGGGAGGGGAGTATTTTGGAGCGGGTTTCCTGGAGGCGCATTGCAAGTTGGTGGCAGCGCATGTAACAGCATCGAACATCAAAGGAGCCGGCCATTGGGTTGTTCAGGAAAATACACCGCAGGTACAAAAAGACCTGTTGGATTTCTTCCTTTCAAAATAAAAGAAGTGAGGTTGTCTTAAAGTAATTCTTACTTTCAGGACAACCTCACTTTGCTTACTTGAACTTCAGATTCAGTGAAATGATATTTGCATGCAGGCCATTGCTCTGTGTATAATGCCCTGCCCTTAATTCCATCATATTTAAATGCTGCCAGCCGAATACACCATGTGGCGGCATCATACGGATCCCGGCGCCGAAAAAGTGACTATCAAAAGAAGATAAGTCGTAATTACTGGTATAGTATTCATCTGCAGATGTATGTGCCTGGTATCCTGCAAAGTATTTTGTACCCTGCTGGTGGTTGTACCTGTAAAACGGCGTAAGAGAATAGAATGGAGACAACTTAACGGATGTCTCCAGACTTGCCGTATGTGCACTTATCTGCCAGTTGTCATGATAATAACGGTAATAGCCTCTCAGTACAACCCGGTCTCCCACAAAGTAATTCGCGCGGATACCCAGTGGAATTTTCAACCTGCTATCAGGTAATTTCTCCACATGTACGCTATTATCATTGAAATATACCCTATGAAAAGGTAATCCCAGGTAACCCGACTGATATATAACATCCATCAGGAACATGAGCTGGAATCTGGAATTAACGATCTGTGACCAGGAGATGGATCCACTGTACGTTTTCCTGCCGGCAGTAGCGTAGTCTTCATGTTCGCCGTATCCGCCGGATCCTCCGTTTGTTCTCAGTTCTATGGGATATATTAATTTTAAGTTGTCCTGGTAAGTTTGCAGCTTCAGTGAGAATTCTCCCATTTTATTATGGGTCTTTTGTGCAAACAACAGGTTCGCGCCGATAGACTGATAATCGAATTCGTGTGAAAATGATACACCTGCCCCATAGGTTCGCCCGTTCTTGTTTTCCATCTCCCACGATACGGAAGGATAGAAGCGGGTATCAGCTGCAGAAGCAGAAGAGATCGTCTTTGGATCTATGTTATCAGATGATGCTGAGGTATAATGATCTATGCCCAGTTCTACATTCCAGGTATGCTTGCGGTCATGTGTATCATACTTCGAAAGCGTCACCTGGATGGAATTGGACAGGTCCGTCAGTTTTTGGGTGCCAATGCCGCCAGTTACAGCTGCACGGTCTCCATCCTGATGGTAATAGCTGGATACGATGTTGACTTCTTCCAGTTGTAAAGTCCGGTTTTTATATGTTCCGGTATCAGCAGGTGACTGTGCATTTGCATACAGTATACCTGCGAACATTGCCAGTATAGCGAGATTCAGTTTTTTCATACATGCTGTTTAGTTACAACCACATCCACCGCCGCTTTTAGCACCATTGGCTCCGGAAGCGCCTTCCCGGTAAGATTCGAAACTCAGTTCCGTTTTTTCTACTTTGCGGTTGCCTAGCGTCATCTCGCCATCATTCAGGCGGTTCTTCTGGTATTCTTTTACCGTAGTACAGGCGGTAGACAGCATGGCCGTAGCGGCTGCCAGCAGTACTAGCCTACAGGTTGTTTTCGTCATTTTAGCTGGATATTATCGGAAGTGAATAATCTATTCTGGTCGTCGACGATGATACAGGCAATCTGCCTGATCTGGTTGATCATATTCAGCCCGGCCCTGATGCCCATGATCATGACGGGCGTAGCCATCGCATCGGCTATTTCTGCGTTGGTACTGATAATAGAAACACTCTTGATACCAGTTACAGGAAGTCCCGTTTTAGGATCAATTGTATGGGAATACTTTTTACCGGCTATCATCACATACTTTTCATAATTGCCAGAGGTAGCGATAGCCTGGTCAGAGATATTGAGATAGGAAAACGGATGGTGCCTGCTGTCAGGATCTGCAATACCTACTGTCCATGGCTGACCATTGGGTTGTACACCCCAGGCAGTAAGATCGCCGGCAGCATTGACAATGCCACTGCTTACTCCCCGCCCGAGCAGGAGCATTTTAGCTCTTTCTGCTGCGTATCCTTTCCCTATGCCGCCAAAGCCTATGCGCATGCCTTCGATCATCAGCATCACCTCGTTGGTGGTAAGATCTACTTTTATATTCCGGTAGTCGATCAGCCTGACCATAGCACGGGCTGTAGCAGCATCAGGCAGGGACGTCATGTGCTGGTCAAAATTCCACAGACTTTTATCTACCGATCCGTAACTCAGGTCAAATGCACCCTGTGTGATGCGGGATATTTTTTCTGCACGAAGTATCAGTTCACATACTTCCCGGTCTACCTGTACCGGCTGTATACCCGCATACCTGTTGATCAGGGCAGTCTGGCTATCTTCATTAAAGGTGGTGAGCAGGCGTTCTATACGGCGTATTTCATTAATGGCAGCCTGGATATGCTCGTTTGCTTCTTCCTCATTTCCGCATACTACGGTGAGTTCAAAACGGTTACCCATGAGTTTCAACACCTTCCGGTATACCTGTGCGGACAAGCATACGATGTCACTTGCCGGCTGCATGCGCGCTGTTTTTAACCTGGTCTATAAAACCATCGGGTGTGGTGTTAGGAAACCCTTCCCAGGTCTTTAAAACCTTTCCGTTTTCATCAAGTAAAAGCGTGTATGGAAAATGTCCTTCAGGATTATATTTATCCGCAAGGGCGTCATTCCGTTTTTGTTGTTCTTTGCTTAGTTGGTTCTTCCTGGAACGGGGAAAGTCTGCATTCAGCAGTATAAGTTCCTGGTCGGCGAAAGTGAGAAAGGCTTTGTCGTCGAAGATTTCTGTTTTGAGCCGGATGCAGGGCCCACACCAGTCAGAACCGGAAAAGTTCAGTAAGATCAGGTGATGCTTATCGGCCGCCAGCTTTCTGGCTTTGTCAAAATCGGTTTCCCATGCCGGGGACGCAAATGCCCATAGGCATGACAATGCAAGTAGCAGTACTTTCATATAATTGGTGCCATAGAGCTTCCTTAACAGATGGCACTACGAAGTAAATGGAAAGGATGTAAAAAGGGTGTTAAAGCGTTGATTTTAAGGTTATTTTAAGAAAAAAAATCATATGAGACATGCGGGTTGGTCTTGTTAGCATCTGATAGCTCACAATCAGGAAGGGGCAGGCAAATGTATCCCTGGATTCTGTAGAGATTCTGAAGCTAAATATGCCAGCCGATTTTTACCGATACTTCCGGGGTTATTACCGGCGGGTTAAATGTTTTGTCATCTACCCGTACACTACTTTCGCCTCCCGCTCTTACATGGATACCACCCCATGGATTCAGGTAAAAGTGATGATAAAATTTCCAGACATAACCACCGCCGGCAGTAACAATCACATTGTCATATTTTGAGGTGGATTGCCGGGCCTCGGTTTGAATCTGGCCTTTCCAGTATTCCAGTCCGGCACCGATCCACCATTTTTCGAATCCGGGTTTGAAAAAGTAATCAGTGATCAGTGTATAGGCATTGATCTTATTTTCTGTGAAGCCATCTTTGACCATAAATGAGGGGGTGGTCACAGCAGTAATAATGGCTCTGTAACGCATATGTTGATGGCCGTACCAGATGGAACCATAATACCCGCCGGTGAGGTAAGGTAGTGCGTCTATTTCAATGCCCGCGGTAGAGGTTTTCGTTTGTGATATGCCTGGCAGGTAGAAGAGTGAGAGCAGGAAAATGGTGAATATCTTTTTCATAATTGGCTAAGGTACTGCGAATGGGGTGCCTGGATATTGATCACGGTCATGGTGGAGGAGGATAATCAACATCGCTACCTTTGTTCAGGGGCACTTTACCAACAAGGGTACCTGTCACAAGTAAAATAATGTCCTTCTATTGCCCATTGCAGACCAATTGCTATCATGAAAAAAAAATGTATAAGACGCTAGCTGATAGAAAGAGACCTGTATCAATTGAAATATCCCCTAAAAATGTCTACCATTTTAGGGTCACTTCAAATTTTGATACAGGCCTTTTTAACAGATCTGCTACTCGTATTTGAATGCGGCTTTCAGTCCGCCTACAGAAACAGAGAAATCACCGGGTTCTGTCACTCGTTGCAGTTGCGCATTAATAAAAGAGAGTTTCTCTTTATCGATAGTGAAAGAAACGGTTTTGGTCTGGCCCGGTTGTAACTCAATCTTTTCAAATGCCCGTAAGCGTTTTACTTCGGGAGTAATAGAGGCGACTTCATCACTAACATAGAGTAAAACCGTTTCTTTGCCTGTTACTTTGCCTGTATTGGAGACATCGACACTAACGTTGATAGCTTTCGAATTCGTCAGCGTAGTATTGCTCAGTTTCAGGTTGCTGTAAGTGAATTGCGTATAACTTAACCCATAGCCGAACTCCCACTGGGGATTATATCCGGCTGTCTCGTCGAACTGCAGTGTCTCGGTATATTTATGATAATAGTTTACAAGACTATTAGTCGTGCGTGGATAGGTATAAGGCAGTTTGCCGGAAGGATTGATCTTTCCTGCCAGTACATCAGCTATCACGTTGCCGCCCTCGTTTCCTGAGAGGTAGGTGTGTAGTACGGCAGCGCTGAGTGGTTCAATTGCAGAGATAATGCGTGGACGGCCTTCGGTCAGTACGAACACAATAGGTTTTCCGGTGGCAGCCAGGGCACGGGTAAGCGCTATTTGTGCATCGGAAATGCGCAGGTCTCCGATGTTGCCGGGTGTTTCAGTATAGCTGGTCTCGCCGATGCAGAGAACAATTACGTCTGCCTGCGCAGCTTTTTCAACTGCATCCTTCAGATCCAGTGTTTTGTCGAAATCTGTACCTGCACTATACTGTACATTGGCAGCACCGAATACATTCCGGATGGCTTCCAGAATAGTATTTTTATCTTTCTCGGTTTCGTCACTGGTCGTACCCTGCCACACGCGTGCCCAGCCGCCATTGAGTGCGCGCATGCTATTGGCAGAAGGACCTGTTACGAGGATCTTTTTGCCGGGAGATAATGGCAGGATATTATCTGTGTTTTTCAATAAGGTGATACATTCTGCTGTAAGGTCGTAATTAAGTTGATTATGAGCTGCACTGTTAAAAAGCGGATAGTCTTTCGCATTTCCGGTTGGATTGTCAAAAAGCCCCGTTTCATATTTCACTTTCAGAATTCTCTTTACTGCATCATCAATACGTGACATGGGGATCTTGCCTTCTTTGACCAGTTCGATCAGGTCTACTGTAAAGATAAAGTCAGTGGGCACCATGCTCATATCGATTCCTGCATTGATTGCAATGGTGATCGCTTCTTTGTTGTCTTTTGCTACCCTATGGCGTTGGTACAGGTACTGAATATCCTGCCAGTCGCTGACTACAAGGCCTTTGAATCCCAGTTCACCTTTTAGTATATCTGTGAGGATGTGTTTATTGGCATGAACAGGTATACCGTTTATTTCTGCACTGTTGACCATCACACTTTTTGCACCTGCTTTCACTGCTGCGGCAAACTGTGGCAGAAAGTATTCCCGCATTTCTCTCTCCGGTATCCAGGCCGGGGTACGATCATGACCGCTTAACGGGTTGCTGTAGCCCATGTAGTGCTTGAGGCAGGCCGAAACGTGGTATTTGTCTGTCACAATACCATCACCCTGGTATCCCTGTACCACGGCCTTACCCATTTCGCTGACGAGATAAGGGTCTTCACCGTAGGTTTCCCAGATACGTGGCCACACCGGCTGGCGGCCCAGGTCCAGCACGGGACTAAAATTCCAGGGAATAAATGAAGCCCGGGTTTCATAAGCAGCGACTGCAGCAGCCTTCTTTGCCATGGCAGGATTGAAGGAGGCCGCCTGGGCGATCTGCTGGGGAAACATGACAGCATTCAACGTGTAATTGTTCCCCCTGATGGCATCAATACCATAGAGCACAGGTATTTTCAGCCGTTCCTGCAGCGCGAGTTTTTGAATTGTTTCAATCCTGTTTCTCCAGACGTCCACTGTCTGCGCGTTGCCGCCTACGTTCAGGATAGAACCTACCTTGTACTTTTTGATCGCTTCCTCCAGTTTGGCCATGTCAAATTCATGGGGTTCGTTCAGGGCTCCATTAGTCGATTTGAGAAAGGCTTCGACACTGATCTGGGTCATTTGTCCGGCTTTTTCTTCAAGTGTCATTTTCGATACGAGGGACTCCACTTTCTGATCAATGGATTGAGTATAACCAAGAAAAGACGTCGCAGTGAATGCGCCGAGGAGGAGTAATTTTTTCATAAGTGTGTTAATTTAATGTATGGGTACGTTGAGTTAGCGGTGTGTCTTTTTGAATGATTTTCCGGCTCAAATGTAGGTTAACTTATGGTACGCCCATAGTACTTTTTTTATCTATTTTATATCAGTTATAAAGCTGACGATAAACAGCGGCACGAAGTATTTGTCAGCATGGTGTGTTATGATGATTTGTTTTTGTAACTTGTTGATTAACAGTTTAAATTTTGCCTGCTTGCTATTCATTACATTTTTTACAAATCGCTGTCATTCTATATATTACTTTCGTTCCATCAATTAATTAAATCAGTATTATGAGCAGTGTAGACAAAATATCTCACAACGTATATTTCGATGGAAAAGTACAAAGCCTGGGAGTGCAGGTCCCTAAAGGGAAAGCGACTGTGGGGGTTATGAAACAGGGAACTTATTCCTTCAATACCGGCAGCCCTGAGATCATGGAAGTGATCATAGGTGAAATGAGCGCAAAGCTGCCAGGTGGAGAACTAATCAGGTACAGAAAGGGCGAATCTTTTGAAGTACCCGGCAACTCGTCATTTGAAGTAGTATGTGAGGCCGATGTAGCTTATATTTGTTACTACGAATAAAATACATGATCATCTGTATAACACAACAGGGAATCAATCCCCTGTTGTGTTATACAGATGGTACTTCCTCCAGGCTATAATATACTTTCAATCCCATTTCCTGCGCCTTCTTCACGTCTGCATCCGCCCCTTTGGACGCACCTGCTATCCGTAACACGGCATCGCACTTCTCCAGCATCCTATGCGCCACCGGATATTGGATCTCCTCCCATGCTGCATCACCAGGCTGTTTTGAACCCGCTAATTTAATCAATGGCAATGCCATCCATTCTCCTATAAATGGTATATGCCCCTTTCTAAATAATGGCAGGGCAACTGCCTCCAGCTTATCCAGGTTTTCTTTCATCAATTGGGGATCATCATTCGTCCCACTGCGGTACGGACCGGCAATTAAAATTAACATACGTCTTTTTTTTACAAAAGAAATAAGAATCCCGCACACCAAACTTAAGGTACCTTAAGTTATTTGTTCCTTGCGTGTTTTTTACGGATATAGCTCAAAAACTCAGGCGTAATGCCCAGGTAAGAGGCAATCTGCTTCTGTGTCACATTGCTGGCAATGTGGGGGTATTTATTGATAAACCGGGTGTATCGCTCTTCTGCGTTCAACGTCAGGTTCTCTATGCTTCGCAGTTGTTCCCGTGTGTAGGCATTCTGCATCAGGATGCGGAAAAAACGTTCGAATTTAGGAATAGCGGTAAGCAAATGGTCAAAATTGAATTTGCTCAGGTTAAAGACCTGGCTGTCTTCGATTGTTTCGATATAGGTCATGCTGGGCTTTTCGTTCAGAAAACAATACATGTCTGTCAGCCACCAGTCACCCATGGCAAACATAATGGTCGATTCTTTCCCTTTTTCATCCAGGCAGTAAGAGCGTAAAGCCCCGGAACGAATATAACTGAGCTGCGTGCAGGGATGGCCTTCGGCCAGGATCGTTGTTTTTTTAGGAATCTCTTTATACACCAGCAGACTGGTGAAAAAATTTTCTTCTTCTTTTGTAAGCGTAATATGCTTTGCAATCGTTTTTAAAATCGCGTGATGTATTTCCATGAAGCAGACACTGTGCACGAAAGGTAGTCATTTCTCAATAAAAATGATAAGACTTCAGGGTACCATCGCAGATGTCTGCTCTGAGATTTTGCATAAAAGATAAGCCGTACCTTGGCAAAATGCCTTTGTCATCTATGAAGATCTTTTTATCTGCATAGGTTCTGTCGATGAAAGCACTAACTGAATCATCCGGCGCCGAAAGGATAAATACCGTTTTGTTCAGTGGTACGTCGGCAGCAATTTTTTGCAGGTTTTCAGCATTACACACATTACATTTGTTAGCTTCCAGCAGGAAGACACTGGTGCAATCATCAATTGAGAAGTGATGTTCTTTATTTAGGTATTTCACCACACCTTGTACTCTTTCCTGGTATTCATCTTTGGGCTTACATGCGTGCATGCCCAATGTCAAAAGTAATAATATCGAAAATAAGATCCTTTCCATTTATCGTAGCTTGTTTGATATGTGTATTGTCGGATATCCTTAGAATGTACAGCCCTTTAGGTGTAGCAAAGGAATAGTCCCACAAGTGGTTACTACCTGCGTTGACATCCGTCAGCAGCCGGAAATTTTTGTCGAATACAGAAATAATCAGGTCCTTGTCAGAAAAGGTATTATAACTACCATCTTCGTTTTTAATTTCTTTCGCATTCAGAAGTATCCTGTAATAGCAGGACCTGTATTTGTCATAAATGATCTTCATGTACAGCGGGTTCTCGACCAGGTGATCCATTTTCCGGTTCATTTCTTTGCTGTAATGTAAGCTCAATGGAGTAAAGTCTTTGTGTTGTAACCGGCTTTTTGCTGTCAGGCGTTTGATGTCACCATTGTAGCGGTTATAGATCACGATATCAGGGGATGCCATAAAAGAATAAATATTCGTGCTATCAGCTACTTCACGGAACACCAGATTGGCTTCGCCACAGTAATTCTTATTGTATAGCACGGGATATCCAACGGGGAGCTCTTTCATAATACTATCCCGTAAATCCATCTGTGCCTCTACTTTTACAGCATAAAATTCCCGCTCACTCATCATTTTCTCACCACTATATTGCCTTGTAAATAATTTATTCAATACTGTATCATAGTATATCGGGAATACCCCGCTGATATTGTTATACAGGATTGCAGGCCAGTGATTCGATCCTGGTGAGTTAATGATTTTATTGTATTTTCTTTTACCTGATGTATCTATAATAGAGAAGCTATAAAGGTCCTGTAAGAATATCGAGTCGTTATTATGGACGTAAAAGCTATGTATCCCACCAAATTCTATGTTGTTATAGGGAGATGCAGGTATCTGTACCCTGCCAACCATCCTGTTTTGATCAAGGTTGAATACAAAGAGCTGGTTAGAGTCGCCATTAAGGAAATAAATAAGCGGATGTTTGTATTGAAACAAGCTGAATGACAACGGAGCCGGAATCGTAATTGTATCCTGGTATTTTGTGTAAGATACCTCGTTCTCTTTCGCGTTAAAGCAGCCAGTAAGCAATAGCAATAGGAAGGCAAAGGTTGCAATTCTCATGGTAATAGATTGTTGCCATCACATACGTGATGGCAACCTTTTAATTATTTTTTTCTTGCCATAATAAGTGCCTGCCTGGCTATGGTCTTTACTCTCTGAACGCCTTTTTCGTCAATAATACCAGCTTTTAACAATTCAGTGGCATGATTGGTGGCTAGTATTTCTATCTCGGCATTGATAGTATCCGGATCAGGGGTAAAGATGATTGTGTCCGGGTTGAAGATGAGCGAATCGTGTGGGAAGGTCGGTGGGAACGTAGGAATGTCAATACCACCGCCACCACCGCCTTTACAACCACCTGCTATAGCTATACAGTCTGCCTCCTTTTTACAGCTATTTCCCTTCGTTGCTTCACATTTGGTTCCAATACAGTTACCGATCGTACAGGATATTGCGTTGTACTGTTTGCCGAAATCAAGATCGGCCAACTGATTAGCTGGTTTCAGCTTTCCCGCATCCGGGTACTCGCTGCTATCTCTGGTACAAAAGGAGAAAAACAGGCAAATGAAGGCCAGCACGGCCAGGGTTAAGTTGCTGCGCATTGTCAG
Organism: Chitinophaga sp.; assembly: GCF_039596155.1. Classification (GTDB taxonomy): domain Bacteria; phylum Bacteroidota; class Bacteroidia; order Chitinophagales; family Chitinophagaceae; genus Chitinophaga. The sequence goes on from NZ_JBCNKF010000014.1 coordinate 148,716, forward strand.
AATTCGGGTTTAATTGTAATTGAATTGAATAATCGTTGGTTGATGTAAATAGGTTATAAGGTCAATGTATAGGTCTTGTGTCCGCCCACAATATTCAAGCAGGTTGAAGTTATTAAACCGCTTTTTAATTTTCATCTACAAATATGAATATTGAGTAATAATACTCTATTATATGCAATGGCAGTGATCTCAGACGTACATTAGCAGATCAATCCGATACCCAACGGGGCAGTTTCGGGATCAATTATTGCCACTTACTTCTGAGACCACCACTATTTATATTTATAAAGATTACTGTTTGATATAACCCATGATACCTTCGTAAACAAAATAGGCACGAATGAAAGCACCATAGGTTTTGTATCCACCAGCACCTAGTTCGTTATAATTAGTCGTATACCAATGTTTCCCATTACTGTTATAACGATAAATAGGGATAGCACCCGCTGTAGGTTGTGCATAGATATAGCCGATGATATAATCCAGGTGCCCCAGATCTCCACCATTGCCTATTTCATTGTAGTTGGTGTTGAAGAAGAAGGTGCCATTGTTCAGATAATATCGGTATACAGGAACTGTACCTTGCATTCCGTTATCAGTAAAGATCTGCCCGATCGTTCCTCGCTGTACCCAACCATTCAAACCTGCTGTTTCAGGTGCGGTAGACAGCATGTTACTGAAGCTGACGGCGTGGTAGGAGCTAATCAGCGGCGTCGTATTGTAGCTGACGTTAACAGTTTTGTTTGCAATATACTCGTGTATGTTTTTCTTCATGATTTATTTTAATGGATAATTATTTTACATCCCTTATTATCTTTAGCAGATATGGTTACTCAGCAATATTTATTCACGTTATTATGTGCCGCCTTTATTTCCACGAAATGCCTGGCACAACAGCCTTCCATTTTCCTGGCAGATCCAACGATACTTGCAGACAAGGGAAAGTATTATTTATATGGTACCGGCAGCCCCGACGGATTTCCCTTTTATGAATCTGTCGATCTTAAACGCTGGAAAGCTGCAACTCACCTCGCGTTCAATCGTGGAGACGGTTATGGTACGCAGGGGTTCTGGGCGCCACAGGTTTTTTGGTATAAGGGTACCTATTACATGGCTTATACCGCTAATGAACAACTGGCAATAGCAAAGTCGGATAGTCCTGCCGGCCCGTTCAAACAGGATAGTGTGTATACACTTAGCGGCACAGGTAAACAGATTGATCCTTTTATTTTCTTTGATGACGATGGAAAGATATATCTCTATCACGTGAAGTTACAGCACGGCAACAGGATATTTGTCGCTGAAATGAAACCAGATCTGTCAGATGTTATACCGGGTACCGAAAAGGAATGTATATCGGGAACCGAACCATGGGAAAATACTGCGAAGACGGACTGGCCCGTTACGGAAGGCCCGACAGTTTTCAAGCGGAAGGGCATTTACTACCTGGTTTACGCTGCCAACGATTTCAGGAATAAAGATTATGCAGTCGGGTATGCCACCGCCACCTCGCCCCGGGGACCCTGGAAAAAGTATGCGCAAAGTCCGATCATCAGCAGGCGTAATATCCGGCAGAATGGAACCGGCCACGGGGATATCCTCCTGGATAACAGTGGAAATCTGTACTATGTATTGCATACCCACCATTCGGCCGATAAGGTGGCTCCTCGTGCTACAGGCATCATCAAATTGAAGTTCAGGGATGTGAATGGCGGACCGGCAGTGCTGGTGGTAGATACCGCTTCCTTTCAATGGTTGAAAGCTGAGTAAGATAGTTTCCGCTAATAAAAGATCATTTATCCAGTATAAAACGTGTGCTTTAATTTGTTGACTATCAGTTGTTAATTGGACTGTTGTCTGGTAATTCAAAATTTATTTCCCATATGCTGTAAGTTTTTACCCCCTTGGTATACTAATGAATAAACATTCAAAATGAAACAACCTATGTATATCAATACTATTGTAATCTGTATTGTGCTGTTCGTATCAGTATGTAAAGTAACTACTGCACAGCAGAAAAAAGGACTCTTATGGGAAATCACCGGTAAAGACATGAAAGAACCCGCTTATTTGTTCGGTACTGTGCACCTTTATGATACTACATTATATGGATTACCACAGCTACCAGCAGGATTGTTAAACAAAGTAAGCAAGGTCTATTTTGAAATGGATTTTGCCAATGTCGATCAGGCGGAACTGATGGCGGGAGTGATTATTAAAGACACCACCCAGTACCTCGATAAGATATTAGACAGCACTTCCCTACGCAGCCTTCACAAACTGGCCGCGGCGTCCCCTATGTTAAAAGGTATGGGAAACAAGATCTATAAGATCAAACCGTTAATCCTCATGTCCTGGGTTGCTGCCGGCTACACCAATGCCACCACGGTAGACTTTGAACTCTATAGAAATGCACTGGCCCAAAAGAAGCCCATTGGCGGCCTGGAAACAACCAAAGAACAAATGGCCGCAATTAATGCCGTACCTATCGTTAAACAGGCCGATATGCTGAAGAAATCACTTGATGAAAGCTGCTCGCTGGAACAGCAGGTAAAGAAGCTGACGGAAGTGTATACCAAACAGGAATTAGATAACCTCATGACCGTACTGAATGATAATATGCCGGTAGACCCCAGCTTTGACGATGCCATTCGTGCAAACCGTAACGTGACCATGACCAATAAAATCGATTCTATTCTTCGCACAGAGCATCCGTTAGTGGTAGTAGGTGCCGGACATTTTGGCAATCACACCGGACTGATTGCTTTATTACAGCAAAAAGGATATACGCTGAAAAATGTCCCTGTTATCATCAAAAAGGCACATGAGTAATGGGCAAAGCCGAATTTCTACAACTTACAATGCCTCACCAGGGAATCATCTATAAGGTAGTGAATATCTATGCAGATAATAAAGAGGATAAAGATGATCTGTTGCAGGAAATCTGGTTACAGTTATGGTTATCTTATCCCCGGTTTAAGGCGGCAAGCAGGATCTCGACATGGATGTACCAGGTAGCTTTAAATACTGCCCTTACTTATACACGGAAATCCGCCACCCGGAACAGGCACCTGCGCACGATAGCAGCGGAACCTGTGATTGAAGAAGATAAACAGGTAAGGCATGAACAGGAACGGATATTATGGGAAATGATCCGCTCACTTCCGAAGGCAGAAAAGGCGCTCATCCTTTTATACATTGAAGGGATCAGTTACCGGGAAATAGCCGAGATCACCGGTGAGTCCGAGAGTAATGTCGGGGTGAAGCTCAACCGGATCAAACAGAAAATGAAGCATAATTTGAATACAACAACTAAAACACCTCAGTGATGAACATGCATGATGACTTCGAATCTCTGTTAAAAGGTGCTGTCACACATGGTAGCGAGGAAGCTCTTTCTGAGCAGGCCGTCAGCACGATCATAGATGAGCGGCTGATAAAGAGCCGGAATCGGTTAAGGACAGCGTTCAGGAACGAAATAGTGATTATTGCGGCGACTTTACTTGCCATTATTTACCTGGTGATCAGAACGTCACGATATGGGCATTTAATCAACAATGCTTTGAGGATGGCTTTGATAGGAGGAATTGTATATCTGGCCGGAAGTATTGTGTTATTCTTCCGGTTGCTGCGGATTTCACGGTTGCAGAAGGATGTGGGTGTGAAAGGATATTTAAAGGAGATGTATACAAGAACAGAAAAAGCTTTGCTCCTCTACCTGTGGATTTCTACGATTGCTGCTACAGGTGCATTGTCGACGTTATTCACTGATTCACCCGGTACTGGCTGGTACATGATGGCGCTGTATACTTTACTGATGGGAGTGGGGATGTATTATATAAACAGGTGGTATACAAACAAACGATTCGGGAGAAAAATGAAAGACCTGAAGATGTTACTGGCAGAATTTGACTAGCCACTTTATAAGGCCGCCTTTCATTTTGAAGGCGGCCTTATAATTTCAATAAGCCTTAATATCTAATCCATTTTGCCCTTGAACATGTCGTTCACTAAAATTGTAAAAGGTTAGAAATAAATCCCTATCTTACATGAATAACCCATATCAACCTTACAATCATGAATTCCCGTCGTATTTTTCTGCAAAACATTGCCATGGCTTCTTTGGCGGTTCCATTTACCAATTTCAAACTTTATGAAGAGAAAACCCTTCGGGTCGCTATTTGTGGCCTTGGCAGCTATGGTACCCGCGTGGCCGAGGCCATACAGTCCTGTTCGCGTGTGAAGTTGACCGGCGTTATCAGCGGTACGCCCGCCAAGATTAAGCAGTGGCAGTCCAAATATAACATACCTGACAAAAACTGTTATAACTACGAGAATTTCGATAATATAAAAGACAACCCGGATATAGATGCTGTCTATGTGATTACACCGAATGCCCTGCATCATGACCAGGTGATCCGTGTAGCGAAAGCAGGGAAGCATGCTATCTGTGAAAAACCGATGGCTGTCAATGCAAAGGAAGGGCAGGAGATGATAGATGCCTGTAAGAAGGCGGGTGTGAAGTTGTTGGTCGGCTATCGTATGCATTTTGAACCCAATACCCTCGAGGTCATCCGTATGCGGAATAATGGTGAGTTCGGAAAAGTACTGTTCTTTCAGGGGCTGTGTGGCTTTAAGATAGGGGACCCGTCTCAATGGCGGTTGAATAAGCAGTTAGCAGGTGGAGGATCATTAATGGATATTGGCATTTATGCGATCAACGGCGCCAGGTATATGACTGGTGAGGATCCTATATGGGTGACTGCACAGGAAACAAAAACCGATCATAACAAATTTAAGGAAGGTGTCGATGAGACCATTCAATTCCAGTTTGGTTTTCCCAGTGGTGCAACGGCCTCCTGTTTGTCAACCTATGCTATGAATAATTTGGATCGGTTCTTTTTGAACGGCGAGAAAGGTTTTGTAGAAATGCAGCCTTCAACTAATTATGGACCCATAAAAGGAAGGACAAATAAAGGAGAATTAGATAAGCCGCATACAATACATCAGGCCGTGCAGATGGATGAAATGGCGGCGATAATATTTGATAATAAGCGACCAATAGTACCGGTGGATGGGCAGGAAGCTGTGAAAGACCTGAAGGTGATCGATGGCATTTATGAGGCAGTAAGAACGGGCAAAAAAGTGGCGTTGCAGCTATAATGGGGAACGGGAAATCTCTCTTCATACCAGCGTGGGAGAAATTTATTAAGCGGCTGCAGGAGTGAATTGGATGTGATGGAAAGATAACTTCCACCGGTTCCGCAGTCATGTGGAATCAATCTTCATAAGCTGTATTTATCAGTAATCAATGATGCGTCTGTGGATGCAGGATCTTGAAAAGCGCCTGTTTCAGATCATCATCTTTAAGTTTATTCAGCTGTTCGGTCGCAATCTCGTACCAGCCTTTTTTGTGGCCAAGGGTGCCGATTACAAAGGTATGACCGGCCTGAGCGGGTTCACCTGATTCCGGGTGCTTCTTAGATAGCACTACTACTACATCTTTATATTTTGACATATTGTGAATTTAACTTAAAATCACCAGATATAGCTGATGATGTCCATCATGTTATAAACTGATTTCTTCCATATAAGGATTGAGTACCCTGTATATGCCATCCGGCTGCAGCCCGGATATGAATTGCCTCATCTTATCCAGGTCGTCAAACTCCTCATACGCATGGTAATCATCGTTCGAGAATACTGAATATTCTACTGTGTAAATACCTTTTTCTATACGCGCTGCAGCTGCTTTATTTTCTCTTTCCCGGAGGCGCAGTGCCTCATTCTTTATCATACTGTCAAGCTCGCCTTTCAATACAGCAGGATGGCGCTGTAATATGGCACTTACTTCCTGCAGGTAGTCAGCAATAATAATCGGGTTGCGGTGCAATACCTCGTTATCAGGTTCCAGGTCTTCTATAAAGTATCCATTGATACTAACCCAGACAGGGGTAGTCGAAATAAGCTCTATATAAATATCGATACACACATCCACATTCCGGGTGAGGAAATGATATTCATAGGCCCGCTGCTCTTCTTCAAAGCCCGGAAATCCAGCGGCTTCGAGGAACCTGAAGTATTGACCAAGGGCCTGTTTTGTGGCTGTGTAGGGGTTTTTCATGTATACAAACTTAACTCTTTACACTTATTCCCACAATACATACGTAGCTATGAAATAACCAGCGGGGCAGTAAGCGATCATCATCTTAATTCAATAAAAAATAGTTGGAGTTTTGAAGAGTCTGGCCGATAGCAGCGCAACACCTGCATCGGTTTATGATCCGGTTCCTGCTTTAATTTGCTTCAGGTATTTTTTATTATTCGATTTAGTAAACGTAATCTCCCGGCATCCGTTGAATTTTACAAATGCCTGCAGCGATGCAACCAGTTTCGCAATTGTTTGTTCATCCAGGTCAACATCTTCGAAATGGATATTGTGAACGATCAGGACTTTCTGTTTACGATCTGCTTTGGCATCCATTCTTGCGATGAATGTATCACCTGCCAGGATAGGCAAAGAGAAGTAGCCATATTTGCGTTTGGGAGCAGGTACGAAGCACTCTACCTGGTAATCAAAGTCAAAAAAGTCTTTCAGCCGGTGACGGAACACGTTGAGAATATCAAAGGGCGAGAGGATAAAAACCTCGTTCGATAATTTGATATTCTTTTTTTGCGTTGGGAGCATGTAATAAGGGCCTTTAAGCCCTTCGACGGTAACAGGTGTCACCTCTCCTGATTGAGCCATTTTCTGGAGCTCTTTTTTAACCAGGTTGCCTTTTACACGACGTGCTCTCCATGCCATTTCTTTGGGCGACGCAATACCCAGGGCACCGAGGGTACGTTTTATTACAAAACGCGCATATTCTTCGTCTGTCGGCAAGGTAAGGTCTGTATCCTGCGGCACCAGGTTAATAGGCAGATCATATACTTTCTGGAAAGTTTTGGTGCGGCTGATCATAAGGTAGCCCCTGAAGTAGAGCCTTTCCAGGGCAACTTTTGACGGGCGCCAGTCCCACCACCCTGTACTGGCTTCCTGCCGGTCATTTTCAAAATCCCCGACCATCACAGGGCCATCCCGTTCTACCTGGTCAAGTATTTGTCTCATTAACTGGTTCTCTGCCGGTGTAGAAGGGTTGCTTTGGTTTTTAAAGGCTTCTTTTACAGGCAGGGAAAAACGATAGTCAGTCATTGGCTGGTAACCGGCATCTGATGTGAAGTACTCAAAGACGCGGCCTTCTTCGCACAGATCTGTGAGCCATTCGTTTTTATAGTCAGGAATCCGCGCTGCCATGACGTGGTGATGCGCACGCTCTACGACATAGTTGGTGTCGAGCTGTACGAAACCTAGATGATCAATGAGCTTGTAAACAGCTTCAATACCTTTGCCGAATTGGGCCTTGCGGGCCAGACCGGCAGCTTCAAGGATAATTTTTCTGGCTTGTGGTTTTGTGAGAACGGTTGCTTCCATTGGATAGGTTGTTGCTGCTGACTATGCTATTTTACAATTTATTGAATCTTTTCTTAACGAATGGCGCGAATGCCCAACTATTCTTTGGCTATTCGCTATCGAAGCCACCTGTCCATCTGGTGATCTTCGCCTGATTTACTGGCCATACCAACACTCCGTAGCATAAGCGTACCCATGTATTCATTCCGGCTGCAGCTCTCCATAATATCATTGCTGCCACCCCGGTAGCCATTTTCATGGAACACATAGGATGGGTCTATATCGAGATGCATACAGGCAGCATAAGACCAGGCAATAGCCATAATCTCTTCTGCTTCTCTGTTGTTTCTTTTGATGAGTGCGGCAGCAGTAAGCGCTTTGCGGTCTTTGGATGATACCACCGCGATATGCCCTGCTTCGTGTAGCAGATCTCCCGGGTATTCGAGAAGGTTTGTGTCGATCACAATGTTACCATTTTCAATCTGGAGGCCGGGCAGGAAGCTGGAATCATCCAGGGTTCTGAAAGATGTCTTAATACCGATGTCGTTGAGGAACGCAATACATTTTTCGAAGTTGTCTGGTGTGTTTTTTCTCATATCTCAACTAAGATACGAATACGGGGGAAGAATAGGTCATTTAATTCTGAACGCACACCAACAATACAAACCGGTTTAAAGGAGAACCCGCAAGCCGAAATAAAAAAAGAGTCTGTATCAAAAGTGAAAATACAGACTCTTTTATCGGGTACCTGATAGCAACAGGCATTGATGTATAACTTTTCAGGACGTCAGGTAATTACAGCGATACATCCTCATTGTTTACCCTACCATACATAGGATAACACGTAATCATTATCCGTCTTTGCGGCAGCGATAAATGCTTTCAGGTCTGCAAATTCACGTGCCAGGTGCTTCCTGGTGAATGCTCTGTCAGGAGCGCCATCCTCTATCCACACATTTTGCGGATAGACCCCGTTTTCATTTAATTCTTTCGCATCGTAGAGGTCATGAAACTGCTCTACAGAAATATTGCTTAGAAAGGCATGCATATTCGCTACTCCTGCTATATCATTGTAATAGATGGCAGTACTTTCAAGGTCCAGGTCATCGGACAGCGTTTCCATGGTGTCCAGCTCAATCTCTTTGCTGATAAAGGTTTCAGGATAGAAGATCTGTTCCAGCAGCGAGATGGTCTCCTCATCCTGTTCCTTGGATAAAATGAATTTCAGTCCTTCGAATGTTTGCGGAAAGACCAGGTTGTCTTTGGAAATGTTCAGGATCACAGTTCCTCCCGGATTAGCCTTCATCACTTCAAAATTCTCCTGAGAAACACGGTATAATGTTATGCTCTGACTCATTCTACAAAATTTGGGTAGCAAAACTACGTAAAATAATATCGATACATTATACATTACGTAATAACTGCTGCGCTGGTTTTATCTTTTTCTGCCCCGGTTAGCAGATGGCTTGTTGCCACGGGAAGGAGCAGCCTTGGCACCACCATGCGTCTTTTTGCTTTCTCCGGATTTACCGCTTCCACCGCCAGGTCTTCCGGATCCGCTGCCTGGCGTAGGTTTATCCTTACTCCTGGATCTGTCAGTAGTAGGATGGGGCTTGCCCGTTTTTTCGGACGATTTATCCTTACTTCTGGATCTGTCAGTAATAGCGCCATTTTTTTCGGCCCTTTCTGCCGGCTTATCTTTCTGTCTTGACCTATCCCCGTTATTTTTCGATTTCGCGCCCGCTTTGCCGGGTTTATCGGCTTTTTTATCCCCTTTCTTATCACTCCACCATGCATTGCCGGCCGGTTTCTTCTTTTCCCAGAATCTCTCCGTCGGCTTATCTTCTTTTTCCTTTGCTTTTCCGGCTGTTTTGTCAGCCTCCGCTTCCGGCGAAATATCTACTGCTTTCTTACGTTTGGCTGCCTTTCCTTCATTACTCACCTTGCTGGAGTCTGCAATGGTTTCCTTCAGATTGGCCAGTTCTGTCTCCGTTAAATGACGCCATTTGCCCAACGCCAGCTTGTCCAGCTTTACATTCATGATACGCACACGTTGCAGGCCGGTTACATTGTATCCCAGGTATTCACACATCCGCCTGATCTGCCTGTTAAGGCCCTGTGTCAGGGTAATACGGAAAGACTGGCGACCTAACATTTGTACTTTACAGGGTAATGTAACTGTATCAAGAATGGGTACGCCCTGCGACATCTTTTGTAAGAAGGCGGTGTCAATAGCCTTGTCCACTCTTACCACGTATTCTTTTTCATGGTTGTTATCCGCCCGCAGGATCTTATTGATGATGTCGCCATCATTGGTCAGGAAAATCAGGCCTTCGGAATCTTTGTCAAGGCGGCCGATAGGAAAGATCCTTTTAGGGTAGTTGACAAAGCTGATAATATTATCCTTTACATGTAATTCGGTGGTAGTGGTGATGCCCGGCGGCTTATTCAGGGCCAGGTACACACATTTATCTTTTTTTGCAGCTGTAATAAGGCTGCCGTCCACTTCAACAGTGTCCCCGGGCTTGTAACGGTTCCCCAATGCCGCCGGCTTGTCGTTCAACAATACACGGCCCTGGGTGATGAGTTGGTCTGCTTCCCGACGGGAACAATACCCCGTATCACTGATAAATTTGTTTAAACTGATTGATTGGTCCAATGTTGTAATTTGCTTTTTTAGTGGATACCGAATGCAAAAGTCGGAAATTGAGAGGAAAAAATGCACGCTTACAGTAACTTCTCCAGCGGGAACACTTCGATAATGATATAGTCAACCTGTTATCAATGGTTGGTGCAAAGGGAGATCCCCGGAATGAATAATGCTATGTGAAACTGTTTACCAGCATCGCTCTGCAACTTAATCGGGCATGCCTACCTGAAGAAGAGGATGATGGGAATGAGGCGATTGTAATATATAGGATATATTGGGTTTAATTTACATTTATCTATATGGGAATAAATTAGTTAATTTTATCCAAAATAAAACCCAGTGACAGTAAACCCACTCCCTATCAGATTTTTAATAGTGGATGATGATGAAGATGACCAGGAGATCTTATCTACTGCCATTTCGAGAAGCATAGTTGTAAATAATACCTTTTCATTTGCTGCCGACGGTGAAGAAGCCCTGACAATGTTGAATATGGATCCTCTTCCGGATTATATTTTCCTTGACCTGAACATGCCCCGCATGAATGGTATGCAATGCCTTACCGAGATTAAAAGCGTAGCAGCACTGCAGCATATACCTGTAGTAATTTATACGACTTCCTCAGACGAATCAGCTAAAACCATCGCTATCCGTCTTGGCGCTACAGCATTCATTTCCAAACCCACCCGCATGAGTGACCTGGTGAGTCACTTAAACAATTTCTTTGCGGCGCAAACGCCTATCCAAGCAGTTTAACATGGTTGATCACAGAGTTCAGTTCCTCTCCGGTGGCGGAGAAATGGGTGCCCTTATCCGGTCGATGGACTGGTCGGAAACCGCACTGGGACCTATTGAAACATGGCCCCAAAGTTTGCTGACCACCGTCAGCTTATGTCTTTCTTCTACCTTTCCGATCCTCATTGCCTGGGGACCTGAAACTATTCAGATCTACAATGATAGCTACCGCCCTATTTGTGGTGCCAAGCACCCTGCCTCTATGGGCCAGAACTTCCGCATTTGCTGGGAGACAGCATTACCCGTAGTGGGAGACGCTTTCACAAGGGGACAGGAAGGTGAAGGGACTTATATCAAAGACCAACGAATGTTCCTGGATAGATATGGATACCTGGAAGAATCTTTTATGACTTTCTCCTTTGCTCCGATCAGGGATGAATCAGGGAATGTAGGCGGCATTTTTCACCCGATTACAGAAACGACTGATAAGATGCTAAGTGCGCGTCGTACGCAGGTATTACGCGACCTGGCTGCCCAGATCAGTAAGGCGCAAAGTGTGGAAGAGATCTGCAGCATGTCTGTGACGAATTTCCCGGACTATATTACAGACTTACCTTTCCTGTTATTATACCAACTGGATCATACAAAAAAAGAAGCGACTTTGTTGAAAGCCGCAGGGGTAGAGAATGCGCCTTTGCTGGCCCCAGCTACAATCAGTGATGTACCGGAAAGCTGGCCACTTGGCGAAGTATTGGAGGGAAGGCTCCGGCAGGTAGATGAACTGGTGACCCGCTTTGGCGATTTTACCTGTGCCCCTTATCCACAGGTGCCACAGTCGGCGATATTGTTACCTATCCAGTTATCCGGACAGGATACACCGTTTGGATTTATTGTGGCAGGGGTGAGTGCCTGCAGAGCCATGGACCCTGCTTACCTGAACTTCTACGAGTTATTGAATAATACTTTTAATACGGCCTTCTCTAACGTCTATGCCTATGAACAGGAACAGAAACGTGCTGCCGCCCTGGCTGAAATAGACCGGTCAAAGACGGCTTTCTTCAGTAATGTCAGCCATGAGTTCAGAACCCCGCTGACATTGATGTTAGGCCCCCTCGATGAAATTCTTCAACATCCTGCTGTGCAGAACGAACCAGCACTCAGAGACAATTTCTCCTCTACACATCGCAATGCCCAACGTTTGCTGAAGCTCGTAAATAACCTGCTCGACTTTAGCCGCGTGGAAGCAGGACGTGTGCAGGCCCTCTATCAACCCGTTAATTTATCGCAGCTGACCAGTGACCTTTCCAGCAGTTTCCGTTCTATCATCGAAAGGGCGGGTATGCAACTGAATGTGCAGTGCGGGGACCTGGCACAGGTGTATGTGGACAGGGAAATGTGGGAGAAGATTGTATTGAATCTGCTTTCAAATGCATTTAAATACACCCTGCAAGGTGCAATTACGGTGCGATTGTCAAGAGAAGGAGAACATGCCGTGCTACAGGTGGAGGATACGGGAACCGGTATCCCTGCCAGGGAACTACCACATATGTTCGAACGTTTTCACCGGGTAGAACAGGCCGTCGGACGCACGCATGAAGGGTCCGGTATCGGACTTTCACTGGTGCATGAACTTGTGCAGTTACACGGAGGACAGATCTCTGTGGAGAGTGAACTGGGTAAAGGCAGCGTTTTTACGATCCGGATACCTTTCGGTAAAATGCACCTGCCGCCTGAATTGGTGTCGACCACTGAAAAACACATTGACACCACCTTCCTGAAAGGCGCTTTTTTGAGAGAAGCAGAGGGCCTGCTAGATAATGAAGCAATTGCGATCGATCAGGTAGAAGAGATCCCTGAAAACAAACATACCGTACTCGTTGTAGACGACAACAGCGATATGCGGCAATATTTAGTCCGTCTGCTGGAAGGAAAATATATCGTGAAGACGGCGGTAAACGGGCAGGATGCGCTGGAAAAGATCGAACAGCAAAAGCCGGATCTGGTTGTAAGCGATATTATGATGCCTGTGATGGATGGGAAAGGATTGCTGCACCACCTGAAGTCTAACCCGGCTACTTTTTATATCCCACTGATATTTCTTTCTGCCAGAGCGGGTGATGAAGCTCGTGTGGATGGCCTGGAAGACGGCGCAGACGATTACCTTGTAAAACCTTTCTCAACAAAGGAATTGCTGGCGAAGATCAAAGCACAGATCAGTGTGTCCAGAACATTATTACAACGTACTGCAGACCTGAAAAGTGCCAATGAAGAACTGGTACGTATCAATAAAGAATTGATGGATTTTGCGTTTATTGCCAGTCATGACTTGCAGGAGCCATTGCGTAAGATCCAGACCTTTGCGCATATGCTGCTTGACCAGCAAAAAGACGGGTATGTGGATGCAGATATATACCTGCATAAGGTCATTACATCTGCTCACCGTATGTCACAGCTTATTGCTGATCTGCTGGCATACTCAAAACTGAATCGTCAGAGCTACAGCCTGGAACCGGTAGACCTGGAAGAAGTAGTCGCCCATGTCATTGATGATTTTGAATTGTTGATTCAACAACGTCGGGCAACTATACAAGTAACCGGATTGCCTGTCATCAAGGCGGTGCCGGTGCAAATGAACCAGTTGTTTTATAACCTGCTGGGAAATTCATTGAAGTTTTCAAAAAAGGATCCGGTGATCCATATTTCTGCAGGCCTGGTGCCTGTGCAGGAGCAGGAAAGCATCAGCGGATTGCATAGTCACCTGAAATATTATGAAATAAAGATAAAGGACAACGGGATCGGATTTGATCAGAAGTATGCTGAAAAAGTCTTTACTATTTTCCAGCGACTGGTAAAAGGGAGTGAATACGAAGGAACGGGTATTGGGTTGACCATTTGCCGCAGGATAGTGGAGAATCATGAAGGATTGATCCGTGTACTTGCTGAACCAGATAATGGGAGTACGTTTACGGTATATTTGCCTGTACGATCATGAAAGAAGCCTGTATCATTTTTTGATACAGGCTTCTTTCATGATGTTGAAAATAGTTTTATGTCCGTTGGCATCCTTGGGTTTTACCCGGTTACCTGATGAGAACCGACTCATTCCACTCCTTGTACATTCATACGCAATGTATACACAGACTCAGAAGCAGTAATAAGCAGTGTCTTCCTGTCTTTGCCGCCAAAGCAAACATTCCCGGTCCAGTGGGGGGATACATAAATGTTCCCTATTTTCTTACCCGTCTTATCAAACACAGTTACGCCGTTGCCTGTAATGTACAGGTTGCCTTCGCTGTCCAGTGTCATGCCGTCAGAGCCCATTGGTGCAAATTCCTGCCTGTTTTGGAGGGTACCATCCGGACTGATAGAATAGCGATACGTTTTACCGGCTTCAATGTCGGCCACATAAAGATATTTACCATCTGGTGTACCGACAATTCCATTAGGTTTTACAATTTTATCATCTACGATGATTGGTTTATTTTCCCCTTTGGCTAAGTAGTATACCTTCTGACCTGCGATGTCAGGTTGCTTGCGATCCCAGTACTCGCGCTGGTAATAAGGATCGGTGAAGTAAATACCACCTTTCGGATCAATCCATAGATCGTTGGGCCCGTTCAGTCGTTTACCTTCATAGTCGCTGAGCAGTACAGTTACTTTCTTATTTGGAGCGATCGACCACAGTTCATCTTTTTCATCGGCACAGGCAATGAGGTTGCCTTGTTTATCGAAGTAGAGCCCGTTTGCACGACCGGTCTTGTCCATGTATAAAGTGAGTTTACCTTTGGTATCGTAGCGCCAGATTTTATCATTAGGCTGATCTGTGAAGAAGATGTCTCCCTTTTTATTGACCGCAGGGCCTTCGGAAAAAGCGAATTTTGCCGGCAGTTGAATGAGTTGAGCACCAGGTGCGACTACGGGAAGGGTAGGAGGTTGTTGGCCTGACAGATGGGTAGTGGCATGCATGAAAACAATGAGGGTAAAAGCGTGGATCTTGTTCATCTTTTGATATTTGAGCCGTAAATGTCGAACTTTTCTTTTAGATATTACAGGGGAGTATGTTGGTGGTATAATAAGCAGGTACCTTGAAAAAGATGTACCTTGGGCGATATGTTTACGTACAGAAACCTTATGCGATTCGTTGCTGCTCCTGTGTGGCGGATCATTGAAGAGGAGTTTTATCCCAATACCCTGGAAGAACAGGGAGAAATATTACATTGGACTGATCGGGAAAGAAGATCCTTACCTGCTTTTTTTAATCACCCATTTCCCATTGTCAATACAGAAATGTTGCAGTTTCTGTTAGAGCATGTTGGTGAACAGTTTGAATATCGGTCAATTCAGATAGCGGGCCTGCCAGCAGATCAATATTACCGGCTTCATTTTAATGACTTGGGTAATCAAGACGAAATGATCACTGAAATTCAGGGTAAAAAAGTGTGGATCGATAAAGGTAACGGGCGGTTTCTTATTTCATCAGCATTAAAGAAATCCTTTGAGGAAACGGATCTTAAAGGGGTGAGTTGGGAGCCCACTATGGCGTATAAAAAAGAACAGAGTTATTATGACTATCTTTTTCAACAGCTTAAAGAGGCGCATGGAAATAATGATCTTGAGGCACTGAATGCGATTGTGGAATGTGCCCGTGCAAATGGTTTTTTCCTTTTCTATAATGATTTCGATGAGCGCCTTACGGTATTTTTCAACCTGTTATTACAGGTCTCAATTGATTTGTTAGATACGCCTCCTGCGTTTGTATCAGATCAGCTTTGGTTTTTTATAACTGAGGTGTACGATATTAAGTTTCATCAAATCCAACTGGGTGAATATCCTGCAGAGACAAGCCGGTTATATTTTGAATTAACCCAAAAGGTGCTACAACCTTCATTTCATCCACTGGAGCTAGATGAGGATAAAAAACTCCACTGGTACGGCAGGGCTCTCTATTTCATTAAGATGGCGAGCCACTGGTTCGCGGGTAGACCGGATGAATTTTTCTCCCTTTATCCCCTCATCCTTCCTTTGTGCTATGATCCCGCATACCATCTGGACGCATACTGGTTGGAAGAATACAAGGACCTGACTGACCTGACTGAGTCATAACAAAGTGACGAAATATGCCGGATGAGTGTCTTTTCAGGGTATGTCCCCGGTTTGGAAATAGCTATGGAGGCAATATCTTACAGGCGAGGAGCCTCAGGCAATCGTAACAAAAGGGGCCTCCAACATCCAGTTGAAAGCCCCTTTTAGTATCTTTAGTACATGGATACCACACAAGCACACAATGAAAAAATTGCAAAGCTCACATTTGCCTCCGTCTATCCTGCTTACCTCGCTAAAGTAGAAAAGAAAGGACGCACCAAAGAAGAACTGGATCAGGTGATCACCTGGCTAACCGGCTATAGCACAGCCGAACAACAGGCACTCATCGAAGAAAAAGCCACCTTCGCCACTTTCTTCCAGCGAGCCAGGCTCAACCCCAATGCAAGCCTCATTACCGGTGTAATCTGTGGCTACCGGGTGGAAGAAATCACTCACCCGCTCACGCAACAGGTACGTTATTTAGATAAACTGGTAGACGAACTCGCCAAAGGCAAAACAATGGAAAAGATCTTACGTACTACTTAAACCGTGCGTTGATCCATTTGCTAATATCCTCCAGCACCACGGGAGAAAATGTCTGCGAAATCCCTGCATATTCTGATGGCGCACCTGTGTTGCATTCCTGGAACAGGTGATTAAGTCCCGGGTATTCTTTAATGGTTACATCTTTATTACCTTTCAAAGCCGCTGCTATCGGGCCCAGATTCGCTTTGGGCGGTACCTGCAGGTCCTTTGCCCCATTTACAGCCAACACCGGGCACTTCACTTGTTTGAGCGAAGTCACAGGATCATATTTCATAAAAAACTTCATCCATGGCCATATTTTCATTATGTCCGCTGTCTGTGACGCAGCGAATTTTTCTGCTGTCGTACCTCCAGGTACATCTGCCGGGTATGCTGCTGCATATTTCATAAAACGCTCATTCAGTTCCTTTTTGATGATGGAATCATCCTCATTGCGAACGATGACGTCAAAGATACCCTGGTTGATTGCACTTGTTTTGGCAATCGTACTATCAGGCTCACCTTCTGCCCGTGATATCAATTCCGTTTGTAAGAGCAGCAATTTATCGCCCCGGATACCGGTGCCTGCCAGCATTACAATAAATGCGACATCTTTGTTCTTCGCAGCCACCATTGGTGCGATGACACCTCCTTCACTATGACCGATCAACCCGATTTGCTTCATATCTTTCCGCCCTTTCAGATATGCAACTGCACTTTCTACATCACTGGCAAAATCCTGTGAAGTAGCAGTTCTGAAGTTGCCAGTTGATTTTGCTGTACCCCGGTCATCGTATCTCAGTACGGCTATACCTTTGCGGGTCAGATAATCCGAAATAACGAGAAAAGGTTTATGCCCCAGCAGTTCTTCATCCCGGTTCTGAGCGCCACTACCTGTGATGAGGATCACAACCGGGTAAGCGCCATCCTTTTGTGGCTTGGTGAGTGTACCTGCAAGTGTTACGTTGGCCGCTGTATTATCAAACGTTACTTCTTCTGAGTAGTAGGGCAGTGGCAATGTGGGTTCCTGCGGACGCTTGGGTTTTTCTGTTTCACCCCTGTAAAACGTTAACGGAAATGACTGACCTCCCTGGTTAAAATTGCCGGTGATACTGTCGTTTTTAAATTCGCCCGTATATGATGCTTTGATAAGATCACTTTTAAAAGTAACAGCCGTTTCGTGGAGTGTAAATTCATTGACTGGTATATGAGCAGCACCCTGATCAGGACTCGACAGGTTCACTTTGTACCCGCTGTCTGATTTCGCGATTTGCAGGCCCAGGTGTAACCTGGCCTGGCTGCTGATCTTTAGTAATCCGTTCCACTCCCCGGTTATCTGCTGGGCTATTCCGGTTGCAGACAACAGCAGGATTAGAAAAGAGGTGATAGTTGCTTTTTTCATGGTTTTTTCTTTCTTATTGCTTTAAGAATATAGATGATAAGGAAGTATAAAAGAACACCTAAGGTGATGACAACAGGAATAAAGAAATCTCCTGATATTTCACGCAGACTTTTGGGGTTGTCGGTGATGCCGAAGAAGAATACGCCGGGGCCTACCCAGATCCCGGTTTGGGCAGGATTCACCAGTTTCAGCACGATCAGTACCGGGAAGGTGAGGAGCATCACTGTCATCAAGGCAAGCAGTATGTATGCCACGCCATTTCTTAAATTGAGGAACAGTGCCTGCAGCAGGTGCTTGATATTAAATGTCTTGATGGCCTGGTCAATTTTCTTACCGGCCACTACCTCCCTGAGGGTTATTTCCGGATCACCGATCCTGTCAAGGATATTTAACAGCGCCGTCATTTCATCGTCGCTATGGTCATTTATATACTCGTAAATGTAGCTGTTTATCTCCAACAGGCATTCTTCCTGGTCTTGCCGGGAAAGAGGCTTTACGACCCTCTTACAACGCTCTATATAGCTGTTGTATACTCTTTGGCTGGCAGGTTGTTTAAATTCGATCGCTTTCATGCGCATTTATTTAGTCAGGTTTTCATCTATTGATTTCTTCATCGCCGCGAGATTGATCCGGCCATTTTCCGAGATGTAGTAGTACTTCCGGGGAATGCCCGTTGGTTGTTCTATCCACTTGGATATCAGCAACTCTTCCTTCTGCAATCGGGTTAGCAGTGGGTACATGGTACTTTCAGTAACCTCGGTGTTAAAGTCATCTTTTAGATGCTGAATGAGTTCATAGCCATACCGTTCCTGTGCCTCCAGGGCTTTGAGAACGAAGTAGGGTAGTAGTCCTTTCTTTAATTGGGTCTCCCAATTTTTGATGAATTCGTTTTTCACAGGAGCAAATATATAGCATTGGGATGTACTATGCAATACGATGTATTATTAAATATTGCAAAAGACTGATAATCAATAAAATATTTTTTTTACATTGTTGCCACTTACCCCGATTTGTCAGCTTTTATTACGTACATCCAGCCGTTTTGGGAAGTAAATATTCCGCATTAGGTGCACATACGATACCTGTTTCATTACTATAATGACATGGGAGGAGATGGAGTAAATCCGGACCTCAGCAAGTAGCGGTCAATTAATGAGTGCTTTGCTAATTCCGCATAAAAGAGTTATCAGCAATACCGTGACTTGCTGATAGCTGTATAGAGTGAATGAAGTAACAGGAGTAGGTGGAAAGCTGTAAAGTGGTATTATAGAGGAGCTATCAGCACTAACGTGACTTGCTGATAGCTGTATAGAGCGAATCAGGTAACAGGAGTAAGTGGAGAGTCGTAAAGTAGTATTATAGAGGATCCATCAGCAACAACGTGATGTGCTGAGAGCTGTCTAGCGCGAATCAGGTAGCAGGAGTAAGTGTAAAGCTGTAAGGTGGTATTATAGAGGAGTTATCAGCAACAACGTGGCTTGCTGAAAGCTATATAGAGCGAATCAGGTAACGGAGTAAGTGGAGAGCCGTAAAGTAGTATTATAGAGGAGCCATCAGCAACAACGTGATGTGCTGAGAGCTGTCTAGCGCGAATCAGGTAGCAGGAGTAAGTGGAAAGCCGTAAAGTAGTATTATAGAGAATCCATCAGCACTAACGTGGCTTGCTGATAGCTATAACGAATCAGGTAACAGGAGTAAAAGGCTGCAAAGTGATGTTATAAAGGATCCATCAGCAACAACGTGGCGTGCTGAAAGCTATATAGAACGAATCAGGTAACAGGAGTAAGTGGAGAGCCGTGCCGTTGTATTTAAACAATAACTATGCAATACAATATGAATACAATGGCCCGGATACAAAAGAGGCCTGCATCCAAAGAAAGATACAGGCCCCCGTGTAGTTGTATTATTATTTGCTCGCTGTCGTATTACAAGTCGCGTTGTATGCCGTAAAGATCTGCGTACCCATATCCAGGAGTTTGCTACCTCCTCTGTCTAGTTCACCCTTGATCAGCTTACCCATAGCACTCTTCTTCTTTTCTTCTTTTGCAGGATCATATGTACTAAACCCGCTCGCTGCCAGCTTTTCAGCTACAGTAGGACAGTCGCTCACCAGTTTTTTGATATCAGCCGCAGCCAGTTCTTTTGGCTTGTCATCCCCTTTCTGCACCAGGATATCCGGGTTGTCGATGAGGTTTTGATTAGCGGCTTCCATTTCTGCCACATCACTGTTACCTACAGCTACCGGAGCAGGATAGCCATACAGCCGGTACATGGTAATAGGACCGTCTACAATTACTTCGGCCATGTGTGTTGTGTGAGACAGGTTCTTGATGGTTTTAATCTGCGCCCCTAAGCCGCCACCGCTGGTTAAAGCTTCCCGTTTGTTGGTAAATTTGATCAGGCGGAAATGTCTTTCTACGCTATCTTCAATAGCAACATATTCCTTCATGTCATCAACATCCATTTTACTAAATTTCTGTTTTTTCCTGGTCGGGTCAATGTTCTCTTTAGCAATGAATTTTACTTTTTTCTGGTTCTTCCACGGTGCGGAAGCCCCACCTACAAGTTTTACAATACCTTCGATCTTCTTGTCGTCTTTGGTAATAATGTAACCTTGTTTTTCTGTCCCTTTGAGTTCGTACTCTTCGTTGTCATTGTCTACATCCTGGGCAAAAGTAGCAATGGAGAGGATTAACAGTCCTACAGTCAAAATTGATTTTTTCATAGATATATTTGGAGATTATAAAAACAAAGTGGGTCTTATATGAATGGTATTAAAAGTGAAAAAATGTGATTTGTCCCTTAGTTTTGAAAATTAAAATGTCCCTGCGCCTTTCAGCACATTATTTTATTGTACAACCTTTCCTTTGGAAATGTTTGGGATTCAGGTGTATTGGTACTTAAACATAGGTAGTCCCGGAACCTCCCCCGGACACTGGGTTTTTATTACATGGCAAATATATGATATATTATTTTATTGTACAAATACATTTGAAGGACCGTATAATGGGGAGTAACCGTAATAGTTACTTCTGCTAACGCTCACACTACCGGAAATAGAGAAAGTTTTATCGTTATTCATGTACATCAAACCAATTTGCGCAGCGGGGTAGATGCCGAAATTGGTATTATTGGCGCGCACCGGCCCATAGCTTTTGCCTGCCATAGCCGGTTGGGAAAAGAAAATGCTGTTGGAATGAAAAAGGGTAGGGGTCGCAGAAATATTTCCAAAAGCAAACAGGTTATTAGTCAGCTGGCGGTTCAGCTGTAATGCCATCGGCGCAGATAAATAACTGCCACCACCGCCTTTGAATGCCACGAAACCGGTAGACACACCTGTATACCTGGTGACAAACCATTTGCTATGATGGTTGCTGGTATCGGCCGCCCGACTGGGTGTACTGAAAAGCGAAGGCCCTGATTGAGCCCTGGTCATACATGCCGACATTACAATCGCGATGAAAAGGATGGCGCGTTTCATACCATGAAGGTAACTATCCTTTTGGTTAAAAATGCTAATAAAATCATAATATTCTTTCCTGACCGTTACCTGCAGACCTGTTGCTACAAGTGAGCTACTTTCCCATGGGTCGAGTATGCGCAATACCTGCAGTGATTATGCCGCTGGCTTAACGGGTACGGGCTGTGTTTTAACTATATTCGAAAGGGCGATCAGGCCTGCACTCGTCATAATAGCACCGCTTAAAAACGGAAAACCTGCACCTGTCAGGTCTGGAATGCCTGATGAGAATAAAAAGGGCAGGCAATATAACATTCCTGCTATCCTGCTATTATTGCTGCGTATGCGCCGATTCTTTATCTTTAACCACAGCTATGGACAAATTAAGACAGCATATCGAACAGATCACTCCCCTGACAGATGAAGAATTTGAGCATGTCAACACATTCTTCACCCTGAAAAAGGTAAGGAAGAACCAATACCTGGTCCATGAAGGAGACGAAACAAAATATGAATACCTGGTGCTGTCAGGAATTTATAAAGTATTCTTTGTAGACAATGCAGGCCGGGAATACATTGTACAGTTTGCACAGCAAAACTGGTGGATGTCTGACTACGAAGCCTTTTTCAAAGAAAAGAATGCAACCATGTTCATTGAATGCATAGAAGCAGGTGAAGTATTGTATTCCACCCTTGCCGCCAGGGAAAAGCTATCTGCCGATCTGCATAAAATGGAACACTTTTTCAGGGTAAAGCTCACAAATGGTTATGTCGCACTACAGCAGCGCATCCGGTTATTACTTTCCAGTACGCCACAGCAGCGTTATGAGGAATTTTCTAAGTTATATCCTGAACTAATAGAACAGATACCTAAAAAACTGATAGCAGAATACCTGGGCGTAAGCCGGGAAACATTAAGCCGGTTATATTCACGCGACAAGTAACGGTGTGATCCGGATCACACTTTTTTAGTGATCTTACTCCTTCCCGGGGGGCATGTCATCGATGTAATTTTGAGTCATCAAACCACTTAAAAATTACATTATGAAAATCTTGATCATCGTTTCCAATGCCAATGCAATTGGCCCCCGCAACAGAAGAACAGGTACCTTTCTGCCAGAAGTCGCGCATCCTTATGCAGCATTCGATAAAGCAGGTTACCAGGTGGACTTTGCCAGCCTAACCGGCGATACCCCCTATTTAGATGCCCTGCATGAAGCAGCAGATCCGGATAACCTGAAATTTCTAACAGGAAAAGGATGGGCCGATATGCAGCATGCAAAGCTACTCTCTACAGTAGATGTAACCGGATATGATGCTGTATTTGTACCCGGTGGACTGGCTCCCATGGTAGATATGCCGGAAGCCCCCCTGTTGAAGAAAGTAATTGCTGAAACATACGAGCGCGGAGCAGTGGTAGGCGCTGTATGTCATGGCCCCGTATCGTTGCTGAATGTGAAACTGAGCGATGGCTCCTACCTCGTGAATGGCAGGCAGATCACGTCTTTCACGACTGAAGAAGAAGATAATTATGCAAGGGCAGATGTGCCTTTTGATCTGCAGTCTGCCCTGACCAGCCAGGGAGCCATATTTCATGCCGCTGCGCCCTGGTCTGCAAATAGTATTGCAGATGGCAGACTGGTTACCGGTCAGAATCCTGCTTCTGCAAAAGGAGTAGGCGAAAAAATAGTAGCTATCTTAGGAAAATAAAAAGGTATAAAATGAATATCTATGTGTTTGCCAAATGGCAGGTAAAAGAAGGTCAATTGAATACAGTGCTGGAATTATTGAAAGTGGCGGCAGCGAAGAGCCGGGAAGAAGAAGGAAATTTATTCTATGATATCCACCAGAGTCAGCAGGATGTAAATACACTGTTGTTATACGAAGGGTATACAAGTGAGGCGGCCGTGGCCGAACATCGTAATTCCGCATATTTTCAGGAGCTGGTCGTAGGGCAGATCGTACCTTTGCTGGAGAACAGGGAAGTGACCGTAGCTTCGAAACTGGATACCATCTAAGTAACGGGATTGTCTCAGGCAATTATATACCTTTGCACGATGGAAGATTTTATCATCATCGTCAATCGTATTGAAGACCTGCAATTAACACAGGACAGATCTGAGCTGGAACTCATTTTCGACAGGGCAAAACGCACCATTGTAGGTGGTCAGGACGTCCACCTGGTAAGACAAAGCCGGAACGGGCAGCAGGAAAAGTTCCAGACCATTTCCAATGAACAGGATTTTGAGGAATACAGAAAGCAGGTGTTCAGATTTCTCTGATCAGCTGCTTTCCAGTCCGCAGTATACATTTGAAAAGTCTTTTTTCGCCAGGTCGCTTTTGTGAATGACAAAATAGATTTCTCCCGCATCCCAGAAACAAAATCCCGGGCGCTGATCTGAGCTGACCCGTAACAGGACCATCCAGTCTTCCGGTTTGCCCCGCTTCGCATTTACAGCCTCTATTTCCGGCGTATCATGTTGTTTGAATACATAGGAGTTGATACTATGCTTCGGCCTGCCATCTGCGCCGTAAAGGCCCGTTTCTAACTGCTCCATTTCATCCCACATTTCTGACAGCTCTGCCAGTTCAGGATACAGGCTTTGTGCATTGTACATATTTGGAATGCCTGCATACTGGCGGGCAACTGCCTTAAACGGCGGATACGGTGCTTCGGCATCCAGTTCCCTGGCTGATACCAGTTCACTTAAGTCGCCATCAAAATATACCACCTTCGGATCCAGTTCCTCCTGGTCTTTGATAAAGAAATAAAGCACGCCGGTCCTGGGTAGGTAATCCTGCAAAGCGGCGATATCTGCACAATTGATCTGGGCGATAAACTCCATCCCTTCTTCATGCAGTTTCACTTCCCGGGGCAGATCCGGCAATCCGCCAAAACGATGATTCCCCTTTTCATGATAGGCATCTTCTTCTGTGGTGTCCAGACCGACTGCCTTGCGGCTGCGATGGATCAATCCTTCTTTATAATCATCCAGCCCCGCTGCCTGGATCTGTGTTGCTAGTACCTGTACCAGCACAGGATCATTTTCGGCCTGGAAAAGGCTGTCATTATAAGGTCCTGCTCCCTTATAAGTATAATCCAGCAGCGACATTTTCTTCTCCAGTTCGAGGTTTAGTATAGGAATATTTTCAAGGCCTGCAGGTAATTTTTCCAGTGGATTGTCTTCTATATTCAGATAGTCTAACTTCAGCACTGAATCAGGGATCGTCGTCAGCTGATTATTTGACAGTATCAGCGTTTCCAGTTTTTCCGGCAGCGCCGGGTGGATGGATTGCAGCTGGTTATCACTTAGATACAATTTGCTGAGTGCGGGCAACTGGAAAATATAAGGATGGATGCCTTCTATTTTACTATTCGATATCCGGATCGTTTCCAGTTTTTTCAGATCTCCCAGCCATTGTGGCAAGCGATCGAGCTGCGATACGCCTGTTAGTGCCAGGTGTTTCAACTGCTTCATTCGCTTTACGGCTGTAGGGATTTCCTTGAATTCATTCGCGCTCCTGAAGTCAATGAACAGGTTTTCTAATTGCGTGAGTGGATAGAGCGTTTCCTGCAATGTCGGCGGGTAGGGGTCTGTGAGCCACAGTTGTCTGACGATTTCCGGCGGCGCAGTAGCAACTTCCGCGGCGGTCAGGAAACGATATTTGTCCCATGGCAGGTCAGGATGAATCTTTACGGCCAGTTGTACAGGGAGATCTCCGAATGATCCACTGATGCCTAACCACCCGTCTTTCAGGGTCACCTCTCCGGAAAGATGATGGCTGTAATCAAATCCTCCCTTCCATACATAGGTAAGATAGGATGCTTCTCTTTCTTCTTCAAATAGAAATTGTCCCGTAGGCACTCCTGCGTTATAGATGCCTTTAAAATAGAATTGCAGGTATACCTTTTCATTACTGTAATCGTCCGTCAAGCCTGCTATAGGATATGGTGCTCTGGCGTCGATCTTCACATACAACGCACCATCTCCATCTGAGATAGAACAGTCGGCCGGGCCTGCCAGTGAAAATAGATGTTCACCTATCTGCCAGTACTCCTCACCCTCTTCTGGTACCACAAAGGGCGCATAAGTCCTGGCTACCGGCTCTTCCTGTAAAGGCTGTTCCCTGTATTTACCAATCACCGCCTCGATACCTGCCTGTTGATTTTCCATCGCTGCTACCGGGTCCCCAAAGTATTGCAGGCTTTGCCATGTTTCATCAAAAAGCGGTTCGTAATAATCCTTTCTCACCGTATCACAATCCCCGATAAAGGTGTAACCATACGTACTGTCAATAGCGATCAGTCCAAAGTAATAGAAATAGCCATCAGGAGAATGTACCGTTCTGATATCGGCAGTTAAACCCGCTACCTGCAGGGTTTTATCTGCGATGACTGTTACCTCCCCGCGTTGTTCCAGGCAACTGGCGCGGAAACGAGACAGAAGGTCATCTCCCTTGAATTTATCGTAAAAACTAAGTGTCGTCAAACCTGTAGTAATAAAAGAAAGATAGTCGTCATCTTTCTGGTGCTCTGCTGTAATACTTTCCCAGGCAATGCGTATGTGCTCATAAATTGGCGGAAAACTGATGCTGTAAGTTGCTGTTGAGGTTGACTTCATATCACTCATTTATAACAATGTGCGGTAAGTATACAATTTTTTGTGCGGGTCAGAAAACTTTGAAAAGAAGATTTATCCACAAATGAATAATGGCACAATTATGCGTGTGACATTATAAAACAATTTGTATGGTAGAGAAGATTCAGGTCAACAACCAGGATGTATGGTTATTAATTGAACCCCGGGATGCACAGCATGGTGATCCAAATGTAATTCCGACTGAATATTTTATTGTGTCGTACGCTCTGAAAGAGCCTGCAGGGGTACATGAAACCGGTACGATCTTTCAGGATACGAATGGTGAACCCCGGCATTTTTACTCGCCTGTAGAAGCTGTGGAATATGCTGTAGAAAAATTGCCGGTCATATTAGGATAGTGATGAAAATAGCGACTTACAATGTGAATGGTGTCAATGGCCGGCTGCCTGTATTAATAAAATGGCTGAAAGAGGCAAAGCCTGATATAGTTTGTCTGCAGGAATTAAAGACACCGGATGAAAAGTTTCCGCAGGAAAGTCTGGAAGCCATAGGTTACAATGCCATCTGGCATGGACAGAAGAGCTGGAATGGCGTGGCCATCCTCACAAAGAACGGCTGCGCGGTAGAGGCGATTTACAAAGGATTACCCGGAGATCCGGAGGATATACAAAGCAGGTACATAGAAGCAAAGATCAATGGGATCATTATTGCCTGTTTGTATCTGCCCAATGGCAACCCTGCACCAGGGCCTAAATTTGACTACAAAATGGCCTGGTATAAACGGCTTCTTACCAAGGCAAGGCGATTGATTAAAAAAGGGACCCCGGTCATATTAGTGGGAGATTATAATACTGTGCCCACGGAGCTGGATGCGCACAAACCGGAACGTTGGGTGAATGATGCTGTATTCTTTCCGGAACCACGTGCTGCGTTTCAAAAGCTCTTAAAGCAGGGTTGGATAGATGCGATCCGAACGTTATATCCTGAAGAAAAATTATTTACTTACTGGGATTACTTCGCAAATGCATTCAAGCGAAATGCCGGAATCCGGATGGATCATTTTTTATTATCTCCCGATCTGAAAGATTTTCTGTCAGGAGGAGGGGTGGATAAACATGTGAGGGCCTGGGAAAAAACCAGCGATCATGCACCCGTATGGATTGAAATTACTGACCAGTAAGTTATGGATAGCGTGATCTTCCATGAAAGATCAGGATTTGAAAGAATTGGATGGATGTAAGAAGTGGGCCGAAAAAATGGGCAGTGGCTACATCTCTTATTACGAAGATAATTTCCTGGCTCCTCCAGGGCTTACCGATTACAAACCAGGTTTACAGAAAAATCGCTTACGGCAGGTGGGTATTAAACAGGGCGTGCAGTAATAATTTTTGCTGTACCTTTGCCGCCCAATCAGTAAACCATACCTAATGTTTCCAAAATTAGCATTACCTGTGGCTGCCAGCATTCTTTATGCGATGACGCTGCCGGCGCAGGATAAAATAAACGAACTGGATGCTGTTACCGTTACTGCCACTGTCAATCCGGTAGCCAGTTCAAAAACAGGTCGAAACTTATTCGTTATAAAAGGAGAGGACATTGCTAAAATGCCTGTTCATTCCATCGATGAAGTACTCCGCTATCTGCCAGGGGTGGAAGTACAGTCAAAAGGCCCGATGGGCGCAGCCAGTGATATCGTCATCCGCGGCGGTACCTTCCAGCAGGTATTAGTGATTCTCGATGGTATACGCGTCAATGACCCTAATACCGGTCACTTTAGCAGTTACATACCAGTGAACCCCGCTGAAATAGATCATATCGAAGTACTGAAAGGTGCGTCTTCTGCTATCTATGGCTCTGATGCCGTAGGCGGTGTAATCCATATCATTACCAAAACTTTCGCCAATAACCAGCATGCTGCCCCATCCAGCCAATTCACGGCGGGCGCCACAGGTGGAGCATATGGATTGTTCAATGCCAACGCGAATGCCTATTACGCTACTGATAAGCTGGCTGTCAATATCGGCGGACAAACCAATAATGCGGACGGACAACCACAGCGTGGTATAGATGGCTATTTCCATCTGCATACCATCTCCGGGTCCGCCAGCTACAAGCTCAGTGATAGCTGGAAACTCTCTTACCGCCTGAGTTACGACGACAGGAAGTTTGCCGCACAGAATTTCTATACTACCTACGTTTCCGATACCGCCAGCGAAAAGTTGTCTACGTGGTGGCAACAGTTAAACCTCCAATATCATAAGAACAACAATTCATTCAGTCTGATGGCCGGTTATAAGAATATGAATGACCATTATGTGTACAACCCGGTTTCTGTAGCCAACAATAATCGTAGTAAGTTATACCAGTCGCTCGCATTGTACGAACATAAGTTCAACAGCGATATCAGTTTTGTAGCGGGTGGTCAGTTCCAGCAAAAAAGTATTGTCTCTAACGACAGGGGGAACCATACCGTTAACCAGGCAGCAGGTTTTGCTTCCCTCACAGCTACGCTATGGCATGCCCTTACATTAAGCCCTGCATTGAGACTGGACTGGGATGAACGCAGTGGTGCGGAACTGGTACCTCAACTGAATGCCAGCTATAGAACAGGCCAGTTCCAGATCCGTGGTAGTGCTGGTAAAACCATTCGCAATGCAGATTTTACAGAGCGTTACAACAACAATAACAAACCCCTCGTTACAAGTGGTAAGATTGGTAATCCTGACCTGAAGGCTGAAAGTTCTTTTAGCTATGAAGCCGGTGCAGATTACTTTGGTAAATTTATCCGTGTGTCTTCTACCTTATTCCAGCGCAGATATAATGACCTGATCGACTGGACAACGACCCCCTACAACAACATGCCTTATAAGCATAATCTGTCTCCAAATGGGGTGTATTCACTGGCTACGAACATCTCTAAGATGGTGACCAGCGGGGTAGAAACAGATATCCAGTTCACCAGGACCTACCATGAAAAACACCAGGTAAGTGCAACTGCAGGCGCTACGTGGTTGTACTCTGATATACAGGAAGGACAACAGTCTTTTTATATATCATCACATGCCCGCTTCCTGCTGAATGGTATGTTGTCTTATCGCAACCAGTTATTTGGTGTCAGTGTAAACGGGCTATACAAAGTGAGAGACCCACAGGCAGTGAACGGCATTGCAGGCATGGTAACGAAAGAATACTTTGTAGCAAGTGTGAAAGCCGATGTATTCGTCATTAAGAATAAACTCAGCCTGAATGTGGAGGCTGATAACGTGTTCAATAAAACATATGCAGACCTTACGGGCGCCCAGATGCCAGGGAGATGGCTGATGGGAGGGATGAGACTGACTTTATAGCCATCACCATAACCGGGCGAACGGGCATATATCACTCGTAGCGGGAATGCGCTGAGGATGAAGGCGAAGAAAATTTTCTGCATCATATCCGCCGGGAAAAGAGGGCTGTCTCAAACTTTGAGACCGCCCTCTTTTTTTTACCCTGTTTTCATGCAGAAAGCCTGCACTCTATCGATATGGCATTCACGGTAGCACACTGTACCTGCCAGAAGAATAAGATCTGTATTCATATTGTTCCGGTACAATTCATTAAATTGTTAGTTCAATACAAACACGCATGATTTATATAATCGGATTTGGCGCTATTGGCAGAGCATTATCCCTGTTTCTTGTTGCCCGAGGCAGAAGAGTCACAGTGATACGTGGCAGCGTGAACGATGGTAGTAGAACGCAGGAAGAGGTGGTTGTAGAACTGGCAGATGGCACCCTACTCACACAAACAATACCGGTTGTTACACTGGATGCTGTCGATCATATCGATGGACTTGTGGTTCTCACTACGAAATCGTTTGGCAATAAGGACCTTGCCTTGAAGCTGGCATCCAGGGTGCAGCAGACCCCTGTTGTGATACTCCAGAATGGATTAAATGTAGAGGCACCTTTTACCAGCCTTGGATTCAGACATATATACCGGTGCGTGCTGTTTTCCACCAGCCTGATCCTTGAAAATGGTGTAGTCAGATTCAGACCGGTTACAGATTCGCCTGTAGGGACCATACAAGGAGACGTATCTACATTACAGGAAATTGTATCCCAGATAAATACACCCTGGTTCCCATTCAGAGAAGAACAACATATTCAACAGGTCATCTGGAAAAAGGCGATCATGAATACAGTCTTTAATTCCATTTGCCCCTTACTGGAAACCGATAATGGCATTTTTTACAGAGATGCTTTCGCCTTACATATCGCTCAAAAGCTGATCAGTTCATGCCTGGCAGTAGCTGCCAAAGCTGGTGTCCATCTGAGTCCTGAGGAAATTGAAACCGGGTTGATAAATATCAGTAAGGCTTCAGCAGGTCAATCTATCTCTACATTACAGGATATCAGTAATGGCAGGCAAACGGAAATAGACACCCTGAATTTTGAAATATTCAGAATCGCCCAACAACAAGGGATGGAGGCAACAGCAAATGATATCTTATTATTGGGTGAATTGATAAAGCTCAAAGAACAAATAAACCTGAAGTCCTGATAGTAAAAATGACCCGGTTTTACCCATGGAAGCCAGCCGGAAGGGTATGACGTAACAACTACGTGCTGCTATCCAGGCTAATTTACAGGCACGTTCGGCTTTCCCCTGAAAAATAATCTCGCAACAGTAAAGCATGCGACAATAAATAGCAACCACAAGGGACGTGTATCTAACTGCTTCGATGCAGGCGACATGAACACGGATATAAGCGGCAGGCCAATACCACCTCCTACAAAGTAGGCAGTGTTAATCAAACTGGCAGCAATCCCCAGATTTTCTGCGGGCACATGTTCCATCGCAATAACGGTATATCCGGTGTAGCAAAGCGTCATGCCTATACCTGCAATACAGGCACCACCTGCCAGCAGGAATGCTAAACTGTGTAGCTGCACCGCCAGCACCAACGATAATGTACCAGCAAGCATAGCGATTGCACCACTCATTGCAATTGTTTTTGCGGACAATTTCTTTGAGAGCGCTGGTAGCCCGAACCGTCCCAGCAGGATAGAAATAATATTAAATGGCATCATCAGCAGTCCTGACCCGGCAGCGCTGAATCCAAAGTTTTGCTGTACGAGAAAGCTCATCAGGAATAGATAGCCTGTGAACAATGCGCCTAACAAAAAGAATAGCAATGTGCCTTTACGGAGGGATGATAGTAGTAGTACCCGGATGTCCAGTAACGGATACGCCTGTGTCTTGAGCCGGTAGTACAGGTAATAGGACGACACAGACAATAAGAGTACAGATATGATCAGGTGACTTCCCTCTGTGATCTTTGACAGGCACAGCATGCCGAGTACGAGGGCAATAGCAGCGGGAATATCTGGTAGTTGACGATCTGTTGTTACGTCTTTTTCGAGATAGATATAGGCAATCACCAGTATCAACAAAAGAATAGGTACGTTGATGAGGAACACCCAGGACCATCCCCAGTAGTTAGCAATGATCCCACCTACAGATACGCCGCCTGCGGCACCGGTTGCCGCAAACGAACCAAAGATTCCCATGGCTCTTCCCCGTTCATGTGGTTCAGTAAAATAATAATTGACAATAGAGAAAGCAGCAGGCATCAGCAAGGCAGCTCCCAATCCCTGTAAAGCCCTGAAGAGGACGAGGTAATTGAGTGTATGTGTCAGACCTGCTCCCAGTGAGGTGAACAGGAAGATGGCGCATCCTGCCATAAAGATGGTTTTCCTCCCCAGGTAGTCAGATAGTTTACCGCCTAAAATTAGAAAACTCCCATAGATCAGGATATAGATACTTTGAATTTTATATCCGGAGTCATTGCTTAATCCCAGATCGGCTTCAATTTTCGGCAATGCCAGGTTCACAATCGCAATGTCCAGGGCTTCTACGAAGATGCCCATGGAGGCGATAGCCAATACAAGATTTTTATTCAGTGAACGCATGACGTTTCGGTAGTAGTTTGGAGAGTGTATCAGTGCTGGTAGTGATCCCAAAGAGTTCACTCCGGAAGCAAAATTAGGATCATATTTTTTGCAAACCGGGACATTTGACCCGGATAAATGGAAATGCGCGACACGAATTCATGTGTGTGGCGATTGCAGGTGATTTTAGCGGATCATCCGGGAACATTTTTTAACGCAGAAGTGTGGTGATGTTTCGTATGAAATGTAGGGAGGGGATTTTCCTCAAACAGCAGAATCAGGAATTTTTCACTGATCCGGGTTGCAGTTTTTAACGCAGAAGCATGTTGGATGTTTTCGGATGAAATGTAGGGAAGGGATTGTTTCCAAATAGCAGGATCCGGAATTTTTCACTGATCCGGGTTGCAGTTTTTAACGCAGAAGTATGTTGGATGTTTTCGGACGAAATGTAGGGAGGGGATTGTTTCCAAATAGCAGGATCCGGAATTTTTCACTCATCCGGGTTGCAGTTTTTAACGCAGAAGCATGTTGGATGTTTCCGGATGAAATGTAGGGAGGGGATTGTCCTTCAATAGCAGGATCTGGAATTTTTTCACTGATCCGGATCGTAATTTTTAACGTACAGGCATGGCGAATAATTCAGGATGAAATGTTAGGAAAGTATGGATCATAGAAAGCACGCCTACAGAAGCTATTCATGAATTACAGGGAGCTTGCACTCGCCGGAGACCGGCGCACCCATTATCATTTTATTTTCTTTTTCACCCAGTCCCTTGTTGCTGCAGTAATCACCGGGATCATGTCTTTGTTTTTACCCGCCTTAAAAGAGTGATCCGCCCCTTCCAGCTTTACGAGTGTCGCTTTTTTCAGTGATTTACACACGGCTTCAATCATGTCCCATGTTGCCAGGGTATCCTTTGTGCCTTGCAGGAAGAGCATCGGTACTTTTACAAGCTGGAGATGTGCTGCCCTGTCAATTGATGGTTTGCCGGCAGCATGCAACGGGAAGCCATAAAAGATCAGACCTGTGACCTCTTTCCTGTGTTGGGCAGCCAGCAATTGAGACGACATGCGGCCGCCAAATGACTTTCCTGCCACAAATAACGGGAGGGCAGGATATAATTCCCGTGCCTTATCAATAGCAGCTGCAATGGCTTGCTGGGCCACAGCAGGAGCATCAGGGCGTTTCTTTTCCTGTTCAGTGAACGGGAAGTTAAACCGCAGGGTGGCTATGTCTGCTCCGGCCAGTGACGTGGCCAGTGCCTCCATAAAAGCATGATGCATATTGGCACCTGCACCGTGTGCCAGTGTCAGAATACATATAGGCTTGTCCGGGAGGGTAAGGATGGCAGAAACTGCCCCTGGTACAGCCGAAACAGGCAATGATAAATTTTTAATCTCCATAATTCATGGCTTTAAATAAGGTTCAAATATATAAAATAGCTAAATTTACTTATGGTTGTTAACATTCAGGAAGTAAACGATCCCCGGGTAAGGGAAAAAATTATTGAGCATGACGAACTTGGAGGTGTCTTGGGCATCTTTGTATATTCAATCTCAGCCAATTATGAAGGAAAGCTACCAGCTGAGTATGAGGCACATATGACGGTGGCGCGCCAAACGATGGCGAAAGTCATTTATAACTGGAACCTGCACATCAATAAAATTGCTCCCAGGGGAGAACGGGATAACTTCCCTTCACTGCCCGTCATCAACTATAAAATGCTGGACGAAAGTGGCACCAGGATCGATCTGGAAACCTTTCTAGGGCCCTGCTTTGATACCACCAAGCTAAAACCGATCGTTCGCGGGGAGCTGGGAAACGATACTAACAATTCCTATTTTTATTATGACGGGGAGGAAACGCCTGCCGATGTTTTGTATATGCATACCCGTCCGGATGATGGGGTGCATGGTGCTTTTATATATGCCCTGATAGAACCGCCATATACCATGAAGTTCGATAAAAGCATCCTGAAGAAGGGAGAATATGTACTTGACTTTATCAACTTTTTCTTTGATAACCTGGAAGAGATTGAAATCTATGCCTGGAGCACAGATTGCTCAAATTTCTTTGACTCAGGCAAGGAATGGTGGGGCAGTTATTTCTGGACAATTTACAACCCGGTGAAGAATTGGTATGTGGGGATAGTGGGATCTTCAACGGATTAGAGCGTGTCAAATGCCAAGCCAGGAAAAATGCCGGTGTTCAAAAAATACCAGCATTCGAAAAATGATTGTATTCCACCTATGGAATACTTTTTTTTAATAGTTCATACCAGGCAATGTTAAAGTTATCTTGAATGATGGAATTTTTCCCGGTCCTGCATCCTATAGAAAATTTTATTAGGAGAAGATGTCTGCTATCCCTATTGCTCTTCATTCCTATAATCGGCTGCCAGCAGAAGGAATTTGACCTGTATGCCGTTTTACGCTACACGGCCGGCGATATGCAGGAATGAAAGAAAACCGTATGTTCACTCAATCTCAAATATTTACAATGCGTCGCTGATTCACATTACTATTCCTGGGCGCAGACCTAAGCGCTGAGATAACAATTGCTACCACGATAGCCATGTCGCGCTCCGCTGTTCATGATACAGGGAAGTAGATCGAACCTGCAACACAACCCTGATTAAATCAGGCTGTCAGCGACTTCATAGACAAAATATCAAAAACAGTCTTCCCCGGCAATACCCTGTAAACAGGGATTTGTATATCAAATCGCCTGCATAATTCAACAATCGCACCGTCAATCGTTTCATCAGCATACCTTGAAGAAAAATGCCCAAGGACCAGTGCTTCGATCTGAATATCCTTTACTCCTTTCAGTACCTCTTCCAGTTTACTATGCTTGTTCCGGTGTGCCTGAAGCTCCACCTCATCTCCTAAGAAAGTCGCTTCATGGATCAGTATTTTAGCATTGTTCCAGTAATGGAAGTTTTCAGCTGGCGTATCTCCGCTATAGCACAACAGGATGGTTTCTACGACATGGTGTGTCGCTTCTTTTCCTAGTGTATCAATCGCTTTTTTAATCTCCAGGGGAGGCAGCGATACATACTCCGCTTTTAGTTTATGCTTCACCTGAACCACCCTGAACCCCAAGCTTTTAAAAACATTTTCTGCCGCAGGAACATGGTTATTGCGCAACGCTTCTACATAGATGTCCTTCCTAATCCATACTTTATCCCTGTCTGATAGCGCATTCCAGCGAGTGCCTTTTACATGGGGATCAAATTTAAAAGAGAAATCCCTGAGTGCAGGAAACGAAGAACTGTCCCTGGGGTAATTGATAATCGGGAAACCATCTCTGGCATTAAGCTGGTTGAGCTGCAACAGGCCTGTGAGATGATCTCTGTCAGGATGGGATATAAACACGTTTTCAATCTTCCTGCTCTTTTGTAGCAGACCTGACATCAGGCCATCCCCGCAATCAAAAAGTAATCCTAATTCTTCTATGAAATACCAGGTAGCAAACAAAGCAGTCGAATATCCGGAAATTGTCAGGTTCATAACTTATAAAAGTAGGATATTCGCGACATTAAAGCAAAGAACGATGACGGGATATTTCCAGGAGATCAGGCATCTGTACGGCATTTCGCCACAGGACAACGTTGGTTTTGATGCAAGTGAAATTAACCAGCCACTACCGGAGGTGTTAAGAGAATACTACCTGCATTTAGGTAAACATGAAGCGGTCAATTATGCCCATAACAGGTTGCTGAAACCCGGAGAGATAGGGTGGTCACAGGATGAATACCTGGTGTTTTTCGAAGAGAATCAGCAAGTAGTATATTGGGGAATTAAGAAAGCGGATCTCACTTTGCCTGATCCTCCCGTATACGGTAATTATTCAGGTGACGAGATGAACCCGGATTGGCACCTGGAATGCACCACAACATCAGGATTTTTACTGCTGATGGCGGTGTATAACGGGGTACTCGGAGGATTAACATATAATGCAAATTCCTTTGCACCGGTGCCGGCGGAGACAGTGAAATTCGTGCAGCAGAATTACGTGGAACTGGAAGAAATTTCTCATGCCACACAACGGGTGTTTACCCGGGAATATGTGGAAATGGTGAGTTTATCTTTTAGTAAAGAAGGCAGTTGCACAGGAGCCTTTATCGGCACAAATGACGCCGACCGGTTTGACAACATGCTGGACCAGCTGGAAATAGCGTGGGATTATATTTCTTTGGAGGATGACGCCGATGAGGACGATGAAGAGTGATTTTTATTAATTATTTATACAGTCCTTCCCGGAATAGCCGTCGAGATATCCTGCAGGAGATGTGCAAGTGAATCTGACGGTAAGTCACCATAATCATTGCAATTATTTTTATCGACCATACAGCAGAAACGATCTATACTCAGCTAGCAGAAAGCCATTGTCCGTATAGCGTTTATCGTAAACTATTTCCATCAATGGGATTATGCTACAATGATCTTCGCGTGCATACAACCCTCTATACAAAGTATAAGCAGAAAAGATCTATACTCAGCCAGCTGAAAGCCATTGTCCGTATAGCGTTTATCATGAACTATTCCCATCAATCGGATTATGCTACAATGATCTTCGCGTGCATACAACCCTCTATACAAAGTATAACAAGTCGGCATTTCATGTGGCGATTTCATTCCTGTTTTGGCTTCGAAGTAGGCAATGTCATTGTAACAGGCTGGCTGCAAGTCTACATGCCGGAGAACGCTGGTATGAATAATCCGTTCCACTACACATAAAATACCTGCACGCATACATGCCCGGTTCACCAAAAATACCGTCAAAATCTTATTGCCCTACCATTCGCACGCTTTCAACTTAACAGGTAAGTGCCTGCAACTCGTTGAACAGGAGATTTATTATGCAATAGACTAGTCAATAACAGCCCCCGGGAATGGCTGATATCGACAGGTTACCGCCTTTTTCCTGTAAATAACCCAGGGATAACCTGGGAACAACCCGGGGATATTCCGCCTATAACCCGCCTCTACATAGATGCGGGTTATAGGCGGCTTATAGGCGGGATATCTGCGGGTTATCTGCGGAATATCTCCGAAGAAACGCCGTATGGGTCTGGTCCTGATATAGGAGAAGTCACTTTGGATAATTAACCCTGTCTGAAGTTTGCAGGAGTTGATCCGCCTCCTCCGCCAGATGTCGCCGGTGGGGCAATAGGTAGCTTTTTATCGTAGGATTATAGGGGCGCTAATAAATATTTAATTTATATTGTATAGTTATGAAGAAACGCACCATTTGTTTGCTCCTGTTGTTCCACGCATTTGCAGGAGTAGCCCAGAAAGCCGACTTAATCGAACAAACATCCTATAACGACGATAAGAGAGGGATGCCCAGAACCCTGCAATATCATCCGGAAGGGAATGATTTTGTCTGTGTGAATGGTAAAAACAGGTATACAAGGGCTTTATATGGTGGTCCTACCGCCTTCAGGCTAGAAACCAGCGACCGGCCTGTATTTGCGGCTTATATTGAGAAAAACAGCCGGCATATCAGTTTTTGGATAGACGTTCCCGGTAAGGGTAGGCAATCGCTGGATACTACTACTTATTGCGAAGCCCGTTACAATGCAGGAAAACGAAGCTACATACTCAGGGATACTTCGTGGGGCAATGGTGTACTGCGCATCAGCGTATTGGCACTGTATGACAGGGAAGGAGCGGTATGGAAAATTGATTTTAACCACCTGCCTGCAGGAAGTAGGGTAGTTGCAGGAGTCACCAGCATCAGGGCGCAAAAGTTATCCCGTTCCGGCGATATGGGAGCAGATCCTCCCGGTGTATTTGAAGCCGCTGACCACGCGGAATATACCAGTACCTGTCAGCTTGCGGAAAGTGGATACATCCTGTTTGATCACCTGCAATTGTCGGCTACCGGCAACCACGACAGTTTTAATATAGCAGCGCAGCAAAGCGTACAACTGGCGAACAGGGTTCGGATCGAAACACCAGATCCATTTATCAATCCTGTTGCCGGTGCATTGGTAATGGCGGCGGATGGCATTTGGGACGGTAAAAGCTGGTTACATGGTGCCATTGGTTGGCGTATGCCACTCACTGGCTGGAGAGCGGCTTATACAGGTGATTTTCTGGGATGGCATGACCGGGCCAGGATACATTTTGACGGCTATGCCGCCAGCCAGGTGACTGCTGTACCTGATACGATCCCTCACCCAACACAGGATACTGCGCTTGGCCTTGCGAGGGCCGTGAAGCAATGGGGAACACCCATGTACAGTAACGGGTACATTGCCCGGAACCCCAATCGGCCGGATCAGATGCATCATTACGATATGAACCTGGTATATATTGATGAATTGCTCTGGCACCTGCAATGGACTGGTGACCTGGTGTATGCCAGGAAGATCTGGCCTGTGCTCACCCGGCATCTTGCATGGGAGAAACGCAATTTTGATCCGGATGATGATGGCTTATTTGATGCCTATGCCTGCATATGGGCCAGCGATGGTATGTATTACAATTCAGGAGCTGTCACCTATTCATCCGCATATAATTATCGCGCAAATAATCTGGCGGCCCTCATTGCAGAGAAAATCGGGGAGGATCCGCGACCGTATCGCACAGCTGCCGGTAAAATACTGGCTGCTATCAACACGCGGCTATGGTTACAGGATAAAGGTTACTGGGCGGAATACCAGGACTTCATGGGGTTAAAACGCCTTCACGAAAGTGCAGGGGTATATACCATCTATCACGCCATCGACAGCGATGTGCCCGATGCCGTACAGGCTTTTCAGGCCACGCGTTACCTGGATACACAAATACCGCATATTCCCGTAAAAGGAACAGGGCTGAAAGACGAAGGCTATGCCACCATTGCTACCAGTAACTGGATGCCCTACACCTGGAGTACAAATAATGTTGCTTTTGCAGAAGTGATGCATACCGCCCTCGCTTACTTTCAGGCGGGCAGAAGTGAGGAAGGGTTCAGGCTTTTCAAAAGCGCCGTATTAGACGGTATGTACCTGGGAGATAGCCCGGGCAATTTTGGGCAGATCTCATTTTACGATGCGGCCAGGGGGGAATGCTACCGCGACTTTGGCGATGCTATTGGCGTTGCCACCCGCTTACTGGTACAAGGATTGTATGGTATACGTCCCGATGGCTTAAATAACCGTGTGATCATCAGACCTGGCTTCCCTGCATCCTGGCCATTTGCGACCTTAATAACACCGGATCTTAGTTTCCAATACAGGAAAGATACCTATCATATTGCTACACATTTCTCCAATATCGAGTTACAGGTGCGTGCTAAAAAAGATCGTATTAAAAAGATCATTGTCAATGGGCAACCTGCCAGCTGGGAGTTGTCTGCGGCTGTAGCCGGCTATCCCCTTATTTCCATAAAGATTCCGGCTGGAAATGCAGATGTGGCGATCGAATGGGCCGGAAAAGAGATTGTCATACCACCTGTTACAGGCACACAAACAACGTTCAGATCAATTACACAGGGAGCGATGACCTGGCTGGCAGCATATCCCCTTGAGGCCCCACAGGCAAAACCCGCCACTTATACAGCATTCGCAGCAGTCGAAAGCAATTTATGTGAGCCCATATACATCGATTCCCAATGGAACGCCTCCATATCCGATATCTTCAAAAATAATTACCGTTCCCCGCGGTCTCCGTATACGACATTGCAGATTCCTTTGCACGGAATAGGAGAGTGGACACATCCGAAGACCACTGCCAGCATTGTAGATCCTACGGAATGTCATTTTACGGTACCTTTTCGAATCCCGCCGCGAGGCAGGAACATCATCTTCACAGCGCGCTGGGATAACTATCCTCATAGTGTGCAGGTTCCGCTGCATGGCAAAGCCACCCATGCTTACCTGTTAATGGCAGGTAGCACGAATCCCATGCAAAGCAGGATCGCCAATGGCAGGATAACAATTCTATATGAGGATGGCTCCCGGCAGGTAAAAGACCTGGTCAACCCCGAAAGCTGGTGTCCTGTGGAACAGGATTATTTTACTGACAGCCTGGCCTTTAAAATGCATTCACAGAAGCCCTGGCGGCTTCATTTTAAAACCGGATTAGTGAGCCAGGATCTTGGCAGCGACCTCGAAATTAAGGGCGTGTATGGCCGGGAAATTGAAGGTGGGGCCGGCATGCTGACAGATATTTTATTGGATCCTCAAAAGGAATTGAAAACACTCACACTGGAAACGTTATCCAACGATGTTCTGGTGGGGTTGATGGCCCTCACCTTGCAGCGCTTTCCAAATTAAACCGGCTTTTGACCACCTCAGCTGATCAGGTAAATAAGCAGCGCTACCCCAATTTCTCAGTTAAATATAAATGTCCATCATCCGGCCATATGGTGCATTTATTTTTATAAGCCAACATTAAGTATATCAATAATCTTATAATGAATTAGTTAGCAATGTTTACAAAAGTAAACAGGCACATGGTTACACGATTTTGTGTAAGTACAGCAAGCTCCAGTCTTCACAATATGTTTTCTCCGAAATAAAATCCATCAAAAAGTAACAGTACTTTCTTTAGATACTCCACTGATAATATAATACCACAAATCCCTCTTTTCTACTCCAAAAATGCCCCTTGTCCCTTCTCTGAAAAGAAATATTATGAAAATTATTGCATTTTAAAAAAATGATATAAGTTATTGTGTTAGAATAATTTCTACACTTTTTAGAATGAATTCAAAACGTTGTTATCAAATTGTTAAAAACTTGTAAGTGCTTGATTGACAATATTTAAAATAGTTTATCAATTATAAAATACTAAAATATATCAAAGTTATTTTATATTTGCTCGTTCGTATATAATTATCATTTTGGCCTATGAAACACATTTACAAACACCGGCTTGCCATCTGGAGGTATAATAGGATGGACTATCGCCCTCAAAATTATGAAAGCGTTAACTGGGTTACAACAGCTTGAAACTGAGGTATCTGATAGTTTTTTTTCAAAAAGTACGAAGATGAAGAAGATTCTAATCCTATTATTTGGCTGTTTGTTGCTTTTTACTGGTATAGCGAGGTCTCAAACCTGGTATCTTAATATGCCAGATACGGTCTGTATGTCTACTAATAGTAGCACTGCGGACCAGATCAAGTTTACCAGTATGAACGTGCAGCTGGCAAGTGGTAATGCTTCTAAAGCCAACTGGACAATTACTACACCTAGTGGTACGAATGCCGACTATAACATTCTGTATTCCCAAAGAACATCGTCCATTAAGGATACCTTGCTGAACCAGACGAACCTGCTGACACTGCAGTTCCTCGTGCCCGGTAAGTATACCTTTAAAATAGCGATGACCTACGCGACTACCAGTGGTGGTAAAACCGTCTACTCTACGGTGACCAAAACACAAAGTCTCGTTGTAGTTGACTGTACGATTTCGACCTGTAGCGGTGGTGACGCAGAGATGCCTGGTTTTACAGAAAACTTTGGTGCGCTGCCTACCAATACCAGCCGAATGGCATATTCGCCTAGTTCTGCGATTACTTATATTTACTCCCCATCCGGTGACCCGGCAGATAATTATTATGCGATCTCAAACAACACTCACCTGAAGGGTGACTGGATCACGACGCCAGATCACACCGGTAATAGCCGTGGTGGTATGCTGGTGGCTAACTCCGGTTTTACGAAGTCCACTTTCTTCCAGAAACAGGTAGATGGTCTGTGCCGTGGTTCTGTATATAACTTTAGTGCCTGGTTCATTAATGCGGACAGTTCGCTGGTAATGACGAATACCTGTGCGTCAGGTTTCATATATGCAGGTGTGACTTTCCAGATCCTGAATGCGGCCAATACCAGCCAGGTATTAGCCAGTTTCAGAACGTATGCTGTTTCTCCCAACTTCGCCAAAGCTACCTGGCAAAGGTTCGGTGGTTCCTTCACTGTACCTTCCGGCGTGAGTAGTGTAATTGTACGAATTGTCAATAACTTCCCCGGTGGTTGTGGTAACGATATTGCGGTGGATGATATCCAGTTCTCTTATTGTAGTCCGATTATTAATGCATCCATCCTTGGATCGGCAAGTAACCTGAAAGAGGTATTGTGCGAGGGCGTTCCTACGACCCTCGTTTCTTCATATACACCCACCAACTATTTTACCAATCCTGCCTATCAATGGGAAATGTCTGATGACGGTGGCGTATCCTGGTTCAATGTACCTTTTGGTACTGCTAACAAAGATACCCTGGTTATTCACGAGGGTGAACTGAAAGGGACGAAAGACGTTGCGGCTGATTACCTGTTCCGTGTCAGGATATTTGAAAACGGAAGTTCTGCGGCCACCTGTGCCGCCCCTTCCTCATCGGTCAAGATCACCATCCTGCCGATGCCGGTATTGAATCTTACAAAATCGCAAATCTGTGTGGGTGGAACGGTCGAATTACAAGCCTCCGGTGGTTATGATTACTTCAAATGGAGTGATACCAGTTATGTTGGTCCCGACCGGCACGTAACCGTGCTCAGTGATACCACTATCAAAGTATATGGTTATGTAACCTACGGTATTGATGGAGGTAAGACCTGTGTGGACTCTAATAGTGCGACTATAAAGAAGGATGATAAACCAATTGTGCAGATCGCTGCTTCTGACACATCCTTGTGTCTGGGTAGCAGGGTTACCCTGAGTGTGGCTGATGCACTTGATCCCGCTGGTGACCCTACCAAGAGTATTACCTGGTACAGGGGTACCAGTGTGGCTACAGGTCAGCAGATGACTGATTACGACAACATGACTGCGATGCTGAACTACACGACTCAGACAATGGCAGATACGTCATTCTTTGTCGTCGTCGTAAATGGTACGTGTACCGTTACTTCAGCACCGTTTAAAAT
>NZ_JBCNKF010000015.1:0-181443 GCF_039596155.1 Chitinophaga sp.
TTTTCATGGTAGCACTGTCATCCATCTTCATGTTGGCATCATGACCCATTTTCATGGTAGCACTGTCATCCATCTTCATGTTGGCATCATGACCCATTTTCATGGTAGCACTGTCATCCATCTTCATAGTATCATGAACCATCTTCATGTTGGCAGCATGATCCATGTCCATCATCCTGGTAGTATCACTTTGGCTATGACGCCTGCCTTTCTTTTTAGGTGCTTCTCCTGTCACCTCTGGGTACATGACTGCATTCATGTCCATCTTGTTCAGCGTCATACCCATCCCCATATCATTCATATCACCATTCATCTTCATCATACCGTTCATCATCTTCATGCCTTCAAAATACTTCAGGCGCCCCATAGGCGCCAGCGGCTGACGGGAGCCACTGCCAATATAAATCCCGGCAGACTGTGTACGATCTTCCGTAGTTGCCATGAATTCAAATGCCTTTCCATTTTCCGGTACAGTGACCACGATATCGTATGTTTCTGAAACTGCTATAATCAACCGGTCGACTTCAACAGGAACTACATCGTTGCCGTCACTTGCAACTACCGTCATTTTACCACCGCCGTAGCGTAACCAGCAATAAGAAGACGCACCTCCATTTGCAATTCTCAGCCTTACCTTGTCGCCAGCTTTCAGCCGGCTACCATCAATAGTTTTAAGGTCGCTGTCCTGTTGGCCATTTAACAGGAGCTTATCATAGTAAACATCGCTGACATCCATCGCCTGCATACGCTTCCATTCATTCGTCAACTTAGTTTTGAAATGACCGGCACGAATGGCCTCTGTATAGCTTTGAGTGGCCCCTTTACGGATAGCAAACCAGTCGGTAGCGTTGTGCAGCATCCGCTGTACATTATTGGGGCGTAAGTTCGTCCACTCACTGATGACGATTGGAATAGCCGGCAGATCATCAATCCCCTTTCTAAAGGTTGTATCTTCCTGTCTTTTATGCATGATAAAACTACCATACATACCAATTTGCTCCTGCAATCCGTAATGAGAATGATACCAGTGCGTGCCATGCTGAATGACCGGGAAGCTGTACGTGTAAGTGGCACCCGGAGGAATTGGCTGCTGGGTAAGGTAAGGCACACCATCTTCTTTGTTTGGCAAAAACACACCATGCCAGTGTAAGGATGTACCTTCTTTTAACAGGTTGTGTACAACAATCTCCGCGGTATCACCTTCTGTAAATTCAAGGGTCGGCATGGGAATCTGACCGTTGACAGCTATTGCATGTTTCTTTTTACCACCGTAGGTTACTAAAGTATCAGTTACAAATAATTCGTAGTGCACTTTATGCGGCGGTCCACCCGGACTAAATGATGTTTTATAACTGACTACACCAGGAGGATGATCAGATTGAGCCTGCGCAAAAATGTGTATAGTAACAAAAGAAAGAATAAATATTAGTGTTCTCATGTGTAAACCCTTTGTAATAAAACGGCATGATGAAAAATGACTGAATGGAAAGGTACCAGGTGGTACCTTTCCTCAAAGGTTTATTTAGTTTCAACTATCTTCCCGCAGGTAAGCATACCGGTGCCGTAGTAAGGGTTTTTGATTGCCGGTACCTCGCTGATCCAGTATGCCTTTTTCATGGGACAATACTGATAGTAGAAGGATGTATCTAACTTATCTGACGCTTTAACAACAGACCACAAGCTGGTAGACAAATCATTCAATGCGTTTCTTTGTTCTTCAACATTGGTGGCCTTTTTCATCGTAGCAGTGGCTTTTACAAGGGCGTCCCTGCCGGAGAAATCGCCGGCTGCTGTAAGGTCCTGTTCAAATGCAGATAAAGCGGAGGATGTAGATTGACTATCTCCATTCACCAGGGCATTTTTTATCACTATATAATCGTTCACTAATTTATTGGTATGTTGAGCAAATGCAGTATAGCTACCCAACATCATCATACATACAAAAAGTATATTTTTCATTATTTGTTTTTTAATTGTTGCCTATTTAGTACGTAAATGCATGATCATACCGATGGCAGTGCCATCGACAAGAGACAAGTATGGCTGTTGAGCCATTCATTTAGCCTATTTTAGGCGGTAGCCAAATGGAATTAAAGCCTGAGCAGACGTAGGCCTGATGAGTGGGGAACAGTAATTTTCTATATACAGGGAACTCCTGATAAGATTTAAAAAGAAGCGGGATGACCACACCAGCGCTGCAACCGCACGCATCGCATTTACAGGA
Organism: Chitinophaga sp.; assembly: GCF_039596155.1. Classification (GTDB taxonomy): domain Bacteria; phylum Bacteroidota; class Bacteroidia; order Chitinophagales; family Chitinophagaceae; genus Chitinophaga. The sequence continues at coordinate 2,225 of NZ_JBCNKF010000015.1, forward strand.
GCGACCCTGACAATTGCCATCACATCCCTGACCACAGGGACATTGACCATGGTTACGCGCGACCTTGCTTTGCTTGTGAAAGTCTGCGCAAGTGTGATGCGATTTATCCGCGTGAACAAGCCGTGAGTTTTCGCCTCCGCACTTACTTTCATGATGCGATGTATGTGAACTACATGCATAGCTGATAGCAGGGGTAAAGAAAGTCCCCAGACAGATCATGATCAGCATGCCTATATGTAATTTGATTTGGTCCACTATTGCAAAAGTACAAATCTTGTGCTAGAAAGTGGAAATTACCAGACTACTGTTCCGGCAGCTATCAATGTGGTTTCTTCGAGGAAACCAGTTACCTGTCGTACACTAGTATCTTTTGGTTACTAATTATGCCTAAATTTGTAGTTCTGACATAGAACACATAAGGTTTGGAAAATAAAAGACGTATATAATGAAAGTAGAAATATGGAGTGACATCATGTGTCCGTTTTGCTATATTGGTAAAAGGAACTTCGAACAGGCAATATCTAAATTTGCGGATAAGGATCAAATTGAGGTAGAATGGAAGAGTTTTCTGCTGGATCCCTCTATCCCGGAAAATCCGGACCAGCAGGGTGATATATATAAGTACGTGGCTGATAGAAAAGGTCTGTCATATGAGCATTCCAGGCGGATGCATGATGATGTAACGCAGATGGCAAAAGACGCGGGGCTGGCATACAACTTCGATAAGGTATTGATTACAAATTCACTTAAATCACATAAGCTGATACAGTTTGCAAAAACAAAAGGCCTGGGCGACGCAGCAGAAGAGCGGCTTTTCCTGGCGTATTTTACACAGGGAAAGAATCTCAATGATACTGCTGTGCTCACTGAATTAGGTATCGAAATTGGGCTAACTGCAGCTGAAGTGAATGAAGCGATGACGAATCCAGGGTATGCGCAACAAGTGACGGTTGAGGTAAATGAAGCACAGGCCTTAGGGATAAGAGGTGTGCCGTTTTTTGTAATTGACAGGAAATATGGGGTTTCTGGTGCGCAGAAGCCAGATGTGATGCTTGGGGCGATTGAGCAGGCGTATGCGGAGTGGAAGAAGAATAATGATGGTTTGCTCGATATACAGGCAGGTGCGGTATGTACGCCTGACGGGGACTGTAATTAGTTAATTGAATTTATTGCACAGGAACGGGGAGTACAATATTGGTATTCTCCGTTTTTTACATTTTTGCAATAGTTAGCGATCAGATTGACGCGCGATATCATTTTAAGTGGCGCATCCTGCCGCTTTTAATCTGTCTGACCAGGTTAGTATCCGTCGCAGCAGTTGTAAAAGTTAAAATATAATCTATATTACGCATGTACTTAGCTTTGATCAGAAAATGGCCTGAGTCGCTCGTTTTGTAGGCAACCCCATACCCGTTCAAAACATAAGGGAAGTTTTCTATCATTTCTTTTGTATAAGGAACAATAACCGGTTCTCCTGTTTGTTTTGCCAGCACAGGTTTAAGAAGAACGAATGTGTTATCGTAGTACCAGTTGCCAACACAAAGTAATATAACTATAACGGTAATGAGGATAGGTGCTGAGTAGTATTGTCGTTTCATTCAGGCAATTTACATTAAAAGACCCCTATTCTTCAAATTTACGGATAAGCCCATTTACTACGTGGCCCTCATGAATTTCCATGTTGAAGGAATTATATTCAAAGGATAAAAAAGAAAGTATCCGTTTTTCCTAATTTTATTCCAACTGCACCACTTTGATCGTCTCATTCCCGGGCAGATTAACCACTACCACCTTTATTACCATTCCGCCAACCGGCATACCAGCCATCTTGTAATACCAATCCACCCCATTCCTGCCTACAACCGCGTTTCCCCTCTCCTTTACATTGCCCGCAGCGTCCAACACATTTACTACCACTTCTGCGACCCTAAACTCATTCCTGGCAGTCACGACAACCGTATCATCTTTCAATTGTACATTCTGCACCCCGGGAGAATTATATGCATCTTTTACTGCCATATTGTAGGCATTTTGTCCCGGTCCGGCTTTGGACTTGTAATAAGCCTTGAGCTCAGGATCTTTTAAAATACTCTTCGCATATGCTGCCGCTACCTTCATTCTATCCCTGGCTTCCAGCTGTTTCTTTGTAGGCTTCTTTTTTGATTTCGTGCGTTTTTTTGCCATGATAATCTGGCCATTCCGTTCGTATATCGTAATCTGATCACCAAGCGTACCACGAACGGCATATAAGAGTAAGCTGTCTTTTACAAGTGCCATAACAAACAATTTTTGGAGTTCATGTACCAATATAGCGAATATGCTTTAGTGATAACACCAGTATTGCATCAAATGAGTACTAATACGCCACTAAATGATCACCTCAATATCGATTTGATATAGAGATGCCCTTATGATGTACTTATAGTACCCTTTTTGTGTACTGTTAATTATATAGCCCCGGCGGGTTCAATCAGGCAGGCGGTGAATGAAAAAAGCGGATAGGAGTAATAGTATACTTTAGCTATATAGCCAGAATGGCTTCAATCAAGCTGGTGGTTAAATGAAAAAAGCGGGAAGATGAATAAGGGCCTTTAGCCAGATACCCTGTACCCCCTAAATCAAGCCAGTGGTTAATGAAAAAGCTGGAAGATGAATAAGGTCCCCTGGCCATATATCCAAAACGGCCAAAATCAAGCCAGTGGTTAATGAAAAGCTGGAAGATGAATAAGGTCCCCTGGCCATATATCCAAAACGGCCAAAATCAAGCCAGTGGTTAAATGAAGAAGCTGGAAGATGAATAAGGTCCCCTAGCCCAATACCCTGTACCCCCTAGGCCAGTGATTAATGAAAAAGCAGAGACGATGGATAAGGTCCTTTAGCCAGATACCCTGTCCCCCTCAATCAAGCCGCTGGCAAATAGGAAAAAAGCGGAGAGGACGAATGTCAGCTCCCCCCCTTTACCCCCAGTAAATAACGCTACAAATGAATGATACACATAACAATCATGGGTATATGCGCTAAAAATATCACTCTTTTAATCTACTAAATCCGTTTAGCTAACCTTCTGCTAAAATCCTGCTATACTTTGCTAATTCCCGTAAACCCCCTTTCCTTTTTTCACTATATTTTTCCACCCGCATCACCCAACTATAGTTATGAAAATAAATGTAAACGATTACTTCGAGGGGCAAAATCCGTATTCTCCACCACATGGAAAACTGCTTAATTATGAACTAAAATGTAAACGATTACGTTCCAAACCAATCATTTTTATATCGACTGACGCTATAAGCGCACAAAATTGTTAAAAGGGGATTCCAATTTGTAAATCAATTCTTTAAATCATCTCAGCATGATCCATCGACTACTCTTACAATGGTCGGTAGCGCTCCTATTTTTCCAAATCATAGGACTACCCACCACACTCGGGCAAACAGCCGTCACTGTAAGCGGTACCGTACGCTCCTCAGCCGAACCTTTACCAGGCGTGAGCGTCTACCAGAAAAATAATATCAATGTCGCAACCAAAACTGACGAAAACGGTCACTTCAAACTCACTGTACCTGACAACGCCATCCTCGTCTTCTCTTTTATCGGCTACCACCGACAGGAAGTGAGTGTCAACGCACGGCCAGTCATCAACGTTACCCTCGTCAACGAAGATAAAGCACTGGGGGAAGTGGTTGTAGTTGGCTACGGCAAACAAAAAGCACCCACCGTTACAGGTGCTATCGCTACTGTAGGCGGTAAGGAGCTTGTATCCACCCCGGTTTCTAATATTACGAATATGCTCGTTGGCCGGGCTTCCGGTATCAGCGCTGTGCAAGCCAGCGGTGAACCAGGACAAAACGCCGCGACCATTCACATACGCGGTATTGCTACCTTAAACGGTCAGGATCCACTGATCGTTATTGATGGTATACAACAACCGGCTGAGCAGCCCTATGTCGTACTCAATGCTATGGACGCAAATGAAATCGAAAGTATTTCTATCCTGAAAGATGCCTCCAGCACTGCGGTATACGGGATCAGGGGCGCTAACGGTGTCATCATCGTTACTACCAAAAGAGGACGGATTAACAAGCCTCAATTTGGCTTTACTGCCAATGGAGGCTTTACTAACGCCACCTCTTTGCTGCCTATACTCAACTCGTACCAGTACGCCCTGTTCCGCAACGAAGGTATCCGCAATGCCGAAGCTGCCGGCAACAGCAGTTTCGACAACCTGCTTTTTACCGATAATGATCTTTGGAAGTTTAAAAACAACCGGGACTATACGCCGGATGAGATCAATAACCTGCAAATCGGAAATGCAGACAGGCAGGCACTGGCAAACAGCCCGGCGCTGTACTACACTTCCCACAACTATTACAAGGAAATTTTCGGGGGCCAGGGGCAGCAACAGCAATACAATATGAATATTTCCGGCGGTGTTGATAAGGTACGTTATTTTGCCTCTCTCGGTTATTACCACCAGGCAGGTATCCTCAACGACTACAACTACGGCGGTGCCAATACGAATTCTAACTTTAAACGATATAACTTCCGTTCCAACTTCGACATCGACGTTTTCAAAAACTTCCAGATCAGTGTGAACCTGGCTGGCCAGTCCACCGTAGCACACCTGCCCTCCGGCGGTTATGATGCCAATGACCAGGGCGATCGCTACCAGCTCATTATCCAGAAGATATTTGAAAGCAGCCCGTTCGTTGGACCCAACTTTGTCGACGGCAAACTGGTGAATGGCTTTATCGGTACCTCCGGTGATGGCATTAACCCACTCGTGGACAAAGGTGGTAGCGGTGTCTCTCCTATCAGCGACTTCCTGGGCGCCGGTGTTGTGAACCAATACATCACCACACTGACCAGCACTGTCAACCTGAAGCACCAGATGGACTACATTACCAAAGGCCTGAACCTGAGTGGTAAGATCGCTTATGATGACAGCTACACGAAAGGATTCTACGAGGCTACCAGTATCCCGCTGTACAAAGCCATGCGAGATCCTAAGGATCCGAACAACATCGTGCTGGCTGGTGGTCAGCTCAATCCTGACTATACTTCTGATAACTGGGGCAATAGTTCCTGGCGTAAAGTATACCTGGAAGCATCTATCGACTATGCACATAGCTTTGGCAGACACAATGTAACTGCGCTATTCCTTGGTAATGCGCAGAAATATACCGCCAACAATCTCGCCTATAATACGCCGTCCGGTTTGATGGGACTTGTAGGCCGTGTAACCTATAATTTTAGTGAACGCTACCTTTTTGAGTTCAATATGGGTCTGAACGGTACTGAAAACTTCGCTCCCAACCGCCGCTTCGGGTACTTCCCGGCTGTATCTGCCGGTTGGGTGGTGACAAAAGAACCATTCTTCCCGAAAAACGACATCCTCACCTGGCTCAAATTCCGCGGTTCTTACGGCGAGGTAGGTAGTGATCAGCTCGCCCGTCGCCGTTACCTGTATCTGCCCAATTCATGGGCATCCAACGCTAGCGGTTATTACTTCGGTAACAGCAATGGTAGCAGCGCCAACCCTTATTTTTCCGGCGCCAGTGAAACATCACTTGGCAACCCGGATGTGACCTGGGAAAGGGCGAAAAAGCTAAACATCGCTGCTGACCTGCGCTTCTGGAAAGATAAGGTCACCGTATCCGGTACCATCTTCAGGGAAAAGAGAAATAACATCCTCGTTAACCTGCAAACGATCCCGGCCACTTATGGCGTATCTTCCTCTATTGTACCTCCGGCAAACATTGGCCGCGTGAGCAACCAGGGATATGAAATAGAACTAGGTTATAATGATAATATCGGCAAACTCAATTATTTCATGCGTGCCAACTTCTCGTACGCGCGGAATAAGATCGACTATATGGCAGAGCCATCCTACCAGTATCCATGGATGAACCAGACCGGTTATAGCATTGGTCAATACAAAGGATATGTATGGGATGGATTCTTTAATACTACCGATGAACTGAATAACCGTCCGTATAATACGAATGGGAATCAGGCCAGGCTGGGTAATATCCGCTATAAGGACATCAATGGTGACGGTATCATAGATACCAAAGACCAGGTGCCCATCGGCTACTCCAACCTGCCACGTATTGCCTACAACCTGACCCTTGGCTTCTCTTACAAAGGATTCGACATCTCTGCCCTCCTGATCGGTACGGCACAGGGGTCGTTCCCTCAATCGGGTTATGTACTGAGTACACCATTTGCCAAGAACGTAGGAGCTGTGTTCCAGCCTTATTACGATGGTCACTGGACGCAGGAGAAATATGATAAAGGTGAAAAAATTACTTATCCTTCCTTCTCTTTCAGTGGATCCGGACCTAATAACCTGTTCAGTGACTTCTGGTTAAAATCTAACAATTTCAGGCGCCTCAAGAACCTGGAAATAGGTTATAGTATACAGGACAGAAGGTTGCTCACCAGGGCACATATCGGCAGTATCCGCTTCTATGCCAACGGTAATAACCTGATTACATGGAGCAAGGAAGTGATGAAAGGAATAGATCCTGAGCTGGCAGATGATGGCAAGAACAGTATGGGATATATGTACCCGCTCACGCGCACATTCAACTTCGGTACAAATATCCAGTTCTGATGCGTACTCCTTCACACCTAAATCATTTGAAATGAAACCTTACTATATTATAAGCATGGTGCTACTGCTGTTTGCCTGCCAGAAAGACTTTCTGCAGATGCCCATCTCCAATACAACTACCACCGACTCGATCTTCTCGACAAGTATCAAGGCACAGGGGGCCATCGCTAACGCCTATAAAAAAGCGCTTTGCCAGGGTCTGCCTTACCAGGGTAACTGGAACTCCCTGATACAGGACAATATATCAGGTGCTCTTAACTATGGCTTTTCCTGGACCTGGGGGTATGGTATTGCCACCAGTACCGGCCTGACGGCTACCGGTAACACGGAAGACATGGATGGCTATGAATATAACTTTACCGCTATCAGGCAGGCCTACCTTGTCAAAGAAAACATCGACAAGGTGACGGATATGACCGATGCTGATAAGGCGATCGTGAAAGCAGAAATGACTGCACTCATTGCATACCGGTACGAACAAATGGTAATTATGTACGGCGGCGTACCGATCGTAAGCAAAGCGCTGGCGGTGACCGATAACCTGAACATTCCCCGTGCACCGGTATCACAGGTGATGGATTCCATCACAAGCTGGTGTGACGCTGCTGCCGCCGTACTCCCCTCTGTATGGACCGCTACCTGGACTGGCCGCATGACCAAATCTGCTGCTTTATCGATCAAGGCAAAAGCCCTGTTACATGCAGCACGTCCACTTTTTAATACCGCTACGCCCTATCTTGATCTGGGTGCCAACAATAACCTGATCTGCATGGGCAATGCGGATGCTTCCCGCTGGCAAACCGCTGCTACCGCTGCAGAAGCCGTGATCAAAGAAGCTGAGATCAATGGCGGTATCAAGATCATCAACACAGGTAATCCACTGGATGACTATGGCAATGCTACCTCCACACCAGGTAACGCAGAGGTGATCCTCGCATTTAAACTGGATAATGGCGGCAACTCCATGAACACCTTTTATAATATGCATAACTGGCAGGCATACGGAAATGGCTTGACGACCAGCTATCTGGAGAACTACTACAAAGCAGATGGCACTGACCAGGCATGGCCTACCAGTACCACTGCGTTCTCTGATTACCTCACCCGTATGCAGTCTATGGAAGCACGTTTTAAAGCAAGCTTCAAAGCATGGCAGATAGATACATGGAATAACCCGAACGACAACACATGGGCAAATTCCAATCTCTACCAATGGGCCATGAACGTAGCCGCAGTTCCTGTAAAGTTCTATTATAAAGCTGGTACCCGTAGCTGGTTTGAGTTCCCCATCTTCCGCCTGGCTGCTTATTACCTGTCTGCCGCTGAAGCATATAATGAAATGGGGCAATCCGCCAATGCACTTGCCAAACTCAATGTGATTCACCTCCGTGCCGGTTTACCTGCCATCACCGAAACTGACCAGGCGAAACTCCGTAAGATCATTCAACGGGAATGGGCCGCCGAGTTCTTTGATGAGAATTACTGGTTGCACGATATCAAACACTGGAAACGGGATGATATCGGGAATGGCCTGATCGGTGGTGTGATCCGCACGCTGCATTTCAATAGTGATGGCGGAGGAAAGATGACCGGAAATACGGACTATTATGACGGTCAGCTCTACCTCGGTTTCTGGGCACCCCGTCAGTTCCTGAATCCTTTCCCACAAACGGAGATCAACAAGGGTACTTTGATTCAGAATCCCGGCTACTAATTACGCTTTAAAATTTAACTACACATGCGCTACAGAACGCTTTTATATATGCTGGCCTTTTCCGGTAAAGTGCTGGCGCAATCAGTTCCTGATTCGATACCTACGGCTTCCATGTCAAAGGTGACCGGAGAGGAACTCTACAAGACACCGGCTGCAAACATCACCAATACCTTTTATGGCCGGCTGCCAGGTATCATCACCCAACAAGCCAGCGGCGAACCAGGGTATGACAACGCAAGTTTTGTGATCAGGGGCATTGGCACCTACGACAATAACGACATCGCTATTTTTGTGGATGGATTTCAGGTGAATAACACTTACTTCCAATATTTATCCGCCGTTGAAATTGCAGATGTAAAACTCTACAAAGACGCAGCTGCACTCGCGACCTTTGGTATGCGCGGGGCAAATGGTGTACTCTGGATCACCACGAAAAGAGGCCATGCCGGCAAACCTACCGTACAGGTGCAGGTCAGGAACGGCGTACAACAGGCTGAAAATATCAACAAGCCGCTACGCTCTTACGATTATGCACGCCTCTATAACCAGGCAGTGAGCAATGACCTGTACGCAGTGAATAACCACCAGTATATTTATACACCTAAGTATACCAGCACACAACTGGACGCCTACAAAAATGGTACAGGTACAGATATAGACTGGTTCGATGAAGTACTGAAAAAGAACGCCATCTACAGAGATGCAAATATCACTTTCAGTGGCGGTGACACCAGTACCCGCTATGCACTGATAGTGGACTACATGAAGAACCAGGGGCTATATAATGTGGCTACCAATGCGACCACTTCCAATGCACAGATCCAGCGCTTCAACCTGCGGGCAAACCTGGACTTCAGCTTTTTTAAGATCTTCGAAGCAAAGGTAGACCTCGGGGGGCGTATTGAAGACAGACGTTATCCAAACTTCAACGGCCCTTCTCTTTGGAATAACATGGCGATGTACCCGTCCAATATCTACCCGGTAAAAGATGAATCAGGCAACTGGTCCGGTACGACCATTTACCCGAACAATCCGGTTGCATCACTCAAAGCACTGGGTTGGGCATCCACACATGACAGAACACTGCAGGCAAACTTCAACCTGAAACAAAAACTGGACTTCATTACACCTGGATTATACCTGAATGAAGCCGTAAGTTTCAATACATGGACCAGGAACGCAGCCAGCAAAACGGCTACCTACGCCCGGTACTACAATGGCATAAAAACAACGACGGATATCACCACCGATATCGTAGCGAGTAATAGTGCGCCGAGCAACCAGTATGACTGGAAACAGGCGAACCTGAGTGCAGGGTACGATCGTACCTTCGGCCTACATGCCGTACATGCCCTGGTCAACTATTTCGCCAGTAACTATATTGAAGACTGGAATGGTACTTTTAACGGTAGCGGGTACAATACCGGCAACAATATCTTCCACCATTATACGAACCTGGGCGGTACTATTGATTACACTTACCGTGAAAAATATATGCTGGGTCTGGGCTTTGGATATAGTGGCTCTGACAACTACGCCCCGGGCCATAACCATGGCTTCTACCCTGCCATCTCTGCAGGATGGATTGCACTAACCGATCCTTTGTACCTGAAAATCAGGGCCTCTGCGGGTAAATCAGGAAATGAAAATTCCCAGCAGGGGAGGTATCTTTTCCAGCAGTATTATGGAACGTCTACCGCCTTTTATACCGGTGTGACCAGTTTAAATTCCAATACGGCCGTTTCTCCTACTTACATTGCCAATCCGAATATCTTTGCGGAGCATAGCATGAAGTACAATGTTGGCTTTGACATGACACTGTTCAAAAAGCTGGATATCGTAGCAGATGCATACATGGATAAACGTGGCGGGATCATTACCTACGACCAGGCCAGTTATGCAGCGACAATTGGTACGCCGCTGATGTTTAAGAACATCGGAAAGATGACGAACCGGGGGATTGAATTCACGGCTAATTACCATGATAGCTGGAAAGGACTTGGCTATCGTGTAGGCGGTAGTGTACTTTACCACAAGAACACAATAGATTACAAGGCGGAAATTCCCCCTGTAAACGGATTCAATAAAACAACCGGGTTATCATATGGTACCCCAATGGGATTAATATCTGAAGGCTTGTACCAGATAGATGATTTCAATGCAGATGGTTCGCTGAAAGCCGGACAACCGGTGCCCGTGTTTGGTGCTGTACAGCCAGGTGATATCAAATACAAAGACCTTGACAACAGCGGATTCGTCGATCAGAATGATGTCACTAAGATAGGCCGCCCATCCTATCCGTCAGTTTATTACTCCTTCAATGCATCTCTTGATTATAAGGGTTTTGATCTGTCGGTATTATTCCAGGGTAGTGCAGGTGCTGACTTTAATTTATTAAATGCTTCTGTTCAGACAATGGCTTTTGTAAATAATGGCAATGCCTTTCCAATGGCAAAAGGTGCCTGGGCCTACTATCCTTCCGAAGGTATAGACACCCGCAACAGTGCCACTTATCCAAGATTGACCACACTGGCCAATACCAACAACTACAGGAATTCAACATTCTGGATCAAGAAGAATAATTACCTGCGGATCAGGAATATAGAAGTAGGATATTCATTGCCGGAAGCTTTCCTGAAAAGGGCACATCTCACCAGATTACGCCTGTTTATGAGTGCGACAAATCCTGTTACGATCAGCAAACTCTTAAGGGATTACAACTTTGATCCGGAAACACCTACAGGCTACCCTGGACTGAAGTCGTACATCGGTGGACTCAGTGTTTCATTTAACTAATAAAATGATCATCATGCAGAAACTAACTATTTATATACTCATTTTGCTGGTGCTGAGTGCCTGTTCAAAAGACTTTCTGAATACGAAGATCGATTCAGCGGAAACAGATAAGACGCTCAATTCGGATTATACTACGTTGATTTCACTCGGTAATGCACCATATGCATATATCAGAAGTGGATTTTTTGCACTGGATAACAACATCTTTGCAGCAGCGACGGACGAGGCGGAACAAACATCCGCCAGTTCCAATGCACAGTTATTTAACCAGGGAAGCTGGAATGCGACAACTAACCCGGATAACTTCTATGCAAATTACTATATGGGCATACGGGCGGCTAATTACTTCCTGGAACATTCTGTGAATTACAAAGTGTTCCTGGGGACCAACAGGGATACCATCTCTTCAGCCGGGGCAATTGCCTATCAGAATGATGTCACCAATGTAGCATGGTACAGGGCAGAGGCGCATATTTTAAGAGCCTATTTTTACTTTGAATTATCTAAAAGGTACGGAGGCGTCCCATTGGTAACGAAAGTGATCAATGCGACTGAAAATACAATCATGCCGGCAGCTCCGTATGATAGTGTGATCAACTTTGTGATCAACGAGGTAGATACTTATAAAGACAGTTTGCAGGTAAACTGGAAGACTTCTTCTTTCTCTAACTACGACGGCAGGTTTACCAGGGGTGTAGCACTGGCGTTGAAAGCAAGAGCATTGCTCTTCCAGGCAAGTCCGTTACACAATACCACCAACGACGTGAGCAAATGGCAACGCGCAGCGGCAGCGGCGCATGATGTGATCGCAACGGGATTGTATAGTTTGTCGTCAGATTACAGGAATTACTTTTTACAAAGTAATACGTTAAGCAGTGCTGAAACGATACTTGCATTCAGACAGTCAGCCGATAATGTGATGGAGAGGCAAAATTATCCTATCAGTACATCTGGCGGATTGAGCGGGGTGACCCCATCGCAGAACCTGGTGGCGGATTATGAATACACAGGCACACCGGATGCAGCCCATCCTTACGCGAACAGGGATCCCAGGTTAGCGATGAGTATCGTAACCAACGGCAGTACATGGAATGGCAGGGTGATAAATGAAGCGCCGGGCGGTACGGATGATATGGCTAATACAAATGCGAGTAAGACAGGTTACTATCTGAAGAAATTTGTGAATGATGGGTTGAACCTGGTGCAGGGAGGTACAGTGACCCATCACTGGGTGATTATGAGATATGGAGAGGTATTGCTGGAATATGCGGAGGCCATGAATGAAGCCTATGGCCCGGACAATGACAATGGGTATGGCTTAACAGCGAGGGCGGCGCTTAATAAAGTGCGGGCACGTACCGGTGTGAATATGCCGGCAGTGACGGCAGCATCGCAGGATGATTTCCGGACAGCGGTGAAGCACGAGCGGAGGATAGAACTGGCATTCGAAGATTACAGGTACTGGGATTTATTGAGATGGAAGGATGCAGCAACAGTGCTGAACATGCCATTAACAGGCGTGAAAGTAGCGAATGGGGTCTATACAACATTTACGGTGGAGAATCGTGTTTTTGATGCCAGTAAAATGTATTATTATCCGTTTCCACAGACAGAGATCAGTATTTCTAAAGGGGTGTTAGTGCAAAATCCGGGTTGGTAACTTCCATACTGCGCAATCAAATCAGGAGCGCGATTGTAGCATCCTGGTTCACTATTCACGCTTTTAAATTATTTAGTTTATGAAACAGTCAATCATCATCATATTACTTTTATCGCTCTGGGCTTGTAAAAAGGACAAAGATAATTATGGCATTGCCAATATCTACATGCCGCAGGCGCTTAATGTTTCTGGTGGTATCAATGCGAATTATGCTGTACCGACAGGTACAGATTCTTCGACTTATAATTATCACATTGATGCATCGGCCGGGAAGCTCAATATTATCCTGGGCGTGGCTCAGGCCAGTACCTATAAATCCGAAGGATTTACGGCCAATATCGTCACAGATGCAGATACTATTAACCTGTTGAAGTTTAATAATATCCTTGACAACAAAACGATACTGATGCCAACGTCTATTTACACCCTGCCTGGTACAGTGACTGTACCAGCGGGTAAAAGTGAGGCGACTTTTTATTTGTCTCTCGACATTGACCAGTTGAAGTCTGCAGATTACCAGGGTAAAAAACTGGCACTGGCGGTTCGGTTACAAAATGCGGGGAAATATGAAATTGCTTCCAATGCAGCTGTCACCATCGTGATAGTAGACGTAGATGCATTGGTGATTGGTCCTTCCAAAGACATTACGTCTCAGTATCTCAAAAATACTTCTACCCCGTTTAAAGTAGCCGGCATGCATCCCGGTGGTCGCTGGGGAACGCTCTCAGACTGGATCACCAATACGGCGGCTAAAAGCCATGATGGTTTCGGCGGGTACGCGAGCGACGAAGGGGGAACAATAGATATGGAAAGCGGCTGGGGATCTCCTGCCATTCATAACGGTAAGATCTGGCAGACCACGGGTACTGCATTGCCGGCCGGAACCTATACGCTGGATGTATCAGACCTGGACTGGCAGGGAACGAAGGATCCGACTTATATAGTAGTGGCACCGGGGCTGGACACAATTCCGGATTATGGAGATGTGAACGGAAATACAACGATACAGTATACGTTGTTTAGTAGTCCGAAGATAACGTTTACACTGGCCACGGAGACAAAGGTAACGGTGGGCTTCGCGGCAAACTACATTCAAGACCAGCAAGGGTTTAAGATCTATAGCGTAAAGTTGATGAATTATCCGAAGCATTTGTAAATTGTACGGGGAGTGCGAATCAGTGATGGATTGTATCACCACGATACCATTCCCGTCAGGTGATTGAAAAAGAGTCTGTATCATTTCCCGATACAGACTCTTTTTTTATAGCGGTGGTCCTGGCCATTACCAGACATTAAAAAAATCTTAAACTTTTTTTGGTAATTAAATATAATTGTGCATCTTTGCACTCCCCAAACGGGAATGGCTTCGTAGCTCAACTGAATAGAGCATCTGACTACGGATCAGAAGGTTTCTGGTTTGAATCCAGACGAGGTCACAAAATAAAAGGATCATCTCTCTTGAGTTGATCCTTTTTTTATGCGGATGCTTTTTTAAATACCATACGTACCGGTCAGGGCTTTCTTCTCTATACTTTTTGCAAATAAGGGAGTTTCCTCATGGTTATGTATATCAGATGCTTCCTGCCTTGCTGCCGCTGCCTGTGCAAGCGTAATACCATGTTCTTTTATGAATGCAAAAAATTCCGGAGTAGCGGTAGCATGTATTTCGTTCGTATACTCACAGGTATTTTCGTCCAGCGCGGTCACTTTTAGTTCCCAGAGTACCTGCACTTTACTTCGGCCATTTGCAGTGATCGTATCAGAAACGGACAACATCCGGCAATAATCAGGGCGATGTACGGTCGCAACGTAATGCTGAATGACAAGCGCATTGCCAATCATTTCAACGTTAATAGACATCGGCTGACCATCATAAGTCGTTGTTACCCCGGCAGCAATATGATTAACAGAGCATTTCTGGTATTCCTCATCAGGAAGGTTCAACAGCCAATCAGCAATATTAACTTTCTCTATCGGCGCATGAATAATAGCATTTACAACTGAGTGTGACAAAGCGTTTTCGGGTGTTTGCAGAATTTCCATTGTTTTTGATTTTGTTTTGATAAATCAAAGGTCAGTACTTTTCCTTAATCGCGTAAACTCATTATTTCGATATAATCGATCGATATTTTCGATTTATAACTATCTTTGGCTATCGCTTTTAACATGGAACTACGGCAATTGAAATACTTCATTAAAGCAGCTGAACTGGAAAATTTCACGGACGCTGCTGCTGCACTGTATATTACACAGAGTACTTTATCACAGCAGATCAAGCAACTGGAGGATGGATTAAGTATCCCGTTATTTGATCGTATTGGGAAAAGAGTCCGGCTCACAGAAGCGGGGAAGCTTTTCCTGCCATATGCAAAAAAGACCGCGGCAGACGCTGAAGATGGTCGTAGTATATTAAAAGATTTAATGAACCTACAGACCGGCACACTTACAATAGGCGTGACTTATGGGCTGACCCATCTTCTGACAAAAGCAATTGTTTCTTTTAGTGAACAATGCCCTGATATCAAACTGCATATCAGTTTTGGCACGACGCAGGAGCTGCTTACCAAATTAGGAAACGGTCACATTGATATGATGCTGTCTTTTTTGCCCGTGCAGGAAACTACTACTTATGTTGCTGAAAAGCTCTTCTCATCACATCTTTCTTTGATTGTACATGAAAGTCATCCGTTGTCGAAAAAGAAGCAGCTGGATCTTAAACAATTAGAGGAGCTCCCCTTATTGCTGCCAGCAAATGGGTATAGCATCCGCAATATCCTTGATTCGATATTGGAGAAGCACCAGGTCATTGCCGATGTTAAAATGGAGGTGAATGATATCAATACATTGTTACAACTGGTAGATACAGGAAAATGGTGTACGATTTTAATGAGTACGACGGTGTTTAACTATCCAAAGTTAAAAGCTGTTAAAATAGCTGGCGCGGAGATGGTTCGACCAGCTACTATTACATGGCCGGCTAATGCTTACCGTAAGAAGGCGGCTGTTTTGCTGGAGGGGCAGTTGAGGAAGTTTGCCGGGGAGTATCGCTGATGGGGAAGTAAAGTGGTCCGATGCAGGGAACCAACAAACAAAAATAAGCTGCTGGCTGTATACAGCCAGCAGCTTATTGCTATGCCACTGATCTTATTTTATTCAGGATGTCCTTAATATCCTCAATTGTTGTCAACGGATTCAGGATCGTAAACTTCAAATAAAACCGCCCATCTACTTTGGTACTTGCGACCAATACTTCGCCGGAAAAAAACAGTTTTTCCTTAATCCTTTTATTCAACTCACAGGGCGACTCCGTTAATACGGAGGGATAATACCTGAAAACCAACACACCAAGATCACTATGACTTAATAACTGAAAGTCTTCCTGCTCTTCTATCAGGCAGGCAGCTTCTTCGGCAGTTTCAATGATCGTATCTGTGTAAGCACCCAGCTGCTGCCTTCCCATCAGGCGTAACGTAAACCAAAGTTTCAGGGCATCAAACCGCCTGGTACTTTGTGTTACAGACTTATTGATCTGCGCAGGCAGTGCCTCATAATCCTGCTCCTTTGGATTGAGGTAATCCGCATGGTGCCTGATAATATTCAGGTGCAGTTTGTTCTTTACAATAAATGCACTGGAACTGATTGGCTGGAAAAACGACTTATGATAGTCTACCGTTACCGAATCAGCCTGTTCAATGCCGTCCAGCAAATACCGGTACTTATCTGTTAACAACAACCCGCAACCATATGCAGCATCAATATGATACCATAATTGGTACTTTTGTGCCACTCCCGCAATAGCAGCGAGTGGATCTACATTGCCGAAATCTGTGGTGCCGGCAGTAGCGATTACGGCGATAGGAATGTTCCCTGACTGCCGTTCTTTTTGAATGGCTGCTTCCAGGGCACCGGTATCCATCCTGAATCGCTCATCGGTCGGTACTTTTATAATGGCCTGTTCACCTAAGCCCATCAGGGAAGCGTTTTTCTGGTTACTAAAATGCGCTTTTTCTGATACGAAGATCCTAAACCGGTTTGCCTGTACGGGATGACCATGGAGCTTGATATTATGCTTTAAATAGGTCAGGGCATAATAGTCACGTGCCAGCAATAAGCCCATCATGTTACTTTGAGAGCCTCCTGCAGTGAATACGCCATCGCATTGCAGGTCGTAGCCAATTTGCTGTCCGGTCCAGTCAATGAGTTTTCGTTCCATGAATGTGCCGCCCGCACTTTGATCGTAGGTGTCCTGACTGCTGTTGATCGCACTGATGATCACCTCGGCTGCCAGTGCGGGAATGACGACAGGGCAATTCAGGTGCGCGATATATTTAGGTAAATGAAAGGCGGTCGCATGTTGGATATATAAGCGGTCTACTTCTTCAAAAAGACTGTCGTAGTCAGGAAGCGGGGTATCAAAATCCACTTCTCTGAATTGCGCCAGTAAGGCCGCGGGTCTGATACCGCTAAAAGGCCGTTTGGTATTTTCAAGAAAAGCTGTTACGCGTTCTGTTGCTGCTGCGATAGCAGCGTTATATTCTGCTGCTGTACCTTCAAAGAACAGGTCTTTTACGGAAGCAGCCACCAGGGTCGGTTGATTCATATTGTTAATTGTTTAACGAGAGGAGAAGGTTTTGTTTGCAGAAAAGCATGTGTCCGGATTAGCACACATCAGTTACCTGGATAGATGAAAGCCCATTTTCAGGATACCAGGAGGAGCATCCTATTTGAATAAACTACCATAATGTTCTTCCATGATCAGATAAGGATCATCTGTATGCGTGACGCCCCTGATCCCAATGAGACTCGTCTTGCTCATCATGCGGAGCATCATTCTACGCTCACACCTGATCATCCTGTCATTCTCCTTTCTGAAACCTGCTACGAAAGCATTTCTACCATGTGCACACAAGTGATTATTCACGAAAATAAGGTCGCCTGATTCAGGTATAAAATCATTGTAAATCAGCTGCCGCGCCTCCTCCCAGAAACGGCGAAGATGTGCCATTGCTTCAGGCGTTTGGTCTGCCGCTTCGTTATAAATCTGTTCGGCTGCATCAAAACGGATAAAAGGATTTTCCCTGTTGCCATATAAGACGGACGAGGTTACCTCCGCTCCTTTCGCAATATCCGTATCGTAATTTGCATCTTTCGGGCATTTATAAATAGGCCGGAACAGTGCTTCCATCTCTTCTCCCAATACGCCATGCGAACGAATACTATACAATGAACTCGGTACATTTTCCTCATTTCTTAGAAACAGGAAACTGAGAAAGTCCGCCGCGTTGAAGAGAAACGCATCTTCCGTATGCACGAACAGATCTGTTCTTGATCCGGAACCCGTCTGGGTAAAACTCATCTTCTCATCAGGGATGATTGCATGCATCAATCCCCCACCCTTTCTTTGCGCATAATACTGTACAGGTTTGGAAGGTACTGCACCATGCAGGAGTGCACAGATAAAGCCATACCGGTTGATCTTTGTATAATCCATCTGTTTATAAGAAGGCGGCGTTGGTCCCAGCTGGTCATGGTCTACGTTCACCAACCCTCTTAGTACGATGGCGCCGTACTGCGAAGCCGAAAAGTCTGTGCCGAAACTGCTTAATATTCTTGAAATTCTTTCCGGCAGCAACTGAAATGCATGCAAATGCAATTCAGCAATAAATGCAGGATTTTCATAACTGCCAAATGCCAGCGCCAGCATATCCCCCAGCCTGGTAATTGCAGCACGTTCACGAGGTGTGATATCTATAATGAGTGGGCTCATTGGCGGATAGCTACGTGTTACAGAGAGCAACACATCATGCATGGGTTCCATCAATGGCATGTTCGCTGTATTGGGTTCCATATTTTTTCTTTTTAGAAAGTGGATGTTGATATTCTTCCCAGGCCTCCTCCCTGTATCTGGCGGCCATTTTGCCACCGTCGATATGATTCCAGCCCGGAGGTTTGAGAACATAGCGTATTTTATCAATCAGGCGTGGCGCGGACCGCATGTCTGTCCAGAGATCGCGCCATAGCAATAGCTGTACCTGCCAGAGACTTTTTGAATTGATCTGTTCACTCAGGATGCCGTATACGGGCTTTATATCATCCAGTTCTGTCTGAAACGTGCCGAAGAGTTTGTCCCAGATGGAGAAGGTCTCGCCATAGTTCCTATCCAGATAGATATAATTCTTAGCATGGTGTACCCGGTGAACAGAGGGCGTGATGAACAGGATTTCAAGCAATCGTTGTTTGCCCACATAGCGGTCAAAGTGATCGTTGACATGTTCGTACAAGCCATAGAGCCTGGCAATGGATTCACAAATAAAAATCATGAATGGATCAAAGCCCAAAACGGGTAGCCAGATGATTGTGAGGGGGATGTGTAGAAATCCAAGAAATGATCCGCGGACGGCCACTGTCAGCTTCATTTCTTCGGCTGTGTGGTGCACCCCATGGATACACCAGAAGAACCGTACCTGGTGGCCCAGTAAGTGTACCAGCCAGAACATAAAGTCGTATACCAGGTATGCGAGTATCCAGATGTACCAGGCATCTCCCAGTGTGACGATCCTGTATTGATACAGCCAGGTCATGGTGCCGAAAATCAATACTTTGCCCAGGAAGAAGTATGGAATACTGTCTAATACATAAGAAAAGACATTTACCCAGCCTTCCCTGTTGCTTTCCATTTTCTTGCTGATGACCAGTAGCAGCCATTCTATAACTACCAGGGCAAGGACGACATAGCCGAACACTCCCTGTAGTTTACCGAGTAAGATGGGAAGATAAGTAGTCATGTTAACCAGGTCACTTTTTTTTCAATCCCTGTCCGGCGTTTATTGGAAGTATATGTTGCCAGGTTATAATAGCCCATGTAAAAGAATCCGAGGCATCTTTCATTTTCTGACAATCCAAACCGTGCGGCATATGCTATGCAGGCGGCACAACTGTCCCAATATCCTCCAATATCGTAGGCGGTGCAGGTGAGTGCCATATTCTGTACGGCACAGGCTACGGCAGCCAGTTCCTCCCACTCTTCGATCACCACTTTTGTACTGCGTCGCATAATGATGACGATGATGCAGCCTGCTCTTGAAGGATAATGTAATAGCCGGTCATATTGTGCCTTATAGTAATCAGCGAGGTAGCTGCCAAATTGCGCCAGTTGTTCGCCTTGTAAGACAATAAAGCGCCAGGGCTGGGTCATTTTATAATTAGGCGCCCAAATGGCATTATTTAATACTTCTTCTATAATCGGCTTCGGAACAGGCTTGTCTATATAGAAATCGGCAAAGACGCTGCGCCGGTTCCGGATGATCTCCGAAAGTAACGCGGCCTTTGTGGTAGTACATGCGAGGTGGTCATTATACATGTAATGCATCATTTGTTAAGCATTCAACACCGGCACCCCGGCCCGCTTGTACACAGCCACTGGATTTTTCAGCATTCCTGCTAACTGCAGGCTACCAGCCGGATCTGCCAGATCAACCATTTGCTTATTGTTCCGCAGCTGTAATCTGTTCAGGCAACTCAGGATGAATTCTTCTGCGAACAGGTCGTACTGTTCAAACTTTTCCGCGTGTTTGGGATGCTCCTGCTGATATGCATGTATAGTAGACGCTACCAGTTGCCAGAACTTGTCTTCCGCATAGTCGCAATGTTCTACAAGGATCTGACCTACAAAACGGAAGAAACAATCAAAGATATCCGTCAGGATGCTCAGTGCCCTCAACTCCTCCGGCACTGTCACGCAGATCCTCCTGCCCTTTTCAGGTATTTCCTCCTTGTAACTGAATACGCCGATTTCTTCCGTGATGTCTTTCATGATCGCCCTGACAGGTACATGGTTCTCCATGACCAGTATCAGGTTTTCTCCATGTGGCATAAATACCAGGTCATGCTCGTAAAAGCAATGTAATAAAGGTGTGAGGTAGCACTGCAGATACCTTCTTAACCAATCTGTTGTACTAAGACCAGAAGCTTTGATCAATTCATGCAATAAAGCGTTGCCATTGAAATCAACATGCAGCAAACCAGCCATCGTCATCAGTTGCTGCCCAGGTTGTAGTACTGTGGCAGGGCTCTCGCGCCATAATGCAGCGAGCATTTTATTGTAAGCGGAGGTTTTGCCAAACGGCTCGTAATAGAAGTTGCGATAACCTACGGTCGCAACTTCGCACAACAGGGTGAATCCTATTTTCTTAATATAAGGATCTCCTGCTATTACCGTTTTGATCCATTCGGTAATTGGCGGTGTACTATCCATGTAATATGGAGTGAGTCCTCTTACGAATCCCATATTGAGCACCCCTATTGCGGTTTTGGTGTAATGCTTGTCAGGGTGGCTGAG
This sequence comes from Chitinophaga sp., assembly GCF_039596155.1. Classification (GTDB taxonomy): domain Bacteria; phylum Bacteroidota; class Bacteroidia; order Chitinophagales; family Chitinophagaceae; genus Chitinophaga. Next base: position 23,352 of record NZ_JBCNKF010000015.1, read on the forward strand.
ATTATAGAAAGTACGGATAGATTGTTGTGCACTGAACTCGTCCGGACTCTCCCCGAGACAAACCAGTAGGTTATTGGCGATATCTGGTGCAAATACAATCGCCAATTTGTTATACCACTGCCAGGGATGTACGGGAATGAAATAGTAATCAGCGGGATCTACGCCTTTTTCTCTCAGGACTTTATTGAAAGCAGCAAGGGTCCGTTCCCCCAGTTCCTTTTCCATGAGTAACTGGTAAGGCAGGCTATCTACAGCGGCATACCCGGTTCTGCTTTTATGTCCTGCCAGCCAGATCAGGTGAACAGGGGCATCGGCTTCCGGCGCATATGCCCGGTAATCATTTGCGTCAAAACCTATACGACCGTTATTCGCTACGAAACAGGGATGCCCGCTGCTCATGGCATGCTCCAGGGTTTGATAGCCTGCGTTTACGAGGTCGGCTGCACTGAGCGTATGATTGGCCATCATGTAGGTGCTACCGTAAAGTGTGCTGGTGATCTCTTCGAGGTAGCTGGGCAACTGTTCTGTGGAGATATTCAACACGTCTTTAAATTCAAGGATAAAATGGAGGCTGTCGATTTGCCCTTTAGACTTCTTCAAAGAGGCTTTGTCGATATACCAGTGATTTAAACTTAAGATCCTGGCGCGGAAAGTATATACAATCTCTTCATCGGAAGGAGCGATGAGCGAGTAATGTCCCCAATCGTTTTCCTGGTATTGTAATACGGGGGCGAGCAGGAGTTCATGGGTGAATTCACTGATAATTTTGCAGACGTGCAACTGGTTGGCACGCGCCCATAATGACGGTTGTAAATTGGCTACTACCTGTGCGGGTTGTTTCATACTATCATTTTTCATTGTGTGCTAATTAAGAGGAATGCGCGGTATTAATTAATTGTTTTGTGCTATTACAACCTTATCTGCAGGTTGTGTTCTGACCACATAATAATAGAGGATTGTTACGATGGCAAAGCCGGAAAAGGCGACCATAAAAGGCATACGCAGACTAAACTGGTCTACCAATACCCCGGCCATTGTACTGGCGATTAAAACGCCCATATTCTGAAAGAAGTGGATCTTGCTGTACTCGATGGCATACGCAACAGGATCACTTATATGGAAGAGCAATGCATCGAAGCGTACTGCTGCCTGAAAAAAGGACCAGCCATAAATGCAGCGGCCAATAAAAACGGCGCCTGCCATGGGATAGCCCTGCAGCAGCAAGCCGGCCAGTCCGAAGAGTAATGCGGAGATAATACCCTGGTATACATTTCGCTGCCCCTGCCGCTTCTTATTTACATACAAGCCAATCATCGCCACTACAGCAGGAATGGCGTATATAGTACCTGAAATGATCTTACTGTTGCTGGTAGTCAGACTTTCCCAGTACCTTACGAAGAAAGGCCGGATGATAAAATCACTGAAGTATAAAATCAATGTAATAATACCCAGCTTTAGTACCATGCCCTGCGGCCAGATACTGGTCCTGACTTTCTGTACGGGTGTTGCCTGCGGTACAACTTCGTTCCCGGAAGTCTGCAACAAATAGTAACTCATGCCTGCCTGGATAAAGTCACCCGTTGCCATCCCCATAAAGATCCATGCAGGAGACAGCCAGTCGATGAGCATGCCGCCAAACACAGCTCCCAGTACACTGCCGCAGTGAATGATCACGGCCAGCAGGCTGATGATATTGGTATGTTCCTCCTTCTTTGTAATGCGAAGAATAAATGGATATACCAGCAGGTAACTTCCTTTAAAGACAATGATCAATAAAGACACCATCCAGAAGTGTACATAGCTCGTAATAAAAAAGCAACTGGCCGCCAATACACCTGCTATCAGCTGGGTATATACGAGAATCCGTAATTCAGACCGGCCTTTTGAGATCCAGGCCCACATCGGGAAGGCAACCATAACGGTTGCACAAACCGTGCTGAAATAAAAGCCAACAGCTTTGGGATCAGTAATCCCAAACTGGGATTTAAAGAAATGAGGGTAAAAAGGATGCAATAGATAATCACTCACCACCGCCACCAGCGTCATGATGATCAGGAAATTCCTCACTTTCATATTTACATCAGTTCAGGAATATTATGCAGGATCTGTTCTTCGTCGGTAACCATAAATTGCTGGAAGGCTATTCTCTTTTCTATCGCATAGTAGTCCTTACCCGTCATCTCGCGAATCAGGATCGCATTGCGATAGCAACCCATACCCAGGTCTGGTGTAGATAACCCATGTGTATGGAGTTCAGCATTCTGTACATAAATATCTTTGCCGATATTGTAATTACGGCCTACATCAAATCTACCTTTTTCATCAAAGGCAATTCTATCTTTAATGTTATTTAAGAAAGCCGGCATACTGTATTGATAACCAGTCGCCAATATTAATCCTTCTGTATGGTGGCGGTAATATTTCTCCACTTCTTCCTGGTAGAAGTCCAGTGTGAAGCCATCATCGTAGGCAACTTTTTTCAAGGCTGAATTGGTGCGCAATGATACAGTGATATCGTGTTGAAGCCTTTTTGTATATAGCAGATCGAATATGCTGCCAATGAGATCGTTATTAATTCCTTTGTATAAATGGCGTTGGTTGCGGCTTAACAGGTCCCGCTTTTCCATAGGCAGTGCATGGAAATAATCTACATATTCAGGAGACGTCATTTCCAGGGTCAGCTTGCTGTATTCAAGTGGGAAGAAACGTGGTGAGCGTGTAATCCAGTGGAGTTGATAGCCGTAGATGTCTATGTCCTGCAGTAGATCGTAGTATATTTCAGCGGCACTCTGGCCACTGCCTACGATGGTGATACTACGCTTGCTTTGCAGGGTCGTTTTGTTGTCCAGGTAAGTAGATGAATGAATGGCGTTCTTCATATGTTCTTTACACATCGCAGGAACGTATGGAACGGTACCGGTACCTAATACGAGGCGCTTTGCATGAATAGTCCCCCTGTTTGTCGCAAGCGTATAGTAGTCCCGGTTATCATTCCAGGTGATATCATCTACCCGTGTATTCCAGTACAGGTTGTTTAACTTTTTCACGGCCCACTGACAGTATTTGTTATACTCGTGGCGAAGGATTTTGAAATTCTCCCTGATATAGAAGGAGTAAATGCGGCCTTCTTCTTTCAGGTAGTTCAGGAAACTGAACGGGCTGGTAGGGTCAGCCATCGTGACAAGATCAGCCATGAATGGTACCTGCAGGGTGGTATCCTGGAGCAGCATACCGGGATGCCAGTTGAAACCTTCGCGCTGATCGAGAAAAATGCCATTCAATGTGCTAATGGGTTGTGTCATAGCGGCAAGGCTGATATTAAAGGGCCCTGCACCGATAGCCGCAAAGTCGTATACCTTTTCAGTGTTCATAAAATAGTTTTTGTTGATGTGGTAAATCCTGGGTTAAGCGCAGTTTTTCTGTGATGTAAAACTAGGCATACCATAATAGATTGGCAATCGCCTGTGTGGGGTAAAATGAGGGTAGACAAATATGGTACCCCTATACCCTCCTGAGGGTAGGCGGAATAAAAAAAGCGCTTTCACCTTTCGGTAAAAGCGCAACTTTATGAGCGGGATAATGGGCCGTCTTTCTCAGACTAAGTTATTTTCGATGGCAAAACTTGCAAGCCCTACCGCTGAGTGTACATTCAGTTTCTTCATGATATTCTTTCTGTGTGTATGTATGGTATGCGGGCTTAAATTCATTTCGGCTGCGATTTCCTTATTTGCTTTGCCGGCGGCGATGTGCTGTATAATAGCTGTCTCCTTGCCGGTAAGGATGGTTGTATTGTACGAAGGATTTCTTCTGTCATCAAGTAGCAGGTCTACTATGAAAGGAGCATATTTCTTTTGTCCTTTTAACGCACCGGTTATGGCTTCCTGCAATTCCTGCTTGCCGCACTCTTTGGTGAGATAGCAGTATACATTCAGTTCCAGAGAGCGGAGTATATGTGCTTTCGTTTGCTGACTGGAAATTATGATCACTTTGCATGAGGGAATCATTGCGGGCACAGCACTTACTATTTCAGGATTGAAGAATGCCGGGTTATAATCCAGGATCAATATATCAGGATAGTATGATAGCAACACCTCTTGAAACTCATCTGTGTTTCCCGCTTCCTTTATTACATAGGCGTTCTCCTGACTAACCAGCAGACTTCTGATCCCTTCTCTGTACACAGGCTGTGCATCCGCCAGCAGGATACGGATAATGTCTGTCTTGTTCATTATTCTGGTTACGTTAAATAATGACCTTATTGAACCGATAAAGATATGACGGGAAAATAGTCTGGATACAGCAGTGCGGCCCTTAATAATAAGGGAATAAGTTAACAAAAATCATCATGATAAATAGTTTTACGCAGGCACGCTCATCGCCGTTTTACGGGGAGCCTGCTTTTTATTTTTTGTCGTCTTTTTGTTTTTTCTGCCCCACCAGATGTATACACCGGTCACAGGCAGGGAAGCTGCAATGAGGGAGGCAAAGAATGCCAGCATTTTTCCGGGCAGACCTAACAGGCTACCCACGTGTAGATCATAGTTAAAAGACAGTACCTTCTCGCCGTTGTTCCGGCTACTGAAAGTACTTCTTCTCAGCAGCTTCCCGCTATGCTGATCATAGAATGTACTTGTACTGGTAAAATAGGGCTTGTTGGCATTCCTGGCATACACGGAAACAGCCGCTTTGTTATTTTTAGGTATAGTTACAAACAGCGACGTTGCGGTAGGATCCTGTTGCAAAGCAGTATGCAGGATTTTGTCCATTGAATATGGGCGCAGGTCCAGGGTGTCACTGGTCAGTGCAGGTAGTTCCGGTGCAGATTTACCACCATTAGCGGTCCATTGTACCGCTTTGTTAAACCATTCAAAACTCCAGACCAGTCCTGTCAAAGCAATTATTAACAGGATGAACATTGCGTAGAAGCCGGCGATATTATGCAGGTCGTAGTTCTTACGTTTCCATTTAGTATCCTTTTTCCATTTGAACCATACGCGTTGTTTCATAGCGCTCTTGTTCTTTGGCCACCAGAGTATGAGCCCTGATATGAGCATTATCACAAAGATGACAACACTCCAGGAGATGATCTTTTTCCCAACATTTGGTCCCATCAGCAGGTTTACGTGCAGGTTGACCACCACGTTAAAAAATTCCCATTTTGTATTCTCTACTTTCACCACCGATCCCGTATAGGGGTTTACATATACTTTGTAGAAGTAAGTGAGGGAACTATTATAGAATATTTTGTCTTCATTCACTTTTACCGTACGAAAGTAAACAGTTCTATCCGGTGCAGTGGGTACTTCTGCTACCTGCAGCGCTTTGTCTTCGCCGATGGCTTTTTGTGCAATGACCTGTAAGTCAGCCAGGGGCAAGCGCTTCGCATTAGCTGGTACAGTTATGTACATGCTGTCATGATAGACCAGCGGTTTTATTTCATCAATAAAAGCATACAAACAACCGGTGATACCCAGTATTAAAACAACAAGCCCGGAACCAAGCCCGAGCCATAAATGTAATTTGCCAGAGATCTGCTTAAAGGTCATGAGTTTGCTTTTAAAACTGAAGAAGAAAGTGCACCGTAGTACACTTTCTTCTTCGTCAGTAAATGGTTATCAGAAACGGTAACTTGTGGATACGCGTAAATTTCTTCCTGCTTCGGCCTGCCAATAGTATATATGGTTGCCGTTGTTGTCATAAGAAGGTGCGCCTGTATACAGGTACTTGTTAAGCACGTTATTTACATTCAGCCTGATGTCAAACCTGTTTATGGAATAACCGATACCTCCGTCGAGACGAAAATAGTCAGGCAGGAAGTTTTCAGACTTATCATATACCTGCCCTGCGATACGGCCTACCTGTAACTGATAGCCTGCGAAGACGGAGAATCCTGTCATTACCCCTCTGTTCACGCGGTAGTTCAGCCAGGTATTCTGGATATGTTTCGCCGTACCGGAGATATAATTGCCTACCAGGTTCTTATAAGCATCTTTTGTTACCTGACCATCGGTGTAAGCATAATTGATCAATACATTCAAACCGGGCAACAGTTGTCCTTTTACATCTACTTCAACGCCTTTGATCTTCTGCTGGCCATTGGTGCGGCTATAGATGAAACCTGCGGTCGGTGATTCATGTTCCAGATCAGCCGCCAGTACATTGTTCTTTACGATCTGGTAGACAGCTACGTTTGTGCTGAAGCGGTCACCGAACCAGTTCTTCTTCACACCCAGTTCAATATTGGAACCGGTGAGAGGCTTGAAGGTTTTACCTTCCCAGTCTGTTCCCCCATTCTGCATAAACACTTCATCGTAAACGAAGTAAGCGCTCATACCGCTGTTTACAGAGTAGCTCAGCCCTACACGCGGCGTGAATTTGCTTTCATTTTTCGTGATCGCGTAAGGTGTATTATATACGTTGGTGGTGTAACGACCGGCGAGAGTAAGGCGTAAGGTATTGTTCAGGAAACCCAGTTCATCCTGGAGGTATTCGGTATAATAACCATAGTCATATTCAACACCCCTAACACGGATGTTCTTAGAACGATCCCATACAGGTTGAGTAACGTTATTATATGTCGGCTTGTAAATATTGAAGCTGGTATCGCCAAGTGCATGCGACTGGTTCCAGTCTGCCCAATATTGGCTACGCTTCATATCGACAGCAGCAAGTATGTTGTGTGTAATAGAACCAGTCTGGAACCTGCCATTCACGAACATCTGTCCGGTACGGTTAATAGCCAGTGCATCCCAGATACCGATATTTCTTTGCAGCAGGCTGTCATTAAAAGAGGAAAAATAGGAAGGCCACATGCTTTGCCCTTTCTGATCGTAGTGCAGGTAGGCGATCTGAGCGGTGAATTTCCAGTTGTCGTTAAACTTGTGTTCGAATGTACCTGTCAGGCTCTGGTCAGTAATTTTAGTAGGATCCAGTTTGGGATCGGCAGTGGTGAAGTGAATGGGTAAGTCAGCATAACCTTTCCTGGAGAAGGCATAGTTGCTGCCTATTACCTGTTCCTGAACAAACTGGCGATTATATTCCAGCGTAACAGCTGTTCTGTCGTCGATCAGGTATTTTACTACCGGCGCGATAGAATACCGGTTATTAAATTCGTAATCACGGTAAGAGTCGCGCTGGGTACCCATTACATTGAGGCGGTAAAGCAGGCGGCCATCTTTCGAGAGTTTGCCATCCAGGTCCAGTGTGCCACGATATGCGTTAAAGCTACCAACGGTGAGTGACACTTCGTTGTTATCTCTCAAACCGGTAGGTTTCTTGGTGACTACGTTGTAAAGACCGGCAGGTTCACCGCTGGAGAGCATAAAGCCGGCCGGGCCTTTGATCACCTCTATACGATCAACCATGCTCATATCTTCGGTGAGTGGACTCCAGGGACTGCTCACTACGTTCATCCCGTTACGAAAAGCGGTAAGCTGGGAACCGCGGGCCTGCATTTTAGTATAAATGTCCCAGTGACCGATGCGCATACCACCTGAGATATTCCTGGATACATCTTCCTGCATATCAAAACTTGCCTGGTCACGGATCACATCGGCAGTGAGTACTTCGATACTTTGCGGCACATCTTTGATGGGCGTTGTGATGCGGAGTGTCGGCGAAGGCTGGCTTACCTTGTAGTTGTTTGCATCCGCCACAACTACCACTTCTTTCATTTGCTGGTTGGTAGCTTTGAGCTGAATGGAAACGTGTGCCACCTTATCATCCTCTACGAATACCTCCTGTTCTACGGTTTCATATCCGATCAGGGATACCTGTACAGTATATGTGCCGGGTTTTATTTTTTTGAAAATGAATTCGCCATTTTGATCTGTTACAACACCACGACCGGTACCCTTGATCTGTACTGTAACGAAGGGAGCAGCTTGTCCGTCGGCGGTAATGACTTTACCCCTGATAGCGGAAAGGAACTCTTCCGCTTTGGCCGTGTTCCCAAGGGAACAGAGTAGCAGCGAGAAGAGTAGTGTTGTAGTAAAAGTGTAACGAATAAAGGATTGCGTCATAAGGGTCCTGTTTATATATCTTTGGTTTTTGGCCAGCAAAACTAACCCAGACACAGGCGTATTGATTTACGCAAAAAGGAAAAGTTTTAATCGTAGTGGGAAAAAATAAGTAAACATTGGTTTACAGGAGGTTAGATCTGTCTTTAGTTAGGAGTTACAACTTCTACCGGTAAAAAAGAGGGTGTACACGATCGTGTACACCCTCTTTGGCGTCTTTTCAGTTAACGACTCAATAGTAGATATCTACGATGCCATTGGGGGTACCGTTGGAGACAACGGTAGCATGTTGTCCGCAGTCGGTAACGGCATTGGCTGTTGTCCATGACAGCGCGGCCTGTGTACCTCCCTGCAGTTGGATCTGAATATTACTGAACCTGGTCTTTGCGGTATTGGGATAGTCAGTACAAACCACGGGATAGTATACTTCCAGCGACTCAGCAGCCCAGTATAACTTCTGGATATTGCTTACAGAGATGTTGATGCCGGGGTAACCGGAAAATGCGGAGGTATAGCTGTAAGTACTGCCATTACTACCGGTGAGGGTCATGATACCTGTAAGGGAAGTGCCTGCACTTACTCTCACGAGGTTACTAAAGATAGCGGTACCATTGGAGCCATCCACGTACCAGTTCGCAATGGCCCAGTAATTGCCGCCTCCGGCGGCAGAAGGCCCCCATTGTAAAACGGGCTGCAGGATGTAAGAACTATTTTGAAGGCCGTTAAACATGAAGATGGTTTGCCCATTAGAAGTAGACGGTACTGGCGGCACAGTCCAGGTAGTAGAGAAATACGAAATGGGGGTAGACACCGGGTTACTCCAGTAGGTATAAGCGATCCAGCCGGAGCTGAGGGGTTTTACCGCCCTGGCAAAGGGGGAAGCACTGTTCACGTTGCCGGGATAATCGGGTAAAGCGCTGACATCCCTGTGGATAGTGCCGAAGTCTTTGGCCACTTTGCCGGTCGCGTTGTCGATGGCTCTTAACCGGCCATCCTGAACATCAAGGTGTTGGTTGGGTTCGATCCTGCTCACTTTTTCGGATGGGCGCCAACCGCCGGGTGTAAGTACCATACCGGTATGGTCTGCATCAGCGGTGGCAGCAATAGCGGAGGTGGCGGAATGAGTGTCCGGGGCAGATTGGGTGGTCTCCTTGCCGCACGCAGCAAAGAAAAGGGCACTGACGAGCATCAGGGCGCCGATGTAAGTGTGTTTCATGCTTGATTGGGTTTTCTTAGGTTATAATGAGCGTGTCATTCTGAAGTTAACCTGTAGGAATGCGGACGGATAGCAGGCGTTTGTTTTTAAGGGGTTTTTAAGGCGATAGACGGAGGCAAAAGTAAGAGGATAGTGGCGAATTTTTTAATACATGTGAAGATCGTTTTTTCTCGTTTTTTTAGACCTTTACGGTATGAAAAGGGAGTTACTGCTCACGGCAGACGGATCACATACAATAGCTATTCCGGATCTGAAGGTGACGTATCACAGTACACACGGTGCTATTCAGGAGAGTCTGCATGTATTTATACAAGCAGGATTGCAGGTAATGCAGGCACCGTTGGTGAGAATTTTTGAAATGGGATTTGGTACAGGGTTAAATGCCTTATTAACGATGAAGTATGCAACGACACCTGTATATTATTATTCGGTAGAGCGGTTTCCTCTGACGGACGAAGAAGTAGCAGGGTTAAGTTATGGTAATACCTTGCATCAGTATCCATGGAATGAGGATGTAAAAATCTCTGAGCAGTTTACTTTACACAAAGCACATGGATCTTTGTTAGCAATAACACCCCTACAAACTTTTCATCTGATCTATTATGATGCATTTGCACCAGCGGCACAACCCGAATTATGGACGAAGGAGGTATTTGAAAAATTATATTCATTTTTAGAGCCGGGTGGGATATTGGTTACCTATTGTAGTAAGGGAGATGTGAGAAGAGCGATGCTGGCAGCAGGTTTTATAGTAGAGAAATTAGCCGGACCTTCGGGTAAGCGGGAAATGTTGCGTGCGAGAAGGCCTTCCCAGCTACCCGATGACCTTAACGACAAATGTCCCAACCGCAGTTGAGACACCTGTTTGTTTAATTAAAACAGATTATTTCTGTACAACTTGTGTACGAAGACTTTCTACCAGGGCGCCTACTCTACCGATCAACTGATCAGGCAGGCCATTTTTCTTTGCACCTTTTACGAGATCAGCCAGGAAAGCATCGAAATCGCCATTGTCTGCTTTCCCATTCATGCGTGAATTCTGAGCGGGATCATGTGCTGCGGTCATGCTTTTGCCGCCGTAAGTGTAGCTTGTAGAGCCGGTACCTACGCATACAAAATCAGTCAGGTTCTTGCTCAGAGCCTGGAAACCACTCGTATTTCCGGCAGTTACTTCAGCCAGCAGGGTTGTAAAGAAACCATTGATTTCCGGATCGGCTGCAATAACGAAGATAGTGCTATCTACTACCGAGCGAATGCCCAGACGGCCCTGTTGAATTTTAGTACCTGGGTTAGCAGGGTCATTCACCATAACAGAACCTCCCAGAGAGTCGTACAATGTTTTTGTTGTTTCCGTTTTGTCTGAATCTTTCTTGCAGGAAGTGAGGAACAGGCCTGTGCCGAAGATACCAGCCAATAATAACAGTGCTGCGTTGTTTTTCATTTTCTATTTTTTACTGATGAAATTTATCTTTTACTTAGAAAGAGTTGATAAATCTTTCCGGTGAATGATTGTGCCATTGCAGGACAACCTTTCTGCATATCTTCTGCGCTGGGCACAAATCGTGTAGTCGTATAATGCAGAGACTGGCTACATCTGCTGATGATGTCATTGGCATCGGCCTGCAGCGGTGAATAGGTAAATACAGCAATACGTGAAGTTGGATTTACCAGAACGTGATCTACACCTGGCTGGGCATACAACCACGCTTGTATCTGCTCACCTGCTTCAGGAGTAAGCGCCTGTTGAATATCCATTCTCGCCATGATACGTGTATGTGCGTCAGGTGCTTTAGGTCTGGTCACGAGATAAATATGAACGACCAACACCAGGATCAGGCACACGAGGATACCGCCTGCCCATGGCAGGATTTTAAGAGCTTTCCTTATCATAGATAAAATGTAATTAATTAAGAGTTGGGTTATTGCCCATTAGCTTCCTTATTTGACAATTGTAGATGGCTACATGATCAGATACGGAAAATTAATTCCGGCGGATTTTAAAACAGGAAAATTATTGCAAAGGGGTATTCTACGATTAAAAGAGGGGCAGGTTTGCTTTATGCCAGGTGCGGGTAGTCATCAACAGGCTCTGGACCAACACCGCTCATTCTTACACCTGTTATTATTTTATCTGAAAAGGGTAGCAACATGTAACCGCTGAAAGCGAATTTATTCGTCTCAGCGGTCTATTGAATTGTCAAGGTTAAATATAGCATGCATTCATTGCTGTTATTTAATCCTGCAGTACGTATATTATGATCATTTTCTTTGTCCAATCATTAGTCAGTCATGTACTCACCTTTCACAATGCGTTCCAATCTGAAGTATCCCAGGTGTAACTGATCGGGTTTTGCATCCGGGGCAGCGGGTGATAACTGCAGGGCATATTTTGCGCGGGTATTTTCAGGAAGGATTTCTTCTATCAGTGCAAAATCATCTACATCTACTCCATACTTATCATCAATATGGGAGGTAGCGCCGGGAAATGAGGTATGCTTAAAAAATGCAGTAGCCTTTGCTTTTTTTAATGCTTCATTTTTTTCCTTCCCGGTAGAGAGAAGCTTGTAATGAAACTCTTCTATTTCATTTTCTTTGTACCCGCCGAGGTTGATAAAGTAGAGTTGTGTACCACCTGTTACTTTTTCTTCACGAGGTATCACCTGTACCTGCATATCTTCCACCAACGTCACTTCTCTGAAGCCGTCAATGTGCAGGTTGCCCCTGGCTTCGGGCCAGAAGGCTTTCAGCGCGGGTACCAGTTCTTTTAAGGAAGAACCGATCCCGAAGAATACGTCATGTTGTTCAGTATGTCTGCCGGCAGGCTTGCATCCTGCCAGGATCATGAAGAGTTTTAACTGTTCCATAGTGATGAAAATATTTCAATGTTTTCGCCCCAGTAGAAATGTATATAAGAAGCGACCACGTTTTGTTGTTTATAAATGGGTGTTGTTACAGCCTTGCCACGGGCATTCGTTACCTGGCCAATAGTGGGAACCGGTGTATTTTCTGTAGCATGTGAGTAGTGAAATTCGTGTCCTTTCAATACGGTACTGCCAAATTGTACGTTGCGGTAACCGAGTGAAAGGCGACTATTCTGCATACTTGTTTCGATATCAAGAACGCCGCACATTTCATAACGCCGGCCGGCAGCATCGGTGATCCCTTTTCCGAGGTACATCATACCTCCACATTCGGCTATTACACGACCACCCTTTGCACAATATTCGCGGATAGCGTTGCGCATTGAAACATTCTCTTCTAAAAGAGATAGATTTAATTCAGGATAACCGCCGGGTAAGTAGAGCAGATCCGTCTCGGGCAAAGAGGACAGATCTGCCGGACTGAAGGTATTAATGCTGCCGAGTTGCTTCAGTGCACGAAAATTTTCTTCATAGGTAAAAATAAAAGAGAGATCGCGGGCTACACTAATTTTTAATTTTCCGGACGGCTGTATGGATATATCCCTGTATGCAGGCGTTTCCTGAGTCGTCATTGCGAGTAACTGATCGAGATCGACTGATTTACTGATATGAGCCGCTGCCCGGGCGATAATGGCTTTATAATCATTTTCAGGGGAAATCATCAAACCGAGATGCCTGGAAGGGATATTGATTTCTTCATTCACGGGAATATAACCCAGCGGGGTAATCCCTACATCTGCACAGGCATCTTTCAGGAACTGGTAATGACTCTCCGTATTCACGAAGTTGAAGATCACACCAGCAATCTTCAGATCGGGGTTGAAGTGCTTTAAACCGTATAATAACGGTGCCACAGAATAGGCCATTGATTTTGCATTCACTACCAGTATCACCGGTATATCCAGCAGCATGGCAACAGCAGCACTGCTACCCTCCGCTTTCACAGCACCGTCGAACAAGCCCATTACACCTTCCACGATCGCAACGTCTGCATCATGGCTGTAATAGCTGTATATCTCTTTCACATGTGCTTCGCTCATCATAAAAGTATCGAGGTTGATACCACTCCGCCATGAAGCCTGGCTATGATGGAAGGTATCTATGTAATCAGGACCACATTTGAAGGATTGCACCCGCATGCCCCGCTCACGCAATGCGTGCAACAATCCTAAAGTGAGTGTAGTCTTGCCCGAATGGCTGGATGGTGCTGCAATTAAAAACTGAGGCTTCTTCATTTGTCCAAAGATAGTACATTTGCAAAATTATCTTATAGGCCCAACGCTATGCAGCAATTAAAACCCATCATGTTTGTAGGCACCGCTTCAGACGTAGGGAAAAGTTTTATCAATACCGGTTTCTGCCGCATCTTCAGGGAGGATGGTTACCAACCCGCGCCGTTCAAAGCGCAGAACATGTCGCTCAACAGCTTCGTTACACCGGACGGGCTGGAGATTGGTCGTGCGCAGGCAGTGCAGGCGGAGGCCTGCGGGTTGCCCTGCAGCGCAGATATGAATCCTGTATTGCTGAAACCTACCAATGATAAAACTTCCCAGGTGGTGCTGATGGGAAAGCCTGTAGGGAGCCAGTCAGCATACGACTACTTCATGGGAAATAATAAGCTCGAGTTGTTCAATGCAGCCAAAGGAGCGTTCGACCGGTTGCAGGCACGGTATAACCCGGTGGTAATGGAAGGTGCAGGTAGTATCAGTGAGCTGAATCTGAAGCACCGGGACATTACCAATATGAGGATGGCACTGCATGCAGGTGCTGATGTGTATCTGATTGCGGATATCGACAAGGGCGGAATATTCGGGAGTGTGTATGGTACAATTGCCCTTCTTCCTCCTGAAGAAAAAGCATTATTGAAAGGAATCATTGTCAATAAATTCAGAGGGGATGCGCGCTTATTTGAAAGCGGGAAGACTTTACTGGAAGAACTTTGCGGGGTGCCTGTCGTGGGTATCATTCCTTACCGGAAAGATATCTATATAGAGGAAGAAGACTCAGTGGCGCTTGCACGTAAACAACAACAGGCGGGCAGCGGAAAGGTAAATATAGTGGTGGTATTACTGAACCGGTTGTCTAATTTTACAGATTTTACAGTGCTGGAAAAAGATGAACGGGTACATTTATATTACAGTAATAATGCTGCTGAAATTGCGCAGGCAGATATTGTGATCATACCGGGCAGTAAGAATACAATTGCTGATCTTGTAGATATTAAGAACAATGGCGTGGCAACGGCCATCATGCAGGCGTTTAAAAATGGGAAGACTGTGATTGGGATTTGCGGGGGCTATCAAATGATGGGACAGCGTGTGGAAGATCCGAAGGGAGTGGAAGGGACTGTTTCTTTTATGCCCGGGCTGGGCCTGCTACCGGTAACGACAGTGCTGACGGAAGAGAAAACAACAAAACAATGCAGTTTCCGCTATAAGAATATGGCTTCGGTTTGTGAGGGATACGAGATTCATATGGGAATCACAATGCCAAGTGTTCAGGAAGACCCGTTGCATATAGTGAATACGCCTCTCAATACAATGTCTCACGGCCATGTAGACGGTTATTTATTAAACGATCGCTGCTGGGGCACTTATATACATGGAATTCTGGATAACCCTGTAGTCATAGACGACCTGCTATCGCCCTTCAGTCTGGCGGCGGCAGCGCCTTTCGATTACAATAAATATAAACAGGAGCAGTACAATAAACTGGCAGCACATTTGCGCGAACATATTGATATTGCCTACATTTACAGTCAATTAAAAAGTGAACAATGATATTAGGTCATGGAGATGACAGGTATCTGTATTCCCGGGAAATTCTTGCTGACTTTAGTTCGAACGTTTATTACAAGGGACTTTCCATTGGTTTGGTACAACACCTGAGCACGCAACTTTTCAGATTAAAAAACTATCCGGAAGCAAACGCAAAGAGTCTGCAGGAGGCCCTTGCGCAGTGGCACGGAATCACACCAGCGGGTGTACTCGCGACGAATGGCGCTACGGAAGCATTTTACCTGGTAGCACATGCGTGGAGGCGACAAACGGCGACGATTGTGATTCCTGCATTTGCAGAGTATGAGGATGCCTGCAGGATCAATGACATTTCAATATCTTACCTGCCCTGGAACGAGTTGAAAGAAGATAGCACCTTCAGGACGGAGCTGGTGTTCATAGGAAATCCTAATAACCCAACGGGAGCTTTACTGACAGTAAATTTCCTGCGGCAACTATTGCAGAAAAATGGCGACGTAACGTTTGTGGTTGATGAAGCTTATGTAGACTTTACACTGGAAAGAGCATCATTGGTAGCTTCGCTGGAGGATCTTCCGAATTTAATTATTATAAAATCTCTCACAAAGACTTATGCAATACCGGGTTTACGACTGGGGTACTTATTGAGTAATGCTGCAACGATTGAGAAGATCACTACTTCCAAAATGCCATGGTCAGTCAATGCCCTGGCGATAGAAGCTGGTTTGTATATTACTGCACATAAGGAACAACTGACATTCCAGCCCGGGGAGTTATTACAGGATACAGCGGCTTTAATGGCCGCGTTGAGTATTCATGTCAATGTGATGCCGACAAAAACCAATTTCTTTCTGTGCGAACTGACAAAAGGTACAGCTGCCGGATTAAAAGCATACCTGATAGAAGAACATGGTTTACTGATCAGAGATGCCAGTAATTTTAAGAGCCTGGGTGAACAGCATTTCAGGGTAGCGACCCAGACACCGGATAAAAACGCATTATTGATCAAAGGCATTAATGCATGGATGGCAAAATGATTTGGATTCCCCTGGTGGTTGGGTATGTGCTGGATTTGCTGTTGGGCGATCCAAGATGGCTCCCCCATCCGGTTCGGCTGTTCGGAAATATGATCGCCCTGGGAGAAAAAAGGTGGAATAAGGGAAGTCACCGTTTATTGAAGGGAGCGATTATGACCGTGGTGTTATGTCTGGGTGTGTATGCATTCTTTTATTACATGCAGGAAGTATTACCCATGTGGGCCAGGTATATATTCAACAGTGTTTTTGTCTTTTACGGATTGGCTAACAGGAGCCTATTACAGGAAGGTGCTGCCGTTTATGACACATTATATCTACAGGGCCTGGAAGCGGGCAGGAAGAGGCTCTCCTGGATCGTTGGCAGGGATACTTCGAAGCTGGAGGAAAACCAGATCCGGGTAGCGGTGCTGGAGACGTTGTCAGAGAACCTGAGTGACGGGGTAATAGCGCCTTTGTGCTTTTATGCCGTGGGGGGTGTGCCGGCGATGATGTTGTATAAGATGATCAATACACTGGATTCGATGATCGGTTACAAGAATGAGCGGTATTTGTATTATGGACGGTTTGCGGCGAGACTGGATGATGTGGCGAATTTTATACCGGCTCGTATTACAGCATTCCTGATGGTAATTGTGGCCGGGAGTCGGCGGGGATGGCAGTATATCTTTAAATATGGGCACCGGCATGCCAGTCCAAATTCAGGCTATCCGGAAGCCGCGCTGGCAGGTATCCTGAATTGCCGGTTTGGCGGCCCCAATGTGTATCATGGTGTACTGGTGGAGAAACCCTATATCGGCAGGCAGCAGCGGGTAATTCAACACGGGGAACTACGGAAAGTGATGTTTATCAATCACGCAGTGACGTTCATTGTAGTTGTACTGATTGTGTGGACCCGCCTGTGACATTATTAGCCCCGATACAGCAATGTTAAATTAATTTACTACTTTTACCCCGGTTTATGGTTTTTATCCACCTCCCTGGTGGCTAAAATTAAAAGGGAATCCGGTGTAAATCCGGAACAGTTCCCGCTGCTGTAAGTTCCATCAATCGCTTTTAACATCTGCAAAGCCACTGTTCATTCCGGAACGGGAAGGCGTTAAAAGTGGAACAAGTCAGAAGACCTGCCAAAAACTATAACTACTTATCCAATGCTTTCGGGAAAAAAGTACAGGGATTGCAAACAACATGCGTGGTGTTTGTCCTTTCCGCTTTTTCACCTGTCTGCTTGTTTAATCGTTAACGGGTAATTAACTGTATTAAATGTTTTAACGTATGGCTATTAAGGATCTGACCAAAGTTCAGAAGATGGTTTTTATTTGTAATGGCGGAACCTGTTCGAAAGGCGGTGCTGACGAAAACACCTTAGCGCTGAGGGCGCATCTCACCCAACATGGTATGGATGATGAAATTCATACTATACGTACTAAATGTATGGGCCAATGCACGAATGGACCAATTGTTTTTATTCATCCGGAAGGTGCCTGGTATGGCGGTGTAACCACGGAGGTGGCACGCGATATTGTAACACAACATCTCTTACAAAATACATTACTGCCCTCACAGCTCTGCTTTCCCGAAGCAGAGGCCATGCAGTTACAACCTGTTACTTTTAATGCAGCGAAAGCTGATTAACGCTACGTTACAGCAGCATGTATACACCATTTGACAAATGGTATGCTCTCTTTTTTTGATAGGCAGGACGCCTGCAAAGAGAGAGACATTGTGGGGATGATATGGAGCGGGAAGGCTTTTTTCATACAGAAGAACAAACAAATTATGGGAACCGATATTTCAGGATTTATCGTATTGGCCGTCCTCGGTCTTCGCCATGGGCTGGACCCGGATCACATCACGGTGATTGATGGTTACACCTACCGTCTTCACATGAACAAAAGTACCTGGAGCCGGTGGGTCGGAACCCTTTTCACATTTGGTCACGGCATCATGGTGACTGCCATCGCGTTGTTCCTTTGTATACTAAAGAACAATTTTAATATTCCCCCATTGCTGGATATTGTAGTAGAGTGGACGGCTTCCCTGATGCTGTTCTTTATGGGTATATCAAACCTGATCTTTTTGAGCAGAGGGCAGGTACAAATGACAGGGATTCGGAAAAGACTACTTCCAAGATCCTTTGAAAAAAGTCTGAATCCTTTTACAGTAGTACTTACAGGTATTATCTTCGGATTTATCTTCGACACTTCTTCGCAAATTGCGGCTTTTGGATATGCAGTAGCTGTATCGAACCAATGGATCTACGCTATCCTGGGTGGCGTGGTGTTCTCGCTGGGACTGATCCTTACGGGCACCTGCGATTCCATGCTACTGAGCAAGCTGCTCAGGACATTTGATCAGCAAAAGATCCAGAGTCACCGGTTCAAATTAAATGTACTGATCACAATCATGTGTTTTGCCATTCCGATCTACAAACTCCTCAGTACATGGAATGCATCGCTGGAACTGAGCGATACACAAAACAATATTGTGGGAATAATTTTCATAAGTATCATCATTGCATTGTATGCTGATTTATATTTGAGGCACAAATATAGCAAAGCAAGCCATGGAACAGAATGAGTATACAAAGGATCGCTCCATCAGCATATTAGGCTGTGGCTGGCTCGGCTTACCATTAGCCGGGCTTTTTGTTCAACAGGGGTACCGGGTGAAGGGTTCTGTGACCAGTGAAGAGAAACTGGCGGCCCTGTTCGAACGAGGGATACTCCCCTACCGGGTGACCATTACGAACCAGGCGATCGACTGCGATGATATACAGGGATTCCTGGATAGTGATATCCTGATTATCAACTTTCCTCCCAGCCGCAGGCCGGATATAAATAGCTACCACCCTGCCCAGATTGCATTGCTGATAAAGGCAATTGAAGCAAGTAAAGTGCAGCATGTATTGTTTATCAGCTCTACTTCCGTATATCCTGACCTGAACCGGGAGATAACTGAGAAGGACGTCATGCCGCCTACAAAAGGAAGTGGGCAGGCGCTAATACAGGCAGAGAACCTACTGCTGGCACAAACGAAATTTACAACTACCATCCTCAGATTAGGCGGTTTGATCGGTTATGACCGGATGCCGGCACGTTTCCTGGCAGGTAAAAAGGATGTCGAGAATGGAGATGCTCCTATCAATGTCATTCACCAGGATGATTGTATAGGACTGATTAGTGCGCTGATAGAACAAGCTGTCTGGGAGGATATTTTCCATGCCGCAGCAGACGAACATCCTACACGCAAGGTTTACTATACGCTGGCAGCACAGAAAGCAGGACTCGAAGTACCCACCTTTGCGGAAGGCAAGCCATTATGCTTCAAGATCATCAATTCTGATAAGATCAAGCGTCGTTTGCAGTATACATTCAAATATCCAAATCCTCTGGCATTATTATGAAAGGAATATTAATATGCGGACATGGCAGCAGGGACCCGGAAGGGGTACGTGGTTTTAAGGAACTGGTGGCGTTGTTGAAAGAGCGGTATCCGGACTATATGGTAGATTACGGGTTCCTGGAATTTTCCCATCCCGTATATGCAGCGGCAGTAGAGCGGATGTACCTGGCTGGTGTCCGGGAAATCCTTGCTATTCCTGCGATATTGTTTGCCGGCGCACATGCGAAGAATGACATTCCTTATGAAATGAATACGCTGCAAAGTCAGTATGAAGGACTGACCATTCGACTGGGGAGACATATCGGGATTACGCCTTCGATATTGAAACTGGCCCGGAAGCTGATTGTAGAGGCAGGAGCAACAGGAGATCTGTCGGATACCTGTTTGCTGGTAGTAGGAAGAGGTACCTCTGACCCGGATGCGAATGCAGATGTGGCAAAGATGACGCGGATGTTGTGGGAAGGAATGGGATTTGGATTTGCGACGACAGCATATATCGGCGTCACGAAGCCATTGCTGCAGGAGGCATTACCGTTGGTGAATTTGCTACCGTTCAGACGGGTAATAGCAGTACCTGTGTTTCTGTTTACAGGTGTGTTACTGAAAAAGATTTACGGGCAACTGGATGAGTATAGGGCACAGACAGATAAAGAAATATTGTATACGCCGGGATTTGAGTGCGATGAGTTGCTGCTGGAAACGATTGATGAGCGGATTAAAGAGGTGGAAACCGGCAGACCGGAGATGAATTGCCAGTTGTGTAAATATAGAACGCAGATTATAGGATTTGAGCAGGAAGTTGGAAAAGAGCAGGTCGGACATCACCTGTCAGTGAAAGGTATCCTGTTCGAGGAGGATGAAAAGATTGAGGGAGGCAGTAAAGTTATAAAGAAGGTAAAAAAAATACTGGGGATTTGAGCAGTGTAAGTCAACTGAAGGTGAAGAATGGATAGTTGTATTTACCAATTTTAAAAAGATCTGGTAAGCTGAGTTATGGCAAAGCAAGGTAAAATATATGGCGTATCACTTGGGCCCGGCGATCCTTTACTGATAACCGTAAAGGGGCTGCAGGTATTGCAGGCAGCAGACAGGATATATTATCCCGGCTCTTTGCTGGAGGATGGAACCACCAGCAGTTATTCGCTGGGTATCCTGCAGTATCATCAGCTGGATGAGCATAAGCTTAGGGGAATGTTCCTGAAGATGAGTGATGATAGACGTGAGGTGGCGGCTACGTATGCGAACACGTTTTTGCAAATGTGGGAAGATTATCAAATGGGATTGCAGGTGGCGTTTGTGAGTGAGGGAGATATTTCATTTTATAGCACGTTTGCCTACCTGATGGAACATATTCAGCAATATAAACTGGATGTAGAGGTGATTGCCGGAGTGCCTTCATTCCTGAACGGGGCAGCTGCACATCATTTTCCACTGGGGGTATTGAACGAGAGAATTGCGATCTTGCCAAGAATGGAGAATGCGCGACAGCTGGAGCATTTGCTGGATTCATTTGATACCGTGGTATTGATTAAAGTGAGAAGTGTCATCAAAACACTACTGCCGGTCCTGCATAATAAAGCGTTGCGGATGATGTATTGTGAGCGGTTGGGAACACCGGATCAGTTTATTACAACGGATATAGAAGCCATCAGGAACAGGGAGTTACCTTATTTTTCGCTGATTATATTGAAGAGATTGTAACTGTGGTTTCACCTAAAAAATTACTATGAGATTAAGTGTAGTGGGCATAGGTCCCGGCGGTGCTGATTATATATTACCCATCGCGCAACAGGTATTGGCGGATGCAGATATTGTAATTGGATATAGCTACTATTTCCAGTTTATCAGTCATTTGCTGAAACCTGCCTGCGAATGCATCGGCAAAGACCTGACAGAAGAAGAAGCCCGTGCTGTACTGGCAGTTAACAGCTGCGCTCCCGGTAAACATGTAGTCGTAATTAGCTCTGGTGATGCCGGTATCTACGCGATGGCATCACTCGTGTACCAATACGCCAGCAGGCATCCTGAAAAGGAAATTGAACTGCAGGCCGTTCCGGGGATCAGCGCATTTATTGCTGCGGCGGGAAAATTAGGTGCACCACTGGGCCATGACTTCTGTTGTATTTCACTTTCCGATCTGATGACCCCCTGGACTACAATCGAGCAGCGTATTAAAGCGGCTGCATTTGGGGACTTCGTAACATCGTTATATAATCCAAGAAGTAAGAAACGTTTCTGGCAACTGGAACGCTTCAGGGAGATCTTCCTTGAACATCGCTCTCCTGATACACCGGTGGCAGTTATCAGACAGGTAACCCGTCCGGAAGAGCAGATCCTGATAACGACACTAAAAGAACTTCCGGTAGAAGCAGTAGATATGTTTTCATTGGTCATGATAGGGAATTCTCAAACTTACCAGTTTAAAAACTTCCTCGTGACTCCGCGCGGGTACCTGGACAGAAAGCCGCAAAGCGGACAGGAGATCCAGGATGAAAGTTTCAGACAAATATCAGCACAGATGCAGCGTACCGACCTGTCCCCTGCTGACAGGTGGGCGGTAATGAGATGTATACATACGACAGCTGATTTTGAATATGAAGAGCTGTATCATTCTAATGAGAACGCGATCAGTCGCTGGCAGGCCTACCTGCACCAGGGAGGTACGATCGTAACAGATGTGACGATGGTACAGTCGGGGATTAGCAAATCTTTCTTAGAGAAATACCAGTCACAGGTGCATTGCTACCTGAATGCAGAAGGAGTATCGGAACTTGCGGCCAGGGAGGGATTAACGAGGAGCCAGGCAGGAATGAGACTGGCGATAGAGAAGCATCCGGGGGCGTTATTTGTAGTGGGAAATGCGCCGACCGCATTATTTGAATTGTGTGATCAACTGGATAATGTGGATTTTAAACCCGCAGGGATCATTGGCGCACCGGTAGGCTTTGTAAACGTAGTAGAGTCTAAATTGAAATTACAGGCAATGAAGCAGATTCCCTACGTGATCATCAAAGGGCGTAAGGGCGGCAGTAATGTGGCGGCGAGTATTGTAAACGCAGCATTTACTTATGAGTAAATATGTAGTTATAGGGATATCAGATCATGAACATTTCATCTTACCAGATGAAGCGAAATCCTTATTAACACAACATCAATATTTTTCAGGAGGTAAGCGACATCACCAAAGGGTCCGACACCATCTACCTGCAGGATATAAATGGATTGATATTACGGGAGACATTCCAGCATTGATACGGCAATATCAGCAACTGGATAATAGCATAGTGATTTTTGCTTCGGGCGATCCGTTATTTTATGGGTTTGCAAATAGTATCCGCAAGTATGATCCGGAGGCTGGAATGCAGGTATTCCCCTATTTTAATAGTTTGCAGTTGCTATGCCATCGGAGCAATATTGCATATGCAGGATTATACAATACCTCTGTGCATGGACGAGGATGGAATGAGTTAGATACAGCACTGATCAAAAGAGAGAAGCTCATAGGTGTATTGACGGATGGAACAAAGACACCAGCTGCAATCGCAGAAAGGCTATTGAAATATGGGTATGACAACTATACAATGATCGTAGGCGAGGCATTGGAGGGAGTGGATGAGAAAATCAGAAAACTCTCATTATCAGCCGCTAAGGAGGGGTTATTTCATCCATTAAATTGCGTACTGCTGGTTGAGAATATACCACGGCAAAAGTTTTTGGGTATACCAGATATGTTTTTTGAAGGTTTGCCCAACAGGCCTAATATGATCACTAAGATGCCTGTACGGTTACTCAGTCTGACGCAATTAGACCTGTTCCAACGGGAGGTATTCTGGGATATTGGTTTCTGCACCGGATCTGTTGCGATCGAAGCAAAGAACAACTTTCCGGCATTGCAGGTAATCGCATTTGAGAAAAGAGCACTGTGCGATACCATACTGGATATAAATGCCTGCAGGTTTGGGGTACCCGGTATCACTAAAGTAATAGGCGACATATTTGAGCAGGAGCTGTCAGCTTACCCCCTGCCCGATGCTGTCTTTATTGGTGGGCACGGAAACAGGCTACAGGAATTGATCCTGCGAATAGATGCCTGCTTAAGACATTGCGGACGTATCGTCATGAATGCGGTGAAACCCGAAAGCAGGGAGCAATTTGAATACGGCGTAGCTGCATTGGGATATCGTATGCATACGCCTGTAGACATAACAATAGATGAACATAATCCAATAACTGTCCTGACGGCAGAAAAAATATAAACATGAATAAAACAGCGATTATAGCCAGTACAGACAGGGGCGTGGAATTGGGCTTGCGCATCAGGCAGGAGTTTCCTCACGCTGTAGTGGTAAGTACGCGCGTACATGAGCAGGCAACGCACATCCAAAGTATTGCACATTTCCTGCAGGACAATTATACAAAGTTTGACACCTTCGTATTTATAGGTGCATTAGGAATTTGCGTCAGGAGTATTGCTCCTTACTTACAGGATAAGCATAGCGACCCTGCAGTGATTAATCTGGATGATCACGGGCAATTTGTACAATCAGTATTATCTGGTCATGAAGGTGGTGCGAATGCACTGGCTACAAAACTGGCGAGAGCTACGGCAGGCCATGCTGTCATTACCACCAGCAGCGATCTGCAACAGTTGTGGGCATTAGATACACTGGCAACCCGGTTTAACTGGAAGACAGACGTTAATAATACGTTGATCTCTTTGTTTGTTAATAATCAGCCAACAGCTATTTTATTAGATCTCAAGGATAAGGGTACGCAATACCTGGAAAGAACGAAGCCAGGCTTTGCTGACATCTATTACGCTTATGAGGAAATTGACTTTTCAAAGTATGCACTACTGATTGCAGTGACATATAAGATATATGAGGCCCCCATACCGGTATTACATTATCATGCACCGGTATTGAATATCGGGATGGGATGTTCAAGAGATATTGAAAGTGACCTGCTGGAACAATCATTCCGTGAGCAGTTCCAGGCACATGGCCTGGCAGTAGCGGCGCTGAAAGCCATTGGGTCTATTGATATTAAAGCAGACGAAACTGCATTTATCGATCTGGCGGCAGCGCTGCGTGTTCCGCTGGTTACCTTTACAGCAGCAGAATTAAATACGCAGACGGTGCCCAACGGATCAGAAGTTGTGCGATCTAAATTAGGTGTACATAGTGTATCTGAGGCATCTGCCATGCTGCTGGCCGGGAATACCAGCTTATTGCTGGAGAAACAAAAGATCACAGTTCGCTCTGGTAAGAAACATACATTGGCGGTTGCGATTGATAAGATGGCGGTACGTAGTGCAGAGGTGGTGATCGTAGGTGCAGGACCGGGAGACGCGGAGTTAATCAGCATTAAAGGAAAGCAGTTGCTGGAAGCAGCAGACCTGATCCTCTATGCGGGTAGCCTGGTACCGGAGGAGCTGACACACTATGCGAAAGCAGGTGCTGTGGTGCGTAACTCCGCGAGTATGACGCTGGAAGATCAGATTCTGCTGATGGAGGAACATTATGCCAGGGGGCATCTCATTGTGCGGTTGCAATCCGGCGATCCATCTATATATGGAGCTATACAGGAGCAGATGACCATCTTTGACGAGAAGGGAATGGACTATTCTATTGTGCCAGGCATCTCATCGTTCCAGGCAGCGGCCGCCTACCTGAAGTCGGAGTTTACGATTCCGGAAGTGGTGCAGAGTATTATTCTCACACGTGGGGCTGGCAAGACGCCATTGCCGGAGCACGAGAAGCTGAACGAAATGGCGAAACACAAGGCGACCATGTGTATCTTTTTAAGCGCGACCATCGCGAAGTCAGTGCAGGCACAATTGCTGGAACATTACGCACCAGACACACCAGTGGCTGTACTGTACAGGGTCACGTGGAAAGACGAGGCGGTGTTTACCGGTCAGCTGAAAGACCTGGCGCAGATTATCCGGGATAATAAACTGACACTGACAACGCTGGTAATTGTGGGGGATGCAATTGGAGCGAGGAAGAACAGATCGCATTTATACAGTCCCGAATGGAAGCATACGTTTAGAACCGGAAAAGCGATCAGGGTATAAATTAATATATTATGATACTCTTATTTGGAGGAACAACGGAGGGAAGAAAAGCAATGGTACTGCTGGAAGAGGCAGGCCTACCCTATTGTTATTCCACTAAATCGGAAGTTGAAATACCATCGCAGACTTATGGTACGTATAGATCTGGTGCATTGACAGCGGCTGCATTGAAAGCGTTCTGTACATCACATCAAATCAAAGTAATCGTACATGCCAGCCATCCGTTTGCAACCATTTTACATCAGACGATTGCAGATGCCGGCTTACCTGTATTGCGGTTTGAAAGAGAATACCCGGTACGTACAGCACATCCGCTCGTACATTATTTTGATAATTATGATACCGCATTAGCATACTTATCCCAGCATCCGGTAAAGAGGTTACTGGCCTTAACCGGTGTACAAACCATCCCTTTACTCAATAGCTACTGGATAAAGCACGAAACCATTTTCAGGATCCTGCCCAGGGAGAGTTCAATGGAACAGGCACTGGCAGCTGGCTTTCCTGCGGAACAGCTGATCAGCGGGATGCCGGGCAACGAAGCGGCCCTGATAGCCACACATGGCATTTCAGGTATACTGACAAAAGAAAGTGGTGAATTCGGTCTGTTATCCGTCAAGATCCGGGAAGCGCTGCTGGCAGGTATTCCTATTTTCATTATTTCAAGACCTGCCATGCCGGCTGAATTTGTGTCCGTGAATGAGCATAATTTATTGAATCATTTAAAGGACTACGTGGTATGTCACTGAGAACCGGATATACCACCGGAGCGTGTGCTACAGCCTGCACAAAGGCGGCACTGACGGCACTGCTGACGCAACGGCCGGTTGAAGAGATAGAGATCACATTGCCGCTGGGTCAAAAAGTATTATTTAAGGTCACCTGTTCTTTTAATCAGGTAAATGCAACCTGTACAACCATTAAGGATGGCGGTGATGATCCGGATGCTACACATGGAGCCACTATCGGCAGCACCGTTTCGCTGAATACGGGGAACGAGGTTGTTTTCTTAAGAGGCGAAGGAGTAGGTGTGGTTACACTACCAGGGCTGGCTATTGGCGTCGGTGAGCCCGCTATTAACCCTGTGCCACGGAAGATGATGCAGGATGCAGTAAACTTTGTCCGGCACCAGTATCAGCTTTCACAGGGAGTGGATGTAAAGGTCTTTGTAGTGAACGGGGAAGAAATTGCGAAGAAGACATTGAATGCACGAATTGGGATTCTGGGAGGTATTTCAATTTTAGGCACAACCGGAATAGTAAAGCCATTCAGTGCTGCTGCCTATATTGCCAGTATTACTCAGGGCATTGATGTATCTATCGCCAATGGTTGCGATACGGTGGTGATCAATTCAGGCGGACGATCTGAGACGATATTGCGGAAACGGTTTGCCCACCTGCCGGAGTTTGCTTTTGTACAGTATGGCAATTGGATTGGCGAAACACTGGACAAAATTAAGACGACTCCCTTACGGCAGGTAAAGATGGGAATTATGTTGGGGAAAGCATGTAAACTGGCACAGGGTGAGTTGGATACCCATAGCGGTAAGTCGAGCTGGGATAAGCAATTCATTTATGAAATGGCCAGGAGTTGTGGGTATACAGAAGAACAGTGTCAACCGATACTGGCGTTGAACATGGCAAGGAGACTGACAGAGTTGTTTCCTTTTAATGCCGGGGAACCATTTTACAGCGAGTTAAGGGACCGGTGTTATGCTATATGTAAAGCAATTATACCGGCTGTAAGTTTGGAAATATTATTGATTGATGCGAATGATAATATAATATGATTGGATTTTTATTTACGGATTCTGTTTTATTAGGTGTGCAACATTCTTTTGAACCGGATCATATGGCGGCTGTATCTGTCCTGGCATCTGAAAAGGCAAACAACAGGTTAAACCTGCGCAGACTCATCTGGCGTTCTTCGCAGTGGGCGTTAGGACATTCAGTTTCCCTGATCCTGTTCAGCTGTTTTGCCTTATTACTGAAATCAGCTTTACCAGTAAATATCTCTGCTTATGCAGAAATGGCGGTCGGCCCTGTCATGATCTGGCTGGGGATATCTGCAATCCGCAGAAACCATCAGTTGAAAAAGCTCATGGCAACTCACAAGGAATTTGCGGAACACGAACATCTGACGAATGCCTTGCACATCCATGGAAAGCAGGGACAGGAAATCGCCATGAATCCCCTGAGCCGTAGTTTTTGGGTAGGGATGCTGCATGGATTAGCCGGTACAGGAGGTGCCTGTGCGATTGCCCTGATACTGGCCGCAGAGGATGCAGGAACAGCCATGTGGATTATTGTATTACAGAGTCTGGGGATTGTCATTGCCATGACCACGTATAGTTGTGTGCTGGCATTTTCTGTATCGCGTTTTATAGAAAGAAATCAGGTAGCATTTAAATCTATGAATGCTATTGTTGGCCTATTTTCAATCGGAGTAGGCTGTGTGTGGATATATAATTGTTTTGTATGATCACGTATCCGTTTACCGCTATCTGCGGACAGGAAGATTTTAAACTGGCGCTGACGCTGTGTATGATCGATCCGGGATTAGGTGGAGTACTGGCACTGGGCGACAAGGGCACGGGAAAAACAACGACGGTAAGAGGCCTGAGTCATCTGCTGCAGGACATTCCTTTTGTAAACCTACCGATCGGCGCTACTGAAGATCGTGTATTAGGCACAGTGAAACTGGACGTACTCCTGAATGAAAAGCGGCTGGAAATACAACCCGGTTTGCTGGCCGCAGCCCATCATGGTGTACTTTATATAGATGAAGTGAACCTGCTCAGCGACTACCTCATGGATGTATTACTGGATGCTGCTGCTACAGGGGGATATTACCTGGAACGCGATACCGTTTCCCAATGGATGGAAAGCAGGTTCTGCCTGGTTGGAACTATGAACCCTGAAGAAGGCAATCTGCGTCCGCAGCTGTTGGATAGATTCGGATTGAGTGTGCACATTAGTACACCAACAGATAAAGCATTGCGTATGGAGATCGTGCAGCGAAGAGTGGCATTTGATACGGATGCAGCGGCATTTGCGAAACACTTCAGGGATGAAGAAGCATTACTGTCGGCAAGGATTGTTGCGGCAAGAACAATGCTGGCTTCGGTGAAGATCCTACCCGATATTTATGAGGTGGTCAGTGAATTGTGCATACAGCATCAGGTGGAAGGCATGCGTGCAGATATATTATTAATGAAAGCAGCCAGGGCACATGCAGCATATCACGGACAAGCCAGGGTGACAACGGCTGATGTGGATGCTATACAGGCATTTGTACTGTCACACCGATCAAAGCAAACACCTGGTTCACAGCCTTCTTCCCGGGAGAGCAAGCCTTCCGGCGCAGGTGATAAGGAGGGGGAGCCGAAAAAGGTGAATCGCATTTAGAAAATTATCTGGTACAGACCGCAGGGACTGAGAAGAAGTTGCAATTAAAGACCGGCGGAGCCAATAACCGTAAAAAAGGCCTGCCGTTACCAGTAAAAACGACACCTGTCAGTGGCAATAACTACCAGACACGTGATCTGCTCGGCACTGTGACAAATCACTTAATGACAGGCAGTACTGACATTAAATACCAGCGAAAGGCATCAAAAGCGAGCCTGTCATTGCTGTTTTTAATTGACAGCAGCGGTAGTATGATCAAAGACCGGCAGATTGCTTATATAAAAGGCATCATAACCGAAACCATTACACAACATCAGCACCGGCGCCTTCGCTACGGGGCTATAGCCCTTGCT
Source organism: Chitinophaga sp. (assembly GCF_039596155.1). Classification (GTDB taxonomy): domain Bacteria; phylum Bacteroidota; class Bacteroidia; order Chitinophagales; family Chitinophagaceae; genus Chitinophaga. The sequence goes on from NZ_JBCNKF010000015.1 coordinate 52,541, forward strand.
CAGGGTGATGCACAACTGGTTTCGCATTATACAACGGACACGGGCAAATTTATTCAAAGCATCAGCCGGTTATCTTCAGGTGGCAAAACAAATCTGAAGGCAGGGTTACAGCTAATACAGCAAATGCAGCCATCTGACAAGACACAACTCTACATCTTTACGGATGGAAAGGTCAATACAGGCGGAAGTTTGCAGGAAGCTGCCAGTTATTTCAGGCAGCATCTCAGGAGCCTGCATACGACGACGGTGGTGAATATTGAAACCGGTTTTGTGAAACTGGGCCGGGCAGCTGAACTGGCAAAGATAATTGGTGCTACTTATTTAAACTTATAAAAGATGATCCATTACATTTCAGGCGGACAAAGGTCCGGCAAAACAAAGTTTGCCATGCAGACAGCCTCGCAACTGTCACCAAACCCTGTTTACCTTGCTACCAGCCGCATCTGGGATACCGAACACCAGGCAAGGATTGCTCTGCATAAACAAGAACGGGATCATCAGTGGGAAAATATTGAAGAAGAAAAAGAGGTGAGTAAGTTGTCATTACCCAACAGAACAGTGGTATTTGATTGCGTGACGTTGTGGTTGACCAATTTCTTCACGGATGCCCATTATAATATAGATATGGCGCTGAAAGAGGCGAAGGCTGAGTTTGACCTGTTTGCGGCGCAGGAGTTCAACCTTATCATTATTTCGAATGAAATAGGAATGGGCGTGCATGCGGATACTGAGATGGGTAGGAAGTTTGTAGACCTGCAGGGATGGATGAATCAGTATATCGCACAAAAAGCGGATAAGGCAACACTGATGATTTCAGGACTGCCAGTTACCATTAAATAAAAATAACCGGAGCGCCAGCTCCATTTACTAATAAAGCCGCCAGGCTGGAGGGTAGCAGCCCTTCCCATTATAATTAAAAAGACATGACGGGTTTTAACATCACACCACTGGATAACAGCCTTGAGGCTGCATTGACTGAAAAGATAAACTTAAAAACAAAACCATTAGGAGCACTCGGTAAACTGGAAAAAATAGCTTTACAGATCGGTAAAATTCAAAATACGCTCTCGCCAGTATTAACAAAACCTACCATCGTTGTTTTTGCAGGTGACCACGGTATCGCAAAAGAAGGTGTAAGCCCTTATCCGCAGGAGGTAACCTGGCAGATGGTTTACAACTTCCTGCAGGGCGGAGCGGGCATCAATGTGTTTGCCCGTCAGCACCAGATAGCAATCAGAGTCGTAGATGCCGGCGTGAATTATACCTTTGCCCCACATCCTGACCTCATTGATCTGAAGGTCGCCCCAGGTACGCAGAGTTACCTGCACGCACCAGCCATGAGTGCAGCAGATTGCAATACTGCCATCAGTCGTGCAGCAACGCTGGTAGAACAATTACATAAAGACGGCTGTAATGTGATCGGTTTTGGAGAAATGGGTATCGGCAATACTTCTTCTGCAGCATTGTTAATGAGCATTTTGTGTAATTTACCGTTGGAACAATGCATAGGCAGAGGGACCGGACTGGATGATAAAGGACTGGAGAGAAAGAAAACGATTCTCAGTGAAGCCCTGCGTACGCAAGCGCCGGCAGACAAATCGCCTTTAGAGATCTTAAGGACGTTTGGTGGTTTTGAAGTAGCCATGATCTGCGGCGCTATGATGAAAGCTGCTGAATTGAAAATGGTAATACTGGTCGATGGATTCATCACCACATCGGCACTGCTGGTAGCAGCGGCTTTACATCCTGCTGTGGTAGATTATTGTGTATTTGCTCATCAATCTAACGAACAGGGACATCAGCAATTATTGGCATACTTAAAAGCAGATCCGTTATTGCAACTGGGCATGCGTTTAGGAGAAGGTACCGGTGCAGCTGTAGCATACCCTTTGGTACAGTCAGCGGTAGCCTTCCTGAATGAAATGGCCAGCTTTGCGTCAGCGGGTGTTTCAAATAAAGACTAACATGATCAAAAGAGAGATCCTGTACTTCAGGGCCGCATTGATGTTTTTCACCCGTCTGCCGGCGGGGCATAACATTCAAGTACCTTTACATCATGCTGCCAGATACCTTCCGTTAATTGGGATACTGGTAGGTGCGACAGGGGCGGCGGTGTATTATCTTGGACATTTGCTATTCAAAGATCCATATGTGGCAGTGGTACTCTCGATTGTCGCCACCTTGCTGATGACAGGTGGCTTTCATGAAGATGGCCTGGCAGATGTAGCTGATGGATTCGGAGGTGGATGGACCAAAGAAAAGATAATGGAGATCATGAAGGATCCCCGCACAGGGGCCTATGGGGTGATGGCGCTGGTGTGTAGCATAGGATTGAAGATCTTTGTACTCGTAAAGCTGGGCATGTTACTGCCTGACCAGTTCTTCCTGATCTACGTATGTGGACATACGATTAGCCGGGTAACTCCCCTGTTTCTGATGCGCTTCCTTGCGTATGCAAGACTGGATGGTACCAGTAAGATCGGTACAGTGAATAGCCCGGTGAGTACTGGAGCGTTGGTGTTTGCTATGATCATTGGCTTTGTACCGCTGGCCATACTAGGAGTAGAAGCAGCATGGATCAGCGCGATACCCTGTGCAAGTGTGACGCTGTATTTAGGTTGGTATTTTCAGAAATGGATAGATGGATATACGGGAGATTGCTTAGGTGCTGCACAACAAGTGAATGAACTGATCTTTTACCTGTGTTTACTGGCAATATGGAATTATACTTTATAAGACATGTGCAGACAGCGGTAGCGGCAGGTACTTGTTATGGGCAACTGGACGTGCCTTTGATGGAAGGATACGAGGCTGTACACGATCAGATCGTTGCGGGTTTACCTCGAACTGACATAATATATACCAGCCCATTGCAAAGATGCCAGTTGTTGGCAGCACGGCTTTCTGAGAACTATATCGTAGATGCCCGGTTAAAAGAATTAAACTTCGGCGAATGGGAAGGAATGAAATGGGATGAGATTGACAGGACATTGATGGATCATTGGGGAGAGCATTACATGCTGTCAGGTCCACCAGGAGGCGAGTCTTTGCTGGATTTAGTAAATAGATTACGGGCATTTTTATCGGAACTGCCATCATATAATAAAATAGCTATCATCACACACGCAGGGATCATTCGTGCAGCAAGACATCTGCTGGAAAATAAACTCCTGCATGAAATCATGTCAGAGAAAATTACCTACGGAGGAATTTATACATTCAACTTATTATGAAAATCTACACAAAAAAAGGAGATCGGGGAACAACTGCTTTGTTCGGCGGAAGTCGTGTCGATAAGGACGATGTAAGAGTCGAAAGCTATGGTACACTGGACGAAGTAAATTCTACCATTGGTCTGCTCAGAGCAAAACTGGGGCCAGAACACCCATGGCAACCCCGCCTGCACAAAATCCAGAAAGACATGATGGATATGATGTCTCACCTGGCCCGTCCTTCTGATTGTAAAAAGGAAAACCCGAATCCGAAACCAACAGATGGCGCGTCATTTTGTGAGGAATGGATCGATGAACTGGAAGCAGCCATGACATCAAAGTCAGATTACTTCTTATTACCAGGTGGAAATGAAATCTCCGCCTTGTGTCATGTAGTCAGAACTCAGTTGAGAAGAGGAGAAAGAAGACTCGTATCCCTTATGAAGGTAGATATGATCGAAGATTATATTCCAGCTTATATCAACCGCCTCTCCGATCTGTTCTTTATTCTTGCCAGAGCAGAAATGGACAAAGCCGGGGTGGCAGAAGAAAAATGGCAGCTGTTCCTTTACAAAAGAAAGAAACAGCCTGAATGAGTTACTCCATATCTACGAACATGCTTTGCAGTTTCTCCAGCGTTGCGGGCTTTGGCGACTGCCACATACCGCGCTGAATAGCTTCCAGCATGCGCTCCGTCATATCTTTTAATGCCCAGGGATTTGCCTGTTCAATGAACTGACGATTCTCTTCGTTGAACAGGTACTCCTGGGTAATCCCTTCGTACATGAAGTCATCCACCATATTGGTCGTTGCATCGTATGCAAAGAGGTAGTCCATTGTAGCCGCCATTTCAAACGCTCCTTTATAACCATGCCGCTTCACGCCCGCTATCCATTTCGGATTCACTACTCTTGACCGGTATACCTTTAACAATTCCTCTTTTAAGGTCTTGATACGCGGCGTCTCAGGGCGCGCATGGTCCCCGAAATATATAGACGGCTGTTCGCCTCTGACAGTTCTCACAGCGTTTGCTAGTCCACCCTGGAACTGGTAATAGTCATCCGAGTCCAGGATATCATGTTCCCTGTTATCCTGGTTATGCATGACAATCTGCAAATCGGATAAACGCCGTTCAAATACTTCATGTGCTGATTCACCCGTACGGTCTGCACCATATGCATATCCGCTCCAGTTGATATATATTTTAGCAAGATCTTCGCGGGTCTGCCAGTTCTTCTCATCTATCACGGCCTGTAAGCCGGCACCATAAGCACCGGGCTTTGAGCCGAACACCCTGAAGAGAGATCTTCTATGTGCTTTCGCCTCATCCAATCCTTTGCTGATCCATTCTGCCTTTTCTGCCAGATATCGCTTCCGGATAGGATTCTGCGCCGGAGGTTCATCCAGTGATGCGACCTTTTCTACAACTGCATTCAGCAAAGAGATCACATCGGGGAAGGCATCGCGGAAGAACCCGGAGATCCGGAGCATTACGTCGACCCGGGGGCGTCGTAACTGAATCAGGGGAATGATCTCGAAATCAGCCACTCTCCTATTGGCAGCCTGCCACAAAGGTTGTACACCCATTAATGCCAATGCCTGCGCAATGTCATCTCCCCCGGTACGCATTGTACTGGTTCCCCATACCGATAAACCAATTGATTCAGGATAGTCTCCCTGCTCCTGCAGGTAACGATTGATGATCAGGTTAGCACTTTTTACACCAAGACTGTAAGCTGCCTGTGTTGGTATGGCACGTACATCCACTGAATAAAAATTCCTCCCTGTAGGCAGCACATCCATTCTACCCCGGGTAGGGGCACCAGAACTACCGCTTGGAACATAACCTGCATCTAAACCATGGAGAAGGTTCGAAATTTCCGCGGTTGTACGTTGGATCTTTGGTAATGTATGTTTGAGAATATCCTGACAATAGGCATATGTGACCGGCAGGTCCATTTCCGCTCCATTCAGGATGTCTTTGACAAGATCCTCCAGTACGGCTACTGCATCCCCGTTATTACGACATTGACTGAACAGGGGAAGTTCGCTGCTAAAAGGTGTTTCGTAATCACAGGCTAACGGATCGAACGGCAGGTTCAGCTCTTCAGCAGGCACCTGCGTGATCCCTTTCTGTCCGGCAACAGGTACGCGGTGTAAAGCAATGAGCAGGTCCGTGAGCTGTTCCTGTTCCGGCGCTTTACCCAGAATGTGCAGGCCATCGCGGATCTGCGCTTCTTTGAGTTCACAGAGATAACCATCCAGCTTGAGAAGTAAGGTGTCGATGTCGGAGACATTCGTCTGCAGGTCAGTTTCCAGGTTCGCCTCTTTTACGAGTTGGGTAATCTGAGCGCGGATAACCGCAGTACGCTTCGGGTCGATACTATAAGCCTCATAATATTCATCGATCAGATGCTCCAGCCTGGTGAGCGTACCATAATTTTCCGCCCTGGTCATAGGAGGAATCAGGTGATCGATGATGATAGCGTGTGTACGACGCTTGGCCTGTGTACCTTCGCCCGGATCGTTTACAATGAACGGATAAAAATGCGGGATAGGCTTTAAAATGACAGCGGGGAAACAACTTTCTTTACCCAGCGCAACGCTCTTACCAGGTAACCATTCCAGATTGCCATGTTTACCGCAATGAATGAGAGCATCTGCCATGAACACTTCATTTACCCAGCAGTAATAGGCCAGGTAACGGTAGGTGGGTGGCAGATCGGGTGAGTGATAAATGGCCTTTTCATCCTGATTGTATCCACGGGCAGGCTGTATACTGACGAAAATATTGCCCAGCAGGCACCCTGGGATAATCAAATCCTCTTCCCGTACCGGGCCCCATTGCTCACGGACCTTATCTTTCAAGGCTGGCGCGAGGGCTTCGAAATATTGTTCGAATTGATCCTTTTCTATACTGATCTGATAAGGACGGTAAAAAGTAGTATCCGTATCATTCGTCACGTAATGTGTAATAAGCGTGATGAGCTCTTCGCTGTTAGCCGGGATGTAATTCCCTGTATAATAACCGGCTGATCGTAATGCCTGCAGGATCTGTACGATGCTGGCCGGCGTATCGAGCCCTACTCCGTTTGCCAACCGGCTATCCTTGTTGGGATAATTAGGCATAATAAGGGCAATACGTTTATCAGCCTGTCGCTTTTGAGAAAGTCTGATCCAGCTATTGGCAAAGTCTGCTACAAAATCACATCCTTCTTCATGAGTGCTGTATTGCAGGATATCCGAATCCGTTAGTGCATCCTTACCTACGGCAGACTTGAAAGAAATCGCCGTTGTAATGATCCGGCCATCAATCTCGGGTAAAGCGATGTTCATGGCCACATCTACCGGGGTAAGGCCAAAGAGGTTCTGCTCCCATACTTCTTTTGTACAGGCAGCAAAGATTCCCTGAATAACAGGTATATCGAGATTATCAAAAAGGAAACTTTCGTCCTTGTCCATCGACTTGATTGAAAAGCTGGTGGTATTAATCAGCACCTTTACTTTTCCTTTTAGCAACGCCTCCAGTTCATGCAGGCTGTGCTGATCACGAAGATTACTCACGAAAGCAATAACGGGGCGTAAATGCAGCTTTTGTAGTGTATTGACAAGATAATATACCGGCGCCAGGTTATCGGCCAGGTAGTGTGTCTGGTATACGAGTATAGCTACATCTGCGGTATAGTCATCCGGGGGGATCATACCCTTTTCCGGATGAAATAGAAAGAGGTCTGCAATTTTATGAGGAGCCGCGTATGGTATGTTTATACCAAACAAATGGTGAAATAAGTAAGCCAATCCATTTTTCAGATTATGCTTACCGCCTGCACAACAATATTTCCAGAGGGTATCAGCGATGGTCACATCAACCGTGGAGCTATCCAGCAGTTCTACATCAGGGGCATCATAACCCGGCAGGAAGAGTACGGGAATCCTGTTCTCTTCACACGCAATGCTGACCGCTTCGAATAAATAGGGATAGTAATTGCGGCCACCTAACAGGCGGCAAACTACCAGTTTTGCATGGCAGATCACTTCTTCCACATATTTATCGATGGTCAGTTCCTGCTTCAGGTATACCAGATTAGCTATTCGCAGGGACGGGAGCTGAGGGTATGTTTGGTGTAATTCCCGGTAAGCATTGTTCAGTGAATGGATCTCCGTATCGGCAGCAGAGAGGAATACGACGTCTCCTGTAGATTGCTGTATGTGGAAGACCCCATCCCCGTTGGGGTTCCACCCACCGGGGATTGTTGGGATCAGGTGCATATTAGTTTAACTTTTCGTGTAACAGTGCAGACAGGTCTTTTTCCTTCAGTTCATCACCGATGAATACAAGACTGGTTTTGCGGGTTTCATTCTCTTTCCATTTACGGTCGAAGTAATGATCAAAACGGTGAGACACGCCCTGCAGCACCATGCGCATAGGTTTGTTAGGAATATCGATAAAGCCTTTGATACGGTAGATCTCATGTTCTGCTACCATTTCTTTCAGGGCGGTTACCAGTGATTCCGGTGTATGCGGTGCCGTAACGGTTACAACGATAGAGTCGATATCGTCATCGTGGTGGTGATCGAGACCATTGGCATGGTCTTCTTCATGGTGAGAGTGTCGGCTTTCCAGGTCATCTTCAGCAGCGGCCTTTACCCCCAGCAAAACATCTGCAGGGAGTTCGCCATTGGCTGCGGTTACCATCTTCACATTTGGACGGAGCTTGCTGCTGATGATACCAGTTACTTCTTCAAACTGTAATCCCTCCAGCAGGTCTTTTTTGGTCAGCACTACGAGGTCAGCACAGGAAAGCTGATCTTCAAAGAGCTCTTCAATCGGCGTTTCATGATCGAGTGAATCGTCGGCCAGTCGCTGTGCCTGAACACGCTCACGGTCGCAGATCTCGCCGGTTGCCTGACCTACCAGGTCAACGACAGTCACCACCGCATCTACGGTGATCTGAGATTTCAGATCCGGCCAGTTGAAAGCATGCAGCAATGGTTTAGGCAATGCGAGGCCGGAAGTTTCAATGATAATATGATCGATGGTATCTTTTCTTTCCATCAGCTGCAGCATCACTGGCAGAAATTCTTCCTGCACAGTGCAACACAGGCAACCATTGTTGAGTTCCAGCACGTCTTCTTCGTTTGAGCAGCAGGATTTAATTAATTCTCCGTCAATGCCCATTTCACCGAATTCATTTACAATCACTGCCAGGCGACGGCCGTTCGCATGCTGAATGAGGTTGCGGATAAGCGTGGTTTTCCCGGAGCCTAAGAACCCCGTAATGATGGTTACCGGTATTTTGGAAGTCATGTTATGTTTTTGAGTAAGCCGCTAAAATACATGTTTTTTGTATACTTTTGTCGACCCCATTTAAACCCATTTATACCATGACACATTTTCCGGTAGTTAGTTCCATTTTGTCGGCCCAATACCTGGTCCCTATATTTCAGGTAAAGTATAATTTCAGTCGTGATACCACCTGCAGGTTGTTGAAAGCAGGTATAAATCACACATATCTTGTAACAGATGGCATACAGAAGTACATCTTCAGGATCTATTGCCTCAACTGGCGTAGTAAAAAAGATATCCTGGAAGAGGTTCGTTTGTTAAATTTACTGCATGCACATGAGTTGCCTGTATCATTCCCCATTGCTGATTTTGACAACGAGTATTTACAGCTAATGCATGCCCCCGAGGGATTGCGGTTCGGTGTAATGTTTTCCTTTGCGCAGGGTGAAAAAGTATTACAGTTTCCGGCTACGCTGCATTACAAAGCGGGTGTTACAATGGCACGCATTCATCAGGTAACAGAGAATTTCAAACTGGACAGGGTGGAGTATACGCCGTCATCTTTGGTGGTAGAGCCATTTGAAAGATTAAAAGGTTATCTGCCTGTAGAAACAGAAGAGATGCAATGGATGCAACAGGCACAGGATTACCTGTTGAATGTATTTGCAACGATCGATCACACGAAAGTGAGACATGGCGCCGTACATATGGACATATGGTTTGATAACCTGAATATCCATAACGGAGAGATCAACATCTTTGATTTTGATTTTTGTGGGAATGGGATGCTGGTTTATGACCTGGCTTATTACATCCTGCAGATCTATAGTACAGAACGGGAGAACCTGGACGATTGTAAAGAAAAGGTAGCGGCTTTTCTGTCCGGATATGCGGCTGTAACGCAGTTATCTGAAGAAGAAAAAGCCTTGCTGCCGGCGCTGGGGATAAGTATGTACTTCTTTTACCTCGGCGTACAGTGCCAGCGGTTTGAAGATTACTCAAATATCTTTTTAAATGAGGTATACCTGAAAAGGTACATTAAATCATTGGTAAAAAGATATGCTGACATAAATGACCTGGCTATCTAAATCAGTCAATATTTCATAAAATACTATCACCTTTTCATTATTTTTCAGGGTATCTATGCTAAAAGTGAAAATCTATGAAACGTGCGATCTTACTAATAGCAGTTTATTGCCTGATGGGTGGCATTGCTGTATCGCAGCAAAAGCAGCCAAGAATTGCAATTGCCGGTCTTGCAATTGAGTCCAGCACCTTCTCTCCTGCTACTTCAGATGAAGTGGCTTTTAAGGCACAGTATGGCAATGATGTATTTAAAACGTATCCGTTTATGTCGGAGGATTCTCCACTGCGCAAGGCAGCGGTGTGGTTCCCGACCATAACGGGACATGCATTGCCCGGTGGTGCTGTAACGAAAGAAGCCTATGAGTCGCTCGTCAGGAAAACACTCGATTCCTTAAAGAAACATTTACCTTATGATGGCTTGTATTTCGATATTCATGGGGCAATGAGTGTAGTAGGCATGGAAGATCCGGAGGGTGATTTTATTGTTCGTATACGCAAGGTGGTAGGCACGAAAACGCTGATCAGTACATCCATGGACCTGCATGGTAATGTAAGCTGGCGGCTGGCTGAGCATACAGATCTGATCACGTGTTACCGGATGGCGCCACATGAAGATGCGCTGGACACCAAGGAAAGAGCAGTACGCAACCTGATAGAAAGATTGAAAAGCGGTAAGGGCAAACCAGCGTATAAGGTATGGATACCTGTACCAATCTTACTACCGGGCGAAAAAACATCTACACGTATTGAGCCGGGTAAAAGTCTGTATGCTCAGGTAGCCCCCGCGGCGGCTAAACCGGGCATAATAGACGCTGCTATCTGGATTGGATATGCATGGGCAGATGAGCCAAGAAATCATGCGGTAGTGATGGTAACAGGAGATGATAAGGCAACAGTGACATCAGAAGCCGGGAAACTGGCAAAGCGCTTCTGGGATGTGAGAGAACAGTTTGAATTTGTAGCACCGACTGCGTCCTTACAGGATGCGCTGGAGGCAGCCGTTAAGAGTGATAAGCATCCCTTTTTTATCAGTGATTCGGGAGATAATCCAACCGCAGGTGGCGCAGGTGATGTAACGTGGACGCTAACACAGATCCTGGCGCATCCGGCATTTAAATCAGAGAATGGACCTGAGTTGATTTATGCAAGTATCCCAGGACCTGAATTTGTAAAGAAGGCGATTGAGTTGGGCGTTGGCAGGCATATAGAGGCAGAAGCAGGTGCAAAGGTCGACGCGAGGTTTGCCGGACCTGTGAAGCTGGCAGGAACGATAGAGTCGATTGAGTATGGCGATAAGGATGCGGTAGTAGAAGTAGTGGTGAAGGTGGGTAGTGTGCATGTAATAGTAACACAGAAGCGGAAGCCTTATCATAAGGAAAAAGATTTTACCCGGTTGGGATTGAATCCACGAAAGGCAGCTATCGTCGTGGTAAAAATTGGTTATTTGGAACCGGAATTATATAACATGCGCGCAGACTGGTTGCTGGCATTAACGCCGGGTGGAGTGGATCAAAACCTGGAACGATTGGGTTATAAGCATATCTCACATCCGATGTTCCCTTTGGACAAGGATATGAAGGATCCGGATCTGCGGGCCCGGTTCGTACCGGCAGCAGATAAGCTAAAGAAATGAACTTATAAACTAAAAAGTAATGCATTCCGTCCCTTACCTGTGCGAAACGGCTACAGGCAGGGGACGGAACTTCTATATGAACTTCATTATAGCGACTATGCATTCTTCCCAAACCACTCAATATAAGCGTTCACCGCTTTTGCAATAAATTCCTTTGTATCTCCCTCCTTCAAATCACCTTTTTCATCGAATAATTCGTTGGATTTTTGAAGATACACTTCAGGCTGTTGCATGACAGGAATATTAAGAAATGTCAGGCATTGCCGCAAGTGATGATTGGCGCCAAAACCACCGATATTCCCCGGAGAGTTACTAAATACAGCACCAGGTTTCCTATCCCACACACTTTCCCCATAAGGCCTTGAACCGACGTCAAGGGCATTTTTCAAAACGGAGGGTATGGATCTGTTGTATTCCGGTGTGACAAAAATGAGCCCGTCTACTGCTTGTATATTATTTCTGAAAGTGACGTAAGTAGCAGGAACGTTCTGATGGTCATCAAAGTCCTGGTTGTATATGGGCAGCTCATCAATAGGAATGATCCTGAATTCAAATCCTTCCGGAGCCATTTGAAGCAGCCCATTGGCAATTTTCTTAGAAAATGATTCTTTGCGCAGACTCCCTGCAATAATGCCTATAATCTTACTCATAAGTTGATTTTTAGCATATATCACGGCAATGATAGTGCCATAGGATGATCCCCCGGGAATGAGGAATTTAGCACCCTACGCCTTACCGCAGCCTCATTAATATGCTACTATGAGCGCTCAGCACTTAAAGGTACAACTCATTTTGCTCGCAGTCTGTTTAGAAAATTGAGCTGATAATGGGTTAAAAACTTCTCAATCGTTCGCGTTGCTGATTTCTTTTCAGTGAGAATATTTTTAATGAAGTCTCTACTGCTGCTGTGTAATCGATGAGGACCTGAATCTTTGATAATAATAGTAAATGTGACGGATCCGGCTGCTGCTCCGCTCCTCCCATTGCCAGTCTTTCCAACTCCAGGTCCCTGTTTATATCCGCCTCCTCCAATAATATGTCAACTATATAATCTGCAGCCCGATAGTCCACCTTTTGCTCCCTTACAAAAACTGCTAACTCTTCCGGACTCAAACCATCAAAAAATGCTTTGTTTCCAAACTTAGTTCCATTGAAAGCCATACGGATTTCATCCAGGGCCTTGGCAGGCTGGTCCTTTTTTCTCGCTATAATTGCTCTCATAGCGCGTCCCAGTTCCTCTATCATTTCTAATATATAATCTACCGGCATATTAAAGGCGAATTTAACATTTTTAAAAGGTCCCAAACAAGGGCATTCCTCACTATGGCATAATTCTGGAAGTTAGTGAGACAAATGCAAAAATGCTTACCAGTCACAACCGCTTTTTAGAACACGTACCTTTCTGATAAAAGCACACCAGATCTTTTGTGACAAAACTTAGATGCTTTATTGAAAAAAACTAAACAACAGAGTTATGGAAGCAAGCACTCAAACTACCCGGTATAGATATCTCCATGAAATGCCTTGTGGAGATAGTGAAACAGAAGGTGAGCCCGAAACCATTTTCTTTCCATCTATTCTCTACGACAAGATAAAAGACGGATGTCACCGTCTTGAGGGCAAAGTCGCGCTGATAGAGGGCGGAGGCAAAGGTCTGGGCAGAGCGGTTGCGGTTCAGTTTGCCAGGGAAGGCGCGGAAGTTGCTATCCTTTTCAATGATGATGGCATTGAAGCGAGAGAAACCGCGAACATGATCAGTGGGTATGGTAAACAGGCATTACTCCTGTACTGCGATGTCACCAGGGAAGATGGTTGCAAACAGTCAGTCGATAAGACGATTAGTAAGTTCGGTAAGATCGACATTCTTGTAAATAATGCAGCACTGGAGAACATCGTACCGCAGTACTACCTTGTCAATCACGCCATTCCCCACCTGGCAGCAGGGAGCAGTATTATCAATACTTCTACCGAAGAGGCAATCATCGACTTTACGAAGGCGCTGTCTTCTCTCTTAATTAAAAAAGGAATCAGGGTCAATGCAGTCGCTCCCGGTGCGATCTGGAATCAGGCTATGAAAGAAGATACTGGAATGACAATACAGGAAGTAGCCGATTTTGGGAAAGATGCACTCATGGGATATGCGGCCCATCCTGCAGATATCGCGCCCTGTTATATTTTCCTGGCATCGGAAGATGCGGCCTTTATCTCCGGCGAAATATTACATCCGAACGGAGGTACGGCTATGACCAGTTAAAATTTTTTCGTTATGAGCTTAGCTAAGTACCGGCAGAAAAGAACTTTCTCAAAAACCCCTGAACCTACAGGAGGTAAAAATGATAGCAAGGAATTGCATTTTGTAGTACAGAAGCATGATGCATCTCACCTACATTATGATTTCAGACTGGAAATGAAAGGTGTACTTAAAAGCTGGGCTGTTCCAAAGGGGCCTTCTATGGATCCATCTGTAAAAAGACTGGCCATGATGGTAGAAGATCATCCTTATGATTATAAGAATTTCGAAGGGGTGATTCCTTCGGGGAATTATGGGGCAGGAACCGTGATTGTCTGGGATGAAGGAACCTATGTGCCGCAGATCAGCGAACCCGGGAAAAAAGGATGGGAAAAGGAATTATTATCTTCTATCGAAAAAGGGAAGCTGCATTTTATACTGGAAGGAGAGAAACTGAAAGGGGAATTTGCATTGGTGAAAACCCATGGCAGAGGGGAAAATACATGGTTGCTGATGAAGATAAAAGATAAATATGCGGCCACTGCAGATATAACCAAAAAAGAGAAGTCAGTGTTATCCGGAAGAACGCTGGCCCAGGTGGAAAAAGCGCCCGATAAGGTCTGGAAGAGTAACCGGGAAGAAAAAGCGGATAAGTCCAATGCCAAAACCACCGCTAAAGGTAAAAATACCGCTACAAAAAAAACAAAGGCAGATGTCGTTGCTCATCCTGAAAAAGACTTCTCCACCCTTCTCTCAAAAGGCAGGAAAGCTGCTATGCCCAGGGAAATCAAGCCCATGCTGGCAACCCTTACCGAAAAACCATTTGATAAGAAAGACTGGCTCTATGAAATCAAATGGGATGGCTACAGAGCAGTCAGTTATTTAAATAAGGGGAAAGTCACCATGCTTTCCAGGAATCAGCTTTCTTTCAATGAAAAATTTGACGTAATTGTAGCAGCCTTGCAGGAATGGAATACAAAAGCCGTTATCGACGGGGAAATAGTCGCCCTGAATGATGAGGGGAATCCTGATTTCCAGGCGTTGCAGAATTATCTGAAAACAGGCAAGTCTGTTCACCTGGCATACTACGTTTTTGATCTGCTATGGTATGATGGCAAAGACATTATGCAATTGCCACTGATCGAAAGGAAGGAAATTTTACAACAAATATTACCCCCGGACAATGAACTTATCAGGTTCAGTGAACACATTACCGGCGAAGATGGCCAGGGAACGGCCTTCTACCAGGCGGCGCTAAAAAAAGGATTGGAAGGTATCATGGCGAAGGATGCAGACAGTACATATGGTATAGGGAAACGGTCTGACAGTTGGCTGAAAGTAAAGAACAACCTCCGGACAGAGGCAATTATCTGTGGATATACAGCAGGAAGAAATAGCCGGAAACATTTTGGTGCAGTGATTCTGGGCAAATACAAAAATGGCATATTACATTATATCGGGCATACCGGCGGAGGTTTCGACACAAAATCATTGAAAGAATTGTATGAAAAGTTTCAGCCATTGATAACAAACAATTCGCCTTTTAAAGTAAAACCTAAAACTAACATGCCGGCGACATGGCTGAAACCAGCACTGGTATGCGAGGTGAAATTTGCAGAAGAAACCAGAGATGGCATTTTGAGGCAACCCATATTTTTGGGACTGAGAGAAGATAAGCAAGCCAGGAATGAGAAGAAGGAAAAGGTAGTGAAAGCACCTGCCTCAGATAAAAAAACGACGGCTAAAAAAGCAGCTAACGAAAAGGCAACCGCAAAGAAAGCCGTTGCAAAAATGGCTGTGCCTGTAAAATCAACCACTCAACAAACAAAAGCCTCAAAAATGTCAGGCCCAAAAGAAAAGCAAAAAGCCGCATCTAAAAAAGCAGGCAACAAATCTTCTTCTAACACCCTCCTCCCTGCTGATGAAAAAGAAGTCGAATTAAAGATCGATGGTAAGCTATTAAAATTCACCAACCTCGATAAGATATACTGGCCCGATGAAGGTATCACCAAACGAGATATGCTTAACTACTACGCAGCCATCTCCGATACCATTCTTCCCTATCTCAAAGACCGTCCACAATCGCTAAACAGGTTCCCGGACGGGATCAAAGGCTTCCACTTCTATCAAAAAAACGTAGAAGACAAAGTTGCCGACTGGATTGAAACTTTCCCTTATGTAAGTGAATCTGATGGGGAAACAAAAGAATTCCTCGTGTGCAAAGACAAAGCTGCGCTGCTCTATATGGCCAACCTTGGCTGCATTGAACTCAATCCCTGGCATAGCCGTATCAATAAACCGGACAATCCCGATTACTGTCTCATTGACCTGGATCCGGATACGAATGATTTTGACGAAGTCATCCGGACCGCCCTCGAAATCAAATCACTACTAGATGATGTAGGAGCCGACTCTTTCGTCAAAACTTCCGGTTCCACCGGTATGCATATCCTCATTCCACTGGGCGCTAAATATACCTTTGATCAGTCCCGCATGCTGGCGGAGCTGATCGTACAAATTATCAATAAACGACTGCCTGATATCACCAGCATTGAACGTTCACCCGCTAAAAGAAAAGGTAGGATCTACCTGGACTTCCTGCAAAACAGGCAGATTCAAACCATGGCTGTTGCCTATTCTTTACGACCTAAACCCGGCGCTACCGTATCTGCTCCACTCAGATGGGAAGAGGTAAAAAAGGGACTTTCCATCCGGCAATTTGACATCTTCAATATGCCAGATAGAATAGCCCTGGCAGGCGACCTGCTCAAAGGCCTGTTAGGTAAAGGAATAAACATGCAGCAGGTGCTTAAGCAACTACAAAAGTTCATTTAACACCGGCTAAATCATTCATTGCATACCATAAAACTAAATTCATCTGACGAATGCCCGAAGGCCCTTCCATTGTTATACTCAAAGAAGAACTCGCACACTTCAAAGGCCAAAAGGTCATTGAAGCCACAGGCTATTCAAAAATTGATCTCTCCCGGTTAAAAAACAAAAAGATCATCGCAATTAAAAGCTGGGGCAAACACCTCCTTATCTGTTTCCGTGGCTTTACCATCCGCATTCACCTCCTCCTGTTCGGTACCTATCGCATCAATGAACGAAAGCCATCCAATCCCACCCTCCGGCTCTCTTTCGAAAAAGAAGAACTGAACTTCTACACCTGTGCCGTCAAAGTTATAGATGAACCGCTCGACGATGTCTACGACTGGGAAATAGACCTGCTCAGTAAACAATGGAATGCAGACAAGGTCATGCAACTCCTGAAGAAAGTACCTGATATGCTTGTATGCGATGCCCTGCTCGACCAGGACATCTTTGCAGGCTCAGGCAACATCATTAAAAATGAAGTATTATTCCGGACCCGCATTCATCCTCTCAGCAAAGTGGGGAAATTAACCCTTAAAAAGAAGAAAGAACTCATACAGGAAGCCCGGCAATACAGTTTCGATTTCCTGGCGTGGAAAAAGGCATTTGTACTGAAAAAACATTGGCTCGCACATACCCGCAAAACCTGCCCCCGCTGTCATATACCGTTGATCAAAGAATATTTGGGTACCACTCAGAGGAGATCATTTTTCTGCAATAATTGCCAGACCTTATATGAATAACATTTGCAATGGCATGAATTTTACCGCCTTATGGCTAGAACTAATCGCTGTAGAATAAATGAATAACAGTCCAAAGACCCTCGATTTACCAGCTCATATAACCCCTGGTAGTCCATATCCATTAGGCGCAACTCCAGACGAAAGAGGTGTAAACTTCGCCATCTACGCTGATTATGCCGAAGGCGTTGAACTTTGCCTCTTCAATAGCCTTACAGACACAAAAGAATCGCAACGCATTAAAATGACAGAGCGCTTTCACCAGGTATGGCATGTGCATGTTGCCGGTCTTCAACCCGGCCAACTCTACGGCTATCGCGTAAGTGGGCCTTACAACCCGTATGAGGGCAGCCGGTTCAATTCCAATAAATTGTTGTTAGATCCATACGCCAAAGCCATTTCCGGTACCATCAACTGGCATGACTCCCTGTTTGGATACCAGATAGGACATCCGGATGAAGACCTTAGCTTCAGTGATGCCGACAGTGCCCCATATATTCCGAAATCGGTAGTAGTAGAAGATACTTTCGACTGGGAAGACGACAAGTGTCCGAAAATTCCTTACAACGCTACGATCATTTACGAAATGCACGTCAAAGGATTTACTAAAATGCATCCTGATATTCCTGAAGAGATCAGGGGTACCTACGCAGCTATCGGGCACCCGGTGACAATCGATTATCTGAAAAAGCTGGGTATTACTGCGGTCGAGCTCATGCCTGTTCATCACTTCGTGTCTGACAGACACCTGGCGGAAAAAGGGCTGAGCAATTACTGGGGATACAATACCATTGGCTACTTTGCACCTGATGCCAGGTATTCCTCTTCAGGTGTACAGGGGCAGCAGGTACACGAATTCAAGGAAATGGTAAAAGCACTGCATAAAGCAGGTATTGAAGTAATCCTCGACGTGGTGTATAACCATACTGCCGAAGGCAACCATATGGGCCCGACGCTGAGCTTCAGAGGAGTCGACAACTGCTCATACTACAGGTTGACGGAAGACAAGCGCTACTATATGGATTACACAGGCACGGGCAACACCCTGAATGCACGACTACCTAACGTACTCCGGCTCATTATGGATAGCCTCCGCTATTGGGTAGAACAAATGCATATCGATGGATTCCGTTTTGACCTCGCTTCCGCACTGGCAAGGGAACTACACGAAGTGAATAGCCTTAGTGCCTTCTTTGAAATCATTTACCAGGACCCCGTGATCAGCCAGGTGAAACTGATTGCTGAACCCTGGGATGTAGGTGAAGGCGGATACCAGGTAGGTAAATTCCCGCCCGGATGGGCTGAATGGAACGGTATTTACAGAGATTGTATCCGCGGATACTGGAAAGGCGACGATAGTATGCTGGCAGAATTTGCCCTCAGGTTTACCGGTAGCCCGGATCTCTACCAGGCCGATTACCGCCTGCCGACGGCCAGTATCAATTTCATTACCGCACACGATGGCTTTACGCTCCACGACCTCGTTTCTTACAATCACAAACACAACGAGGCCAATGGAGAAAATAATAACGACGGCGCCAATGATAACAATTCCTGCAACTGGGGCGTCGAAGGTGAAACGGCGGATGAAGGCATCAATACGCTCCGTGCACAAATAAAACGGAATTTCCTGGCCACCCTGTTCCTCTCTCAGGGCGTACCAATGCTGGTAGCCGGCGATGAGATTGGAAATACCCAGCATGGAAATAACAATGCGTATTGCCAGGATAACGAAATAAGTTGGCTGGACTGGTCTAAACAGGATAAGGAACTGCAGGAGTTTACCCGGGAGATGATCAGGATCCGCCAATCGCATACCTCTTTTGCCAGACCTGGCTGGTTCCAGGGACAGGCGATCAAAGGGGTCGAAGATATTGGATGGTTCCAGCCGGATGCGACGGAAATGCAGGAAGATCACTGGAAGGAATACTATGCAAAAACAATTGGCATTTTTCTGAATGGAAAAGGACTAAGATGCGTGAATGAAAGGGGCGAAAAAATGGTAGATGACAGTTTCTATGTTATCTTCAATGCGCACCATGAAACCATCGAATACACACTACCGGCAGAAAAATATGCGAAAGGATGGGAACGGATACTGGATACCAGTAAATGGAAATCAGAGGATAAGGAAGTGTACCAGGCGAGTGGAAAAGTGAAGATACCAGGACACTCCATCTCCCTGTTTATTCATAAAGAAGATTTGAAACCCGTACCGGGATTACCCGTTCCGGAAGTGAAAAACAATCAGTAAAAACCGGTACCGGGCTCGCCTGATCCTGTGGTGAAGCGTTCCATGTAACCCCACCGTCATTCACAGGTTCACCCGGCCCGGTATCCAGTGTAAAGTTTATACCTGAACTGGTCTTTCGCACAGACTCGTTCAGGCCACATATCTATAGCACTCAATGCGTTCCCACTGTCTGCCCGTTTCCGGCTTCCAGGATCGCCTTTTCCAGCTTTGCCCTCACCTCCGCCTTCTCGCGGAGAGACAAGGCCTTTTTGAAGCTTAAAATCGCATTCCGGAGATCCCCGGTTTCTTTGTAATAATCCCCCATGCTATCATATACATTGTAGCTATCCGGATAATACCCGATATTCAGCTGAAAACAAACCGCTGATTTCGCATATCGCTTATCCATCAGGTTCCAGTACCCCATCTTGTTCAGGAACCATTCCGGAGGCCGGACGTTGTAACCCATCTCTTTTGATAACTGTTTATAATGATCTGTTATCAGTGTTTTTAAAGAATCTGCGGAACTATCATCGGTATAGAGATAGGTAGGAAACCTGTAATGCGGGAAAGTAAACCGCAAACCATCGTAAATAGCGATGAAAGGAATGGAGTGATGATCATCGTCCGGATAGTATTGATAATCCCATCGCAAATGGTTACTATTTTTAAGCATTGCTACCATATCCATTATGGCCGTCGTATGCCTGCCGCCAAGTGACGTATCTGTACGCACCTGCGCCGTATCCAACGCCGGATTTATTGTATGCGCCATCGCGAGGAAATAGTTCCTCTTTGAAAAATCCTGCCTGAGCAATGCCGGAGCCAATTTTATAATAGCCGCACTGTCAATCCAGAAACTTGGATCAGATGCTATATAAGCGTTGAAAAGCTCCTTATGATGCAGTAATGTATGCGTAGTATACAGACCACCTAACGAATGTCCTATCAAAACACGATAGGGTGCCGTGGGGTATTTTTTTTCAATGTACGGGAAGAGCTCCTTTTCGAAGAAACGGGTCAGGTCTTCTGGTTCCTTTCCTAAATTCCGGTTCCTGTTACCTGGCGTGTTCAACACACCGACTATGATCATCTGTGGCAATACTGTATTCATCTCATTGACTGCCAATGCCTGTATCATGGTTTGCAACGTTGCAAACTGGGAATCGCCATCTAATAAATAGATAACAGGATAAGCGCAACGCTGAAAGTAAGCAGTATCGTCAATTGTTGAAGGGGTATAGATCCAGAGCGGACGGTTTTCGTGCAGGATGGATGAATAAACACTATCCTGCTTACCAAAAGAAACAAGCTGGGCCTGGGTAAATGTTGGAACAAACAATAACAACAAAAAGAAAAAAACAAGCCGTTTCATGAATGGAATTTTCTCCAAAGCTGCTTTAAATAAAGGTCATATTTTCTTAATAGTGATGAAACAGGTTTATTTTGGGACAAAAAAAGGCGGGCCCAAAGCCCGCCCGGATAATAATTCACATCAACTTATATCGACTCCTCATACACATTTCCAAACCTATCCGTTGCCCTCACCGTTATTTTTTTCGCTGACGGCGATGGCCTGGCAAAAAACAAATGATCTGTCAGCGTTGGCTCCACGAACTTATGCTTCTTTGGTAACTCAGGGCCCAGGTACAATTCTACCGCCCAGGGATCAAAGGCCACTCTCCGCTCCATCTCGCCCTTACTCACCCCGTCTTCCAGCCACTCCACCTTCCACTTCTTATCCCAGTTCCACACATTCGCCGCTATTTCATCTGGCGCTGCCTGTACACGCCCCTTTTCATAGATCCGCAGCTGCTTCTCTTTCGGTAATCCTGTACCCTTATACACCCATTTTATCTCCGTACCATCCACATCATACACACCATATCCGGCAGGCGTTCCATCCCCGCAGATCGGGCCGGTCCACCAGGCACCACATACCGTTCCATGATTGTGCTCCATGATATTTTCCTCCTCCCAGTTATCATTAAAATGTGTATGCCCGCTCATGATGTGCACTTTGAACGGGGCCAGCATCTTGTACAGCTTCTTCCTGTTCGCCACCGTTCCGCCTCCCGGCTCATCCTTCTTCCCTTCTCTCCGGGACTGCCCCGTATAAGTAGGTATATGTGTGCTTAACACGATCATACTCCCCGGCTTTACCTGCGCCAGGTCCTGGTCCAGCCATTGCAACTGATTTTCCGTCAGGTAGCCAATGTAATTCTTCGCCTCTCCTAAAAAGAAAACATCGTCCAGCACGACATAATGCACCTCTCCCCTGTTGAAGGAATAATAAGTAGGTCCGAAATGCGACTTAAACGTATTCGCCGATCCGTCATCCGTACGCGCCTCATTGTCCATATCATGGTTCCCGATCACATTAAAGAAAGGAATGCCACATAACTCTACCGCCCGGCGGTATCCGTGATACAATTCAAACTGGTCCCACACCAGGTCTCCACAACCAATACCATGTATCAGCGTCTCTTTCGGATAAGACCTGATTAATTCCTGCAGGTCAGGCACTGATTCCTTCAGCAGCTGGTCCACATCTTTCTGCGACTTCATCTGCGGATCAGCCCACACTACAAAAGTGTGCTTTGTATCATCCTGTTGTAGCTTCTCCAGCTTGAAATCCGCACTAAAGGAAGGCTTATTTTTGGGTATCGCCCGGTAAAACGAAGCAATACTTCTTTCTGCCGGAAATGCATACCCCCTCGGCACAGTAATGTATACAAACTCCGCTGTACCATTGGATTGCAGCTCATATGCGCCATTCTTATCTGTCAGTGTGATATTGATGCCATCCGTTACAGGCACACCCGGTATACCTTTCCCTTCACACAATACCTTTCCCTTCAGCGACACCACCGAAAGATCGATATTATTCTCTCTCAGCAACGGCCTTGCATTCACAATTGCTGCCGGCAGTGCCAGCAATGAACCGGTTACACCTACGTTCTTTAAAAAATTCCTCCTGTTAAGCATACGTTTTATTTAAGTGTTGTAGCGCCTTCACCTTCTATATCGGTGATTGCTGATGTAGTGGTCAGTTGTCTGTTATTTTGTGCACGTGCCTGTACCCATTTACCCAACGATACATTGTACACGCCGCCCAGCATATTGAAAATACCCAGATCCGCTGTGTTGTAAGAGAACGCCAGCGTATTGGATCCCTGCCGGTAATAAGGCTGCTGCTCCAGCGTAATAGGGTTAATGATATCGTAAAAGTCATTGTTTGCGATGCGATATCCCTTTGCCGGAGGACCTGCTGTAAACAAGCTACCACCGGTAGATATCCAGATCACATCGACGGGTTTGGTATCTGCAGTCACTACTGAATCCTGGAACACCGCTATACCAAAGGCATTACCACTGTTTGCCATCAGGCCGGTTGTCGCGGTACCAAAGCCGTCTCCGCCGGTTGTAGTGTAGTCAAACGTACGCACCCAGTTGGCACTACTTATATCAGTCGATTTAGAGCCATTGATCTTTTTACCAATGCCACCTACATAGAAGAAGGAACCCTTCGCAGCTTTCCCTGTGTAAAGATTAAATTTATACGAACGCTTATCTCCCGTAGCCCATCCTTTGGCCGGGTAACCGGTAGGTGTGCTGGCATTCGCGTTATTTGTAATGACCACAGCAAAGGGAGTCGCTGCAAAATCAATATCACGGGTCGCCATCAACTGCACATATTCATAGTTACCATCTGAACCACTAGCATCGGACATAAAACCGGTAATGATGGCCGGTGCAATATTAATCTCAGAACTCAACACGGTTACATCAGCATCTGTCCGCATTCTTAACAGCGGTGCATTATTGGCATCTACGAATACCACCCCGTAAAAATTCGCACTCACCGGCGCTGCCAGTTTAGCCAGCACACTGGTGTCTTCAGTACGCAGGTGAAGGTTGCCGAAACCGTCATTCAATAGCTTATCACCAGATAATAGTTCTCCTTTTGCAGGCAACGGATCGAAGCCCCCCTTCACCACAA
The DNA here is from genome assembly GCF_039596155.1 of Chitinophaga sp. Lineage (GTDB taxonomy): Bacteria > Bacteroidota > Bacteroidia > Chitinophagales > Chitinophagaceae > Chitinophaga. Next base: position 75,839 of record NZ_JBCNKF010000015.1, read on the forward strand.
TGGCCAGTGTACTTTCATAATCACCCGGATTCGCCAGTATTGCAGCTGTCGTAACACGGTTAACCGGGATCTTATTGCCGGAAGATACTTTTGTAATGTTAGCAACCGATACACCTTTAAGTTCCAGTGTACCATTATTCTTTTCCAGCACCGCTCCCTGCACATCGATAATCACAGAATCACCCGGTACATAATTGTTTGCCGCCTCACCGATGTTGATAGCAAGACCTCTCAGCTTTGATAAACGACGTGCATCCTGCACCAGGAGCAGGCCGGCAGGCAGGTTACCTCCGCTGTGATCTGATACCACCATGGCTGCTATACTTGTAGAGCCCAGCATGTTTCCTGTATTGAGCGTTACCGGTTGTGATTTATACAGATTTCTGATATCATATATCGAAATATACGGGCTAATGGTACCTCCTGGATAATTATCACCTTTTTCACAACCCCAGATGAGTAATATGAGAGGTAAGTATACTAAGAATTTCTTCATTGTAAAATGATTTTATTGTTATGGTTTCTGCCACCACACCTGTGTACTGATTTCGTCCGGTCCCTGACTGGCAATGGCCAGTTTATAGTTGGTCGGGTTAGTAGACTGCACGTACACAGGGTAAGTCATTCTCGCTGGCATCACACCGTTATTCCTCAAACCGGCACCTTTTGGTAAATAAGGATGGCCGGTACGACGGTACTCAAACCACTGCTGCAGGTCTGTCAGGAAAAGCGCGTAATATTTTTGCTTATGAATCTTCTCCATCTTCTGCTCCAATGTATCATCATTCAGCCATTCAATATCTGCTGCTGCCAGCCAGGTCGTGATGGGTACCGGCCAGGTAGGGATCCATTGCGTGATGCTATTCAAAGCACCGGTGTTATAATACGTCTCTGCCGATCCGCTGATCCAGCCCTTTGCCGCCGCTTCTGCCAGTATAAACTGCAATTCTGCGTAGTTCATCATCATCCCCGTCATAGGCTCTGTCATCAGTGATACCGCCGATGTATTGGAATAGAAGTAACATTTTTTTACAGGATTATCGCCCGGAGAATAGCCACTTGGTACTCCCTGGTAAGCACCGGAGTAAGGTGCAATCCCCCACCTGTTAAAAGTACCGTTACCATATGTCGGGATGTCTATACGCGGGTCATTCCATTGAGCCAGGTTATCAATAAAGAAACTGGCTATTCCCGGTGACCTGAAGTCCTGTTCACGCACAGACAGGTAAGGAGAAGAATAAGGGCCTACCGCTGTCCAGCGCAGGATAGCAGATTCGCTGTTACTCGTCATGATAGGATAAGAAGACTTCCTGGTATCAACAATGTCCTTAATCTTCGCCACAGCAGAATCAGACTTCGCAGAAACACGCAGCAGCAAACGCAGGAATAATGAGTTACCGAATTTTCTCCACTTGGATACATCCCCGCCATATACAGGATCGCTTGCACCGGTAATAGCTGTACCCGCACTCAGCAAGGTATTGGCAGAATCCAGTTTACGGAAGATGTCCAGGTAGATGTCTTTCTGCGCATCGAAGCGGGGTTCATAAATACCGCTATCTTTGGCAGCATTCGACTGGAAGTAAGGAATATCTCCATATGTATCGGTCAGGATGGAGTACACCCACGACTGACAGATCAGCGAGATCCCCATATAAGATTTGTTGTAGTTCAACTCCTGGCTGGCAATAGTATAGATATCTTTATAGTTGGTCAGTTCGGAGTAGAGGCCATTGTATAAATAGTCCGCCCAGGTAGACCGAAAATCGTACCGGAATACCTGTCCTTCTGCATCACTCATATTCACCGTCACCTGCATCAGTTCATTGTTGAAGTTGCGGTTACGGAGCATGTTGAAGGTAAGCGTACTCACCAGTGCCGGTGCCAGCAATTGCTGTGGCAGCGCTGTGGGCGTACCGTTCGGAGATGTATTGATGTCCTGGAAGTTTTTCGTACAGGCGCTCAAAAATATACCCAGTAATAAAATGTATGTAAGCTGCTTCATTATTTCGAATATTAAAGTCCAATTACCAGATTAAAACCAACGGTACGTGTAGATGGGAACTGACCGATCTCAAAGCCCTGCAGGATGTCCGAACCATAGAGCGTACCGAATTCAGGATCAAACATCGGCCATGGCGACCAGATGAACAGATCACGGCCATACACACCTACAGTAGCGCGCTGGAAACCTAATCGCTTTATCAGTCCTTTGCTGAATGTATAATCAATACGGGCTTCCCTGAACTTAATATAGTCTGTACGGAATACACTGCCTTCTGCATTGTCTACACCGTAGTGAGAACGGTAATACTCGTCGATATCCGTGGCGATCACATCATTCTTACGATATTTCCCATCTGTTGTCGCAATCACCCCATTCCCGATAATACCATTGTAACGGCCGGGCAGCGTCTCCTTCAGCTTGCCCTGTTCTGCCAGTTTATAGTGCGTGAGAGAGTGTGCTACGCCACCATATTGCGCGTCAAACAGTAAATGCAGATTAAACCCTTTGTAATAGAAATCGTTTGTCCAGCCGAGTTTTGCTTTTGGCAGAATGTTGCCGAGGTATTTTACTTCTTCTGTCAGCAGTGCCACACCGGTAGTAGCGTCATACATAATCTGTCCATCGGGCGCGCGCTGATAACCGCGGCCATACAGGTCTCCCATACTACCACCTACTTTCGCCACAATCTGTCCACCACCTACAGGCCCCGTTCTCAGTACCACGGAACTATCTGCCAGTGCCATGATGCGGTTGCGGTTCGCAGAGAATACAACGTTAGAACTCCAGCGGAAACCATTCTTCACACTCACCGGTGTCCCATTCAGCGCGATCTCTATCCCTTCATTTCTTACCTCACCGGCATTGATCAGTACCTGGGTAAATCCGGATGCACGGTCTATTATACGCTTTAAGTGCTGGTCTTTTGTATTTCCTCTGTACACCGCTACGTCAATACCCAGCCTGTTATTATAAAACTGCACGTTGGCACCTACTTCGTAGGTGATGGTACGGAGCGGTTTCAGGTTAGGATTTGTCAAAAGGTCTGGCGCGGATAAACCACCGTTGTACAAAGAGCCTGCAGATACATAGTTATAGGAGGTGAGATAAGCAGTTGTACCGCCGCTACCTACACTGGAGGCAGAAAAACGGAACTTCGCGAAGTTGATCATCTTTGGCATGTGCCATACATCAGAGGCCACGAAGCTCAGGTTAGCAGCCGGATAAAAGAAACCGGAATTGGTAGTTCGATATGGAGTGGCCAGTGTACTGGTCCAGTCCTTTCTGCCCGTCAGGTCCAGGAACAAATAATCTCTGAAGCTACCTGTCAATACACCGTAAAAGCTATTAATAGCATATTTGGTTCTATAAGGCAGGGTCACGAGCGGACCTGCTGCGTTAGAGAAAGAAAAGATACCCGGAAAGGTCAGGGAGTCTGCACGGGTTTCATCCTTATTGTAATTATTTGTGAGGGTGCTTCCACCAGCAGTGGCAGAGATCTCAAAATCTTCATTGATACGTTTATTGTATCTCAGCATGAAGTCGCTGCTGGCTTCCATAGAGAAAATATTCTGTGTACGGTAGCTACCCTTTGGCATTTTTGCACCCGCATCATATGGACGCTCCTGCTGGCGCTGGTCATAAGCAAAGTCAATGGATGTTCTTACCAACAGGCTAAGCTCTTTGGTAAGGTTGTAAGTCGCCTGCACATTGCCTGTAATACCGTTACGGTTTGTCTTGTTGATAAACTCATTAGATACGGCAAACGGGTTTTCAGGATAAGAGCTGAAAGGATACTTGATGGCACGTCCTTCCTGTCCTTTTACCCAATAATCGCGCAGCCAGTCAATGTTGGCATTTGGCTGCCAGAAGATGTACCAGTACATCAGCGACTGGTTACCATAACCTGAACCGGGGAGGTTGTCACTCCACTTATTTGTATAGTTAACTTTCGAAGAAATCGTCAGTTTATCATTGATTTTCGAATTCACTGACATTGCTACGGAGTTACGTTTGTATCCTGTGTTGGGTATAATCCAGTCGTTATTCACGTTCGTGAAAGAAAAGCGTGCAGTCGTTTTGTCTGTACCACCATCTAAACTAATGCTGTTGGTGAAGGTCTTACCTGTCTGGAAAAACTTCTGCAGTTGATTCGTATAAGGTCGCCAGAGCGTTCTCTCAGTACCCACCTTTTGTGTGACCGGGTCGTACTGAAAGAATAGCTGGCCGTCGAACTTGGGGCCGTACGCAGAACTGGTACCGCTTGTACTTGCACCATCTGCAGAGTTACCGTAAGAATAGTAAGCGGCACCATCCAGGCCCTGGCCATATTCATATTGTAATTCCGGCCAGCGGTTCACCTGCTCCAGTGCTTCATTGGTATTAAATGTAACGCCTAAACCTCTTTTGCGGGGAGTGCCGGCTTTGTTTGTAATGATCACGGCGCCATTTGCACCGCGTTGACCATACAGTGCTGCAGCACCCGGGCCTTTCAGCACAGTAACCGACTCAATGTCTTCCGGGTTCAGGTCATTCAAACCTGTACCGTAGTCAGCCGGCATGTTGTCAGAACCCGTTCCATAGGGGGTTTCCCCATCGATACCCGTACGGCGCCCGCTCCCGTTATTGATCACCACACCATCTACTACAATGAGCGCTTCATTGTCACCAGTCAGGTTATTTTCACCACGGAGAATGATTTTGTTGGAACCGGTAGGACCGGCATTGGAACGTACCAGGTTCAGGCCTGCGACTTTTCCTGAAAGAGCGTCTGTCCAGTTATTAGACATAGCATTGGTCAGCTGCTCACCTTTTACAACAGTGGTGGCATATCCCAGCCCTTTCTCTTCTCTTTTTATTCCTAATGCTGTTGTGACCACAAATTCATTCAGCGCCTTGGCATCGGGTGCCATGGAAACATCCAGCTTTTGTGTGGCATTGACGGAGATCTGACGGGTAACGTAACCGATGAAAGAAAATACGATCGTTGGATTATTGCCTGGTACCTTCAGGAAGTAATTACCTTCAGGACCTGAAATGGTGCCGATATTGCCGCTTTTAATACGCACGTTCACCCCCACGAGTGGTTCGCCTTTCTCGTCGGTAATACGGCCCCGGATCAGGATGTCTTCCGGCTTACGGGTGACGATGAAAGTATTGCCATTCTGCGTAAAGATATAGCCGGTGCCAGCCAGCGCCGCATGCAATACCTCGTGTGCGGTGGCGTCGTATACCTTAATGCTTACGCGTATATTGGCATCGACATCGTTCGGACTATAGTTGACAAGAAAACGACTGTTTTTCTGGATGTACTGAAACACATCTTTCAGTGGCTGGTTGTTCACCGTAAGGTCCAGCTTCTTTTCAATTGTCTGTGCATTGATGTTGGGCAGCCATGCTACAAAGAAGAATAAAACCCATACGCTAAGTTTGGGGTAGGAAATCCCGAACGGGCATCCCCGCTTTTTTGTACATTTGTCCATTCATTTTAAAATTTAGCTTGTACTGAATTTTGGCACCCTGTTACCGCAGGGTGCTTTTTTTACCTGATAACTATTTGACTGTCTGTAATTGTGTACTGGAAACTGCTCATCAATTTTAACTGCTGCATGATGTTTTCGATTGTATTATTCCTGAAGGTGGCAGTGTATTTCCTTTTTAATAATGTGCTGTCCTTCACATCAAAACGAACAGCATATTTGTGTTGCAATACCTGTAAGACCTGTTGAAGCCCCGCATCCTGGAATATTAACTCTCCCCTGATCCAGGCTGTTGTATTTGCGGTATCTATTTCCTCTCTTGTAAATGTCCCGTTATTTTTATCTGCGGTCAATCCCATACCGGCACTTAAAACAAGCCCTTTTAAGCCGATTTTACCGCTGTTTACGTTTACTGATGCCGTTGATTCATCTTTATAATCCCTGACGGTAAATGATGTGCCAAGTACCTTTACGTTTAGCTCGCGGGAGCGGACATAGAAAGGTCGTTTCGCTTCTTTGGCCACTTCGAAATAAGCTTCCCCTTCTTCTATATATACTATGCGTGCGCTGTCGTCGAATTGCTCCGGGAAATAAAGCGTAGAACCGCCATTGATGGTAACCCGGCTACCGTCAGACAAAGTGATGGCGCCATGGTGACCGTCAGCTATCCGCATTGTGCGAAAACGCCGGTCTGTTTTTCGCTCCCAGTTTAATACGCCTTTTCTGAACAGGAAAGTGCTGCCTAACAATAATATCAGGATAGCGGCATAACGGCTCAGGTGTTTCAATGACATGAACCGCACTGCCGGCGTACGATTTGTGCGGTGGCGTTCCAGTGCCGCATCTATTGCTGCTTCGGGCAACTGGTGCGCTTCGTTATTTATAAACGCGTCTACGGGAAACAGCTCCGACAGTTCCTCTTCAGACAGGCTGTCTAAGGCTTGCTGCAATTGTTGTTTGCCGGCAGCATCCAATCTGCCTGCCTGATAATCTTCAAGTCGTTTCCTGATGTCGGAGAGGTTCATTTAGGTGACGTCGTTTTGTAGTATAACGACAGATTAAATCCGGCACCGACAGGTACGTAGGTTAAGGAATTGTTACCAGATGAAAAAGAAGGTGGCAAGGCGGGAACGGAGAGAACGAAGTACGCGGCCAATGTACCGTTCTACGGTTTTTTCAGATACCCCTTCCTGCAGGGCGATCTCCTTGTAGGTAAGCCCATACTCGCGGTTAAGGAGGTAATAGCGGCGAACGGCTTCTTCGTGGTTATTAATCGTATGGTTGACGATCTGCTGTTGTTCCTTCATTTCTACTGCACTCATAGCAGGAGAAAAATGTCCGGCGTCCGGGAAACTGATAGTATAGGCGTCGTGCTGCCTGCGCTCACGGAGCGCCACTTTCAGGTGATCAAGAAAACAGTTGCGGGCGATGACGAGAATATAACGGGCGACTTCAGTTTCTTCTTCAGGAAGCAGGTGGAATTTTTGCCAGGCTTTTAGGTAGGCTTCCTGGGCCAGGTCTTCGGCGAGTTCTTTATTATTGCTTATTTTTATCAGATATGCTACAGTGCCCGACCAGGTTTCTTTAAATAACCGATCGAATATAGCAGCATTATTTTCAGACTTGGATCGCATCGTATAAATTGACACACAAAATTAGGAAGTCAGATTTAAGTCAGTGTTAAGTTATTATCAACAAAAACGGTGTAACTTTTGTATTGATTTGCATAAATTTTTAATAACATGGCAGAGACTGGACATATTTTAGCGATTGACGTAGGGGGATCGCATATCAAATGTACGATCCTCAATGAAAAGGGGGAATGGCAGATGGAATACAAGCGGGTAAAGACACCCGAAGCACCAACACCTGAGAACGTGCTGCGTACAATTCAGGGCCTGGTAGACGGTATGCCGGCCTATGATAAGATCTCGGTAGGCTTTCCCGGCTACGTCAGGAATGGCGTGGTATATACTGCTCCCAACCTGGGTAATCCTAACTGGAAGAACATTGAGCTGGGGCAAAAGATTGCTGACATGCTGGATAAGCCGGTCAGGCTGGTTAATGATGCGGACCAGCTGGGGCTGGGTGTTGTAAGTGGGAAAGGATATGAACTGGCCGTGACGCTGGGTACTGGTTTTGGAACTGCTGTACTGATCGACGGATATTTGCTGCCGCATCTGGAACTTGCCCATCACCCGGTCACCAAGGAACACGATTATGACGATTATATAGGGAACAAAGCATTAGAGAATGAGGGGTTGGAAAAGTGGAATAAGCGGATGGAGCGGGTGATGGATATACTGAAGGTGGTATTTAACTACGACCGGTTATACCTGGGCGGAGGAAATGCAGATAAAATCAGTTTTAAACTGGACAAGAATGTGATTCTCTTTACGAATAAAGAGGGAATTAAAGGCGGAGCGAGATTATGGGATATGGAGGATAAGTATCACATCTCTACAAATTTTCCCAAAAAATAAAAATGGTAATACTTTTAAAAAGCCGACCGGCCGCATGAGCGGCCGGTCGGTTTTTATTTTTCATTTGTCGCAAACCCATTCTGCCCCGTCGATACAAACGATATCTTTCCTCCCACCCCACACATACAATACGATTCATCAGTCAGCTCCTTATCCGACCCGATCGCATCTAACACGGTCGTATCCTGCCAGGCTGTGGGCTTTGGCATACAAGGCTTTTGCGTTACCGCGCACACACCAAACGGGGGTATATTGGTATTCGCTGCCTTATCCTGCTCTGTCGCCACCAACTTATCTTCTATATACACATACGACTGACTCGTCACTTTCAGCACAGCCGGCGCCGCACCTTTGTTGCACATCATCTGCGCAGTATCTGTAATAATCGTAGGCATACTAGTTATCGTGATGTGTGGAAGATTTAATTGTAATGACCTTTCCTGTTACCGCATCCAGGTTGACGTGTTTGAGCATAATATCGGCGCCACCGGCATGCCCGTCTTCATGGGTAATAATCCAGCGGTCGCCAATTGTATCCGACTTACGGTTGATGCTCGTCCAGCGATCCGCCAGTGAAAGGTTATTACGTTTCAGGAACTCCAGCACTTTGTCAAGTGTAAAAGCGTAAGGTTTGTCATAATCGACAGACTTCTGCTCTACTCCCTGTTCATTGTAAAAATGCCAGGTACCGATGCGAAAAGTGCCTTTATTGAACAGGTCTCCTTCTTCTTTGAGAACGCCGTTTTTATAATACTCACGGTAGTGATCAATATAGGTATCAGGTTTCGTTGTCTTCTCCGCATATCCATCCTCAAAATCCGTCTGCCTCACCTGCAGCCCATCATGCTCAAAGGTATATTCACCTGCCTGTTTATTTTTATTATACGTTGCTATATCGAATCGCTTGTTCATATTTGTTTGTTTGGTTTGTGCACAAGCCGCAAATGCATGCATGATGATCACTACGGCCAGCCATAACTTTTTATGCATATTAATTGATTTACTCTTTTCCAACATTTGCTCTCACCTTCTCCCACTGCCACTTCCAGGTACTGATACGCGTCTTGCCATATTGATGCGAATAGTCCATAATATTCTCCGTTTCACCGATTTTGAACACATGACTGGCACTATTGTCAAAGGTGTGATACAGTCCCATTGCATGCAGCAGTTCATGGGTGGTGGTAGCTGTATTATGCGTTTTAAAGAGTACGACGCTCTTCGCCACAATGTCTTTCGCGCCACCATTCAGGCCCTGGTAATTGCCTCCATCCATATATCCGCCTTCTTCATCAAAGAAGAAGACTTTGTAGTAGTTTTTGTAGGCCGGATGTTTTGCATTAAAAGCAACTTCCAGCGAGTCATGGATCTGCTTGCCGCCCGGATAGGCATTGACAGCCGCATTCCCGGTATTGGCAGTGAGCGCATTTGTCTTGATGGCAGTCATTTTGGTTGTATCCAGTTCCACTTCTACCAGGTTCAACAGGATCAATGCCTGGTTCATATATTTTTCCAGGAAGGCCTTTTCACCGGCAGTCTTCCCGATATTTACGCCCGTGCCCAGGTCTGACTTCACTTTTACAAAAACAACATTTGCTTTATAGCGCTGCTTGTTCTTTACTACGATCAATTTTCCGGCCAGCTTAGGTTTATCCAGTGTACCGTCTGCTTTTTTGGTATAAGCCATGACCTTTATTTCCTGATCTGTCTCCGACTCTTTCAGACATTCTACCGTCAGGTCCACCTTATGACTGCCTTTACTCTTAGGCGTGAGTTCCTTTTTATCGCATTTGATAAAATCAGTTTTGTATTCCAGTTCCAGTTTTTCCGGTTCTTCATCTACTTCTATGAGTAACTGGATTTTCGCTTTGGTATTGTTATAACTTTTTCCACCTGGGAATAAGCACAGCCATGACTGGTAGTATTCGCTCCTGGTCTTACCATCAGCTTCCGTTTTCCAGGGAATGATGGCCGGACTATAACGGGTAGACTTCAGCGTATTAAATTTGGCATCGCTTTGCGTGAACACTGCGCCAGGACTGGTTGCGTACACACTGCCATAGCTACCTACAATATTCTTGTATTCTACATCACCTACCAGGCTGGTATCCCTGATACGTAACCAGTCAAACCCATACTCACCCGTCCAGCCGGCATGCGGGCGGAAGCCCACGATCACCTTAGCCGGAATCTCTGCTTTGGCCGTTTCGTACGTATCTGCTTTATTATAGTGTTTATTGCCCTGCTCACCTTTCATGTGCAATTCGCCTTTACTGTTGGCCAGGATCTGCTCATCACTGTGCAGCATAATTTTGCTCTGGCCCGCAGCATAAAGTTGCTGGGCTTCTATCTTGATTTCATCTTTTGAATTGAACAGCGCTTTACCTGCCTGCATATGCAGGAAGTCAGCAATCATCTGTGTCATCAACGGTGTATTGACCGCCATGGCCTGCATGATATTCATGTACAGCTGCCCTCCTACATTCATCTCCATCTGCTCGCCTACATTGATGTTCATGTTACGGGCATTCAGGGTCATGTTTTCGGGCGCCGTAATTTCAATACTGGAGGTGCTGGTATTCAGAAAAATGACATTGGCGTTTTTATCAGTGATGGTAATGCTTTCACTGCCATCCGTATCATCCAGCCGGATCACATGCCCACTGCGTGTTTTGATTACCTTCAGATTATTCTGTGCATCGCCGAAGCCGGTTTTGGCAGCACCATTGTAAGTAGTCCCTGTTACATAAGGGGCTTCGGGGTTACCGCCTTCGAAATCGACCCATACTTCCTCTCCTTTCTCTGGTATAAAATAGATGCCTTTATCCTGACCGCTATGCGCGTTCAGTACACGGATCCAGGGGGTGGTCCCTGTGTCCTGCCAGCGGAAACGTACCTGTACACGACCAAGGCCTTTGGGATCGTGATTTTCGATAACGGTGGCACTCTGCGGTTCACAATAAGGAATAGTATGCAGATCGATAAAAGGCATGGCTGTATCTGCAGGAATGGCTTCAAAACTATTTACATAGAGGCCATTGTCCGTACAGGAATGCTTCAAAGCTGTAATAAGGAACTGTCCATGATCTTCGGTAGAAAGAAAATTTTCTTTCACAGTAATGATGTCTCCTATTCGTAAAGAAGTTTCATTACTACGCCCTTTTATCAATACCATACTGGCAGCTTTGCCTTTGTATTGCAGGGCTGTCAGATTGTCTACCTGTTGCTGTGCGCCACTGCTAAAACCATAGTTCATCTTATACAGCGAGGGTTTATTATAAAGCTGTTTGCTCACCTCCTGCATATGAGTGCTGTATTGATTGGTGCCGCTACCAGCCTGGGCCTGGGTCGTATTGTCTACGACCACTTCCTGCCGGTAATCGTACCCACTCAATTGCTGGTTGTTGGGCTTTACATCGAGTGCCAGGTCAAATTCAAGCAGGTTCACCTGGTGGACCAACGCTGTTTGCCGGGTTTTATACTGGCCAAACACAAGTTGTTGCCCATCATAAAAGAACCATTCACCATAGCGGGCCGCCAGGCGGGACACAAATGCGTAAGCAGTTTCCTTGTACTGAACAATGTACTTCAGTGAATCTGTGTTATTGGGTTTGATCAATAACGGCGGCATAAGCGGGCCACCTGATTTCAGTACATAGTCAACAATGTCACTGAGCGGCCGGCGCTCAAAAGTCGCAATGTGAGGGTCATTTTCCAGCAAAATATCGGGGCTGAAACCTCTGATCACACAAAAGCCATTTGTACCATCGTTTTCCTTACCGGCATTAATACCGGTTACGATGCCATCAAAAACAAGGGGTTGAGATGAGCTCAATGGGTCTGCCGGTTTGATAGTGATCTTAATTTCTTTGCCAAGAAAGTTCTTGCTGGCGTTAAACAGTCCTTTCCCCAATTTGTTCAGCCAATCGTAACTGATAAGAATTTCAAATGAATGATGTCCTCTGATTTGCTGATACAGATTGAGTGAATGAAATGAGGAAAACAGGTTCCCATCAATGGAGAATGAAGTTTGGGTATGTAAAGACATGGTTAAGGGTTAAAAAATCAAGTCGAATATACGAAAATAATTTATTTCGAACATATGGATCATACATCCGGCAGCAGGCATTCATTAAAAAAATTGCTGACAGCCAGTGCATGCTAAGCTATAGGAAACGGTCTAAAAAGAATGTTAAAAAACACCGGCGGTTCCATCACACATAAAAAATATCTCTATATTACTATCTATGCTTCAACTCACCCATCTTCGCAAAGCCTACCAGGGAAAAGTGGTGCTTGACATTCCTTCCCTGCTGTTAGACGCCGGCATCTATTGGATACAGGGCGCTAATGGATCCGGGAAATCCACATTATTAAAAATCATTGCAGGCATGGTGCCCTTCCAGGGAGATATTACTCTCAAAGGCAGCAGTCTCAGGCATGCCCCCCTCGCCTACCGGCAAAATGTTGGCTGGGCAGCCGCTGAACCACTGTACCCGCCATTTATGACTGGTATGGATCTCGTGCATTTATACCAGCGCATCCGCAAAGTATCACAAAGAGAAACCAGTCAACTGATAGAACGCTTCAATGTAAGTAACTTCCTGCAAGGGCAGGCTGCTGCCTATTCTGCGGGGATGACGAAAAGACTATCATTGCTCCTGGCTTTCATGGGCAATCCTTCTTTGATCATACTCGATGAACCCCTCACTACCCTCGACGCCAATTCGTTTACACTCATCTCCGACTTCATTCTCGAAACCTGGCAGGAGAAAGGTACCTCTTTCCTGATGAGCTCTCACCAGGAGCTGGATACGAGTTTACTACATGCACAACGGGCACTGACTGTTATTAATCAAAGCATCGTACAATAAATGACAAAATATCTACTCCGTTCACTGGTTTCGCCCTTCTTCAGAGAGAATGGCGGGTTGATAATTTTTATTTACACAATGACGGTGGCAATTGTTAGCTCCCAGTCTGGTGCAGGTGTATACGAGTATCATCTATTCCTCGTACTGGGTGCTTTCCGACATGCTGGTATGATGGCCACCGTATTTTTCCTGTGGCTGTTATACACAAGAAAATTCACTTCGTTCGTCGTTACTGAAATTTATAAACCTGAAAATATGTTCCTGCATGTGTTCAATTATCTCAGCAGGATCAGAAAAACAGGCTTACTCTTCCTGGCAACCCTGCTATTGATGATACCCGTATGGGCATATGTTGTCTTTATCGTCATCACAGGTGTGCAATACGGCTACACAGGAGGTGTATGTCTGGTGATCGGTTACCTGCTGTTACTCTGTTTCCTGTCAGCCCTCTGGCTGGAACGCCGCCTGCAGAATATTTCAGCCGGTAAAACCCCTGTACTACGATCTGTCGGGTTTACATCTTTTACCGGTACACTCCTACGCTACGTGGCCACTAAACAACTGGCGACTTGGACAGGGTTAAAGATCTTTACCTGCGGGTTACTATTCCTGATAGCTGTCAATAATCCCATGCGGTATTATGACGGGCAGACAATTTTTATCGTCGTAAGCTTAGGTATCCTGGGCAATGGCGTACTGGTATACCGATGCAGGGAATTTGAAGAGCTGTATATGAGTTTTTACAGAACAATGCCGGTACGCACCAGCCTGCGTTTCCTGGAATATGCGTTACTGGATTTCATATTGATCATCCCCGAGATACTATTGCTCATCCTGTTTGTACCGAAACATATGCCGCTCTCCGACGCAGTCACTTTTTGCCTGTGTGGCTATAGCAGCATGTTGCTGATGACAGGCATCACATTCTACAGACAATTTACAAAGTCTCAGTTTTACAAAATACTATCGCTCGTACTCTGTGTACAATATATCTTCCTGCTGACGGTCGGGCTGCCTGCCTTGTATATCGTGCTGACCTTAACTGCCATCGGCCTGTTCAGGTGGAAATATTATAAATATGAAACGCTTTTGCCATAAGGGACAAAAGCGTTTCATATCATCTTATTGATTGCTTTCGCTCTGTGGTAATGGATAACGACTCCATACATTATCATCTGGCCTGTCTATGGGCAGTGTACCCAGCAATCCATAACGGCGTACATCTATCCAGCGATGTCCTTCCATAAAGAGGGAATACCGCCGGTTGTACAATAACTCTGTGGTCAATGCCGCAGTAGTCACAGCACCGGTATACGCAGGCAGGTTATGTGCAGTACGGATCCGGTTCAGCGCCACAATTGCATTGGGGAAATTTCCACTTTGAATATTCGCTTCCGCATAAATTAAAACCAGTTCCTCATTGCGGATAATGCTGATCGGTGCATTCAGCGATGTCCAGATGACCACATCCCTGTTACCTGTCAACCCACTCTGACTTGCAGATGATTGACGTACCTGTGTTTTATTGATACGATCGTCTCCGGGAATAATGTCCGTAGCATACGAAGGATGCGCAATCCGCACTTCCCCGTTACTATTCGGTGCGATGAACGAGTTGTTCGCCAGGTCTCCCCCGCTGGTAGAGAAATAATGCCAGACCCCATTGTTAAGATCTCCATTCAGATCAAAGAAAGATTCATTCAAAGCCGTCAGTGCAGCTGTCCATTCCTTACGATATATATGTACCCTTGCTGCCAACGCCCTGTTGAATTTTAAGAGCCCCGTTGCATCTTTAAATCCGGCAAAACCGTCTGACAAAGGGAAAATGACATCTGCACCTGTGAGATCAGCCTTTCCGTCGTCCAGGAATTTCAGGACTGAATCCAATACAATACCCGGATTGGTAATTACCGGGCCCTGCGCCACGCCGTTCGCGACCGGAATGCGGGCACCATTGGAATCTGTCATATTTATATTGAGTAGCAACTGGTACCCGATCAGCGTCTTTGCGTAGCCGGAGAAACCTTTTTTCTGCGCGTCATTGGCCACCGCCGCACTGGTATGGGCCAGGGCTTCCAGCAATATAAAGCACTGCCGCATGACCTGGTAGCGGGCTGCCCACGGATTGGTAAGATAGAAGGTATTGTTGTCCAGCACCTTTGTACCACCGCCTAACAGGTCCGTGGTATAACGGGGTTCAGAACTGGAAAAACGGTAGATCTCCCGGCTGATAATACCAGTACCATCCAGGTAAAAACCAATACTGTTCCGCATACCAGATTCTGCACCGGTAGCCAGGTTAAATAAGTCACTACGTGTTGGATTGCCGGTAATACCCGTTACAACCGGCGTATTCAGACTGTTTATTTCCCCCTTCTGACAGGCATTCAGCAATACCAGCAAACAAAGGGCTTTTATGATGTGTTTCATGTGTCATTGTTTTTAAAAAAGGATCAGAAATCTACACCAACATGGAAGCTGGCTCTCTTTGAAGCAGGGAAAGGCATTACATCTACACCGGTAGACAAACCATTGCTGCCACGGCTGGTAGAAGTACTGATAGTATTACTTCCAAAATTGGATACTTCCGGATCGTATCCTACATAATGTGTCCAGGTAAAGAAGTTATTCGCAGATACCCCCAGCCGGACGCCGGAAATAGTCCTGGTGTTCTTCAATGGAATGTTGTAATACAACCCGATTTCCCTGACACGCACATAACTTGCATCCTGCACATAGATACTGGCATCACCGGCCCCCAGGCGGTATACCCCCGCTTTCTGTCCGTTGATCATATCATCAAAATCAAATGACGTAGCACCGGCGTCGGTAAGCAATTGCGAAAGGTTGATATTATCTCCGCCTTTCTTCCAGTGTACGAGGAATCGCAGGGACCAGTTCTTATAAACAGTCACTTCGTTGAAGAAGCTCATCTGGAACTTTGGTTCAGCGTTCCCGATCAGTCGCAGATCGCTACCCACCGTGCCCTTTATTTGTGTAGCGGGCTGACCCTCTTCCAGGTAGAACGTACCGAGTGAGTTACCGAATGCACCAATGGCATAAGGAGGGATCACTAACCGGGTTACCTTACTGCGATTGAACCACCAGTTGATCGAAGATGTCCATTTGATATTATTTTTATTGATCGGTACCAGGTTCAGACCTAATTCCACTCCCTGGTTTTTCAGGTCACCACTGTTCTTCCATTCAGCACTGTAACCGGAAGATGCCGGGAGAGAGTGGCGTAATAATACATCCTGGATTCTTTTGTTATAATAAGTAGCTTCCAGGCTAATCCTTCCGTTCAGCACACTGATGTCGAGCCCTGTCTCAAATTCTTCCTGTGTTTCAGGTTTGATGTCCGGGTTACCCTGCAGGTTATCGACCAGTATACCGGGCAGACCTCCTATGTTACTTCCCAGCATGCCGGTGAACTTACTGCTGTATGGCGGCACGTTGCCCGACTGTCCGTAAGCGGCCCTGATCTTGAGGTTGTCAATTGCATCGACAGACCATCCTTTTAACTTCGCGAAATTGAAAGAGAAAGCTCCTTTGGGGAACACATAATATTTCTTGTAATCACCATTGTTGGTAGAGCGGTCAAAACGGACACCGCCGCTCAGGGTGACCGCATCAATGAGGGAAAGATCTTCCTGAATGAAGATACCGTTGTCCCTGAATTTGGAGCGGAACTGCCGGGTGGTGGTATTGGCACTGGCATCTACATTACTCTGACCGGCTACGATATTGGTAGCTACGGTCACAATGTTGTCAAAATACCCGGTCTCCAGGGTGGCACCTACTGTACTTGTCAGGCTGACTGCAGGCGTGGGGGTAAAGGTATTGGCTAAAAATCCACCCAGGTTGGTATTGATGTTATTGGTATTGCCCTGGATGGAATGACCTTTGTTCGCGTTTTCTTCAAACTGAAGATCACGGGGAAAGAGGGCCATTGTTTTATAGTTATAGAAGTCCACACCACCGCGGCCAATGAAACGGGTATGGGAATGCTCGCTCTGCTGCAGGTGCACTTCCACGTTACCACCGCCTACAAAGCGGTTGGTGGTTTCATTGTTGGTCATTTTATCGCGGGTCTCCAAAGGATTGGAAGCGGCAAATGGGTTGCGGGGATATTCGCCTAATGCATTGGGGTGAAGGTCTACGAAATCGGGCGTTGAGGAAAGGGCCACCCCGTAGCTCACCCCGTTATTGTCATTATTCGTCAGTCCCCTGTCGGAAGAAGAGTAAATATAGTTCGTCGTAACACCGAACGATACGCGGTCACTGATTTTATGGTCGATATTGAGGCGGACGGAATTGTTGAAATAGCCGGTGCCCTTCACGATACCTTCTTCCTGGCGGCGGTTGCCGGAGAGGTAAAATGTGGTCTTGTCTCCACCACCACTGATTGCCAGGTTGGTATTCAGCACCTGGCCTGTCTGTCCGAACATTTCCTTTTCGTAGTCGAAGATCTTACCTGCACTCCGGGCAGTGGTAAATTGGGTCTTATAAGCCTCTCTTTTCGCGATAACAGCCGGATCGGTGTTATCTGCACTGCCCGCGAGATCAGCCGCCGTTTCGGCTGTAAACTGCCTTACGCCCATCAGGTGACGTACCTTCACGAAGCCCAGCTCCTGGTTCAGGCTCACCTTTGTCTTGCCGGTCTTCCCCTTTTTGGTAGTAATGATCACGACACCCGCGGCTGCTTTGGCGCCATACATGGCAGCAGCAGAGGCGCCTTTCAGGATTTCGATATTTTCAATATCGGACGGATTGAGGTCTGCGATACGGCTGGATGGGTTGTCCTGGTTATTGGGATTGCCGGCGGTGGCAGCACCGGTAACGTCATTGAGGCCCGCAGGGATACTGCTGTTATTGAAAAAGACACCATCTACCACATATAGTGGCTGTGAGTTACCGAACACCGATGTAATACCTCTCAGCTTCACGGTAAAACCACCACCGGGTGCGCCGGAATTGGCAGACACCAATGCCCCCGGAACCTTGCCGCTTAATGCGGCATCGAATGTCTGGGCCGGGGCCACACCACTCAGCTGGTTGGCAGAGATGGTGGCAACGGCATTGGCCAGGTTACTTCTTTTAACACTGGTAGCAGCACCTGTGATGACGACTTCATCAAGATGAGCAAGGTCTTCTTCCAGGGTAAGATTGAGAACAGTCTGATCACCGGTCAGCCGGATCGTTTGGGTTCTGTACCCGGTATAGCTGATCACTAACGTGGAGGTGCCGGCGGGAACGGTGATGGAATATTTACCGCTGGCGTCGGATAAGGTTCCCCTGCTGGTGTTGGGAACTCTGACGGTCACCCCGGGCACTGCCTGCCCGGTTTTCGCATCTCTTATTTGTCCGGTCACAATTTGCTGCGCGATTAATGCATAAGTACTGAATAGGCAAAACAGTAGCAGCAAGCTGAATTTTTGCAAATGCATAGCTTGAAGGGTTTAGTTTATGAGTGGAAATTTTGAGTGGTTACCGTAATACAGTCGTTCTTTATAATTTTGGTTGTTAAAGAATGCGGTGCTTCCTGCTATAAGGTTTTCAACACTGAATCAGGGGCTGCAGGGGATTATTACTCATCTATCGGATTAATGCAGCAGATTACGAAATTTTAAAGGGTTTTCGTTTTTTTTATTTGAGGGGATTGGGTTATTTTTTATAAAGAGAGTACTAGTACTCTAATAAAAATGCCGGCCTTTCGGCCAGCACTTTTTTGGTATTTGTATTGATTGGGACCCTGGTTGTGATGTAGCACACGTTAGTCTTCTTTCTGCTCTTCGCGGTGCTGTTCTTCTTCCTGCTTTTCCTGCTCTCTGTTAATGGCTGGTTCATACACCGCTTCCTTCTCTTTTTTCCCTGTAAACAGTTTGCGGAAGAACCCAGCTAATGCGGCAAAACCTAAAATGATAAACTTCCAGCATGCAGCCGCGTATTTAGCCAGGATAGCAAAGAAGCCTACTTTCGCCAGTACCTTGCCAGCCACCAGACCACCAATTGTCCAGGCGGCGATCTTATCGATCTTTGGATCGAAGTCAGCGTAGCTGTTCCCTTTTGTGAACCTGGCCATTGCCAGTACTTTATTGATGTCAGCTTCCACCAGTGGCAGTTCATTCATGGTACATACTGCATTCATATCAAGCACTCCATAGCGTCCTAATACACGGATTTCATAGTTCAGGGTATGTGGGGTGGCTTCTCCGAATTTGAGTTCTTTCGCCCAGTGCAGTACTTTATTCTCTTTATCATAAAATGGGGTTTGTGCCCAGCCGATCATGTGAATAGGCTGGTAACCATTTTTTATCCTTTCCGGATTTTCCTCGTCTTCATCTTTTTGCATATTCTTCAGCAGTTCATTATAATCGATCTTGGCTGCATCATAATCCTTTACATAACCGATGGAGTCAAAACGGATGATGAATGCATAACTGGAAGAATCAAACGGATCGCTGTGAGCAGGAAAGAGCATACCCAGGATGTCGTCGGACGCCGAGGCGGGGTTGCCCCAGAGGGTAGTCAGCACATATTTACTTTGTTCAGCATTCAGGAACTTGAATCCTGCCGGTACATTCATTTCAATCTTACCACCGGGAAGGTGAATAAGACCGGTTTCATACTTTTCAGCGCTCTTAATGGAGTCAACATAATTAAGGTATTGTTTTTCATCCATGACAGTCGAATCATCTACAGGGGTTGCAGCCTGAAGGCCCAGCGTCAGCAGGAGCATGCTGACCAGATACAGGAGTTTACGCATATAAGTTTGTCTGTTAAGCGCTGTAAAAGTGATAATAAATCTGACGATCGCGTAATATATTGGACGGAAAATGGGTTTCAGTGGATGGATTGAATATTTTAACTTACAGATGATAACAGATGCAGTACCCTGGCATCCAATCAAGGGGTGCTTTACAATCTGATCCAATTGTTGCTTTTTAACCCAGTGACTGATGGCTTACAGGGAGATGATGGCTCAACGATGTACCGGGATCCATTCAGCAGCAACAGAAAATAATTCGTGTCCCTTGATGCAATTGCTCATTTTAACAGCATGCAAAACAATCATTTCAGCACTACATTGTTAAAGTACTTATTAAATATATGGAGGGCGGTCTTCTTAACTTCCAGCGTAGGTGATTCCAGGTTCTTCAAAGGATAAGTCATATTCAGTAACTCCCATTTATGACTGCCTAACTGATGAAATGGTATGATCTCAACCCTGTCTACAGTTTTATACTTTGTAAAATGCCTGGCCCATTCTTCCAGGTATACTATCTGGTCAGTCCATCCGGGCACCAATACGTACCTTAACCACATCCGCTTGCCGGTAGATTCCCGGTAAGCCGCCAGGTCCAGGGTATTTTTATTAGTCAGCCCTGTGAGTTGGTGGTGCCACTCATCATTGATATGCTTTACGTCCAGCAATAACAGGTCCGTATGTTCCAGTAGTTCGTGGGTAGCGGCATCGTTTACACGGCCATTGGAATCCAGGCAGGTATTGATACCTATTGCGTGCAGGGATTTAAAAAAGGAAGTCAGTTTATTACGTTGCAACAGTGGCTCGCCGCCGGAAACTGTTACCCCGCCGTCTTTTCCAAAGTAGCTGCGTTGCCGGTCAGCTCTTTTTACCAATTCGTCAATACCGACCAGCATTCCTCCTTTTACATCGAGGGTATCGGGGTTCTGACAATAAACGCAGCGGAACTGGCAGCCCTGTACGAAAACGACCATCCGGACACCTGGTCCGTCGTGTGTGCCAAATGTCTCAAGGGAATGAATGCGAAGGTGTTCAGGATCGTCGAGGTTAAGCGCGGCGGCCTCCAGGTCCTGTAAAGGAAAGTACAACATAATCTTAACTGCGAAGGTGGTCCGGATCATCGGGGTGTAGCGCGGAGCCCCGAAGTCGTGTACAACAATAAAAAAAGAGACATAACAGCGGACCGCAGAAGCGATCCGCTGTTGTCTTACTTAGTCCCAATTGATCACATACTCTCGTGAAAAGTACGTGTTATCACTTCAAGCTGATGCGCCCTGGATAAGCGCACGAAGTTTACAGCATAGCCGGATACACGAATGGTGAGCTGAGGGTAATTCTCAGGGTGCTCGTAGGCATCCATCAGTGTTTCGCGGTTCAGCACATTTACGTTCAGGTGATGCGCCATTTTGTTAAAGTAGCCATTCATGGTAGTCACCAGATTATTAATCTGTTCTTCTCTCGTATCGCCCAGTGATTTAGGGATCATAGAGAAAGTGTTGGAGATACCATCCTGTGCATCCCTGTAGTCCAGTTTACAAACAGAGTTGAGAGAGGCGATCGCACCGCTACAGTCTCTGCCGTGCATTGGATTGGCACCGGGAGCAAAAGCTTCGCCTTTTTTACGGCCATCTGGAGTCGCACCTGTGTTACTACCATACATCACATTCGAAGTAATGGTGAGCAATGACAGGGTTGGTTTAGACCCCTTGTAGGTGTTATGCTTGCGGAGTTCTGTGATGAAGAAATGCGTGATTTCCTTAGCAATACTATCTACCCTGTCATCATCATTGCCGTATTTAGGGAATTCACCTTCGATCTTATAGTCTACTGTCAGGCCACGTTCATCTCTCACAGGTGTTACCCGGGCGTATTTAATAGCAGAGAGGGAGTCTGCAATAATAGAGATACCGGCAGCCCCATAAGCAATATCGATACGTGGATCTGTATCAACCAGTGCCATCTGGGCTCTTTCATAATAATATTTGTCGTGCATGTAGTGGATGATGAACATGGCTTTGGCATATACTCTCGCGAGTTCACTCAAAGTTTGTTTGAACACACCCATTACCTGGCTGTATTCCAGTGGGCCCTCTGGCAGCACAGGAATATTTTTGATCACTTCTACCCCGTCAATCTCTTCTTTACCACCATTCAGGGCAATCAGCAATGCCTTAGGCAGGTTAGCCCTGGCACCGAAGTGCTGGATAGACTTACCAATTTCCTGGTAGGATACGCAGCAGGCAATACCATAGTCGTCAGAACCACGGGTACCTCTCATCAGGTCATCGTTTTCGTACTGGATAGAAGAAGTATCGATAGACACCTGTGCACAGAAGCGTTTGAACCCTTCAGGTAAACCGTCGGCCCACAGCACAGTCAGATTTGGCTCTGGTGAAGAACCCAGGTTGTACAGGGTTTGCAGGAAGCGGAAGGAGGTCTTGGTCACTTTGGTACGGCCATCATGCAGGGTACCACCGATGGCTTCTGTTACCCAGGTAGGGTCGCCACCAAAGATCTCGTCGTAACTGCCTGGGCGCAGGTGACGAACCAGTCTCAGTTTCATAACAAACTGGTCGATGATTTCCTGTGCTTCTTCTTCAGTGATCAGTCCAGCCTGCAGATCTCTCTCAATAAAGATATCCAGGAAGGAAGATACATTACCCAGTGACATAGCAGCGCCATCCTGTTCTTTCACAGCAGCCAGGTAAGCAAAGTATACCCACTGTACTGCTTCCCGTGCATTTTCAGCAGGGCGGGCTACATCACAACCATAACCGGCGGCCATGGTAATCATGTCTTTCAGTGCACTGATCTGGGCATTGATCTCTTCACGCAGGCGTACTTTGTGTTCGGTCATTTCACCGTTCACACGATTCAGGTCCGCTTTTTTAAACCTGATCAGCTGGTCAGCACCATACAGGGCCAGGCGGCGGAAGTCACCAATGATACGGCCACGCGCATAGTTATCAGGTAAACCAGTCAGTACATGTTTAGAGCGGAAAGCCCTGATTTCGCTGTCGTAAGCATTGAATACACCTTCATTATGATTTTTAGCATAATTGAAAATGTCAATTACCCTGTCGGAAACGGACAGTCCTTTTTCTTTCACAGCAGATTCAACCAGTTTGATACCTCCGAAAGGTTTCATCGCACGTTTTAACAGTTGATCTGTCTGCAGGCCAACAATCACTTCATCGTCCTTTTTAATATAACCGGGCGCAAAAGCGGTCATATTGGAGATGGTTTCCGTGTCAATGGCCAGAACGCCATTGTTCGCTCTTTCTTTGAGCAATTCTTTTTTAACGACATCCCACAGGCGGTTAGTTTTTGCAGAAATGCCGGACAGGAATGAAGCATCACCCTGGTAAGGTCTGATGTTTTTTACAACGAAATCATATACGTTCATTGTAGTATTCCAATCACCTGATTTGAAAGGAACAGCGGTCACATCTTTTATCATATCCTTGAATTTTATTTATTCTCTAGATAATGATACAAAGTTAGCCTGCGGGAAGTGGGGAAATAGTGTTCGTCGTCAGTCTATAGAGTGATAGTAGTTGCAGGAATTTCGTTTTATTTCAGGTTGAGTTGCAGGTTGTTTCATTTGATTTTGAGAATACGCATGTGATATAGCCGGTCATATGCACATGTTCGGTCCCGGACGTAAATATCTGAAGCCCCGGTTATTGCTGTGGGTGTTCGTTCTGCCATTTATTGGCAAAGTATTTTCCCCAGCTTTTAATATACTCATAGAATTGGTATTCATTTTCAAAATCCATCAGCATATCATAAGAAGGTCTGTATTCGACCATAAAACTATCCAGTGCGGGTGATTGCAAACCTGTCAATTTCTTTACCAGCGGCATATTGAACCGGTGGGTGACGTACCTGTCCTGCTCTATGCCAACGAGCTGTTGACGGAAGTGTTCCATTCGCTTTGCCTTCCGCATACTCAGCAGCAGGTCCAGGTTTACTCCTACCCCTCCCATACCGGTGGCGATATAATCCTGGGAGTAATCAAACACCTTCCTGTACTCCTGCCTGAATTCGATCGAATCCTGCTTATAGCTTTTCTGTTGTACTTCTACAGTGGGCAGGACTTTGATATCTACATGCAGTCCGATGTCAAAGGGGCGGTTCACATTGATCTCGCTCACCGGGAATTTCATAGTGGCCTTTCCCTGGTATGAGAAACTCAGAGAGTCCTTTACATTAAGGCGAATGGCATAATGCCCCATGGAATCAGTTACAGCGCCTCCTCCTGAAGTACTCATGACGCTCACACCGGCCATTCCATACCTTTCGGTACGTTCGTATACGGTACCCCGGATCTGCACTACCTGCGCGTAGGTGAGCGATCGCAGTGCAATTAACAAAATAAATAATATGAATGTTTTGTGTAGAATTGAAATACTCATCGGAGCACAATCTATTACAGCCGGGAAAAACAAACAAATAACTCATAAATATTAACAAACAATTTTATAGGAAAACCCCGCGAAGTTTCGCGGGGTTATGGGATTTATCAGGCGGAAGTATGCATTCTGATTTAACCTGGTAATAGTGAAAATAGTATACGAATACTACACTAAAGGTTCACTATAAGGGCACTAAAAGGGCACTTCAATATCCAAGGGATATACAGGTGTACTCTTAGTGCCCTTTTAGTGATGCTTTGATGATATGATAATGCTATAGCCAGCTTATAGCTATCCTATCGTCTGCCACTATCCCCGTCGATGTTATTTTGTGTCAGGCATTTTCTAACTCACTGTAAATGAGCTTTTTCATTTTCATCAATGCATGCAGCACCCGTTGAAATTTTTCAGGATCGGACATCCAACGGCCCAATTTGTCAGGCACGATCTGCCAGCTCACACCGTATTTATCCACCAGCCAGCCGCAGGCTACCTCGTGGCCACCGCCAGCAATCAGCCCCTCCCAGTATCTATCTATTTCTGCCTGGTCTTTGCAATTCACGACCAATGAGATGGCATCAACAAAGCCAAATCCGTGGTCCGCACTGCTATCCATGGCCATGGTGACGAACTGCTTGATTTTGAACTGGGCATGCTTTACATAGTTGGTATTGTCTTCTCCCTCGCTGTATTTCAGGATGCCTTGTTGTTCGGAATCATGGAACAGGTCAGTATAGAAATGTACCGCCTCAGCTGCTTTGCCGGCTTTATCGCCGGTGAACATTAATGTAGGGCAGAATTTCTGGTTGGCGTCGTTTTTGGCACCCGTATAGAGTTGCCAGGAAACACCGAATTTATCCTGTACCCAGGCGTACTTCGGGCTCCAGGGGTATTTATCCAGGGGCATGAGCGTACTGCCACCTTCAGACAATCTCTTATAGTAGGCTTCAGTATCTTTTTCATCTTCACTCAATACCATGAATGAGATGGAGGGGTTTGGGGTAGAAGTCGGCCCATCGCCGAGTAACATGAATAGCTGGCCGCTCAGGGAGATTGTGATAACAATTGGGTTGGAGGAATTGATTTGTCCGTCACCGAAAGTGTCTAAATAAAAGTCAGCCGCCTCCGCAATTTTGCCCCTGATGGTGAGGCAAGGATAGATGGAATTGTTCATGATAATATAGTTTAGGTCGTTCTGATAGTCGATGTGCGAGTTAAGATATCGTTTTGTTTAATGCGTTTTCATCTTTATCATGCAGCGGCAGAGGTCTGTTCTCATATACCATTCAATACAAAATCCCTGCGGGTCGATCCTGCTGTCGTAGATCAACTGCTGAAATGCGTTCCCGATGGCGGGAATGTCCTTCATAAAATCATGGACATCGATCAACAGGTAGTCTCCTTTCGAGATTATTTTTGTTTCCAGATGGTGGGTTGAAAACTCGCCGGGATGCAGTTCTGCTGCAGCCGCCTTATAAATAATACGACCATCCTCTGCCGGCCAGGACAGGCCGAAATACTTCCTGTTTTCATCAAACGGTACAAGCCCATGCAACTGCTCATGGGCCTGCTTTACGCCTTCTGGAAATGAGGTGGCGGTAATGCAGTGAACAAGTAGATCGTTTTGTAAGGTGGTTGTTTCCATACAGTAAACATACGATCATTGGAAACAGTTCACAGGGGGTGAAAAAGACAAATAACAGGTAAAATGCGACAGGGTGACAGCATGGGCTGCTGCCTAATGCACTTTTATGTAGGTCTTCTGGTAATCTCTTAAAATACGGGTGATCTTTGCCGGATGCTTCATTTCAAACAGGTGAATGATAAATACCGTGAGCCGGATAAATCCTTTGGCAGTAACGATACTTCCTCCCAGTTTATGAATATCCTGATCGCGGGAGGCAATGGTGTTACCATTTATATATAAGTCTTCTGCAAAACACCAGGCGCCATCACGGGCGTTGGTGAGTGCAAATTGAATTAACAGGGAACTGTTACCTGCATGCATGCCCAACAGTGACAATAATGGAGAAATGCGGTTCAGGTCACTGATCACTTCATAACTCAGTGCCGCAAGGATCGTATTGATGCTATTAAAATCATGGTGAAGCTGTTGCAACGGAGTATTGAATTCCCGGGCTATTTCTACCACTGCAATGCCCAGGTCGAGGTTGATATGGGCATTCATCCCTAAGAGCAGGTGTTGCAAAACCAGTACGGATCGCTTTTGTAATTGAGTGAATGCCATTTGCCATGACAGGGATACGCCTGCTTTGTTCTTTGCGGTCCACTCGTCGTAGGCAGCGATGTATCGATTCGCAAAGACAACATCGAGTCTTTCCATACGGGGGCCATCCTGGAATTCACCTGTGGCGATTCCTTCTTTTACACGGCAGGTGACTTTGTGGTATAAGGCGGCGAAATAGCCGGCTCTGTTTTCTGTGGTGATTGCATCTGAAATGATCTGCTCCAGGCGGAGGATCACTTCGTCAATAGTTTGCGCGGGCATGTTCAGGGGTTTAATAGGTCGCTAAGATAGGGCATTACTTTAATAAAAAATCCCCGGCTCAACTACGAGCCGGGGATTGTACTTACTATTAATAATATGCGTTTACTGGTTAGAAGTATCTTCTGTATTCAGTGAATTTCCACCTGGTACATCCAGCTGCGGACGGTGAGTAGAATCACTAAAGTCAGATTTCATACGATCCAGCAATGAAATGAACTGTTGTGCCATCTGGCCGTCACGCTGCAGGTCACTGGTCATTCTGCTGGAAGGCAGACTGCGATAATATTGTATCTGCTGGTTACAATCCTTCTTGATCATGCTCGCGATCTCTTCCGCTTTCTTCTTGTCACCAGCCAGGTAGTAAGCATATACAGTCTGCATAGAGCTGTAGTTATGCATCTGGCCCGGAGTAGTCATTGCGTAAGGGAAAGTGCTCTGCAGCAGGTTGCTGTCAGCTTTATTCAGTGCCAGCAATGCCTGTTCCTTTTTATTGTCCAGCGCGAGTGCAGTACCCAGGCGGGTGTAAGCATTCCTGATATACTGGAGCAGTTTACGGTTAGGCTCATCGAAGTAAGTGGTTGGAATATTTGCACCACCAAAGGTGAATTTATTCATCATTACATCGTACATCACCGGAATGTTTACATTCTTTTCAGCGCCCATCGGATCTTCGCTTTCTTCTTTTTTCAGCGGAACCAGGCGGTAAGTCAGACCATCCATACGGAGATAGTCGTTCAGACCCAGGTCGGTTGGGCTGGTGAAGTAGATCGGACGTTTCCAGGCATTGGTCGCGATGATATCCAGCGCAGCGAGGTCATTCTTCAGCAGATAACTCTTGTTGATCTGGAATGGCAGCTGTGGCAGGATACGGCTGCTGTCTAATGGACTTACCGTATTGGAAGCCAACACTTCAGCCTTATCAACCGGGATGAACAGTCTTTTCACAGGCAGGTAGTTCATCTGGTCATTAGACTGGGTGGTTACCATCGCACGGGGATCAGTAGAGCCCATGAATGTCAGTACTTCTTTCAGGTTATAGAACTTATCCTGCGGGAAGTTACCTCCATCATAGAACTGAACGTAGTTGTGGTTTTCGCCACGGTACTTGTCGGCAGTCCATGTCATTTGAATGGCAGGACTCTGGTTGACAGCCTGGCGGGCCTGATCGATATACCAGTCAACACCAAGTAAGCTCAGGTTGATCACGCGTACATCGGTACGGATACCTTCTACTTCCTGTGCGAACCACAGTGGGTAAGTATCGTTATCACCTACGGTAAAGAGGATCGCATTCGGTGCGCAGGACTCAAGGTAGTCAGCAGCAACGTCTTTAGCGATGGTTTTGGTAGAACGGTCGTGGTCATCCCACTCCTGCGCACCCATCAGTACAGGTACCGCCAGGAGACATACAACGGTCGCCACCGGGGCAGCAACAGCCAGTTTGGCTTTGTCTTTCAGGAACTGATATACGGCGAGTACGCCCAGACCGATCCATACGGCGTATGCATAGAAGGAACCTACATAAGCGTAATCACGCTCACGAGGCTGGTTACCAGCCTGGTTCAGGTATAATACGATAGCGAAACCAGTGAAGAAGAACAGCAGACCTACTACCAGGGTATCGCGGCGGTGGTATTTATAATGATACAGCAGACCGAAGATACCTAAGAGGAAAGGCAGGAGGAACAGGGTATTGTGGCCCTTGTTGTTCTTCAGAGAATCTGGCATAGCAGATTGATCACCATACAGGAAATTGTCGAGGAATGGGATACCGGAGATCCAGTTACCATCTCTCACGTTGCCATAACCCTGTGTATCGTTCTGTTTACCGGCAAAGTTCCACATGAAGTAGCGGAAGTACATGAAGTTAACCTGGTAGCCCAGGAAGAACTTTACGTTGTCGCCAAAGGTTGGCTTCTGTCCCTGGTCTAAATTCAGGAAGCTGCGATAGTAATCGGCATGCCCCTGATCGTTAGAAGCGTCCCAAACACGTGGGAACAGCATCTTATCTTCTGCAGCATAAACAGGTTCCTGTCTTTTGCCGGCAACTACATATTTAGCTTTACCATTCTCGTCGAAACCACGTGCATAGATATTGCTGGTTTCTTTGTATTCGGTAGGGCGGGCGGTAAATACCTGACCATAGATCAGCGGGAAATCACCGTACTGTTCACGACCGAGGTAACCTACCAGGGAGATCGGGTTATCTACGTTATACATATCCACTGCAGGATTGGCAGTAGATCTTACCATGGTGGTAATATAAGTGGAGTAACCCAGTAACAGGAACAGGGTACAGTAGATAGTCAGTTTGGTAGCGTGTACAGCAGGCGCAGACAGCAGGTTGCCACCAAACTGTTTTACCAGGTATGGGATAGCAAGAACTGCAGCAGCCACGAGGATCTTCATGAATATCATTCCACCGCCATCAGCATCTACAAAAGAAGGGATGATGATTACAGAAGCGATCAGGATCAATGGACCGTAGATACCGAATTTCGGTTTGCGGAGGCCATAAACCAGTGCTGCAATAATAGCGATGAAATAGAAGGCGAAACCAGAGAAGAAAGGTAGGTTCAGGGAGTTCACGAAGAATACGTCCATGTAACCGGAAGCCTTGATTGTATCCTGGATAATGAATTTCTGAATAAGGCCGGTGATAGCACAACCGATAATAAACGCCCAGAAGGTACCCATTGGGGTCACTTTGTAACGTTTAAAGTAATATACCATCACAATAGCAGGGATGGTGAGGAGGTTCAGCAGGTGGACACCGATGGAGAGACCCATCATGAATGCGATAAACACGATCCAGCGATCGGCATAAGCCTCTTCTGATTCATGTTCCCATTTCAGGATGGCCCAGAATACGATGGCAGTAAAGAAAGACGACATAGCGTACACTTCACCTTCCACAGCAGAGAACCAGAATGAGTCGGAGAAAGTATAGGCAAGAGCACCTACGATACCAGCGCCCATGATAGCAATCATTTTTTCGCCGGAGATCGATTCGCCTGGTTTTACCATCAGGCGGCGTGCGAAGTGGGTAATGGTCCAAAAGAGGAACAGGATAGTGAAACCACTTGCGAGGGCTGACATCGTGTTAACACCAATGGCGGCATGCTTTTGGCCGAAGAAAATAATAAAGAGCCTACCCAACAGCACAAAAAGTGGCGCACCAGGGGGGTGAGGTATCTGCACCTTAGCGGCGGTGCTAATAAACTCGCCGCAGTCCCATAAGCTGCCGGTCGCCTCCATAGTCATAATGTAGACAGTGCAGGCAATGATACAAATAACCCAACCCACAATGTTGTTGGTCCTTTTAAAATTCATAGAGATGTTTTAGGTCCGACAAAAATATAAAAAGTGGCAAATTATGATAATTAGCGATAACAGTTTTAACTTTTTCTTTAATAAGTGAAAAAAAATGAAGATTTCCAGTGATTTATGGGGTTGAACATGGAATTTTTTAATACTATTTTAATAGGAGTTAGCATTTGGTCATTGGAATTGTTTATAAAACAATTATGCCGGCCCTGGAGCCGGCATATAATTATTTGAGATAGATACGTCTTTTAATTAAAGATCACCCTGACCGTCTGGTAGAACGACAGTTTCTGGTACCCGGTGTTCTGCTGGCTCGTCAGCTGATCTCTGCGGAAGCCCTGTAAGCCAAACAGGCCCGCTGCGTTCCCTTTATTAATAGCGATCTCCAGGTACCCGGCTGCATTGAACATGGCCAGTTTATGGCCTTCGGGTACGTCAGAATAATTGTCGCTAAGGGAGGTGATGACTTCATCCCTGCGGAAGAAAATAGAAAAGTTTCGCTCCTGGCGTTGCTCTTCAAATTGTTTGCGGGTGATATTCACCACTACGTTTTCGAAATTATCGATATGGATAATCTGACCATCGATATAATCCTGCCCGGTCATGGGCTGTAAATTATTCTTAATGACGTATTCGTTTGCCTGTTCTCCCAGGTCAGTTAATTTCCTGCCACTTTTAAGATCGTTGAAGGCCAGTGCAAAACGTTTTAGTATGCCAAAGGTATCTTTAGGTTGATCTTTGTCGAGCGGAAGTTTGACAACTACTCCAGGTAACCCCTCTGCAATCATGGTAATCAGCCCGTTATCTGCACATGCAATATACTGACCATTGTGTTGAGCAAGCAACACATGGTCTGCTTTTCTATCGAACAGGTTAATGAGTACTATATGAAATGTACCTGCTGCAAAATGCGCGAAAGCACCTTTACAGATATACGTAGCCTGCGGCAGGTTGAACGGAGAAATCTGGTGAGTAACGTCCACTAACTGAGCACCGGGACAGTCCTGCGACAGCTGCCCTTTGATGGCACCGACGAGGTAATCCTGTAAACCGATATCTGATGTTAGTGTTATAATGGACATTCGTGATTATTAGATTCCGCTTTATCTTCAAATTTAATGCCATTGAAGACTGGCGTTGATTTTACTGCAAAGTAAGATAATATTTAGATGCGGAAGAGTGCCAAAACAAAAATACTTGTTCAGATGTGCATAACTCTGTGATGTGTAATTGGTAAGGGTTTGGGGGGCAGTAAGCATATGATCCGGAACTGCGTGAACGGCAGTTCCGGATTGGAAGTCAATTATTTTAAAGGAGAATTAGGTTCTTTTCTGAAGTGGTTGTACACCATTCCGTCAAGGAATCCGGGCAGTAGTTTACTCAGTAAAACGGTCAGTTTGCCCTGTCCTGTCAATACCAGGGTACGTTTACGTTTAGCAATCGATTTATTGATAGCCCTTGCCACTGCTTCGGCGGTCATGAGTTTACCTTCATCGAGTGGTGTTTCACCCTGTACATTTCCTTTTTCATTCAGCGCGGTGTTGCGGATATTCGAAGCGGTGAAACCGGGGCATACCCACATTACGTTTACGCCTGTATGCAGGAGTTCAGTGCGGAGAGATTCCAGGAAACCCTGCATGGCAAACTTGCTGGCAGAGTAACCGGTTCTGCCGGGCAGACCACGATAACCGGCAATAGAAGACACCCCTACCACCGTTCCTTTGTTTTCAAGGATGGAAGGTAATGCATAATTAGTACAATATACCGTTCCCCAGAAATTGATATCCATCAGTTGTTTTAAAACAGACAAATTGACACCATTGAATAGGGCGCGCATAGAGATCCCGGCATTATTGATTAGGATATCTATTTTACCGAAGTGCGCAATTGTTTGTCCGATAAAAGCTTTACAATCATCCTCTTTACTGACGTCAGCCACATAGGTGAACAGGGCATTTGTATTCAGCTCGTCGCTCAGGGCCTGGAGAGCGTCCTGCTTGCGGCCGCATACGGCTACTTTGGCGCCGGAGCGGAGCAGATCTATAGCGATGGCTTTGCCGATACCGGAGGTGCCACCGGTAATAACGGCTACTTTGTTGTCGAAAGGTTGTTGCATGAACATTTTTTTGCAGGCACAAAAATAGGCGGGATATTGGATAATATTAGAATTTGTTTGGAAGGGATGAGTAAAATTGTGCGTATGTTTTAAAAAAAGTTGTCAAAAAGTTGGGAGATATTAAATAATTACTATCTTTGCACTCCAAATCACAAACGGGGTATGATTCCGTAGCTCAGTTGGTAGAGCAATACACTTTTAATGTATGGGTCTTGGGTTCGAGTCCCAACGGGATCACAAAAGATTATCAAAGAAAATTGAAGCCGCTTAAATCTCATGATTTAAGCGGCTTCTCTGCTTTTATGATAGAGAAATTCACACTACTTGCTATGTATCAGGTTGAATTGCTATTCGTCAATTTGCACTCCCGTCGTTTTTATTTATTGCTGCCTTTCTGAGCAGTTCTTCATACCCTGGTTCCTCCCGCCTTTCCGTACCATCAGAAATTTTTATTCCGGCTTTCTCAAATTCCCGGATTAATCGCTGATCGAAACCTGCAATGTATGATGCAAATGACAAAGAATCTTTTTCTTCCGGAATTTCCTTAAAAGGAATATTCGATTCTTTAAATCTATATAAGGTAGCTTCCGTACTATCGTTGCCTTTGAGAAGTACTGAGTCACCATAGTCGGTAATCTTAGCCGCGTAATGATTGGTCAGGTATTTCAAAGAGTCATTTTCTATTTTGTAAGGAAGCCCGAACCGGCCAGCTTTCTGATTGTAAAAAACAATGTATTGCGAATCGATATCAAATTCGCTATATCCATTTTCTATTGAAAACCGATGCCATTTTCCGATCAGAAAGTTTTTATTTCCTTCCATGTTCTTACGATCCGGTGAATCGCAGGCAGCAAGTGCAAAGATGAAAAATGTAAGAAAATAAGGTATTGATCTCATCATAACCTGTCGTTAAATAATATTGGGTAAGTAATAGGAAATACACACACCAAATACTGCCCGGTATAAGCCAGGCAGTATTTGTATGGTTTTAATTTAAACGGGGGTTTATTGCATCCAGATCGTACAGTTAATATTTCCATTAGTATTAGTGCCCCAGGTCTCTGAAACCATAATAGCCGGAATATTTAACTGCCCAAGCGTATAGCCTAAACTACTCCACTTATTATAGTGGTTCGCAAAAGTAATGACGCGATTTTGCCCGGTCGTAACTTTTGTAACTCTGGAGCTATAAATCTGCCTGAAGCCATCTCCTCCATCGATATTCTTACCTGTCATCCAACGGGTCCATACGTTATAACCTGCACCATCGCTTTCAAAAGTTCCTAAATAAGTGCCCGTATGAGGAGATACTGCCCCCCATGTTTCATTTACATAATACTCGTAATAAGGATTTCTGCTCCAGCCATACCAGCCGAAAGTACCGCCACCCGAATTTGAATAAGCGCCCAGATTATATCCTATTTTATAGGATGTACTACCTGCTGAATAGCCTTTACCACAGGTGAAATTGCCATTAAAACCGGTCCAGTTAACTGTGTAATTTCCGGCAGCACCATTTGCATAATTAACGGTACCGGTAGCACCATCACTTTTCCAAAGAGACCAGAAGAAGCCGTTATTTGTACCGGATTGGTAGGATTGGGTGGTGACTTCAGTTTTGGCAAGACGCTCATTAGCAATTAGCTCAGGCTGGGGCTTTGCCTCTTTTGTACAGCTTGTTAAAATTGTAGTGCCTGCAAGTACAATGATTGCTGCAGTACCAAGAGTCACCTTCCTGGTTACTCTTGTAGGTGAGTTTTGTTTTTTCATTTCGTGGTTATTTTGTTGGAGAAGTAAAGAAAGTCTAATTCAAAATGGAACAATGGCAATAATCGCTAAATTTAGCGCACAAATGTTCATTCACTGTTTATGGACATATTTCTTTACATATAGTGCAGCCATGACACATCTCAGCAGCTACATCTGACCAATTCTTTTACTTCGGGCAAGGACATGGTACTGATCTTTAATCATTTCTTCCAGCACAAATGTTTAGGTAGTCAAATGTGTTGGTGGATAATTTGTAGGACCGAGGGTCATAACTATGCCAGAGATCGCAGCAGCGGCCGAATAATCAAATGTAACCGAAAGGGCGATCTCAACAGGAAGGAGCATCCTTTACTGCAATTGACGTAGTAATACAAGTGTCATCAGATCAGCTTACTTCAGCCAATTCTGAGATCAAAGAAGGACAGGTTTGAGTTTTTATACACGTGGTTCCAGCAAACAAAAACGCTTCAGTTTCGGAAAAACTGAAGCGTTTTATTTATAATTCTTTCTACTATTCAATTAATTAAAACCAGCTTTGGGTGCCGCAACCTTTCGCGACCTCATATATAAAACCAGCCCCGTAAATGCGACAATCAATACAATCGGCAACACCAGTGTAATCTGCAATACTTCAGGGCCCGCAAGCCGCTTCGCCTCGTTAAGTGTCACCGCCTCAGCCGTACCTTCCGCTGCTGTCAGGTACGTGCCCAGGTTAGTGCCAGCAGGAAGATGCTTAACGATCAAACTATCATAAAATCCCCCCATGAACATGGTGTAGATAGATACGGCGAACATGCCCGCACCACCCAGCAGGTTCAACCCAAGCGCGCCGGATTGTGGGATATTCTCAGCTACAAAACCAATCATGGTCGGCCAGAAATAACATACACCAATACCAAATACCAGTGCCGCAAAGAACACCGCACTACCTGTAAAAGTACTGAGCATATAGAGCCCTGCGGCTGCAAAAATTGCCGAAAACAAGAGCACTCCCTGCGGTTCCAGCTTTTTAACAATGGGTTTGGCGAAGGCGCGGCCCACCACCATCACTCCCGTGGTCAGTGTCAGCAACAATAGCGCATTGTCTGTCACATTCTTTAGCAATAACCCTATCCACTGCCCGGTGAACAATTCAGTGATAGCAGTCATCAGCATGCAGATAAACATGAAAATGAACAGTGGTGTAAATACGGCAGCGTACATGTCACGACTTGAATAACCTGATGATACCCTTTCTGTAAGCGGGAAATCAAGCCTTGCAAATAAGAAACCATAAATCAGGGTAGGAATCAGCATCGTCGCTACCTGCAACTGCCACCCCAGGTGCAGGTTCACAAACAAAGTCACCACCAGGGTACCGATCACAATACCTCCCGGAAACCAAAGATGAAAATAATTCAGGCGGGTTGTCTTTTCCGTTGGATACAGTGCTGCGACCAGCGGATTACAGGCTGCCTCTACGGTGCCATTAGCAATGCCAATCAGCAATGTTGAGAAAAACAATGTCCAGTAACCCTGCGCAAAAATGGTAAGTGCTATCCCAGCCAGGTGAAAAAGAAATGCGATAACAAGCAGCCGTTTCATGCCGATGATGTCGACGATAAAGCCGCCTATGACCATTGCCAGCGGGAAACCCCAGAAAGCTGTAGCTGTGATCGTACCCAGCTGTGTGGCATTTAACTGAAATTCTATTCCTAATTGATTCATCATCCCTGCGCGGATGCCGAATGAAAGGGAGGTCACTAATAATGCAAGACAGCTTGCCCAGAATAACTTATTGGTTTGAATGTTCTTCATATACGTGGTTTTGGAAAGTAATAATGTTATGTGGCGCACGTCCGGGTCTTCATCGTGTATCATTCGTTTTTATTGAAGGATTGATATCAAATCCGCTACAATTTCAGTGGTGTCATCAATAATGGGTCGTATCCCGGGATTATAAAGTATCTGCAATAGCCGGTGTCATTCTGCGCAGGATTAATTTACAAAAAAACATTCATCATATAATAAATTTCTCGGGGAGACCGCCTTCATGAAGAACGTTCAGCGCCACGGCGTAACAAACCAGGTCCGCACCTAAATGCGCCTGCTACGCATTACACACCAACCACTCAATGAAGCCTCAACACTTCTGCGCCTGAACCGCCACATACCACATCCAGGTCCGTACCTAAATGCGCCTGCTACGTATTACACACCAACCACTCAATGAAGATCCCTCAGCACTTCTGCGCCCGAACCACCACGTAACACATCCAGGTCCGCACCCAGATGCGCCTGCTGCACATGATCTATATAAAACTTCACATACCCACGATCAGCCATGGGAGAAGGCGCCTGCCACTTCGCTTTGCGGGCCGCCAGCTCCTCATCAGTAATATCCAGATGCAACTTCCTGGCAGCAACATCCAGTTCTATCATGTCTCCATCATATACTACAGCCAGCGTACCCCCTACCGCTGATTCGGGGGATATATGCAATACCACTGTACCTCCGGCCGTTCCACTCATGCGCCCATCTGAAATGCGCACCATATCTTTCACCCCTTTCTGCAGCAATTTCATCGGCAGATCCACGTTGCCCACTTCCGGCATTCCCGGATACCCCACCGGGCCGGCACCCTTCAGGACGATCACACAGTTTTCATCTATATCCAGGTCCGGATCATCGATACGTGCGATATAGTCTTCCATAGATTCAAAAACAACGGCCCGGCCACGATGCCTCAGTAAATGAGCAGATGCAGCTGCCGGTTTTATAACAGCTCCCTGCTCGCATAAATTACCCTTCAGCACCACCATACCGGCAGCCGGTTGCAAAGGAGCCTCCAACGTGGCTATGACCGCAGGGTTGTAACAGGGAGAGACCGTACAATTGTCGCAAAGTCCTCTCCCATTTACCGTCATGACATCCGACTTCAGATAGGATTGCATTTCCCGGACCACCACCGGCAGCCCACCTGCATAATAGAAATCTTCCATCAGGAACTTCCCCGATGGCTTCAGGTTCACCAACAGGGGCACCCTGCTACCAATTGCATCAAAGTCCTCCAATGAAAGCGGCACACCGATACGACCGGCAATCGCTAATAGATGGATGATAAAATTAGAAGAGCCTCCAATCGCTGAATTTATTACAATGGCATTCTCAAATGCATGCCGGGTGAGTATACGTGAAAGGGTAAGATCTTCTCTTACCATTTCTACAATACGACGACCACTCAACTGCGCCAGCAGTTTCTTACGTGCATCTACCGCAGGAATAGCGGCCGCCCCGGGAAGTGTCAGTCCAAGGGCTTCCGACATACATGCCATCGTACTGGCCGTACCCATCGTCATACAATGCCCCTGGCTCCTGGCCACCCCCTTTTCTACCTCCAGGATGTCCTGCATCGTGTAATGCTCCACTCCTTGTTTTTCCTTTATCATCCAGTTGAAAGTGCCGCTCCCGATACATTCTCCACGAAACTGTCCATTCAGCATTGCGCCACCTGGTACGACAATCGTCGGGAGATCTACACTACAGGCACCCATTATTGTACTGGGCGTTGTTTTATCGCAACCGGTGAGTAACACGACACCGTCAATGGGATTTGCACGGATGGTCTCTTCTACATCCATGCTGGCCAGGTTTCGAAACAACATCGTGGTGGGTCGCATAACCGTTTCTCCCAGTGATGTGACCGGGAACTCAAATGGAACACCGCCGGCTTCCAGCACACCGCGTTTTACGACTTCAGCTATATCACGAAGGTGACCGTTGCAGGGAGTAAGTTCGCTCCAGGTATTACAAATTCCGATAACGGGCCTGTTCATGAAGTAATCATCCGGATACCCCTGATTGCGGAACCAGGACCGGTGTACAAAACTCATTTTATCCTGTTTGCCGAACCAGTCAGCGCTTCTTAACTTTTTCTGTGTACTCATGGCCGTTTTTATTGTTTACTTATCCCACCAGATCCTGGTGCTCAGCTTATCTGCGCCCTGCCTGGCGATTGCCTCGTTTACATTTTCACTATTTACACTCAGCTCTGAGGTTGGATAGGTCAGTCGCCTGATAAATGTACCCTGCGGTACATCGGGATTGCCTGGCTGACCGTAAGGATTAGGGGTCAGCGCAGGAAATCCACTTCTTCTGAAGTTGGCAAAGGCTTCGGGGCCATTCAAGAAGGAAGCAATCCAGTATTGGGTGTTGATCTGATTCAGTTCATTGCCGGCAGTAATGGGATTGGCGGCGATGTAGGTGTCGCGCGCACTGGCAGCAATCGCGCTATTAGGATCATAAACGCCCATCTGATCCATGTGTGCCGCAATACCATCTGCATAGTACTGGGCAACGGTGCCGGTAGTGATCCATCCCCTGAAACGGGCTTCAGCAAGCAATAGGTTGGTCTGGGCAGCCGTCACCAGGAAAACAGGGGCAAATGTTTTGAGCAATCTGCGGCGATCCACCTGGCTATACTCATAAAAACTAACCAGGCCATCTGCGGCGGCGGCAGCGCCAATGGTACCATTGTCGCGGCCAATTGGCATTCCAATCTGTTTGGAGGGATCGGTCGTGCTGGCAGCGACGGTTTGTCCGGCACCGCTGGTAGCGCCTACATACCTGACAGCAATGGCTGATAACCGCGGGTCGCTGGTATTTTTCAGCTGGTCTGCAAATGGTTTGGCGAGGTAAAAATTAGCCGCCTCACCGCCATTCAGAGTGGCGCCAATAGGCTGGGTATAGTTGGCGTCATGTCTTATATATGCATTGTCTGCATTCGTAGTAATCACTCCACCTGCTACCGCTGCCTGCACAGTATTTTGTGCCTGGGCCGGATCTACTTTACTCAATCGCATGCCCGCCCGCAGTAGAAGAGAATAGGCGAATTTTTTCCATTTGGCAACATTGCCACCGTATAAGAGGTCCCCGCTTTCGATCACGGCTGTCGTACTGAGTGCCGCTGCCGCTTCTGTAAGTTCCTGTATAATCGCCGGGTAGATATCCTGCTGGCGATCGTATTTCGGGAACAGCATGCCTGTACTCAAACCAGCCCCCCCTTCCTGGTAGG
Organism: Chitinophaga sp.; assembly: GCF_039596155.1. Classification (GTDB taxonomy): domain Bacteria; phylum Bacteroidota; class Bacteroidia; order Chitinophagales; family Chitinophagaceae; genus Chitinophaga. The sequence goes on from NZ_JBCNKF010000015.1 coordinate 114,643, forward strand.
GGATGTCTCCATATTCGTCTGTCAATATCATAAAGACGTATGACTGGTAGATACGTGCCATATTATATATGTTGCTCCGGTTGGGCAGATCCTTTGCTCGTGTACGGGCATCATAAGTGTTTTTGATCACGCTTTGGTAGTAAGCTGCCCACAGGGGTTGCGTCGTTACATCACGACTATCCTGGTTAAAATTTGCGCCGGCCACTACCCCACCGTTGGGCGATATCATCTGCTGTACAATGCCCACATCGAATACCAGTGATTTTACCGGGAAGGAAGTATTAATAATTGCCTGGTTAAGCAACAATACAGGGTCGAGCGAGGTAGAATTGGTCCCGTTGACGTTCAGGTCACTCAAACCCTTATCACAGGCAACAAACGAACACGATATAATGATAGCTAATAAGATCTTTTTCATAACGGAATTAGTTAAAGTTTGATATTCAAATTCACGCCCAGACTGCGGGTAGTAGGTAGCCCCGGTGATTCAAGCCCGATCTGGTTGTCGGAACCAAAGCCAAATGTTTCAGGGTCGATATTGTCAACCCACTTTTTCAATATCAATACATTGTTGGCTACAAAATCGAGCTTCATTCCTTTGATAGGCCATTTTGCAGGAATATGCCTGGTGAGGTCATAACCTAATGATACCTGGCGCAATTTCCAGTAGCCTCCGTTATATACAACCGGGGCGATGATCTGTTGTGAGCGGAGATGCTCCCAGTAGGTCTGCACTGCGGCTACGGCAGTATTGGGATTGCCATTGGCATCTACACCAGCGCCCTTTACACCTCCCTCACGTCCTTCCAGCGTTTTCTTGTGCAGTCCGTGTCGTATTGCGTTGAAGTTGGTGCCTGACAACATTTTGTTACCCAGTTTATAATCCACGAAGACGCTCAGTCTGAATCCTTTGTAGGTAACGGTATTTAGAAAACCGCCGACCCATTTGGGCAACGCGCTGCCAAACAACAGGAAGTCGGCTGTCCGTTGCGGTAGCCCATTTGATTGAAATATCTGTTGCCCTTTTTCGTTATATGCATAGCCATAGCCGGCGATCTGCCCGATTTCTTTGCCCACTACATGCCTCGTTTCTCCGTTAAATACGTGTGTACCGGTGGTAATACGTTCACCTGCCTTGTCTGTAATGATGCTGAGCACCTTTGTGATATTATAAGAGGTATTGGCGGTGAACTCCCATGTCCATTGGCGACTTCTTACCGGCACCAGGTTCAGCATGGCTTCAAATCCTTTGTTACGGCTTTTGCCACTGTTGATCGGCGTGTTCAGATAACCGGAAGCATCGGAGATTTGTACCAGCACGATCTGGTCGCTGGTAATTTTGCGGTAAGCTGCCAGATCGATATTCACACGACTATCAAATAAGCGCATTTCCAGTCCGGCCTCCAGTTCTGAAATCCTGCTGGGCCGCAGATTTGCGTTAGGCAAAGTGGTACCGGTCACATTATTACTGATAGCACTGGTACCTACAGGCACTGCCTGCCCGTTTGGATTATTGATGAAATTCGCATTAGGTGTATAGAACAACTGGTTAGAATACGGCGCCACGTCGCCATCACTTCCTACCTCCGCATAACCTAATCTCACTTTGCCAAAATTCAGCCAGCTGACACGAGGCAGATGTTCTGAAAAAATGTAGCTGCCTGATACAGACGGATACAAAATGCTCCTGTTTTTAGGAGCGAGTGTCGAGAACCAGTCATTGCGTACAGTACCGGTGAGGTAGAAAGTTTGCCGGAAATTTATTTCGGCAGAACTATACAACGAGTTTACACCCTGTTCTATCAATGTATACACCGGATCTTTGGAACGGCCGTTTTGTACGGTATATATTCCCCTGGTGATGAAGTCAGTTACAACCACATTATTGATATCAGACCGTTTGCGCATCCGGTTGCCCCCCGCATTTACATTTATCTCCACCTCACCGAACTTTTTATTGGCATTGATCAGGTAATCGAGGTTTGTTTCCCGGAACCGGCGTGATTCCTGGGTATACAAACCATTTACAAATCCCGGCGGTGCGGCGGCCCGGGAAGCCTGGCCGGTAGGAAAGTTATTGACGTCTTCATCCCTGGACCAGTAGTCCTGCCCAAACCGTCCCTGCACACTGAGCCATGGCCGGAGCAGGTATTTCAGTGTCACATTGCCATAAATGCGATCCCGTTTGATATTATGAAATTGTTCTGCCAGTACCCAATAAGGATTGGTACGATTGGCAAACCTGGACCAACTGTTTTCATCACCTGCTGCATTGTATTTATTTTCATCCAGCACATGTAAAGGCATGGAGGTAGACATTGCCATCAGGGTAGTAGGAATAGAGTTATCCTGGTTGGCAATGTTCGGTGGATTCTTGTTGATCTCACGCGAGTAGTTGACATTGCCTGATACAGAGAACTGTTCTGACAGATTATAAATAAAACCGAGGTTCATCGACTTACGGTTAAATGTATTGTTGGGCATAATCCCCCTGTTATCCGTATTGTTCAGTGACATCCGGAAACCACCTTTATCACTGCTGCTTTCAAAAGCAATTGTGTTGGCCACATTCTGACCGTGGCGATAGAATTCCTTTATACGGCTGCCTTGCGGCTGGTAGGGAAGTGTTAAGTTATTGAACAGGACCTGCGTCATTCCGGGAGCAAATTTTTCACCAAAGGACCATTGTCCGGAAGTGGGATTGGGAGTGGTAGGACGAACGCCGTTCTCACCCTGCCCGTATTCACGCTGGTAATCCGTAAAGTCAAGCGGCGTGTCGTTAGTATAATTCAGATTGTAGGTAACGCCCATCCCTTTTGTCTTTCCTTTTATCTTTGTGGTGATCATGATGACACCATCTTTTGCACGGGAACCATAGAGCGCCGATGCAGGGGCGCCTTTTAAAATGGTCATGTTTTCGATATCGTCAGGATTGATACTAGAAAGGCCGTCTCCGCCATCAGCGAACACGCCCCCACCCTTCACACCGGTGATGTTGTCGTTGAAATTGGTATTATCAACCGGCACACCATTAATGACGATCAGTGGATTGTTCTGGCCGGAAATGGATGACTGGCCGCGGATGCGGATCTTGGATGTACCACCCGGACCGGTACCCAGGGAAGAAATATTCAATCCGGCTACCTTGCCCTGCAGGGCGTTCATGACATTACTGCTGCGATTTACGCTTATTTCTTCAGGTTTGACACTGGTAGCGGCATATCCCAGGCTACGTGACTGCTTCTTTATACCGAGGGCTGTTACAATTACCTCGCCCAGGTTCTGGTTATCGATCAGCATCGATACATTGACGACGGACTGATTGGCTACATTGACTTCTGTAGTTTTAAATCCTACCGAAGTGAATACAAGTGTGGCGTTCGCGGAAGCAGGAATGCGATATTTGCCGGAGCTGTCGGACGTGGTTCTCAGGGAGCTACCCTTTACAGTAATAGAAACCCCGGGCATTTTTACGCCCTTGTCATCAGCCACCGTTCCTGTAACGGTTTGTGCATAGGCGTGGGATACTATCAACTGTAAGATAATAAGCAGCAGGAATCCCGCAAAGCGGTAACCACTGCTGTGGAATTGCTTTTTCATAACGTAAGTTGGGTGGGGTGAGGAATCTTTAGCGTACAAATTATCCGGTATTACATATAAAAACTTCCAAAATAAAACGGCGTTGAATTTTGTACGTGCAGATTGAACAAATTTCTTTACTTTATGTAAGCCCATTCACCACGTATATGAATCAATTTGAGCTAAAACATGGTACCTCTCCAGAGCTGGTATTGTTCCCGCATATCCTGGAGCTGGGCCTGAAAAAGAATGGCTCCATTCAGCCCAATAGTTTTCCGTCCACTGTAGCAGAAGGATTACGTATTTATCATATTATAGAAGGCCGGTTCGAATGGTACATCAACCATCAACCGCATGTGTTTTACCCCGGTGATGTAGCGTTGATAATGCCCGGCAAATCACTTAGTGCAGCTAACAGTGTGCTGACAATCGGATCCTTTATATGGATACAACTGGCCGTAAAACAGGAGGATAACGGTCATATATTACCAGGAAAATGGAGCAGGTTATCAAATAGTGAATCCACCGCCATTGGCAAAATATTATCTGTCAACAATCTTCCGGCATTAAGCCGGTTTAATGAGGTGTGTAGTATTATCAAATGTATTTACACAGAGCTGGTAGAGATGGAAGTTGCCTATCAGACACGTATTAACCAGCATATAGATGAAATGCTGATACAGGTCAGCCGTAAGATAACGCGGCAAACACATTCCTCCCGTGACTTCCCCCAGGCGTTTACCAACCTGGAAATAGCATTGCGGCAGGATCTCTCGCATCAGTGGACGGTAGAGGAAATGGCAGGACTGGTCGGTATGGGCACAACGATGTTTACGGAGAAGGTGAAAAGTTTTTCCGGGTTCTCGCCTATTAATTACCTGATCAACATCCGCATTTCGGAGGCTATCAAATTACTCAAGCGGGATGATATCAGTGTAACTGATATTGCGCTGGATGTAGGTTTTTATTCATCGCAACATTTTTCAACCACTTTTAAAAAGTTAACGGGGTATCGTCCAAGTGAATTCAGGAAAAATCATTTGCGTAATATATAAATAGTCATAGATATGGATTGCATCATAACAGTTGAGTTAGGAACCTACGGGATACGCGTGTTTGTATATAACCTTAGTGGCCAGGTAATCGGATCAATGAAGGGCCACTATCCAACATTTCATACACAACCTGATTATAGTGAGCAGGACCCGGAGCAGATTTTTATCACCACCTTATATGTATTAAAGAACATCTTAAATGAATATATACACCCGAAGAAATACAAAGTAGCCAGCATATGCTTCTGTGGATCTATGCACAGCGTGCTGCCTGTGGATGCGAAAGGGAATCCGCTTGGTAATGCTATTACCTGGGCAGACAACCGGGCCAAGAAAGAAGCACAGGAATTACGGCAATCATCACTTGGCAGAAAGTTGTACGAGGAAACAGGCACGCCGATACACCCCATGTCACCATTGGTAAAAATTGCATGGATCAGGGATCATGACAGCGAACGATTCAGGAGTACCAGTAAATACCTGTCTATCAAAAGTTATATCGTTCACCAGCTCACGGGCGAATATATGATAGACTACAGCATTGCTTCTGCCACCGGATTGCTGAACATTCACACGGTGAACTGGGAAGACGACGCATTGCAATACGCCGGTATTACGGCGGATAAATTGGCACCAGTGGCGCCTATATTTACGGCAGCCGGCAAATTAAAAAAAGCGTACCAGCAATCATTAGGGTTACGGGCTGATACGAAAATTCTTATTGGCTCCAGTGATGGTTGCCTGGCTACCTTGGGAGATGGTATCATAAAAGGAGAAACAACGGCTAATATCACGATTGAAGACAGTGGTGCCGTAAGGATAATGGGAGCTACCGTGTTGAAAGATGAGAAAATGCGGTTCTTTAATTACCTGCTTACGGACAATTATTATGTATCTGGCGGCCCTACTAATAATGGCGGGAATATTTTTGAATGGTTTACCCGGCAATTCGGTGAATTTATCAATCAATTCGATATGGCGGATAGTATGCAGCAGTTGCTGGAAGAAGCGGGCAATGTGTCAGCCGGATCAGAAGGACTGTTATTTTTGCCGTATCTGCTTGGTGAACGTGCTCCGATCTGGAATGCGAATGCGCGCGGCGCCTATTTCGGGCTGAACATTAAACATGAAAGAAAACATTTCATACGGGCTACGATTGAGGGTATTTTATATGAAATCTATAGTATCGGGAAGACACTGGGCGAGCAGCGTTCTATTCATCGACTTTCGGTAAATGGTAGTTTCGGGACCATTCCTTTCTGCAGCCAGCTCCTGGCTGATATATTCAATAAACCGGTACAGGTACGGCCGCAATTTCATAGTGTGAGCTTTGGTGCTTATATACTCAGTGCCACTGAAATGGGTATCTATCAATCATTGGATGATGCGGCTGCAAAACCGCTGGAATCGCCGGATGTGTTTATGCCCAATAAGCTCCATCATGAGATCTATGCCGATTACTTCCGCATATTTGAGACATTAAGTGCTAAACTATCCGACGAATTTGAAATGATCGGGAACCTGCAGCAAAAGTATGCTCATTCAGATAAAATAATAACAAATGACAAACAATAACTCCAGGAGATCATTTATTACCACTACGGCTATCGCAGCTGCGCTGGCACCTCTGGCAACTTTCGGGCAGGGATATGAAAAAGCAATTGATCGCACGTCAAAAATGTCCTCTCCTGCCAACCTGAAGATCACAAAGGTAAAGTGCGGTTATATCAGGGGCAGCCTGTTTGTAAAGATCTACACCAATCAGGACATATGGGGGTGTGGTGAAGGCGTGGATGCTGTTGCAGGCACTTATCACCTGGTAAAGTTTTTCGGCGCGGTACTCGAAGGAAAAAGCCCTTTGAATGTGCACCGTTTGTTTGAAGACATCCGTAAAGCCGGATTCTTCCGGGGGGCTCAGTCGGGTATGTATATAGCCGTATTGTCCGCAATAGAAACAGCGTTGTGGGACCTGGCCGGCAAGGCACTGGAACTACCCGTATATCAGCTGTTAGGCGGTAAATTCCGGGATAAGGTGCGCGTATATTGCGATACTGCACTGTATCAGCGTAATCTGCCTACAACTGATGATTTTGCGGCAGCTGCGCTCAGCGCGAAGAATATGGGGTTCAATGCTATCAAATTCGATCTTGATCAGGCAAACGATCCTAATAAGTATGACCAGTATAACTGGACGGCCAGTCCGGCTGAGCTGCAACGTATGTATGACCAACTGGCAGCAGCGAGGCAGGCGGTGGGACCGACCATTGATATTTGCGCTGACATGCATGGTCGCTATGATGCGGTCACGGCTCATGCCATTGCAAAGCGATTGGAGCCGCTGAACCTGATGTGGCTGGAAGAGCCGGTGCCTGCAGAAAATGTAGAGGTGTATAAATTGATTGCCGATTCTACGACCACCCCGATATGCGTTGGAGAAAACCAGTACCTGGCTTACGGATTCAGGCGAATGCTGGAAATAGGCGCAGTAGACATCGTCATGCCTGACCTGCAAAAATGTGGCGGATTGGGGGAAGGGCAACGGATCGCCAACCTGGCGAACCTGTACTATACACCGTTTGCACCACATATGGTGGCGTCTTTCCTGGGCGCGATGGCTTCGGCGCATGTTTGCGCGGCAGTGCCAAATTTCCTGATACTCGAATGGCAGAGTTACTTTCATACAGACCCCATGTTCAGGGATATCGTGTCGTATGACGGTGAATGGGTGAACAGCGGGTATATTACAGTTTCAGAAAAACCAGGTATTGGTGTTGAGATGAACGAAGCAGGAATGAAAAAGTATGCGCTGCCGGGAATGCCGTTTTTTGAGTAGTTATTTTGTTCCTGAAACCTAAACAAAAAAAATACTTTATCTGTCCAACATCCTATAAGCTCAAATCTTCATAAAAAATCACTTTTCCCGGATCTTCAGGGAGGTACATAATCTCCACAGGGCCATTCTGTAATTTATGTACATCCAGCAGGGAGACTATCTTCTTCAACACCAGACTATGTGCTTTCCCCTGATGGTCGGCAAAGGCTAAATGAAAAGCCACCTGGGGTTGTTCATTAATATACATGCCTGTTTGCTCATAACGAACAATATTGCCGGTGGTTTTCAGACCATAGACCACCATCTGAACAGAATTGTTAGCACCACCACCTGCATTCATAATCACCTTCAGCAAAAATCCGATGATGAAAGCAGCCCCGATATTCACCAGTGGGATCAACGTCCAGGGATGTGGCAACACAAAATGACGCCAGTCATCAAACAAGGGATAATACGCAGCCACCCCGATCAGCACCAAAAAGACGAATGTATACAGGATCACCATGGAAACATTCCAATCTACCGCGATACCTTTAGGTACTATCTGTCCGCCCTTCTTCTTCATATTTACGCTCAATTCAAAGGTATTTCCTTTCTCATACCGACCTTCCTCAGGTCTGCTGTCCATGAGCTGATAATTCACTTCCACCGGTGTACCTGAGAAATTCGTAAAAGCGAGTCTGAGTTGCAGTACCGCTATATTACGCATCCTGCCCTCCTCAATTTTGCTGGTGATACCGGCAATCAGCGGTCTTCCTTCATTCGCAGTTTTTATGATCTCTGACTTGTCAGTAAAGAGCGTCTTTACATAGAACCGGCCATAGAAGCCCAGGAGCAGTATCCATGCCACAGCGCCAATGCCGATAGAAATGTAAGTATAGTTTGTAATTTCTTCGGGTGCTTCAGCAGCGCTGCCGGAAGCATAATAAATGATTAAGGGCAGGCCAACAGTAAAGGCTAACGTATAAAGGCTCCAAAACGAAATGGCTAAACCAGGTTTTCTCATACAAGTGTAAGCTCAAACATCAGACCATAGTTTTACCGGCTGACAATAATCATTCACGCCATTGACCAGTGAATTGCTGACAGCGGGAAATATCTCTTTCAGCATCATAGGGTTGGATAACAGTGGCACATACCATACGAAATGGAGCCCCCTATTGTAAGGGCACCATTAGCCGGGAAAATAAATATTTGCGTAGTTAAATGACTACACATATATTTGTATGCAAATACTGTTACCATGATTATCAGGAGAGACGTGTTTCAGGCCATCGCGGACCCGACCAGGAGAGCTATTCTTATGTTGCTGGCTTCGCAGGCTATGACGGCCGGATCTATTGCGTCCAATTTCAACACGGCCAGGCCTACTGTGTCTAAGCATCTCGCTATTCTTACCGAATGTGAGTTACTGGAACAACAACAAAATGGAAGGGAAATTTATTATCACCTCAATCCAAATAAAATGAAAGAAATCGCTGATTTTATTGAGCCTTTCCGTAAACTATGGGATGACAGGTTTAATAAACTCGAAGATATCATGAAAGCCTATAAAACAAAAAAGTAATGGAACTGAAGACCCAAATCCACGCTGAAAATGGAAAACAGGAGCTCACAATCACCAGGAAGTTTGAATTGCCCGTTGAATTGCTCTTTAAAGCATATGAAGATGCTGATATTCTGGAACAATGGATGAATACGAAGGTCGTAAAACTGGAAAACAGGAAATATGGCAGCTGGCAGTTTGATACCAGCGACGATAAAGGCAATATCGTATTTACTGCCAGCGGTGTGTATCATGAGTTTGTCCCCAACAGGAAGATCACCCGTACTTTTGAAATGGGCAATGCTCATTTTGATGTTCAACTGGAATTCCTGGAATTTGAATCGCTGGATGAGGATAATAGTAAACTCACTATGCAGATTGTATATCGTTCGGGTGCGTTGAGAGACCAGATGCTGAAGCTGCCATTTAAACAAGGATTGAATATGGCGCATAACAGATTACAGGAAATTGTAAACAAATTAAAATAACCTTATGAGTGCTGCATTATTAAAAATATTAAAAGCCCGTTTTGAAAAACATAAAAATCGTCATAAAGGGATTGAATGGGCACAGGTGGAAGCGAAGCTGAATGCCAGTCCAAAGCATTTAAAGGTGCTGGCAATTATGGAAGAAACAGGTGGTGAGCCGGATGTCGTAGCATTTGATAAAAAGACTGGCATATATACTTTCGTAGATTGCTCACCCGAAAGCCCTAAAGGTCGCAGAAGTGTATGTTATGACCAGCAGGCACTGGATGAGAGAAAAGAAGCGAAACCAGCGGATAGTGCCACTGAAATGGCGGCAGCTATTGGTATAGAACTGTTGACTGAAGATGAATACAAAGCATTGCAGGAGTTAGGAGAATTCGATCTCAAAACATCGAGCTGGCTATTAACCCCGCCCGCTATCAGGAAACTCGGTGGGGCTATTTTTGGTGATCGCAGGTATGACCATGTGTTCATTTATCACAATGGTGCGCAATCCTATTATGCAGCGCGGGGATTCCGTGGCTCACTGAAGGTATAAAAACAGGTTGCCTCAAAGTAACCTGTACGCCTGGGAATCGTTTATGTGAAATGCTGTCCCGCCAGGCACCCGTATCATACCGGGTAAGATTTACTTTGAGGCAACCGCTCTTAATGTCTGATGCTTCAATAACTGCACAGGTATTAAACCAGCGCATTGTCAGATCACCTGTATTTTAGAATTTAAACATCTTACCTAAATCCCCCAGGTCTACGTCACCGTCGCCATCTTTGTCCAAACCAAATTTAGCGCCAAGACCACTCAGTGTATCTGCGAGGTTGCCACCACCACCAAGGGAAGCAAGGATCTGTTGTACACTGCTATTACCCTTCAGCGCATTCAGTATGCCGGGGATCAGGGTAGCTGCAATGGTAGTAGCTACCTGGTTGTTGATACCAAACTTCTGCATGATGTTGGTAGCAAAGTTATTCTCCATATCTTTTGCCTCCGGTGTTTCTCCATTGGAAGACAACATTTCAGTGATCTTATTTGTCTGACCGCTTGTAACCAGGCCGGTGACCTTGGAGATGATCACATTCTTTAATTCCTCAACAACACCCTGGTTGTGCTCATTTGGTATAGCCGGATTGTCCGCTATGGTTTGCTGACTGTGCTGCTGGATCAGAGATGCTAGTTGCTCGAACATATGTATCAATTTTGGACAAAGATAATTTTTAATATGAAATAGATATTGCTTCGGCATGCGATGCATTTATTACTTCCTTCTCAGGTATCCGTGTGCGTTGTAGTTGTAAATCTTTTACATCCTCAAATAACAAAGCAGGCCTGAAATCCGCTGCCTGCACAGTCACTTTACAATCTTTTACTTGTATTCCTGCTGCATGTCTTACATATAATCCCCATGCAGGCAGATCACCAAACATAGTAAACTCCGGATAACCAGCTTCATTCTCAGGTACAGGCGAAAGGTCTCCCTTTACATATCCGCCTGCGTATTTAATTTCAATTTCCTTCAACTGTACATTCGTAATTGTATGCCCCGGTATGCCAGCAATCACGGCCGGCAGCAGATAATGGATCGGGACTTTCGGCAAGGGCCCCTCCTGCGGATAACCAATGTCCGGCTTCGTAGCAGGAATTTCTGCTGTCAGCTTTTCTATTAAAATATTGTTCACCGTACTATACTGACCATCACGATTCCGTTTTCCAAGGCGGATAAATAATGCATTGCCTGTATTATATGCCCGCACATTTGTGACTGCTACCTGTTCGATTGCACCTCCATCTACTGCTTCCAAAGCAATGGCGGAGCGATAGGTATCATATACCGTAATGCTATCTACCACAATATTCTTAAATCCACCGAACGATCCGGTTCCCAGTTTGAACCCATTTGCACTGGATCGGAGAACGCAATTCTTCACCGTAACGTTCTCACATTTAAGGGCAGGATTTTCTGATTTGAGACAGATTGCATCATCCGCTGAGTTAAATACGCTCTCTTTAATAACCACATCTTTTGAATCAACAATATCAATCCCGTCATTGTTCCAATAAGCGTTACTTTCCACGTTAATTTTACTGACTTCAACACCGGTACATTCCTTATACAACTGCACCCAGCTGGCTGCATCCTTCAGGGTGATGCCTTTGATACAAACTGCTGTACAATTTTCAAAATATAGCAGGTTAGGCCGGTTCTTTTCTGAAGGCCTTTTCTTTAGCCATTCATCGTCCTGGAGTTTGCCCTCCCGTAAGCACCGGATTGTATTTTCTACCAGTTCCCTGCCCTGTCCGTTTATCATCCCTCCTCCCGTAATTTTTACGTTCTTTTGATCTTTACACACAATCAGCGCCAGTGGCCCCGTTTGTGCATAGGCCATCCGATCCCGGCTACCCAGCAGGATCGCTTCAGTGTCCAGTTGTAATGTAACATTGCTTTTCAGGTAAATAGTGCTGGTCATAAATGTTCCATTAGGAATTATGACAGCACCACCTGTAATAGTTGCGGAGTCTATGGCTGCCTGTATGGCACGGGCATTGTCAAATGTCATTCCCGCTTTCGCGCCAAAACGTGTGATTGGATATTTTTTCTGTCCCCAGGCCTCCATACTCAGGAAGACCAGGCATAATACGACGATTTTATGCATAACCCCGCCAAGATAGAAAAATATAATTACTTCTATGACAGCACAGGCAGGGCCTATAAAGGGGAACAGGGTACTCACTTCATAAGAAAGGCGGCATTCAGTAACAGGATCGTATGATCATTTCAGAAAAGAATAAGGCGGTCTTCATCCATCTGGCAGACCAGCACCTCCCCCACCAGGTTACAAACTACAACCACATTTACTGGCCTGCCCTTGCGGCTTCCCAGCCAATGATGGCCGTTTTGCGGGTACTGCCCCACATGTAATCACCAAAGGTACCTCCAGACTGAATCACCCTGTGGCAAGGGATTAAATATGCCACCGGGTTACTCCCAATAGCTGTTCCCACAGCGCGGCTGGCGCTCGGACTACCAATATTGGCGGCAATGGTACCATAGGTAGACAGTTTTCCTAAAGGTATTTTCAATAAACTCTCCCATACTTTCAGCTGAAAATCCGTTCCCCGCAGGTGAAGTTTGATCTCTGGCAGTTTGCTCCAGTCGTGCTGGAAAATGAATAGCGCATTCTGTTGCAACAAATCTAATTTTCTTTGAAATGTCGCATTCGGGAATTTTGCCCGCAGATCTTCAAAACCAGCGGTTTCTTCGTCATGAAATGCCATATAGCAGACACCTTTGGGGGTAGCGGCCACCACCAGGTTCCCAAACGGGCTTTCCGCGAAACTGTAATTAATCACCAGGTTCTTCCCGCCATGTTTGTACTCGGCTGGCGTCATTCCCTCTATGGCAATGAACAGGTCGTGCAAACGACTGGTACTTGATAACCCGGTTTCAAAGGCCGCATCGAAGATGGTCGACTCCTTCAGCATGCCTTTAGCATATTCCAGGCTGATGTATTGCAGGAATTTCTTGGGACTTGTACCAGCCCATTCGGTAAACATGCGCTGAAAATGAGCAGGGCTCAGGTGCACGCTTTCTGCCACCTCATCCAGGCCTGGTTGTTCCCGAAAATGGTTCCGGATATAATCGATCGCTGCGGCAATCCTGTTGTAATTAATATGCTCCTGTGTTTTCATAATACAAATATCCTGATTCCTGTCAGTCCGGAAAATCCGGAATATGCGCTTATCTTTGCCCCTTTTATATAGAAAATAAACCATTTATGAGTACAACTATTACGCCTGCTTTAAGGGAGCGCAGTAACGGTACCTGTGAGCTATGTACCAGTGAAGACGCCTCGATGGCCTTTGCAGTAAGTCCCAGGAACAATGATGCCATTGAAAACGAAGTAGCCATCTGCAATACCTGCGCTGCCGCAATGGAAGATGCAGGCGCCGCTATGCACTGGCATTGTCTGGCAGGCAGTATCTGGAATGCGGAACCAAGTGTGCAGGCGCTGAGTTACCGGCTGCTATACAAACACAAAGATCAGGAATGGGCAGCAGAAATCATAAATGGTGTAGAGCTGGACGAAGCAGTGAGTCATTGGGCGCTGAGTGCCTTTGAGGTGAAAGCAGTACATCGGGATAGCAATGGTACTGAATTGCAGCACGGCGATACAGTGGTGCTGACACAGGGACTGAACGTGAAAGGTGCTAACTTTATGGCTCCCAAAGGCACGATTGTACGTAAAATCAGGTTGGTATCAGATAACCACGAACAAATAGAAGGTAAAATTAATGAACAAACGATTGTGATACTGACAAAGTATGTTCGTAAATCTTAGTAACGTTTACTAAAAGTCGTTCTTATAAGAAATTTCTCATTAAGGAACCTGCGGTAACCCGCAGGTTTTTTTATTGGACAATAAACAATTCACCGCCCGCTCTGTTTCTACATACATCATAACCGTTTGTCCTCCTTAGCCTGCCGTTTAAAAAAAGATTACCGCCATGTAAAAATTAGACATTGCCACCAGCAGGCAATTACAACATATTTGCAGTCAGTTGTAGTTCGCATTCGGTGTAGCATCGGTATATATCAACCAGATTTCTAAGCGACTAAATAATATGTAACCTTTTATTTTATTCAACCCAATATCCGCACATGCACACACTTTACAAATGTATGCTGGCATTCTTTCTGTATACAGTGGCGGTTTGTACAGCCGACGCGCAGACACTGAACAGACAGGTAACCGCCAGCTCAGGAGGTGTAGGTAAGGTCCATGACAAAGATTTCCAGTTTACGATCGGCGACCTCGCTACAACCACTCTTTCCCAGGGCGCACTGATGATTACGCAGGGCTTCCAGCAACCCGAGGAACTGCCGCCAGTTGACCCGGGTACCAGGCCAGTCCTTAACATGATCTTGTACCCCAATCCCGCTGCCACCAGCGTAAAAATTGAGTTCGACATGGTAGCGACTAATTCTGTCTACCTTATGATCATCAACAGCGCCGGACAACTGGTTTATAAGGACTACAGAGTATACGCCGCAGGCAGGATCACCATTACGTTGCCCGTCAATCACTTTGCCGCAGGCATCTATACTGTACGCGTTCAGGCCGGGGGCTATGCCTTCCAGGATAAGCTGATCATACAGTAATGTATCACCCTTTAAACCATCGTTATGCAAAAAATCTTTACGCTATGTATAGGTGTCTTTGCGTGCCTGTTACTTCCCCGTATAGTGCAGGCGCAGAAGAATTCCCAACAGGCACTTAACCCCGGCGCTTCCTTCCTGCTTGTTAATCCCGATGCCCGTAGTACCGGCACCGGTGACGCGCTTACCGGACTGGAGAGCGACGTCAATTCACAGTTTGCCAATGGGGCCAAACTGGTGTTTGCCGGCGATATGGGTATTGCCGCCTCTTACTCTCCCTGGATGTGGGACCTGAACAACAGTAACCAGCGTGTAAACCTTGGTCATCTGGCAGCATTCAAATCATTCAATGATCACAATGAAGCCATCGGTGTGACTATGCGCTATTTCTCCCACGGAACCATTACGTTCAGAGATCAGAATGGAACGGAGATGCAACAGTATCGACCCAAAGAATATGCGATTGATGCCACCTATGCCCGCAAACTGGGCGACCGTTATTCTATCGCGATTGCACTTCGCTACATTCGCAGTGATCTGGGACAGGGGAATTTTAATAGTCTGAGTCAACACCCTGCCAGTGCTGTAGCCGGCGACATCTCGCTCTATTACGAAAACTATGCGAAATATGATCCGGCAGGTAACCGCTTTTGCTGGGGTATTAGTTTTTCGAACCTGGGTAGTAAGCTAAAGTATACTGATGATGGCAACCGCCATGCTTTTCTGCCCATGAACCTGCGCATTGGTGGCGGCTACACATTTGTGAACACTATAGAACATCAGTTTACCATACTGGCCGATATCCAGAAGCTGCTCATTCCGACACCTCCTACTTACAAGCTGGATTCTGCCGGTGGGGTGACAGATCAGATACTGAAAGGCAGAGATCCAAACAGGGGCATACCTGAGGCGATCTTTACTTCATTCTACGATGCACCTGGCGGTTTCTCGGAAGAAATTCGTGAAATCACTGCCGGTGGCGGATTAGAGTATAGTTACAAGCACCAATTGTATATCCGTACGGGTTATTTCTATGAGTCTCCTACCAAAGGCTGGCGGCAGCATTTCAGCTCCGGTATTGGTTTACAGATCCAGGGACTGAGCGTAGATATGGCCTATATTATTCCAACGGGTAATAGCCTTTACCCTCGTCGTACACTGAAGTTTACCCTGGCGTACAACTTTGGCAGGTACAATAAAGCTGATTAAACTTATAAACATTCAACTCAACATATGAAAACAGTTCTATTCCTGATATTTTTAATTACTGCAGCTACAACAATCACAGTAGCACAATCCCGTACCAGGGATGTGCTGTTCCCCCATTTTGCAGAAGACAAAGCAAAACTGGAAGCGAAAGAAAACATAGGAGACCATTCCATACCCAAACAACAGGGAAGGTCTACTAAAGAATCGATCTTTACCAGCTACAAACCACAGACTGCATCCCCGAAAGCCAGACTATTGGGCGCACAGAGCCGTAAGCAGTCCTCCACCACACCATCTGACATGAGTGCACAGGCGGCGCTTGAAAAACAAAAGGCGAAAACATCCCCTGCTCCTTCACTCACACTTCCGACACAGGGAGAAGAGCCAAAGGCTGATTCCAAAGCGACCTCCGGTCAGTTAAAAAAGCACTAAAAGATCAATTATTACAAATCTGCTATCATGAAGAAATTTTATCTCAGCATAATATTTATACTTACCATTTACGCAGGTGCTTATGCCCAGGAAGGGTTGACGGGTACCAACTACCAGGCGGTAGTGCGCAATGCAAATGGTACAGTGTTGCCCAATACCAGTATGACTGTTCGTACATCTATCCTGGGTGGTTCTGCGAATGGGGTGCTGCAATACGAAGAAACACATGAGGTGACAACCAATTCACTGGGTCTGTTCACCATCCAGGTTGGTAAGGGTAATGCCAGCAATGGAACATTTGCCGGTGTGCCGTGGAGTAATGCAAATCAGTATTTAAAAGTAGAAGTGAATCTCGGGCAGGGTTTTACCGTGCTGGGTACAACCCAGTTGATGAGTGTACCTTATGCCATGTATGCTGCCAATCCGGGTCCTGCGGGTCCCGCTGGTCCACAGGGTCCTGCTGGTCCTGCCGGGCCTAAAGGAGATGCAGGTGCTACAGGTCCTGCAGGGGCTACCGGCCCGGTGGGTCCTGCGGGTCCACAAGGCGTAGCAGGTCCTAAAGGAGATAAAGGGGATGTAGGGGCTACTGGCGCCACAGGTCCGGTGGGGCCTGCAGGTGCGACTGGTGCTGCTGGTCCTAAAGGAGATAAGGGAGATGTAGGGGCTACTGGTCCGCAAGGCCCTGTGGGGCCTGTCGGTGCGACTGGTGCAGCGGGTCCTAAAGGAGATAAAGGAGATGTAGGCGCTACTGGCGCTACTGGTCCGGTGGGGCCTGTCGGTCCAACTGGTGCAACGGGTCCTAAAGGAGATAAAGGAGATGTAGGCGCTACCGGTGCTACAGGTCCGGTGGGACCTGCGGGTGCGACTGGTGCTGCTGGTCCTAAAGGAGATAAAGGAGATGTAGGCGCTACTGGTCCACAAGGCCCGGTGGGTCCTGTCGGTGCGACTGGTGCAACGGGTCCTAAGGGAGATAAGGGCGATGTAGGCGCTACCGGTGCTACTGGCCCGGTGGGGCCTGCGGGTGCAACTGGTGCAACGGGTCCTAAAGGAGACAAAGGGGATGTTGGGGCTACCGGCCCTGCAGGACCTACTGGTCCGCAAGGCCCCGTAGGTCCGCAAGGTCCTGCCGGTGCCGATGGCAATTCTACAGGCCCGGCTGGCGGTGATCTGAGTGGCAATTATCCTAATCCGACTGTTGCCAAACTCCAAACAATCCCCGTTTCAACAACGGCACCTGCAGCAGGTCAGATTTTACGTTTTAATGGTACCAACTGGGCACCATCTGCAGCAGGTGGTGGCTTTACACTACCTTATATTACCACAGAAAACAATGGCGGTACGTTGTTCTCTATCACGAATGATGGTGATGGTACAAGTATCGAAGGTGTGAATAACACTACCACTTCCAGCATCGCCGCAGTAAGAGGTATCATCAATTCAACTGCTCCCGGTGGTTTCGCCGCTGCCATGCGGGGTATCAACAATGGTACCGGCGGTTTAGGTATTGGTGTATGGGGTTCTCAGGCGGGTAGCGGCTGGGGTGTATACGGTGTTACGCCAAATGGTTTGGGGGTATATGGAAATTCCACTGCCAATGGTACAGGTGTGTATGCAAACAGCAACTCTGGTAATGGTCTGACTGCCACTTCTGTGAATGGTATTCCTGCCACCATTTCTATCTTCAATAATGCGAACAACAACAATGTAATGAATGTCAATTCCGTGGGTAACGGAACCGTGCTCAATGTATCTACCACCGGAAATGGTACAGGTGTACTTAGCTCCGTAGGTGCAGGCTTCGGTGTACAAGGTATTACTTCTGAGCAGACCTCTGCAGGTATTGTTGGTGACAACAATGGCGGCGGTGAAGCTATCGTAGGGCGTACTACCAGTGATATTGCAGGTGCAGTTGTTGGTAGAAACGACGGTGGCGGCTATGGTGTAAGAGGTTTTGTTGCAACCAGCACTGCAGGTAGTGGTGTTGGTGTATTTGGGCAAGTAGGTATCAACAATAGTACTGGTCGTGCAGGTCGTTTTGAAAATAATAATGCGAACAACGAGGTGAATACCCTTGAGGTTGAGACCAACAGCAATGGTAACATTCCCGACAATACACAAGGTAATGCTGCGTCCTTCCTTGTAAATAATACAAATAGTGTATCTGCTGCCGTAAGAGGCGAGGTAAAGACTATCTTCGGCAACTTCGGTGCTGCCGGTATCTTCGGTGTATCTTCAGGTACAGGTGGTTTTGCAGGTTTATTTCATGCTTCAAATACAAATGGAAATGGTGCGTCTTTAGTATCCATTAATGACGGTAATGGTAATGCCATTACTGCAAATGCTTCAAAAAATGGTAACGGCGTTGAAACCAATATTGATGGTGCAGGTAATGCGTTGTATGCATGGGTTCCTTCCTTCGCAACTGGTCGTGCCGGCCGCTTTGAGATCTTCAATGACAATAACCAATCAGATGTGATTACCGTAAAAACAGTAGGTAATGGTACTGCTGGTAACTTTATGGTTGACCGTACCACAGGTACCTCTCCTGCTGTAAAAGGTGAGGTAAATTCTATTTTTGCCAACTTCGGTACTGCCGGCGTCTACGGGTTATCTTCCGGAACCGGTGGTTATGCTGGCCTGTTTTATGCATCCAACGCCGCTGGCAATGGGCCGGCTCTGCTCTCACTTACTGAAGGAAGTGGTAATGGTATTACTACGAACGCAGGTGGTAACGGCCATGGTATAGAAGCTACCTGTGATGGTAACGGTAATGCAGTATATGGATGGATTCCTAACTTCGGTACAGGTAAAGCCGCTCGTTTTGCTAACTTCAATACCAACAATGGGCAGCCTGTAGTACAGGTGAATAACTCGGGTACCGGTACGGGTATCCTGGTGAATCATACCGGCGCCTCCGGCGACCCGATGATCCTGCAAAGCGGAGGTTCAAACGTAGCTCGCATAAACAAAGCAGGCCGTGGTTTCTTCAATGGAGGTACCGCGAACAGTGGCGCAGACGTGGCAGAAGCATTTGCAGTAGAAGGCCATGTGGCTGCATATACCCCCGGCGATGTACTCGTGATCTCTACTGAAGATGATCGTACAGTAACCCTTTCTTCCGAGCCATACTCTACACTGGTAGCGGGCGTATATGCCACTAAACCAGGCGTATTATTAACCGAAGATGAAAACATGGGCGATGAACTGGTAGACAAAGTTCCTATGGGAGTGATTGGTGTGATTCCTACAAAAGTATGCGGTGAAAATGGTGCTATCAAACGTGGCGATCTGCTGGTGACTTCCAGCAAAGCAGGGCATGCCATGAAAGCAGATCTGAACAAAGTGAAACCGGGTCAGGTGATTGGTAAGGCGCTGAGCAATTTTGACGGGAATGGAACCGGGGTAATTAAAGTGCTGGTGTCAATCAGATAACGAAGTGAAGATAATTGAAAAAGGCACTGTGATGGTTATTCACAGTGCCTTTTTAAATTATGATCTGAAGATCCTGGAACATGACCTCTCCACCCAGGCGACCAGTCGCTATCAATGCGGGTATAATGTATCCTGATCAGCAATATTTTAACCAATGGAGGAAGAGTGCCTGCCTTTCGCGTTTTCCTCTTCATCAAGCTTTATGATTAATTCGTAGAAATCCTGCGCCATATCTTTAAACTCATCTGCTATTTCGTGATCCCATAATACGACAGGATAATTATTGTCATCATTATTATTCCCGTTCGTGTCAAAGCAAAGCAATCCCCAATCACTCCAATTGGCGAAGGGTATATAGCCTTTGTCAATTAGAAATCCTGTTGGATATCCATCAAAAACCATATTAGTAAGACTTGCTCTCCAGGTGTTTACCGGATGTTCACAGAAGGTTGCATCGGAAATGTGAAGTTCGTAAAAGTGTTTGTGCTTCAGGAATGTCTTGTAGTCATCAGGAAATTTGTGCCCGATTCTCCCTTCTATTTCCCCGATCTCAGCAGCTGTAACTTTACTGTCAACAGGATACCAGGTGCGCCACTCTTCGTTTTTATCCTGTGCCAGGTCTGCCATTTCAGGCTCAATTTCTATGGGTAATGTATTCAGTTCATTCTCTAACCATTTCTTCAGATAGGTATCGATTATATTATTTATAGTCTGTGATTTCATGCGATCTCTTAATCTGTAAGCTAACAAAGGATTGTACGTTGGTTTAACAGCTCAGTCAGGCAATCCACTTCATCATATCTTCAATCGTCACTAATAGTCCACTAAAGGTATCTGGTTTTTCAAAATAACCATTTGCACCTTGCTGAATGCAGGCATATTTAACTTCAGAATTTTCTGATGTACTCCAAACCAATTTGGGAATATCCTTCAATTCTTCATTCTTCTTTAACTCAGTTAATGTTTCTAATCCATTCAGTCGTGGCATATTCAGATCCAGGATAATTAAAGAAGGAGGTTTACCATTTGCCAACCCTTCTAATAGCGAAAATCCGTTTTCAAAAATCTTCACCTCTATCGCCAAATTAACTTCAATTAATGCCTCTAAAAATGTTATTTGATCATCCTGATCATCTTCTGCTAAAAATACTAATGCTCGTTCATTGTTCATTCAATCAAAGTTTGCTTACATGACTATATTCAATTTCCTGTGCCCCTAAATGGCTTACTAATACTTTAATACCCCTTAGCTTTTTTTTAAATAGAATACAATAAACATAGCTTCCCAGGGAAAAAACTACAGGTGATTAAAAATTCGGGTACTTACCTTAATCTGCTAAAGAAGGAACACATTATTAAATTATCACCTATAACCCCTCGTCGTTCACGAGGTCCCTAAAGTGGTTAAATTTAGAAGAATTATAATTGTCTTTTCTACAACTTTCTTGTAATATTTGGGTAAATCTTTAAGAATACTAAAGCTGCAAGTCTATTATACTCCATGTAATATAATACACTATCTACACAAAGGCAGGTTTTAACGTAAAATATTACGGTTTATGCTTCTTAAAGAAACATCCTGTATAGAAGGGGACAATCTTTTTCGTTACTGATGATTTTCTTGTTAGATCCCAACACGACAAACGCTTTGTTTTTAAATAGATGATCCTCGTGTAACATGACCTTATCCATCCACCTGGAGATTGGTTCGGACACATCAGCCTGTAAATTTTCACCAATTAAATTTCCACACGGCTCCAGTCAGCATTCATCCGGTAAACCCAATCGCCCGATGCAGTAATAAATAAACGCAGCCGTCTCTCACGCAACAGTACTTCGTTTTCGGATGTGTTCGCCCCGTAATTCTTTTATGATTTATCCACAATTCAGCAGATGAACTAGAAGGTTAGAGAAAAAACTATTGTCATTGAAAAGATGGGGAGTTGGGAACGTATCAGGGACTAATGGCCAGGTAGCAGACTACATGGTCAAACGACAATGTAATGAGGGGTGAGGAATACGGAAGATGATAAGATAAGGACCTTGCTAATCAAACTAATGGGAGTGAGCAAAGCGCTTTCTACAACTGCTCTGCCGGCATAAATCAGCGGGACTGACTTAAGATATTTTCAAGAACACGAAAGTTCGTATTGTGGCTATCAAAATGATGATTTTCTCCGTCAACAACTGAAAGGTTTCACGGAAGATATCAGCATTTAAAAGTTAGAAAACGAAAAAAAGACAGGCCGCCTTTGATGGCGGCCTGCAACTATTATTTTGATGCGTCGCGGAGTGCCTTAATAGCATCGTGCGCAGCATTAATTTCTACAGCCTGGCTTCTCACTAACTCCAACACCTTTGCTGAAATATCATTATCAACACTTGCATCCTGATATGCCTTCTTAATAGCATCTTCACCACGTTCAGCTTCAGAGAGAATACTTCCTCTGTCTGTGCCACCAAACAATGACTTAATATCTATCCATACCCGGTGTAAGGTTCCTGCAGCTGTATTGCCTGTTTCAACTTCGCCGCCACTGGTAGCCACCAGTGCAGTTAACTCCTGCGTATTCTTACGGCTTTGTGCAGCGAATTTCAGGAACAATTCCTTAAGGTCTATATTTTCGTCTTTGATATCGGCTACCGCCTTTTCAAAACCAGCGATACGATCATTGTTCAGTTCAATGAGGTTATTTAACACATGGATGTCATTTGACGTTGTTACCATAAATGAAATTTTATTTGCTATGAATTAAATTTTCAAACTAGTGACTATACTATTTACAATAGCCAGAGAAGCCGTTTCACAAAAGTCCAATCCGGAATAATCAGGATTAAACCCGCCAATAAACGGAACAGCCATTATATAGACTCTTTCATTGTAAGCATTATATTTATCCAATACCTGAAAATTGTCGTTAATAGCAATGCCAGGTACTCTTAAATAATAATTATCGCATTCGTCTGGTTTAACCAGCTTATTTCCATTTTCCAACTCATTCTTCCCCTCGCCAGCAGATCTGAATTTTACCATAGCCGGGCTTATTGTTCCGTCGGTTCTCAGTGTAGAAAAAGGGAAATCTTCATAATCAAGGTGGGGCTGGCCTGTACAATCAATAAACGTAGCATAATTAACAGCACATTGCCTGCCGGTTTCATCCTTATATTTATAAATAATACCGCCGGCGGGATGGGGTTCAACATCACTATCTTCGCCAACGCTTATTAAGTCAAGTACTTCAGCATTATGCAGTGCAATTAATTCCTCTGCAGATCCCTGGGGTACAAAAGCAATAACAAGAGAAATTAAAGGTAACAGCGTACGCCTGATCCTAATCATGTCTTCCGCGGAGAAATACTTGGCTGGATAATTCATTGCAAAACTTAAAACAGCCAGCATCTCTTTCCAATACACCGATTGTCTACGCCTGATAGATTTCTCGGCCTCAGTATATTCTGCTTTCAACAAGTCAAATGGGTCAATTTTTTCCCTCATCTCCATAATCATATCCACAAATTCTTCGACTTTCATCTCCTTAATTCTCGAATAAAATTCTGGATGCTTCTCCTTAATCGGCTCTTTGAAATTGCGTTCAAAAACTTCATCCAACGGGAGGAATCCATCATTATTATTTCTAATCACCTCAATTTCCTCTTTACTTATTACAGATTCCCTGCCAAGAGTTGAATCATCCAGGTGAAACCTGACTGCCGGCAACAAGCCGTTCCTGGAATGCATGACTATCTTAAACGACCTGTCAGCAGGGTTTAACCTGTAAATCACCTGGTCGTTGATACGATCAAAAACACCATGTTGTCTTGCTAATGTTCTGATAGCATCGATAGCCGTGAGGGACGCGCCTTTAATGGCAATAGCAGCGTGTTTAACTGAACTAAATTTAGACGGTGGATAAGGTGAATCAAAACACCCTTTAAACCGACGCTCATATTTTGAAGGCCAGTGATGCCCTGAGCAAATAATTACACGGTCATATATAAAACACTGTCCACCAGAATACACACTTACTTTACCCGCTTCCCGATCATCCCTGATGTCGGTTACTTCAGCGTTGTAAAATACACTTGTTTCAATGCGGAGCTTCGCTGCTGAATCCTGCAGCATTTTAAATTGGGCGGTAAGATATTGGCCAAATAACAATCTCGGGAGCACCTTGTAATTATGAAAATTTTCAGCACTCATTCCATATGCATGTAAGATCGACTCATCGACCGTCCTGATCCATTCCGAAATATCTGTTACAAGCTTTGGTACCTCATTGCCCGAGACATTCGTTATATGTTCTTCATTTGCACCGTGGATACTGTAAGGCATTCCTGCACCAAGTTTGTCATTCTTTTCAAAGATATCGATGGAATATTCGGAGTTGACTTCTTCAATAAGTCGTTTGTACATAAACAATCCACTAGGTCCACCACCTATAATGGCAATTTTTATTTTATTTTTCAATTGGGGTTTTAAATGTATCATTCAAAAAATATGCCTTCGGAACAGCTCGTTCCTGATCATCCCTTTTCGGCTGGTATATTTTAATGAAAGCGCCCGGGTAAAATACCGGTGCTTTTTGTATATTGATACATGATTTACGCATTGACTTGTGGTAGCCTTTTTTTGCTGTCCTTTTTACTAATCAGTACTTCAGGCAAAGTAAATATACCAGCCAATCGCTGGCTGGGAATATTCTTCTTTTGTGTTGGTTGCGCGATTGCGTCGGTGATTGTACCTTCTGATATGGTGTCTTTAACTGAATTAACCCGCTTTGCGATGGCACCTGCACTGTATATAAGTGTAATCCATTATACCAACGGGTTTAAAAATACGGCTTACTGGCACTTTCTGCCAGCCGGCTTGTTTTTAATGTTTGTCCTGCCAGAGATCATATTGAACAAACATATCTTTTCATTACCATCCCCTTACTCCCAGATCTTAGGCTGGATCATGGGACGAATAGTAAAGGTGCAGTTCTTCCTCTACATGTCCCTCTCCATTTACCGGCTAATGCGATATCCCATGCACCTGCCCTGGCTCAGGTACTTATTATGGAGTACCTGTTGCATGATGTTTATCTGGTTCAGCGGACTTCATCATTACACGGCGGGCATTTACCTTGTTACCGTCTTTGGATTGGGATTTTTTGCAGCTCGGCAAAAGGACTATTCTGCTGCCGCGTTAAAACCTGCCATCCCGGATCGTTTAAAAACCCGTTTAGAAGACCTCATGACCCGGGAAAGGATTTATACGGACAGCGACCTGGACCTGTCTTCACTGGCCGAAAAAATGGCCATCAGCGTTCATGAAATGTCTGCCCTGCTGAATAATGGGTACGGTCAGAACTTCAATCAGTTCGTCAATGCATATAGAATAACACTGGCAAAAGAGCTGCTACTTTCAGAAAAACATGCCCATCTGACAATACTTGGCATCGCCTTCGAAGCTGGCTTCAATTCCAAAACGACATTCAATACCACCTTCAAAAAAGCCACAGGAGTATCCCCTTCTGATTGGAAAAAAAGTGGTTCGGAATTATAGTTTGGAACACCGGAACCTACCCCCTATGGTAGTATTGTGAAAATAAAAACAATACGAACCATGAGAAAAATTGCCCTTTCCCTGCTCACTGGATTAATGTCTGCCTTTACCTTTAACAGGCTTGCAACCCGTTTTCTTAGCGATTATTTGCCCATGCCCTGGATATGGGGATTGACCGGGTTGATCTTTCTGTTGCTAACCATCAAACCCTCCAAACAATGGCTTTCCTTTGTCATTTCTTTTGATCTGATCTTGTTCGGGTGGCAAAAGATCTTTCACCTGCAGGCGCACGTACCTCAGTCAGTGCTGGATCTTCCTTTCAGTAGTATGCCGCCCGAAACGGTCAACTGGGCCTATTTTCAATCTTCCTATCCTTATCTGGTATGTATCGGATCTGCACAGATGCTATGTTCATTTTTACTATTCTCTGGCAGAACACGCTTGCTGGGATTGATCATGCTGATACCGATACTCATGAATATCATGATGATTGACATTTTTTATCAGATTGGTATAGCAGCATTGCTGCACGCAGGTACTTTACTCGCCGGGGTGATTTTCCTGCTGGAAGAGTATTTTGAACAATTAAGGCAGCTATTTTTCCAACACAGTTCAACAAACATGCATATTGGCTTTCCCATTGCAGCGGCGGTAGTTCCTTTTTTATTGGTCATCACCAGTCCATCTACTGATAAACATCCGGCACTCACCGGAAAGTACCGGGTTACAAACAGCCCGCTCACTACCCTCTATTTAGAACAACATAATGATGTGACCCTGGAATGGGGGAATACCGCCCATAGGTATGTTGGCGAATACCAGTACCGGGGCGATACCCTCATCGCAGGGCCACTAAAAGGAATTATTAAGTTAGAATCGAATCATCTCAAATTTACCGGCATACTAAATAAAGACAGTGTGCACCTTGATATGATCCGTGAATGATACCCTCCAGGATTCATCAGGAAAGACTTTACTATTCAGGACTTCCTTTCCAGATCGGTGATCAGCAAAGGATTTGTTTGCGCCAGTTCTTTCAGTAATTCCTCCACAGCTGCTCTCGTGTTGACTTGCTTAAGCCGCTCCAGTTCAGCTGTGGTCAATCCTACCATTTGCAAAAACGTCACCTCTCCATGTGGTGTATCGATTTTGCCGGCTTCCGGATCCCTGATAAATGCCAATGCCGTGATATCCGTGTCCGTTTCCAGCCGGATAGGCCCATTGGCAGGTATATACTGAAATTCCTCAAACCATTTTCCGCTATTAAATACATAACGGGCCAGGTTATTCATCATACTGATCACCCAGGTAGGCTTGTCAGCGTCCCCGGCAAATGGCTTGATCCGCATAGTAAACTCAAATCCCCATTTGCTGAACTCACCGCCTGCTGCTTTCTCATTGTAATACAATTCAGACATACCATAACTCACGATGTGGAAATGATCTTCCTGTTTACTACTTCTGTAAATACTCGTGCCATCAATCGGATCACTGCCTCCAATGGCAAAATGTAACGGTGGGGCATAATGTGCAGGCTCCTGACCCGGATAAATCTTATCAAACACATTGTCAATGGCGGTCCAACCTACAGTATCGTCCTCGGTAAACAAACTCTTGTACGTTTCTAATGTCATAAAATAAAGCATGGTTTAACGAAAAATAGAACCTTTTACCTATATTTGCAAAAATTACTCCTACTTCAATGTGAGATCTATTTTCAGAAAATAATCAGTAATCAACCCACTTCACTAATTCTTACTGAAGAAAATAGTCCATGTTCACTTTACAACAGGTAACCTATCTGCATCCTGATAAGGATCTGCTATTCGACAATATTGACCTGTCCATTCCAACTTATGCCAAAGCGGCTTTAATTGGCAATAATGGTGCAGGTAAGTCCACCCTGCTCAAATTATTAGCAGGTATACTGACCCCGGCCTCCGGTAACGTCCATAGCGACAGTCAGCCTTATTACATACCACAACACTTTGGTCAATATGATCATCTCAGTATCGCACAGGCTTTACACATTGATGCTAAAATTAGTGCCTTGCACAGCATACTGGAAGGTGATGTATCAGCTGTAAATATGACGATACTCGACGATGACTGGAACATTGAAGAACGATGCGCTACTGCTTTATTGCACTGGGGATTGCAGAGTTTCTCACTCTCTCAGCCAATGAGTACGCTCAGCGGAGGACAAAAAACCAAAGTCTTCCTGGCGGGTATCGCCATTCATAACCCGGATTGCATCTTGCTGGATGAACCCAGTAATCACCTGGACAGTCATGGTCGTGGCCTGCTGTACAACCTGATCGAACAAACTACCGCCACTGTGATCATCGTAAGTCATGACCGGCAACTTTTAAAACTACCCAACCTGATCTATGAACTCAGCACAAAAGGCATTACCACCTATGGTGGCAATTACGACTTTTATCTCGCACAAAAGCAGGTAGAAAACAATGCCATGGCACAAGATCTGAAGAGCAGGGAAAAAGCACTTCGCAAGGCCAGGGAAACTGAAAGAGAGACCATGGAACGACAGGCAAAGCTGGACGCACGGGGAAAAAAGAAACAGGAGAAGTCGGGCCTGCCCACCATATCCATGAATACATTCCGTAACAATGCGGAAAAGAGCACTGCCCGGACCAAAGGTATGCACGAAGAAAAGGTCGGCCAGCTCGCCGAATCCTTACAGGAATTGCGTAAAGAACTTCCGGACATTGACAAAATGAAACTCGGATTTCAAAATACCAATCTACATAAAGGCAAACTGCTCGTCAACGCGCAGGGGATTAATTTCAGCTACAATGAGGCGCTCCTCTGGTTACAGCCACTCAGCTTTCAGGTCAATAGCGGCGAACGACTGGCCATCAAAGGACTAAATGGTTCAGGCAAAACAACCCTGATCAAAATAATTATAGGTGCCCTCTCTCCCACTATTGGTAATATCACCAGTCATGCCGGCAAAACTGTTTACATTGACCAGGATTATTCATTGATCAATAACCAGCTCACGGTGTATGAACAGGCGCAGTTATTTAATAAATCAGGTTTGCAGGAACATGAAATAAAGATCCGGCTGACAAGATTTCTTTTTACCATGGAATATTGGGACAAACCATGCAGTACACTCAGTGGAGGGGAAAAAATGCGGCTCCTGTTGTGCTGCCTTACGATCGACGCCCAGGCCCCTGACATGATCATTCTCGACGAACCGACCAATAACCTGGATATACAGAATGTTGGCATACTCACCGCGGCAATCAATGCATACGAAGGTACACTGTTCGTTATCTCACACGATCAGTACTTCCTCGAAGAAGTACGTGCTGTCAACACCATCGAACTCAAATAAAAAGACGCCCCGGTGCAATGTGCCCGGGGCGGCCTTTCACCACATTCATTGTGCAGGAGGCCTACCGTAGGGATCATACCCACTGCAGCCCTTCCCGAAACAGTGCATCGAAACACTTACATCCCGTTAAAGTGCATAACCCCGAATGACTGCGGTCAACAAATTGCCCACGCCGTGGATGCTGATACCCGGCCGGTGTATTCCATTTAGCCGTGGTATCAGAAAATTTCCAAAAGTCATGTTTAAACGGTGGTGGCGAGATTATTGATATATGTGCCTCTGCCAATAATGTTGCGAAGTGTGTATTGCAATTGGAAAAACATACATATAAGCTTTGGTACGGTCAATGAAGATATAAGAATACGACCTTAGATATTTGCAATAGCATTTCAAAAAATGGATATTGAGGCACAATAGAATGCTTTTTTTGAGTTTTTGCAGCTTGTAATGTTTATGGTTTTAACTATCGAAGAAAATGCGTATTCACTACGATAATAAATAGCACACGTATATGAATAAGCTTTATAAATCAGGTACCAGCGGGCTTGTATTGCCTGTTCCCAATAAAGCAGCTTTTCCACCGGAGTATCGGGATACATCCAGGCTTACTTACTATGCCAGTTTATTTAACAGTATTGAGATCAATAGCTCTTTCTATAAAGTGCCCAAGGGCAGTACAGTGAAAAAATGGACGACAGAAGTACCACCGGATTTTGAATTTACCTTTAAATTATGGCAGGAGATCACCCATATAAAAGGGTTGGCCTTTAATCCAAAAGATGTGTTAAATTTTATGTCGGTGATTGAAGAGGCAGGGGAGCATAAAGGATGCCTGCTGATACAATTCCCTCCCTCCCTTACGATTGAGCGCTTTAGTCAGTTAGAATCTTTATTGTCGCTGATAAACGGGTGGAAAGTAGCGCTTGAATTCAGACATCCCAGCTGGTATATCAGTGAAACCTACGAGCTGGCAGATGAGTATGGGGCCAGTATAGTACTTCACGATATTCCCAGGTCCCGGAATAACAGGGTCAATAACAAGGCAGATTTTGTTTACCTTCGGTTTCATGGTCCGGCTGGCGACTACAAAGGAGGTTATACCCATACGCAGCTGGAACAACATGCTTTACAAATCAAACAGTGGATGAAGGATGGGAAAGAGGTATTTGTGTATTTTAATAATACCATCGGGGATGCAATTATTAATCTGATGGCATTGAATACAATGATTGGTTAAATGGCCAAAAATCGCCCTATATATGAAAAGATTAATTGCGACAATCTGTGGCTGTTGCGCGCTCACGCTAAGCTATGCACAGGACAGCATCCGCTTTAAGGTGCTGGTTGAAACAGAAAATTACAAAGATATTATTGCCGCTGCCACGAAGCCGGATACGCTATCAGCACCAGCCTTATATTACCTGGGGCTGGCTTATCACATGGCATCACAGGACAGTATGGCACTCATTGCCCTGGATAAGTCCATCGAAAAAGCGCCCCGGGATGTCAGACCTTATCAACTGAAAGGAACGATGCTCAATTACGCAGATCGTTTCCAGGAGGCTATACAGATGTTTGAAAAAGCCCTGGCTTGTGATATCAACGCACAGAGTTATGAGGGAATAGGTATTGCAAATTACTATCTTAAAAAATACCCGCAGGCATTAGAAGCATTTACAAAAGCATCCCAGTTACCTGGTGCCGGTAGCCGCGCCAGTATAATGATTGGCCAGGTATATTCCGTGCAGCATGAAAACGAAAAGGCATTAGCCATTTTTTACAATCTGAAAGAATCCCTGAATAAGGATGACGAAAATTATAAAACGGCACTTTACAATATAATTGACCTGGAGAACGAAGAAGGACGCGGCAACGAGGTCGTTCCTATCGTCGATGAATTGCTGGCAATGGATTCTACCGATTATGAGGCGATCACAAGGCTGATCCAGATTCACTATCATAATAAGGATTATGCAAAAGGCGATCTCCTGAAAGCAAAGCTGTACGCCGCACAACGGGATGGCAGATTTACCGGTAACCGCTACATGAATGACAGGTTCTGCTTTGACAAGTTCAAGTGGACAGACAGAGAGGTAGAAGTATATGAAAGGTATGAACATGGTAAATCCAGCAACATTTACAATAAAGTTATTTTTGTGATCCTGAATGGCAATGAAGTAGATATGACGATTCAGACAGAGTACTCTCCTATCAGTATAGAATTAGGGGGCCAGCCCTATATCCTCTGTGGCAACAAAGGCAATACCCATTTTAATTACGCCATTGGTTTCGACGACACTTCAAAGTATGAGGACCTGAAAGCAGCAGTTTTGAAAATCCTGGATAGGAAGAAAAACGCAGTGGCAGAAATGACTCCCGCACAATAAGATTATCTTTGCTATTCAATCATCATTGTCATGGCAAAACAATCACAGGTAACAATACCTGCATCAGGATTTGAATTTCTGCAAAAGTTACGGCAGCATAACAACCGCGAATGGTTTAATGAACATAAAACAACTTATCAGCAGGAGCTGCAGCATATAGAGCAATTTGCTGAAGCCCTGCTGGCTAAGATGAACACACATGATCTGATTGAAACCTCCTCCGGCAAAAAGAGCCTTTACCGCATTTACAGGGATACCCGCTTTTCACAGGACAAAACACCTTACAAAACCCATTGGAGCGGTAGTTTTAAAAGAGCAACCCAACAACGCAGAGGGGGTTATTATTTCCATATAGAACAAGGTAACAGTTTCGTGGCGGGCGGCTTCTTTGGTCCCGTACCGGCGGACCTGAAACTGATCAGGGATGATATCGCCTTCGATCCGGCGCCTTTGCAAAAAATTCTCAAAAACAAGACCTTCATTGCCTATTTCGGATCATTACAGGGCGAGCAGGTAAAAACAACTCCCAAAGGGTATCCTGCAGATCATGAAGCCATAGAACTGCTACGTTTTAAACAATACCTGCTCATCAGGAAGTTTACAGATGAGGAGGTAATGGCACCTTACTTCCTCGAAGAAGCGAATAAGACATATATCGCCATGCGGCCATTCTTTGATTATATGACAGAGGTACTTACATCTAATGGAAATGGAGAGTAAATTTTATATCTTACAAACATGAAATGGCTATTTCTCTTATTACTACTGCCGGTAATGGCTTTCGCCCAGCATGACCAGCGACTGGAACAGGGCTTGCGTAATGTGATCTCCGGTTTTCGGGGAGACGTGGGCATCTATGTCAGGAACATCAAAACCGGGCATTATGCGGAGATTAATGCGGATACAGTATTTCCTACCGCCAGCATCGTCAAGATCCCTATACTGATCGGGGTATTTGACAAGATAGAGAAAGGTAAACTGCAATACCATCAACCCCTTGTATACAGGGACAGCGCCAAATACGGCGGCTCAGGCATAATGCAATATTTTAAGGATAGCACAGATACAGAACTCAGTGTACTATTGGCACTGATGATGTCTTACAGTGACAATACGGCTTCCCTCTGGAACCAGGCGCTTGCCGGTGGCGGAGAAAGAATTAACCAGCTCATGGAGCAATACGGCATGCTTGTTACCAGGGTAAATTCCCGCACGGCTGGCCGCCAGGAAATATGGAAGATCTATGGCTGGGGAATGACCACGCCTCGTGAAATGGCAACGCTGATGCTAAAAATCCGGAATGGAGAAATCATCAGTAAGTCGGCTTCAGAAAGAATGTACCGGCTCATGACCCACCCTTACTATGACGAAGGAGCCATTTCAGCCATTCCTCCCTATGTGCAGGCAGCACATAAATCTGGTGCGGTAGATGCATCCAGGTCGGAAGTCGTGTACGTGAATGCCCCACATGGGGAATATGTCTTTTATGTGGGGACTAAAAATATTGCAGATCAAAGCTGGACAGATGATAATGAAGCATCTAATCTGATTAGAAAAGTATCAAAATATTTATGGGAATACTTTGAGAAGAAAAAGGCATGATATTTATTTGTAAAAAAGTATGATCCGCAATATATTCCGCATATTATTAGGCTTATTTCTGATCTTCGCAGGTATTGGTCACCTTACCTTTGCGAGATATGAATTCGAGGCACAGGTACCTTCCTTTGTACCGATGAATGTTGACCTCGTGGTATTACTTTCCGGCGTAGTAGAAATTCTGATGGGCCTGGCGCTGATTTTTGTCCGGAAATACCGCGTACAGGTAGGCTGGTTCATTGCCCTTTTCTTTGTACTGGTATTCCCAGGCAATATCGCACAGTACATACATCACAGAGATGCTTTTGGTCTCAATACAGACACCTTAAGGTTAATCCGCCTGTTCTTCCAGCCGGTGTTAATATTATGGGTTTTATGGGCTACTAACGGGCCACGAAGTGCTTCCTGACGCCGTGAGAAGCCAAATCCAGAAGACGTTAAAGACAGGTGAGCAATATTTTCATGAACACTTCTCTATAAGCTGAATTGTCATGTAATAGTTTTATCAACCTTAGCATAAGGCGCCCCACTTTCCATAGACCACATCCTTGTCCGGGTGCTGTCTGCCCCGCAATGGTGATGTTTTGAGACACTACAATCCGGGAAAAGATATAGCGCGTGTTACCCGTTCCAGTACAACAGCGCTGTTGGGCTGGCTTTTCGCATCAAAAACACACCTTTCGCTATCGTTCAGGTTGGCTACATTTTTTCCCTGGCGGACAATGCCAAAGCCACCGAAACGTTCGTCTGCATGGTAGCACAAAGCTTGCGCAGATAGCGCATCAGGAAGTAATAGTTTTCATAGAAAACACGGATTAAAAATTACCATAAAAATAACAGTCATTCCTGCTTTAAAACTGCCTGACAAATGGCCTGCGTTTTGCCTGACAATTATAAACTCAAACATATGACCAGGCAAATCACAATCAACCTAGATGGACAACAGTTCATGCTGGACCTGGAATTCGAACAACGCGATCATTCCATCGTCTATCATGTAACTCCCAACAAGCATTTCAGTGATCAGATCCCCACAGGATTTGAAATGATTCAGCACGATACAGACAAAGAGGGCGCACCCTCTTACGACGCATCAGGTCTGAGTGAGCAGGGCAAACTAATCGCTGAAAGCATCAGTCAACAAATCAGTCTCCTGCCACCTCAGTTTAAAGGCGGAAAACCTGCTGAGGCATAAGATATTACCCGCCGGAGATCTTCATTAGCCAGCATTTTGGCCATGAATTGCAGATATTAAATAATATGCCCGAAGCACAGCGCCTCGCATTCATAATTTAGTTCAGACCATCTGAACGCTGTTCTTCGGGCATTTTCAAATTAACTACAACAGCCTGAACTTACTTGAGCTAACCTGCCATCGATCCTTATTCCCCCTCATTGAAAATATTACCCATAGACACAAGAAATCACTTCATATTACCCGTAAGTCGACTAAAATCTTGCGGATGGTATGCTTTTTCTTCCTTTTTAAGCATCATGAGCGCAACTTCAAAAGACAAAAGGAGTTAAACGACAACGCACGCACCTTGTCCACAGAAGGTTACAGCCGATTTAACAGTAAATAACAATACAATTCTGACTCTGGCACACTTTTCTCATTTACTGTAATAGATGTTTAAAACGCCTGCAGACGCCACCTTAAACAACATTATTGATCACAGTTTATTCAAACCTAAACATCATGAAAAAGCTAAAATATTTCATCATCGCAACATTATTTGTAGGCACCATTAGCTTAAGTAGCTGCGTAGTAGAACACGGTTATGGTTATGGTCCTCGTTATCACCACCACTACCATGGCTGGGGTTATTACCATCACTATTAACAGTTCCGTGTTCCAAATAAACGAGAGAGGCTGGATTGCTTATTGGGTAGGCATTTCAGCCTCTTTTTTGCAATACAGATGTGGCAAAATGAATTATGCTGTTACAGGGTGCTTTCCACAAGTCAAATATTCCCTTACGGGAATCATCTTTGTTTTACAGTTTTCTTTATTTTGCAGCCCATGAAACCCCGGATGTTATTTCTCCACGGCGCCATAGGCGCATCCAGTCAGCTGAAAGCGATTGCTGCAGATATAGCTGCACATTACGACATCTATTTCTTTGATTTTCCAGGACATGGTGGACAACCGCTGCCCAATGAACCGTTTTCGATCCCCTTTTTTGCTGAATCAGTAGCCAACTATATCCGCTCACAAGATTTAAAGCACGTCACAATCTTTGGCGCCAGTATGGGTGGGTATGTTGCTTTGTATCTGGCAGCTACACAACCGGGATTGGTTGATTACATTATTACACTTGGTAGTAAATTTCACTGGGATCCTGCCGTAGCAGAGAAAGAAACGAAGATGCTGCAGCCAGCAACCATGCTGGCCAAGGTGCCTGCTTTTGCATATGCATTGGAAAAAATGCACGCTCCTAATGACTGGAAAGTCGTCGTGGAAAGGACGGCACAGATGATGCGTCAATTGGGAGAGAATGCGCCGTTGCAGGAAGATTATTTTAAAAACATCAATATTCCCGTGCTGCTATTACTCGGTGACCGCGACCGGATGGTGTCTTTTGAAGAAACAATCCAGGCGTATAAATTACTGCCGGATGCAGGTTTTGGAGTTTTGCCCCATACCCCACATCCGGCAGAACTGGTCAATCCGCAGCTGGTAACCGCAGTTATATTATCCAGTCAATCCAATAAAAAGCCCATGGCAGGATAGTCAGGATCTTCATACCCGGAGATCTTCGATTCGCGGGTAGGCTCTCCGTAGATCATCCCTATCTTCCGGCTATCGTATTTTGTCCAGGGATTCCTCCCCCTGATAAAATTTACCCAGTCAGCATGAATCTTTACCTGCAAATCCGGGTTGGGGAGCGGATGATTACTACCCCAGATATATCCCAGCTCCTGGCCATGGGTAGCGGGCTTTCCATGATCTGGCTGCTCAAATGAATACAACCATACATTTGCCTTTTGCGCTGCTAATACGTTTGCTAACCGGTACGTGTGCAACTGGTACATAATCCTGCTCAGTGTTTGTATGATCCCGGCAGTATCTGCGGGCACCTGTACAAGATCTCCGTTTTTCCCAAACCAATCTCTTAACACTGCCAAATCCGGATGATATAACCGCCTGTCTATATTCATAAACAACAATGCTTCGGCCTTATTACTCCCGAGCAATACCCGTACATCTTTCAGTGGGTGTTTTCGCAGCCAGTTGTAGGCATCGCTGTAAACAATCCTGTCATCTGCCATTGGTCCGAAGTAATTCGTACCCGATGCGCCTTTCAATACCTTCGCCTGTGCCGTGATGATGTCATTGACTGATAAGTTCAGCAATTGCTTCGGGTCAGTAATGCCCAATGTATCCATCAGGCGCTTCCTGATGGCTTTGGCCGTTGTAACATCCCTGATACAGTTTACGCCACCGCTCTCCAGTACCAATTGGCTGTATTTTCCTTTTGCCGCAGGCGCTACCAGCAGTACACTGCTCAGTTTTGCCCCGGCAGACTCTCCCATTACTGTGACGCTACCAGGGTCTCCGCCAAATGCTGCGACGTTTTCCTGAATCCATTGCAGGGAAGCGATCAGGTCCAAAACAGCGTTATTGGCCGCCGTCTCATATCCTGGTACATCTCCCAGGTATAAAAACCCGAACGCACCTAAACGATAGTTAATGGTAATTGTAATGATACTGTCATGGTCTGCAAACGCATGTCCATTCATCCACATCCCCGTCCCTCCGGTCATTCCACCGCCATGTACCCATACTACTACCGGCTTTTTCCCTTTTACGCCGGGGGTATACAGGTTCAATCGCAGGCAATCTTCTTCCCCTACAACCCTCCCGTCAAATTGCGGCGCAACGGGTCCAAAAGTCGTGCACGAGAGCGTGTCTTTCCATTCTGGCCTGGTGGTGGGCGCTTTAAAACGTGCCGCACTGGCATAAGGTATTCCCTTAAAAACCAGGATGCCCTGTTCTTCAACACCTTTGACGTAACCTTGTGTTGTTTTTACCGTCTGAGCCGTGGAAATAGCGCATTGGAGGATGATGGCCAATGCTGGTAGTACTGATCTTAACATGCTGATAAATTTATAAAAATTGCAGTACATTCACGAAATTCCTATTTTGAGGAAACTGTTATACCCGCTATCACACCTGCCTTCTGAGACATTTTTGCCAGCGATGCCCGGGACAAATACATTTTCAGCGAAGGTATCGATCAGAGGGAATCTTGTTTTTCGCGGGTTCTAAATATTGAACATGAACAAATTTTACTTTTTTATATTACTAACGCTGCCAGTTTG
The DNA here is from genome assembly GCF_039596155.1 of Chitinophaga sp. Lineage (GTDB taxonomy): Bacteria > Bacteroidota > Bacteroidia > Chitinophagales > Chitinophagaceae > Chitinophaga. The sequence continues at coordinate 151,594 of NZ_JBCNKF010000015.1, forward strand.
CGCAAGCTGCCAGGAGAATAACTTCATAAAATCACCACTCAGCTGACTTCCTCCCCCCTATTTTCAGTTATAACAGTAGAATAACACCCCCTCATTCCGCAGTTCCGACAAAATTCCCTAATTTAGAACTATTATGAGAGGCTTACATTTTTCCAAATTTGAACCCGACGAGCAGGGAAAATCGCCATTTGAGAAATTACTTGACGTGTTTACCCAACTGCTGACTTACACCAGCGGCGATGTCAGCGAAGCACTGCAATGGCTGACCGAACTGGACAAAGAATACCAGCTGACCAACGAAGACTACGGAATCGGAGACTTCATTCAGGAATTAAAGGAAAAAGGATACATCCGCGACAACGAAGAAAACGGCAGTATTCAAATCACCGGAAAAACCGAACAGAATATCCGCAAACGTGCCCTCGAAGAGATCTTTGGTAAACTGAAAAAGTCAAACGTGGGCAATCATAACACCCGCAAATCAGGACAGGGTGATGAACTCAACGCAGACACCAGACCTTACCAGTTCGGCGACGCACTGGAACAGATCGATATGACAGCGTCCATCCGCAATGCCCAGATCAATCATGGTATTGAGAGCTTCTCCATTCATCAGGACGACCTGGAAATACAGGAAACAGATTTCAAAACACAAACTTCGACCGCCCTGATGATCGACATCTCCCACTCCATGATCCTCTACGGCGAAGACCGCATCACCCCCGCCAAAAAAGTAGCGATGGCCCTGAGTGAACTCATCACCACCCGCTACCCCAAGGACACACTGGACATCATCGTTTTTGGCAATGACGCCTGGCAGATAGAGATCAAAGACCTGCCTTACCTGCAGGTAGGCCCTTATCATACCAATACGGTAGCAGGCCTCGAACTTGCTATGGATATCCTGCGCAGGCGCAGGAACCCCAACAAACAGATCTTTATGATCACCGATGGAAAACCAACCTGTCTCAAAGTCGGCAAACAATACTACAAAAACAGCTTCGGCCTGGACCGCAAAATTCTGAATCGCACATTAAACCTCGCGGCACAGTGCAAAAAGCTGAAAATTCCAATCACTACCTTCATGGTAGCTACCGACCCGTGGTTGCAAAAGTTCGTGACTGAGTTCACCGAAACCAACAACGGGAAAGCGTTTTTCTCTGGTTTGGATAAATTGGGGCAGTTCTTATTTTTCGATTTCGAAAACGGGAAAAGAAAAGTGCTGTAAAACAGGTTGCTTGAATCAAATAAGCATCCTTCATTTTCCAACACCAAAATTGAATACCGCTGTAAACTCAATTGTAATCAGTAAAAATCTTATCAATTAATGAATATCAACATCAGAACGCTAGGTGAGTTAAAGAAGAGTGGATATAAACCTAAAACTGTCAAAGAAGAAATCAGACAAAACCTGATTAAAAAACTACAGCAAAAAGAGATCACTTTCCCAGGTATCATCGGCTACGAAGACACCGTCATTCCCGATACAGAAAGAGCTTTACTGTCCCGTCACAATATACTCTTCCTCGGCCTGCGCGGCCAGGCCAAAACCCGTATGGCAAGGCAAATGATCTCCCTGCTGGACGAATACATTCCCATCGTGGAGGGCTCCGAAGTGAACGACAGTCCCTTCGACCCATTATCTAAGTATGCCAGGGACCTGGTCGCTGAACTTGGTGACGCCACCCCTATCTCCTGGCTGCCCGCAGAAGCCCGCTATGGCGAAAAACTCGCTACTCCGGACGTGTCTGTTGCAGACCTCGTTGGCGACATCGATCCTATTAAAGCGGCCAACCTGAAACTCAACTACGCTGATGAAAGAGTGATCCACTTCGGTATCATTCCCCGCTCGAACCGCGGCATCTTCGTCATCAACGAACTTCCCGACCTGCAGGCACGTATACAGGTATCGCTGTTCAACATCCTGCAGGAAGGTGATATACAAATCCGCGGCTTCAAAGTACGCATGCCGCTGGACATACTCTTTATCTTCACAGCCAACCCGGAAGACTATACCAACCGTGGTTCTATCGTGACGCCGCTGAAAGACCGTATCGAAAGCCAGATCATCACCCACTACCCAAAGAACGTGGAGAACTCCCTGCTCATCACAGAACAGGAAGCCAATGTGCACGAAGAACAACAACACGTGCATATCAGTGACATGATCAAGCGCATGATTGAACAGGTCGCCTTCGAAGCACGCAACAGCGAGTATGTAGACAAGAAATCAGGTGTTTCTGCACGCCTTACCATTGCTGCCTACGAGAACGCGGTAAGTGCCGGCGAACGCAGAGCCATCATCAACGGCGAGAAAGAGACCTTTGTCCGCATCGCGGATCTGCAGGGTATTATTCCCGCTATTACCGGTAAAATAGAACTGGTGTACGAAGGTGAACAGGAAGGCCCATTACAGGTAGCCGTGAACCTGCTCGATAAATCCATCCGTACATTATTTGCCACATACTTTCCAAATCCCGATTCTTTTAAGAAACGGAGCAAACAAGTGCAGCAGGCCGAAAATCCTTACCGCCAGGTAATCCAGTGGTTCGACAAAGGCAATGCCGTACAGTTACTGCAGGATGTAAGCGACAAACAATACGAAACTGCACTCTCAAAAGTAGATGGTCTGAGAGAACTGATCAAAGGCCGCTTTCCGCAGGCGAACAAACAGGAGCAGCTGCTGCTGATGGAATTTGTACTGCATGGACTGGCTTCCTATTCTCTCATCAGCAAGAAAGTAGTAGAGAATGAAACCAGGTTCAGCGACCTGCTGGGCACAATGATGAATTTCGGAACCAGTGCCGGTGAGGAAGAAGAGTCAGAAGACTTTTAATTTTAAAACGGCCACCTGCCAATAAACAAACCCCGTGGATCTTGCCATTAGCAAAATTCACGGGGTTTGTTGTCTTTTAGACACTTTTTACCAATTCATAAAATCAGCCACCAACCTGTATTTCCTACGCTTTTCCTGCCCCAAAAGGCGCAAGTTTGCGCTAAGTCTTTGAACTTTAAATATCTTCCTGTAAGATATTTTTATATCTTGTATACCGTCTCAATCCCCCACTTTATGAACACATCACGTAGAAATTTCATCCGTTCCGCGTCCACCCTTGTAGCAGGTGCCGGACTAGCAGCTTCCCTTCCATCCACCTTGCGGGCTACATCCCCCAGTGACAGGATCAATATTGCTGCCATAGGCATCAATGGCATGGGATGGTCCGACCTGACATCCATGCTGAAAAACCCGGCCACGAACTGCGTCGCACTCTGTGATGTAGACAAAAATGTACTTGACAAAAGAGCTGCCGAACTGGCCGCCAAAGGAATCAATGTCAGGACATATGGTGACTACCGCCAGTTGTTGGAAAACAAGGATGTAGATGCGGTCATTATCGGTACACCCGATCACTGGCATTGCCTGCAAATGGCAGATGCTGTATCTGCCGGCAAAGACGTGTATGTCGAAAAGCCTATTGGTAACTCCATTTCAGAGATCAGGGCCATGGTGGCCGCACAGGAACGCACGAAACGCGTGGTGCAGGTAGGCCAGTGGCAACGCAGCATGCAGCACTTTAATGATGCTATCGCCTTTGTACACAGTGGCCAACTTGGCCAGGTACGCCTCGTGAAAGCATGGGCCTATATGGGCTGGATGCATTCCATTCCGGTTAAACCTGATAGCGAACCACCTGCTGGCGTAGATTATGCCGCCTGGTTAGGCCCTGCTGAAAAAAGGCCCTTCAACCCCAACCGGTTCCATTTCAATTTCCGCTGGTATTGGGATTATGCGGGTGGCCTGATGACAGATTGGGGAGTACACCTGCTGGACTATGCACTGCTTGGCATGAAAGCGACTGATCCACGATCTATCATGGCCGCCGGTGGTAAATTTGCTTACCCGGACGATGCCGCAGAAACACCGGATACCCTCACCACCGTATACGAATTTGAGGGATTCAATATACAGTGGGAACATGCCATAGGCATCAATGGTGGCCCGTACGACAGAGACCATGGCATTGCATTTATCGGGAACAAAGGCACCTTAATTCTCGACAGAGGTGGGTGGGAAGTGATACCTGAAAAAGCGGATGGAAAAGATAAGATGGAAGCCGTACCACGCAGACTAAAAGTTGATAACGGACTGGATAAGCATACTACCAATTTCCTGGATGTGATCAAATCCCGGAAACTGGATGACCTGCATGCGCCCATCCAGGCAGGTGCCCATGTGGCTAAAGTTGCCCAAATGGGCAATATAGCCTATAAAACGGGCCAGAAACTACATTGGGATACCGAACATCAACGATTCAAAGAAAAGGCCGGAAACAAGCTTATAAACGGTCATTATCATAATGGTTACCATCAGCCGAAATCATAAAAATCATCAACCGCTGATGCCACATGCATCAGCGGTTGATAACAAGACACACCTCTCCCCTTCTGCGTCAGCATTCAATCAATTGCAAAATTCTAAAAATGGAAAACACAAGGGGGTAGGTACGCCTCAACGCGTAAATATCACACAACAACTACCTGGCAATCATTGTACATGTATTACCACTGGAGTTACGCTATAAAAAGCAGCCTTAATTAAGCTGCATTACCTGCACTTTCGTTCTCTGTTTCAAGGCTCATGGATAAATAAACAGCATCACTGATTGGATTATCATAGTATGCAGCAATAGGCCTGAAGCCCAGTCCTGTGTACAGGTCTATGGCACGACGCATGTGCGCGAGGGTATCCAGCAGGATCCGTTTATATCCCAGTTTGCGTCCGGCTTCGATGGCACTTGCTGCCAGCGCTTTGCCCACACCATGACCTTTGTAAGCATCCCTTACAAACAGGCGTTTCATTTCACAGGTTGAATTTTCAAATGCCCTAACAGCTACACAACCCGCAGGCTGCCCGTCTACCAGGGCCAGGAACAACGCGCCCTCTGGTGCTACATAAGCAGGTTCAGGCAGGTTACTCAATTCTTCTTCGAAACGCTGAAAGCTCAGATCTACACTCAGCCAGTTAGCATACTCCCTGAAGAGGCCTTTTACCTGCTCCAGTCTTTTTACATCATCCTTAGTTACTTCTACAATTTCCAACATACACTTCTTGGTTTGGTTACAAAAAATACAAAAGCCTCCTGAAGCATCAGAAGGCTTGATATCTATTACTGTAAAATATTACTTTACAATTAACTCAACGTCAGCGTCCTTTGCATTCACAAAGCCTTACTGCTCACTTCCCTGTACAAATAGGGAGGGTAACAAATATAACTAAAAACAATTAAAAAAGAAAGAGTATTGAATAATTAATATGTAATTAATACTTACTTTTTAGGTTTCACTAACAACAGGCTGCCAAACACCAACACAAACAGTACGCCGATAAATATTTCCCAGTTCCATCTTTGTAATGCAATCCCCGTCGTACTGCCCACTAGACTGGATCCCAGGTAATAGAACAACCAGTACAGGGAAGTCGCCGTACTCTTCCCTTGCTTCGCCTGTTGTGCAACCATTCTGCTGGCCATGGTATGCGCTCCGAAGAAAGCAAAGGTAAATATACCCAATCCTATAATTATCAAGCCGACACTTTTAGTCAGTAAGAACAATAAGCCGGGTACAAGCAGTAACATAAACACCCTTAATATTTTATCTGCAGGATGCCTGTCTGACCATTTCCCTGTTACCAATGAACCCGCTACGCCCGTTGTATACATCAAAAAGATAAATGCGATCAGGTAATGTGGCAGATAAAACGGCGCACCTTCCAACCGGAACCCCAGATAATTGTACACACTCACAAACGCACCCATGATCAGGGCTGCTACAAAATACAACCGCACAATCAAAGGATCCCGGAGAAACTGCCCCATATGCGCCAGCTTCTGCCTTGTCTGTACCTTGCCAGGCGCAAAGTGCCTGGATGCAGGAAATACCTGCGCAAATACCAGCCCCAATACCAGACTGCCAGCCCCAATACCTACCGTCGCCCACTGCCAGCCCCACCAGCCAGACATCAATGTAGCACCTACTCGTCCCATCATACCACCCATGGTATTACCCGCCAGGTACAAACTAATTGATTGCCCTAATGATTTTGCATCTACTTCCTCTGATAAATAAGCCAATGCAACCGCTGATACACCACTTAACACAACTCCCTTCAAAAAATTGATGGCTATCAGCAATTCAAAATTCCGTACCGCTGCTGATAACAATGTAAGCATCGTCGAAATGATCATTGAACTCACCATCAACTGTTTTCTGGGAAACCGGTCCGCCTTAAACGCAAATAAAAATAACCCTGTTGCCATCCCCACCGTACAGGCAGACACCGCCAGACTACTGTGCGCTGGCGTAATATTAAACTCCTTGCACAGTAAAGTCAGCATCGGCTGAAAAAGATACAACTGTGCAAAAACCGACAACCCTGACAAAAAAATACCAAACCTGATACGTGTATACCGTAAACATCCCTTCACTGCTTTTTGTCTTTCAGGGCGCATTCTGAACACCCCGGGTTCCGCTACCGCTTGCATAATCCTTGTATTTATTACACAAATTTATAACGGCTATTCGATTCGTAAACATGGTATTTTTCTATGGTTATCATTGGTAAAACCGATCGATGATTTACATTTGTTCCATGGAACTACGACAGTTGCGCTATTTCGTGAAAACAGCCGAAATTCTGAATTTTACAGAAGCGGCAGGCATGCTTTATATCAGTCAAAGTACCCTTTCTCAGCAGGTCAAACAACTGGAAGAAGAACTGAATACACCACTTTTTGACCGGATCGGGAAAAAAGTGATGCTTACGGAGGCCGGCAAACTCTTTCTACCCTACGCCAGGCAAAGTATTCAGCATGCTGAGGATGGTCAGCACCTGCTGCAGGATCTTCAGGAACTGGAAACCGGTGAACTGGCTATCGGGGTCACTTATGGCCTGCAGGCACTCCTCACCCGCACCCTGATAGAGTTCTCTGCACGCTATCCACAAATCAGGATCATTATGGCATCAGGTACCTCTCAGGATCTACTGGAAAAACTCAGGGAAGTACAGTTGGATTTCGTCCTCTCCTTCACCCCCGCTCAAAAAAATGACGTGCTCATATCACAAACATTGTTCGAGTCCCGTTTGTCCCTGATCGTACCGGTGAATGATCCTTTAACCAAACGTAAAAGCGTAGATATAAAAGAAGTGGAAAAACTACCGCTGCTCATGCCTTCAAAGGGATTTAATACACGCAGCTTCCTGGACAAAATGCTGGAGAAAAACAAGATCTATCCCGATATCAAAATGGAGCTAAGCGATATCAGTATTCTCTTACAACTGGTCGCAACCGGCCGGTGGTACACTATCCTGACCACAGCTTCACTGGTTGGCCAAACAGCCGTACAGGCAGTGATGATCACGGGAAAAGAAATGAGCAGACAAGCCACTATTTCCTGGCCGGCCAATGCCTATAGAAAGAAAGCCGCGATCGTATTTGCAGAAATGCTGCAACAATTTGGAGGAGAATAATTAAAACGCTTCACCCAGCATCATACTAAAGCGCCCACCCGTACTGCTAATACCGTAATCAAATGCAACGTTGGTATTAGACCGCTTATTGAACTTCACTCTTAAACCTGTTCCCACAGCCGGATGTGGGGCAGTAAAACGATATTCATCCAGCTCTGTCACTGCATTCATATTCGCAAAAACCACGAAGCCCAGGAAACCATTCCGGGTAATATCCCTGCGGTATTCTGCTTCCAGGTCCCATAAACCTTTACCCCTATACCTGTTCTGCGTCATCCCTCTGCCACTGTGTGTAGTGGGGTCCCAGCCAATACTCGGTAAATCAAGATATGGGGTTTTATTACTCAGTGCTGTCCAATAAAAGCCCCATAATGCCAACACATTCTGGCTGCGTTCATCACCAAAGTGCAGATACCTTCTGTAATCTACATACAGCGAAGGCCAATTATCCGTACTTCCCAGCCAGCGGAAATTATACCGCAATACTGTATTGAAATAATACCCTGCCTGTGGGTTAATAGAGTTCTGGCGGGCATCTTTCTGTACATTCAGCGTAAGTCCGGAAGACAGGGAATGCCTGCCCGGCTGGGTGCCATATTCATAATGACTGAATTCCGGCAGCGACACACTATCATTGTTCCTGAACCGGATGGCTGAATACCAATCCAGCATGTAACCCATACCAGCCATCCATTTTCCACCATCTATTTTATGCAACCAGGTCTGGTAGAACCTGAAATAGTTATTATATAACAGCTCCTTCTCGTCGTTCGACACACCCTTTCCCAGCCCCCAGGTATACTGAGGGTTGATCATAAAACTTAAATCGCCGGTTACATTATCTTTATTGCCGGTCAGCCAGATATTACTGTGAAAGCTAAAAGAAAACCGTCCGCTGAAGGAAAATGAAGGGGCAAACGACACGTTGGACAAATTCGTAGATTTCCTTGGTCCCATATAAAAAGCCGCATTGGTACTGGTGATCAGCGCTACCCCACCACCCGGGATATTGGTAGGAATAGGTACTAATGAATAATACACCTTTTTGTCTCCTTTCTTCGGCATCTTCTTGCCATGAATATGAAAAGTCTTGCTGAAGATGTCGATCAGGTCGAGTTTAGGTACGGTATCTACATCATAACCATAGTCTCTCCTCCTTCTTGGGATTGAATCCTGGGCAATGGCATCGTACGTAAGCGTCAATAATATAATAAATAATAGTCCCTTCATTACAGAGAAGGATATAAAATACTGTGCCACAATTCAGTCCGCTACAAATTGACCAGGATCATTGATTTGTTTGAGAATGATCATTTCCCGCACAACAGTACCACCCTACCTTAGCAGCGATAATTATTCGAATTACTCACAATTAAATAACCCAACGGGATAACTTTTTATCTAATTGGTTTGATAACAAACACAGGCGATCAATAAGTAAAAGAGATCAGATGATCAAATGCAAACAGCCGGCTTAGCACCGGCTGTTATTTTTTATTTTACCGAAGGTCCGTTACTGACCAGCTTTCCTGCCTTGTAAACAGCGAATATCTTCCTCGTATTCCTGATATCTTTCGCAGGATTTGCATCCAATACAATAAAGTCAGCACACTTACCTGACGCAAGCGTTCCAAATGCATTGTCTATTTTCAATACCTTCGCACCATTGCGGGTAGCTGCTGTAATAGCCTCCAAAGGCGTCAATCCTGCCTGCACCATCAATTCCAGTTCCAGGTGTTCACTAAAACCCTGTGCCCTTACCGGCGTAGCACCGGAATCAGACCCCATAGCTATGAGTACACCGGCGGCCCGCAGCTTTCCGACATTCTGTAAGGCAATTTCGAATGCGTGTACATTTCTCTCATAATCCGGTGCATTCTTTAGATTTTCCTGGTATTGTGGACTGGTGATTTTCTCATATACACCCGGTTCCAGCGAGGCCCTGAAGAAAGGATCATTGACCCATTCCGGTCTACGGGCATAAATGTAGGCGTACTCATCTAGCGATAACGTTGGAATATATACAACATGCTTCGCTAACATTTCTTTGATCAGGGCATCATCTATCACGCTGTCTCTTACACTGTGCGCAATAATATCGACTCCTGCCGCGACTAACGAACGGGCATCAGCCAGGTAATATAAGTGTGCTGCGACACGCAGATGATGTTGATGCGCCTCTTTAATAATAACCCTGTAAATGGCGGTATCCATTTTCGGGAATTTTTTATTGAAATCATCGACCCAGATCTTGACCAGTGTGGGTTTCAACTCTGTAAGACTATCCATTTCCGCAGGCACCTGGTCTACAGAAGAGGGTCTGAACACACTGTCCATCGCCATGGCAATAGGTGGCGCGCCATTGGGTACCCCAAATCCGTAACCGGCAGAATGCAGGCGGGCACCTGGCAGTAAACCATTCTGCGATGAATCGCGCAGGCCGGTATGAAAAAGCATAGGCCTGTCAGTACCCATCACCTGTACATTCGTCACTCCATAGTCCGCATATTTTTTCAGTTGGCGGAGAATATTGTCCCGCGTATAGTTTTCTCCTTTATTAGCAGTGTCTTTTAGCGTACCAATGTGCATATGCGCACTAATCATTGCCGGCATGATGGTTTTGCCTGACAGGTCAAGTACGGTGGCTCCATCGGCAGCAATGTTCTCACCGATTGCAGCGATGCTATCTCCCCTGATCAGCAGGTTGGTATGAGCAACAGGCGCGCCTCCATTGCCGTCGATGAGCGTGACGTTCTTCAGTAATAATACAGGATGCTTCGCATTACGTTGAGGCCGTTGGCAGGCAAAGAGTCCCAACAACAGAAATATGTGGAAACTGTTTTTCATAGCTGGCTGTACCACAAGTTAAGGACCACTTTTTGTACTGGAACCTCATTATGAAAAAAGATCCGTTTCCTAAGCTCATCAAGCCCATGCTGGCTACATTGGTCACCAAACCTTTTGATACACCGGGTTGGCTGTACGAGGTGAAGTGGGACGGTTACAGGGCCACGGCCTACTGTAACAAGGGAAAGGTGGATATCCTTTCAAGAAATAATAAGTCGTTTAATGAAAAGTTTTATCCGGTTTATAATGCTGTGAAGGCATGGGGAATTCACGCAGTAGTAGATGGGGAAATTTGCGTACTGAATAAACAGGGAATATCCCATTTTGGGTCTTTGCAAAACTGGCGTAGTGAAGTTGACGGGGACCTGGTTTATTATGTATTTGACTTATTGTGGCTGGATGGCCGTAACCTGATGGGGTTACCATTGGCAGAGCGGCGAAAGCTGTTGCTATCGAAAATGCCTTCGATTGATATCATTCGTTATAGCGAGACCTTTGAAACAAAAGCCGGTGAGTTCCTGGATGCAGCACGGAAAATGGGAATGGAAGGGATTATTGCCAAAAAAGCAGATAGTATTTATGAACCTGGTGAACGCAGCAGGAACTGGGTAAAACTGAAAACAAATAAAAGACATGAGGTCGTGATTGGGGGCTTTACGCAGAATGAAGATTCTCCGAAACCTTTCAGTAGTCTGCTGGTGGGTGTTTACGAAAATGGCAAATTGCAGTATACAGGTAAAATAGGTACAGGATTTAATCAGGCGATGCAGAAAGAACTGATGGCTGCATTCAAGCCATTGATCAGAAAGACATGTCCGTTTGCACAGGTGCCGGATATTAATAAACCCTCCCGGTTCAGGCCAAACCCTCCGCAGGCAACAGCAACCTGGCTAAAGCCGACCTTAGTTTGTGAGGTAAGTTATGTCGAGATCACAGATGATGGCGTGATGCGGCATCCCAGTTTTGAGGGCATGCGAACGGACAAAGCTGCTGCCGATGTGAAAGCAGAAATAGCAGTAGATGAACCAGCCACTCAGACAAAGACAGCAACTCCTGCTGTAAAAGCGATGAAAATGCTCAAGCCCACCGTAACAGGCAGCTTAAAGACGTTGTTGAATCCCTCAGAAGAAACGCAGGTAAAAAAGGTGTCTGGGCACCAGCTCACCTTTTCTAATTTAAGTAAAATATACTGGCCGGAAGAAGCCATCACGAAGCGGGATATGTTGAATTATTACTACCAGATCGCCCCCTACATACTCCCCTATCTCAAAGACAGACCACAGTCACTGAACCGATACCCAAATGGCATTAAAGGCCATAGTTTTTACCAGAAAGACGTAACAGGCAAGGCGCCTGACTGGATCAGGCAATTCCCGTACACCACAAGTGAAGGAGAAGATAAGCACTTTCTCGTACCGGAAGATGCAGCCAGCTTATTATATATGGCAAACCTGGGAGCCATTGAAATGAATCCCTGGAATTCGACCATTCATCAACCAGATCATCCGGATTGGTGTATGATTGATCTTGATCCTGATAAAGGAAACACATTTGAGCAGGTGATACAAACCGCACAAACAGTAAAAGCCGTACTGGAAGAACTGAAAATAAAAAGTTACCCTAAAACCTCCGGATCAACAGGCATCCATATCTATATTCCGCTAGCAGCAAAGTACACGTATGATGAATGCCAGTTGTTCGGGAAGATTATTGCGACAGAGGTACACAAACGTTTACCCCGGTTTACAAGTATCGAGCGGATGACACGCAACAGGAAAGGCAAACTGTATATCGACTATTTACAAAACCGGCCCAAAGCTACACTGGCGGCACCCTATAGCCTGCGTCCCAAACCGGGAGCAACCGTATCTATGCCGCTGCATTGGGAGGAAGTGAAGAAAGGATTGCAGATGAAAGATTTTACAATAAAGAACGCTATTGCCAGGATACAAAGTGAAGGAGATATTTTTAAGCCGGTATTGGGGAAAGGCATCAATCTTGGAAAAATATTGTAATTTCCGAAGGTTTATTTAATCCTTTCTGATATGAAACCTCGCTTAGCCCATCTGTTTTTTTTATTGTTGGGAATGGCTGCAACAAATTCTATACAGGCACAGCAAAGACCAAATATCATCGTCATATTGAGTGATGATATGGGATATTCTGATATAGGCTGTTACGGTAGTGAAATCCACACACCCAACCTGGATCAGCTGGCAGCGGGGGGACTGCGGTTTTCACAATTTTATAATGGTGCAAGATGTTGCCCTACGAGAGCTTCCTTGCTTACAGGACTCTATCCGCACCAGGCAGGTATGGGCTGGATGAGAGATACGGATTACCAGTTGCCCGGGTATAGAGGAGACCTGAATCCCAAAGCCACCACGATCGCAGAGGTAGCTAAGACAGCCGGTTACGCAACATTTCTGACAGGGAAATGGCATGTGAGCCAGAACATCCGGGAAGACGGCCCTAAAACCAGCTGGCCGCTGCAGCGCGGATTTGACAGGTACTATGGTACTATACAGGGTGCGGGTAGCTATTTTGATCCGGCCGCCCTATGCCGGGATAATCACCTGATCTCTCCTTTTACAGATCCCGAATACAAAACAGATAGTTTTTACTATACCGATGCGATCACCCATGAAGCCATCCGGTTTATAAAGGAACGTGATACCAGCAAACCCTTCCTGCTATACGTGACTTATACAGCAGCCCATTGGCCATTGCATGCAAAGCCCGCAGATATCGCAAAGTACAAAGGAAAGTATGACAAAGGATGGGATGTAATCAGGACTGCCCGATTCGATAAACTAAGACATGAAGGTCTGATCTCTAACAATACAGAACTGGCCCCGGCGGATTATCCGGGTTGGGATAATGGCATAGACAAGGCCGTGCAGGCAGCAAGGATGGAAGTGTACGCGGCCATCATTGATGATATGGACCAGGGTATTGGTGCGATCAGGGAAACCCTGAAACAGCAGCGTATTGACAATAATACAGTCATCATGTATATGCAGGACAATGGAGGTTGTGCGGAAGATATTGGTGCAACAGGCGCCACAGGCAACTGGGCAGAACACCCGGAAACGCTCCGGCCACTGAAGAAAGACGAGATCTCTTACGCCACTATACCGCATATTACACGGGATGGGAAGCTGGTAAAAAAAGGTAAAGGGATAAGTGGAGGCCCTGATTCTACTTACATCTCCTATGGTAAGTCCTGGGCCAATGTATCAAACACCCCTTTCAGAGAATATAAGCATTGGGTGCACGAAGGTGGCATTGCTACACCACTTATCATCAATTACCCAGGCGTAACGAACGGGAAAAATAAGATCACATCCTTCACAGGCCACATCATAGATATTATGCCTACAATTGTCGAATTGACAGGAGCTGCGTATAACGGGAGTATACCATTGGAAGGCGTGAGCCTGGTGCCGTTGCTAAAGGGGAAATCGTTGGACAGGGGCAAGGCCATCTGCTGGGAGCATGAGATGAACAGGGCAGTACGGTTAGGTGACTGGAAACTCGTGTCAAAAGCCGTGTTGCTAAAGGACAAAGAGCATTACAGGCAGGGGAAATGGGAATTATATAATATGAAAAAAGATAGAAGTGAGCTGCATGACCTGTCAGAATTATATCCGGAGAAGGTAAAGGAATTGAGTAATATCTGGAATGCCTATGCACAGCGGGTGGGCGTCTTTCCGTCACCATGGAAACCGATCATGGATTTGAATTAAGGAGTTTACAACGATGACATTAGGAGGCATATCATTTGAAACGGTCCTTAGCTGAAATGAAAACCATTCTCAGTCTGAACCAATCGTTCACAACCGGACATATATTAAGGCAAAACCGAACACATATACATTTAAATTAATTATATACACCTTGTAATCATTCCATAGAGAACCGGCATACTCCATGTATGCTGGAGATAACTAATCTCTAGCCGTATGATCAGGAACTATATCAAAATTGCTTTCCGGAATCTGGTCAGTAATAAACTATATACGGTCATCAATATATCAGGACTTGCACTGGGCATTCTATCCTGTGTGGCTATCTGGGTGACCTGCCAGTTTGAATTGAGTTATGAAAACTTCCAGCCTGACAAGGAAAATATCTACAGGGTGGTAAGTGATGCTACTTCGCCCGAAGGCAAGCATAATTTCTTTTCTATGCCCCCTGATCCTCTGGCCAATGCAATGAGGGGGAATATAAGCGGATTAAAAGCGATAGCCGATTTTCACGCTTTTTATACGAAAGTTGACGCACCCAACGGCAAGCGCTTTCCCGCTCCGGACTTTCAGTATCAACCATCAGATATCATCATAACAGGACCTGATTATTTCAAGGTATTCACTTATCAGTGGCTCATCGGATCTGCTGCCACGGCAATGTCAGAGCCGTTTAAGGTAGTATTGACGGAAAGTAAGGCATATAAATATTTTGGTCATATCCCTTTGCAGGATATGGTTGGCAAGACCTTGCGCTACGAAGATTCTCTCACGCTTACAGTAGCAGGTGTCGTAAAAGATTATGCAGCAAACAGTGATTTCAGGTTTACAGATTTTGTCTCTATCAGTACTGTGCCAAACAGTTTTCTCGCAGGTAAACACATCTATACAGAAAACTGGGGCGGGTATTTCTCCCGTACACAGGTATTTGTAAAGTTAGTTCCGGGAACCGCGGTAGAACCTATCAACAAGCAGATGACCAACCTACTGCTTCAAAATACTACCCTCCGTAAAGGAGAACAGAAGAACCTCTTCTTACAACCGTTTCCGTCAATACATTTTGATACAAAGTATAGTGACTTCTTTTCAAAGCAGGCGCATTTACCAACGCTGTATGGATTATTATGTATTGCAGCATTTATCCTCGTCATTGCAGTGGTTAATTTCATCAACCTGTCTACAGTACAATCTATCCGGCGATCCAAAGAAATTGGTGTGAGGAAGGTGCTGGGAGGAAGCAGGAAAAGTCTGATCTTCCAGTTGCTCATCGAGACATTTCTGATTACCCTGGCTGCAATGAGTTTAGCAGTGATAACGGCATATCCCGTACTGGCGGCTTTGCAGGATTTCGTACCAGCGGGTGCTATTGCAACCATTTTTAGCTGGCAGAACATACTGATGTTACTGGTATTACTGGCACTTACCACCTTACTGGCTGGATTTTATCCAGCTATTGTATTATCGGGTAAAATCCCTGTAATCAGTTTGAAGAGTGATACAAAAGAGCGGGGATACCTGAGAAAAGCGTTAGTAGTATTTCAGTTTACAATCTCAATGGCATTTATCATCAGTACACTGGTAGTGCAAAAACAACTGCATTATCTACTGCATGCTGACCTGGGATTCAAAAGTGACGCGGTCATTAATATCAATACGGTTCCAGCCTATGAACGTTCTAAGGTAGATGTGCTGGCAGATAATCTCCACAGGATCCCCGGCGTAGAGTTGGTGAGTACAAGTAATGGTACACCTGCTGCATCGGCACATTGGGGTACACAGTTAAAATATAACGGAGGGAAGGAACCGGTGAAAGCGGATTGTCAGTTGTTGTGGATAGATGAGAATTACGTACCCTTGTATCAACTAAAACTGGTGGCCGGCAGGAATGTCCAGGCATCGGATAGTATGCGGGAGTTCCTGATCAATGAAAGTGCAGCAAAAGCCCTTGGATTTGCGCATCCTGAAGATGCTATCGGAAAAATGATGGAGAGTGGAATGAGTGATAATTCATCTCCTGTTTGTCCTGTAGTTGGTGTAGTAGCAGATTTTCATACGCAATCATTGCATGAGACAATAAAACCTGCATTTTTTACAGCGTCAAAGATGTTTGCTATAAATCTCAATGTCAAGATGCGTGGGGATTACAAAACCATGATAGCGGCTATTGGAGACGCATATAATAAGGTATATCCGAACGAGCAGTTTGAATATAAATTCTTTGACAATACCATAGCGGCTTTCTATGCGAAAGAACAGAAGACAGCCGCAATAATGAATACGGCTACCGTTATGGCGATCCTGATCTCCTGTATGGGACTGTTAGGATTGGCAGCCTTCAGCATCCGGCAGCGTAAAAAAGAAATCGGGTTAAGAAAAATTTTGGGGGCAAGTGTCACCCAGATCGTACTACTGCTGACCAGGAACTTTATACTACTGGTATCGCTGGCAATCCTGATTGCGACACCAATGGCATGGTATGCGATGAACGAGTGGCTGTCAGATTTTGCTTACAGGATAAATATATCGGTCGGGTTATTTTTGCTGGCCGGTGCACTGGCAATAGGAGTCGCGGTGCTCACGGTAAGCTTCCAGGCAGTCAGCGCAGCGCTGGTGAACCCTGCCCAAAGCATAAAAACAGAATAAATTTACGCAACCGCAGGCCCGCTTCGACAGCGATTTGTTTCTACCATCGGGGAAACAGAAGAACCGCATGATCCCCAGGTTACATCCGACAAAATTTGCTTTCCGGAAAAGTGAAAGCAAATTTTGTCTATCTTGTTTTAAAACAAACCTGGCCATCTTTATGAAACTGAAAGTTGTAAGAAAATTCCTCGAATACCTCTATTCCAACTACATTGGCAACTTTATCGGCTTCGCCATTGGTATGCTCTCCACCCGTCTGGTTTCCCACTTCTTCACGACCCGTTCCATCCATAACCTCTGGGGCCTTACCACACACAAAACCATCATTACCAAACACACCTACACCAACCTTGAATGGGGCATCTCCCTGGTCATCGGCTTCATTGTCTTTGAACTCATTTCAAAATACCTCCAAAAGAAAATGTCTGAGCTGCTTCCCCGCTACAAACTGACTCAATGGCTGGTAGACAACCCGGAAAGACCAACTGAAAATCAATGATTTAATACCTGCAAAGCTGAAAACCACCTTTTCCACCCCCTAAAAACAGCTGCTAAAAGGGAACATTCCGGCCTGTTCTCCCGATTCGTTTTGATTGACCTTTGTATCATCAATCAAAACAAAAAGGGACATGATTTTCGAAAATGCCACAACTGTATCCATCGGACCCGGGCTCCCCATTGGTGCTATTACCACCTTTGGCGGCGACCTTTCGAACCGTGAACAGTTGCATGCATTAGAAAGTGAAGGCTGGCTATTGTGCGACGGGAGTTCCTATTCCACCGGGGATTATCCGGAACTCTTCGCAGCCATCGGGCACGTTCATGGCGGAAACGAATCCCATTTTAACGTGCCCGATCTGATCGGGCGTTTTCTGAGAGGTACCTTACACCAGGCAAAAGGTACAGACCCGGACGCTAAAAATAGGCTTGCAGCAGCACCTGGCGGTGCCACCGGCAATAAAACCGGCTCATTACAGCAAACCGCTACAGGGCTGCCGTCGTCTCTCTGGTCCCTTTCTATCACCGGCGCCCATCACCATACCTGTGGCAGGCTTACCGCCAATATGCACAGGGCCTGGAGTGGCTCCACACACGAAATGGCAAGAGGTAACCAAACAATCGCCACAGAACCGGCGGGCGCACACTTTCACACACTCACAGGATTTGACACTGCGACCCTTCCCATCAACGTGGCTTTATATTTCGTCATAAAATGCCGTGCACCTGAAGTGCCTGCCGGCATATTACCAGCAGGCACTATTACTGCCTTCGGAGGCCCATTGCCGCACATACCTGCAGGATGGCTCCATTGCGATGGTAAATCGTATGCATGTACGGCTTACCCGGCATTGTCCGATACAATCCTGGGCAACTTTGGCGGAGATGGTCTTAAAAATATTCATGTTCCGGATTTAAGAGGATATTTTCTCAGAGGTACTAGTCACTTAACAAACAGGGACCCGGATGCGGATAGCCGCCATGCCCTTCACAAAGGGGGAAACACGGGCGACAACATCGGCTCTGTAGAGTATTATGCCACCGCATCTCCCCCCGGCATAACGACTACTGCAGCTGGTGCACATAACCACCAGGTAGCGAGTGTGCCCGTGTCTACCCACACTGCGGCCAAAGGAGCCACAGGTTTTACTGCCTACAACTGTATCGCATGGATTGATGATAGCGGACAGACCAACACCGCCGGGGAACATCTGCATACCATTACCGGCGGTGACCTGGAAACAAGACCGGAAAATATCTATGCTGATTTCCTGATCGCGGAACGAGACATTCCAGCTGCCGCACCTCCCATTGGAACGATCATGCCTTTTGGAGGTGATATAACAGATAGGGATGTCCAAATCAAATTACAGGCAGCAGGCTGGTTTCCATGCGACGGCAGCTCGCTGCGCAGAAATATATACCGAGATCTCTTTAATGTAATCGGTACTCACTTCGGTGGGGCGCCGTTAACCTTTGCACTGCCCGATCTGCGGGGATACTTCGTGACTGGGGCCGGAAAATTAAAGGTAGGCACCATACAGGTAATTTCTACTACGGGTTTGCCGGTAAATCCGATCAGGACAACTACAAATGGTAAACATACGCATGCTATTTATAGGGTGCCGGCAGAAAGACATGCGATCGATCCGGCAGAGGGATGGGAACTGGCAGCGTTTAATGCCGCCGAGAGTGCAACTTCCGTAGATGGGGAACATAGGCATGCTGTAGCAGGAGGCGATAGAGAATCGAGACCCATCAATGTAAATGTAGATTATATAATCAGGTTCAGATAACAGCTCCGTTCCGGTAATCGTGTATCATATACACAGCCCGGAACAGGCAACCAAGTCCTTCATAGATGATTGATTACAGGCAATTGTTGATGACAGCATCCGTTCAATGGCCTTTCATCCTATACGTCCCCCCTCAGACATAACCTGTACGAACAACAACCTGCACACTACTTTCAGAAAGGTACGTGGAAACGGCAGCTCATGGGCTAGGTAGCTGCCCTCCACTGCCTTTTGAAAGTAGTTGCAGGTCTTTAAATGAAATTGAAATAGTTTTTTATACATTTAGGTACACCTTAAATCATTTAATGTTTATGAACATCCCTGTTGCCATTATCACCATAGCTATGGTAGCTATGACTATGACTGCCTGTCAATCTAAACAATCACCTTCCATACCTGAAGATGATCACAAAGATACCGCTACAAGCGGTCTGCTGGAAAAAGACACCATCAGTGTCGAGTTTGCAAAAATATATGTTCAGAATTATGCGAAACGCGCTGGTAAACTTCCGGATACAACCGGGGACGGTTCCAGGGATAGCAGCGGCAAGAAGCCACCAAAGTGGGTTTCCAACACACGCGCCGTGTGGTTCAGTGTTTCAAAACTAAAAGCACTGGTTGAACAGCTGGAAGCAGAAGGCGGAGACGGTATCCGTTTCTATTACGCAGCATATGATAGCATTTACAACCGTTACGACAGCTCCCATACACACGTGCCACCATGTGATTACTGGAACCGTAACACCCTTGTAATGGTAACCACCAGGGATTCCTCTAATAATGGTACTACCTACCATTGGGATTATTACAACAACGACCCAAGGGGTACTAAAGGTAAAGGTCGTATTGTATTGGCTGCTCCTGAGAATCGTGGGGAAATGTGTCCGCCGCCTTACAACTGTAAATCAGTAGGCGCCCTGTTAATCACTCAATGATCTGACTCATAAATATGAAAGATTTTTTTACAGCAAATACCGTCGCAGAAATGATCTGCCTGTTGATAGGGGCGTTTTGTCTTTCACAAGACAAAACGCCTGTATGGCGGTTTACCATCGTCTACTTGTTGATAACCTGTGCGACAGAATTGACGGGTGTTTACATTCGCCAAATGACGCACTTACCCAATGCCCCATTATATAATGCCTACCTGCTGATAGAATGTGGTTTTATTAGTTACTTTTTTTATCACCAGTACCTGCAATACACAGATAAAGGAAAAATCCTTATCGGATGGCTTTGCCTATTTCTGGTGATGTATATATATGAAGGTCTTCCGAATCATTTTGCAAAGTTCGTAAACGTAACCGCTTCAATAGAATCCGTAGTATTTGTATTGGCAAGTCTCTATTTTTACTACCTTATTCTGCGGGACGATAAGTATGTCGTTCTGAACACCTACGCACCGTTTTGGTGGGTAAACGGAACGCTAATATTTTATTTTGGTAGTACAGCGACCAACATTTTCTTTGATTTTCTGGCAAATGACAGAATATCGCATTTTCCAGCTTCGATTAGGTATATTACCTATTCAATTCTGAATGTGTTGTTGTATTCCTGTTGGTCATACGCTTTTATATGCAGATTTCTTCAAAGGAGATATTATTCCTCATCGGTTTAACAACCGTTATCTTTCTGATTGCCCCCTTGTTCCTGATTGTATATGTAAACCTCTATAACAGAAGGAAAAAGAAGCATGCAGAAGAAAAGGAAAGCCTGAAACAGGCATTTAATACCGAATTGTTAAAAACCCAGATGGAGGTCCAGGAACAAACCCTGAAGACCATAGGTTACGATCTACACGACAATATCGGACAGTTGCTGGGCCTTACGGTAATGACTCTGGGCTCAATCAATATACAGGATACAGAGAAGGCCGGTGAAAAAGTGGCCGCGGCAGAAGCACTGGCCAAAAGGGCGGTGAAAGAGCTGCGGGCACTGTCCCGGTTATTGCATGGCGAGGAGCTACTGAACAGGGGGCTCGTCAATGCAATTGCCTTTGAACTGGAATACCTGGAGCGGTCTGACCTTTTTAAAATAACCTACACCCATCCCGATACACCCCTCCCACCACTTGCAGATAAAGCGACGATTACCTTCCGGCTCTTTCAGGAGATCCTGAATAATATAGTAAGGCATGCACAGGCCAATGAAATTGTTATTAACTTAGCGTTTGCTGGTAATGTTTTAACCTTGTCTATACAGGACAATGGTGCAGGGTTTGACGTGGCTGAAATCATGAAACTGCACAAAGGCATGGGATTGCAAAATATCCAGAAGCGGGCAGGCATGATTGGCGGCCAGGCACATATCCAATCAACACCCGGTGCCGGCACGACAATTAAGATAACGATTCCTTACTAAAAGACTTATGCCTGAAAAGCAAACCACGATTGCCATTATTGATGACCATACCCTGTTCAGACAGGGAATGATAAGCCTTTTGTCAGAGTTTCCTGAGATTTCAATCGTTTTCGATGCATCCAACGGGGAAGACATGAAGCACAAAATCACCCGATTCCCTTTGCCGGAGGTAATTTTGATGGATATCAGTATGCCCGTGATGGATGGATTTGAGAGCACAAGATGGCTGAGAGAACATTATCCGGATGTGAAGGTACTGGCGTTAAGTATGTTCGAGGAAGAGAAACCGATCATTAAAATGCTGAAAAATGGTGCCGGCGGCTATCTGCTGAAGGAATCCAGGACAACCGATGTGGTACATGCGATCAAGATGCTCAATGAGCAGGGATTCTTCATTAATGATTTGGTATCATTTAAGTTACTGAGGAATATACAGGGACACCTGGCAGGAGGAAACGTACCGGAACAGTTGAGCAGTAACGAGGTAAAGTTCCTGGAATTGTGTTGTACGGAATATACCTATAAGGAAATTGCAGATCAGATGAACCTGAGCCCCCATACAATTGATAATTACAGGCAGGACCTGTTTCAGCGGTTTGGGATAAAAAGCAGGACCGGGTTAGTGTTGTTTGCGATAAAGAATGAATTGATCACGTTGAAATGAGTGGGCGTAAAATGATCTTACTAATTCCTGAAAAACGGATATAGAATTCGAAGCAGTGAATGCCGTCTGCACAGCGAGCGGCGACCAAATTAAACGATTAGGGAGCTGCTACCTTATAATTTTGTGCGTTGACCAAAGCGGATAAGTAATAGGTTGTACCTTAGCAACCACATTAGAATTTCATACAATGAAATATGCGATAGTAGGCACCGGTGCCATCGGAGGTTTTTATGGCGCCATGTTAGCCAATGCCGGCGAGGAAGTACACTTTTTATTAAACCGTGATTATGCCTTTGTAAAGGAAGAAGGACTGCACATAACATCTGAAATATTCGGTGATATTCATTTAAAAAAGGTCCACGCATATCAGCGGGCTGTTGATATGCCTGCTTGCGATGTGGTACTCGTCTGCCTGAAAACAACCGACAATTCCGATCTGTTGCCATCTTTACTACAGCCATTATTACATGCCGATGCAGTAGTTATATTGATGCAGAATGGGCTGGGTATGGAAGCAGACGTAGCTGCTATGTTCCCGGATACAGGCATCGCAGGCGCTACCGCCCTCATCTCTGTCAATAAAGTCGGCCCCGGACAAATGCATCACCTGGATTACGGAGATATCGAGATAGGAAATTTTAATATCCGGGACACTCGTATTATTGACCAGGTGGTCGCTGCATTTGACAAAACGGGACTGATCGCAAAAAAGGCAGCAGACCTGGTAACCTTACGTTGGAAGAAGCTGGTATGGAATATTACATTCAACGGGATGTCAGTAGTACTGAATACCACGGCAGATAAATTGCTGGCAGATGCGGCAACGTATAATCTGTCCAAAGCGATCATGACAGAAGTGATTCACGGTGCAAATGCATGTGGAGCGGCATTGCCGGAATCATTAGTGTATGATATGTTGCAGTTCACAATCGCAATGCGGCCGTATGCACCGAGCATGAAAGTGGATTATGATAATAAGCGGCCGATGGAAGTAAAATACATCTATGAGCATCCGGTGGCAATGGCCAGGGCCGCAGGGTATTACATGAGTAAAGTAGATATGTTGCTGCAACAGTTATTATTTCTGAGTAAATATTAACTATTTTCGCATTACAATGGGGGTGTATACTTAAATGGAAAACTGCTTACCCCAACGTTTGCGGATGCAAGTTCGAGTCTTGCCACCTCCATTGTGTATATTCTGACGGGAATAGTTTAGCTGGAAAAACACCGGTGCTTTAAACCGGAAACGCAGGTTCGAGCCCTTCTTTACCCGCAACGCAATAGTGCTGTAGTATAATTGGGAAATGCGTCTGCTTACCAGGCAGAAGTTGCTGGTTCAAGCCCGGCCGGCACTATTGTAATGTATATTTTTGCTTATCTATACACACTCTTAATTGCCCTGCTATCCGGGTGTATATACCCCACCCCTCTTGATGGGTTACCATCCAATACGATATGTGGCACCTGTATATTTTTCAGGATCTCTTCTTTAGTTGCCTGCGGAAGACAGGTCTTTGTCAGATTCAAACTACGTAAAAAACTAAGCTTCATAATTGCCGTACCCCCTTTAGCACTGATTTCATTTCCTTTTGCTGCCAACACCCTGGTAGAAGCAGCATATCCTAAATCCAGCATATCCAGGCTATTATGAATGTTCAACGCTTCACACAGGCGAACCACTCCTTCATCCGTTATTCCGCAACTTGCCAGGCTTAATTCTTTCAACGTAGTATTTATGGCAAGTGCAGGTAGCAGGTTAAACACGCCTTCATTTCCTATACAATTTGCACTTAGATATAACCCTTGCAGATGTTTATTGCCCGACAACATCTTATTAAAATATAACATCGTCTCAGCGGTCATGTAATTCCCTCCAACATACAACCGTTCAATACTGGTATTCGTCATAAGATAGTTCAGTAATTCATGCATCGCATCTCCCACACAAATATTTACCAGGTCAAGTGTTCGGATATTTGGATTCCGTTGCAATAGCCGGACGATTGACGGTATACTTCCTGCTCCAATCGGATTACGTTTAAACCAAAGGCTCTTTACAGTATTATTCAGCTCCAATGCTTCACAGATAGCCACACATCCTTCCTCCTCTATATAGTTACAACCGAGATAGACAGTTTCAATGGTTGTATTCACTTTCAGCAGCTCTCCTACTGCGATCGCACCTGGATTACCAAATGAATTTGTACCTAGTAACACATGCTTAATCAGGTAGTTCTGTTTTAAAGCAGCAACGATCCTTGTAATTCCCTCCACACCGAGCTTTTGTTTACAGAGGTCAAGACGACCGTCGGGTGTAATCGTACCTACAGGAAAAACTTTATCAGTTGACGGTAGTGGCTGATTACCGGCGATAAATTCAATAATGGGCTGCAGATCCGCGGAAAATTGATGGATAACGTGATCTACAGGACAAAGAATGGTTGGATGCATAAGATAGTATTTTTACAAGACGCAATGGAAGCAATTACCACCTTGCTATTTTCTAAATAATAAATCTGACAAAAAATTTTCAACAACAAATACTTACCACGCGTGGGGTAGATAGTCCTTTAAAAAATGTCCGAACAAAGGTAACTCCGATAATGTCATCCCTTTCACCACCGGGTCATAGATCCTCGCCATCCCATCTACCTCATCCAGTGGCGGCACAAACGCCTTCTCCTCATACATCCGCTCTTTCCTGGGAAAAGGATTTTCCTGCGTGATCCAGCCAGTATCTACACTGTTCATGTAAATTCCATCAGTCGCGTACTCCTGCGCCGCCGTCCGCGTCATCATATTCAGGGCAGCCTTCGCCATGTTTGTATGTGGGTGAAAAGGTGTTTTGGCAGCCCTGTTAAACTGCCCCTCCATGGCCGATACATTCACGATAAACTTCCTTTCAAACGGCGAATTCTTCATCATCGTCCGCAACTGGCTATTCAACAAAAAAGGTGCTGTCACATTGACCAATTGAGTTTCCAGCATTTCCACCGGGGGCACCTCATGCAGTAACATCGTCCAGCTATTACTGGTACGAAGGTCTATTTGCTGATGGTCTTTGTCAAACCTATTCTCAGGAAAAGCAGCATTCGTATCTACCGGCAATAATTGCTGTTCCCAGCTACCCGTGACGAACTGAAACGGCATGTCTGCCACAAGGCATTTTCTCGCTGCAGGCGGTAACGATTCTACCCGGCTTTCTTCAAGATCAAAAAGATGCTGATAAAAAACAGGAGGCCTTCTCACAGTTTGACAGGCATTATTAATAATGATATCTAAATGCTTTTCCCTGGTCTGAAAGTACTGAATAAAACTATTGACATTCGATAAATTACGCAGGTCCAGCGCCAAGACTTTGAGACGGTGCTTCCAGTCTTCAAAATCTGCTTCCCTGGCAAACCGTAGAATAGCGTCTTTGGGGAAACGGGTTGTCACCCATACGGTTGCACCATCACGCAGCATGCGTAAGGCTATGAGGTAGCCAATTTTAATCCTTCCCCCGGTTATGAGTGCGACGCGGCCCGTCAGGTCGGTTCTTTGAATTCTATTGCTGTAATTTAATGTTGCACACGTTGGGCATAGCTGGTGATAAAAGAAATGTACGTCTTTATAAGATGTCTTGCAGATATAGCATTTTTGAAAACCGGTCAGGATAAGAGGTTGACCAGGGAGGGAAACTTGTACGCTATCCGGTAATTCGTATTTGCGATACAAGACTGTCTGGGTCAGGATGATTTTCTTATCATATTGCTTCAGCCAATCCTGCTTTTGTGAAAGCTTGCGCAATTTATCAGGTGAAGTAGAATTGGAAATAAGCTGTTGCTGTACAGCCTGGGTTGTTTGTTGTTTGAGATCCTTCTTGGCACGCTTGTATAATTTTGTAACAAGACCTTTGAGGGTCATCGTGTCCAGAGATTTATCCGGATCTTTGGACAATACCTGTAGTACTTTGATACAGGCGTCCCACTCAGCCCTGGAGAATTCATTTGGCATATTTACTTAGGAAAAATTTGCAACCTAATTTATTCAAGGTACGCAAATTTAAAGGATTCCATTTTGTAAAAAACCGGTTAACATTTCCGATGCATTATTAAAAGACCTTCGGACAAGTGATACCCAATTTACGCAAATTCACATGGTCACGATTCGTAGGAATAGTAAATCCGATAGAAATCTCATGAGACCCGTTGCTATAACTCTGTAGTGGACCAATGGAAAAATCATAGGCATAACCGATACGTAGTGTTGGCATCGGGAATATCTCAATCGCTGCTACAGCAGCATCTCTTGTGATCAATGTCTTTTGCAGGTATGCTTTATCGTAGAGCGACACGCTGGTTCTGTAGGAGCCCCCTATCCAAAGTTTTTCGGAGATCAGCAAAAAAGCATTTAAGTCTAAACTGGTAGGTCCTCCCCTGTCGTCTTTCATCAGAAATGAGGGTTTGAGAGACAATTGCTCACTCAGTTTGAACATCGCACCGGCAGTTATATAATAATGCGGACGTGGTGTAGGAATATAAACGTATTTTGATTTATTGACATGCGGAGCTACGAGGTTGTCTACAGAAACCCCGGCATAGAATCTGTCATCTGCATAAAAGACCCCTGCCCTGGCGTCGGGAACTGTTGTTGTAAGTGTGCCCGCAGGCATATCATCTTCAGGATTGGTGGTTGTGAGCAGGGAGGTGTTTACTGCCAGGTTCACCAGACCGCCACTGATGCCGAATGCGAGCCGGGCAGTCCCATCTTCATTCATGCGTATCCTATAGGCGTAACTGGCGTAGAGGGATTGGTTCGTCTGCGCACCGAGTTTGTCGGCCACAGCCTGTATCCCCCAGCCTACATTTCCCTCGTTGGCAATATTATCGGCAGAAACAGAGAAGCTCCGTGGAGCTCCTTCTATTCCAGTCCACTGGGCCCGATAGAACGCATGCAGGTATAATTCCTCTTTATAACCTGCATACGCCGGGTTGATGTAGATGCCGTTAAACATATATTGGCTGAACTGTGCTTCCTGTTGGGCAAATGTTGATTTGCCCAACGCCATACATAGCAACAATATAAAACCTCTTTTCATCATTTCTTGAATTTGCGCAGGATGGTTGTGAATCCTTTGAAGACCTCCCAATCTGCCGCGCCCTGTTTCTTAACGCGTAATAGATAGTAGTAGGTGCCTTCGCTTAATCCATCGCCTGCCCAGGTATTGGAATAGTTATGCTGGCGGTATACTTCATTACCCCAACGGTTTACAATGATCAATTCATTTTCCGTGTATTTGTTCAGCCCGACGATTTCGAATACGTCGTTCTTACCATCGCCATTTGGTGTAAATAAGGTAGGTACTACGATGTAGACAGCACCTATGTGAATGGTCACAGTAGCGATGTTAGATACATAGCCGTCGGTATCTGTAATGGTATAAGTAAAAGTGTCATCTCCTACATAGCCCTGGTCTGGCACGTATTCGACGTTACCGTAAGTATCGATCGACAATGTACCATGTTGAACTTGTGTGATGATATTGAGTGTTTGTAAAGCAGCTGCGCCTAAGTCATCGTTATCTACCGGGTTGAAATTAGCACGACCGTTCATTCTCATATCATACACATCATCGTTGGCTTTTGGTACACCTGGAACTGTGATTGTCGTTGGTGTATCATTGTAAGCGGTGGTACCTGATATGTCGGATACGGTGAGACTACCTGCAGTGGCACCGCTAACTGTGGCAGTATTGGTTACTGACCCGTTTTCCCGATCAGTCTGCGTGAGGGTGTAAGTAGCGGTTTGTGTAACTACAGCGCCCGGTTGCAGAGAAGCGGAGATGGTGGCATTCAGGTTGACCATTGGATCAGCGAGGATGACATTCGTTAATGCGACATCGCCGGTATTTGTGGTCGTGAACGTATAGGTAATGGTATTACCATGAAGCAATGCGGTTTTCACCAGGGTAATGGCTGGGTGCGTAGTGACCTGGATGACGGTGATATAGATCGTCACGGTAGTCGTCAGCTGGCCATCGCTGATGGTGATAGTAAAACTATCATTGCCTGTATAACCGGTAGCTGGCGTGTACGTATACGTACCATCAGCATTTACTGTAGCGGTGCCATGAGCAGGGCTGGTGGCCTTTGTAAAGGTTAATGGGTCACCATCTACATCATTTCCGGTTGCTGTACCAGCGTAAGAAGTATTCTGTGGTGTAGTAATAGTTTGGTCAGTACCGGTTGGTGCATCGTTTACTGGTGTGATGGTTATGTTTACAACAACAGCACCGGTGCCTCCGTGGCCATCAGAGATGATGATAGTGAAAGCGTCGGAGCCGTTGTAGTTAGCAGCCGGTGTGTAAATATAAGTACCATCGGTATTGACAGTTACGACACCATGCGCAGGATAATTACCTGCGGTATGGGTGATTGCGTCTCCGTCAGCATCAGTACCTGTGACACTGCCATTAACCGGAGTGTCTTCAGGGGTGGTGATGTGCTGGTCTACACCGGTTGGTGCATCATTCACCGGCAAAACGTTGATACTAACCGTCACTGTAGCAGACAGCTGACCATCACTAATGGTAATGTTGAAACTGTCCGGGCCGAAATAATTGGCGGCAGGTGTATAAGTATACGAGCCATCTGCATTTACAACGACAGTACCATGGGTTGGGTTGGTAGCTTTTGTGAATGTGAGAGGATCGCCATCTACGTCGGTGCCGGTAGCTGTTCCGCTCACAGGAGTGTCCTCGTTGGTGGTTTGAGAGTCGCCAGTACCTGTCGGAGCATCGTTGACCGGATTGACTGTGATAAAAATGCTTACGGTGGTAGTACCGTTATGGCCATCGTCGAGTTTGATGGTAAATTGATCCTGGCCATTGTAGTTGGCGTTTGGCATGTAGGTAAATGTACCATTGGCATTTACGATAACAGTACCATGCGCGGGATCGGTGCCTTTACTGTAGGTGATGATATCGCCGTCTGGGTCAGTACCGATTATGCTACCATTGTAAGGCGTGTCTTCGTCGGTGGTAACGAGCTGGTTGAATGCGGTAGGCGCATCGTTTACAGGAGTTACCGTGATATTGATAGTTACAGTCGCTGTGCCACCATTGCCATCTGAAATGATGATGGTGAAGCTATCTGCTCCATGGTAGTCCGCAGCTGGTGTGTAGGTGTAAGTGCCATCGGCATTTACTACAACTGTACCATGCACAGGGTCAGTGCCCTTGCTGTAAGTCAGTGCGTCTCCGTCTACATCATTACCTACCACACTACCATTGTATGGAGTGTCTTCATTAGTTGTGATGTTCTGGTCTACACCGGTTGGATTATCATTTACTGCTGTGACAGTGATATTGATAGTTACAGTAGCAGTTCCTCCATTTCCATCTGAGATGATGATTGTGAAACTATCTGCTCCATGGTAGTCAGCAGCTGGTGTATATGTGTACGTACCATCAGCATTTACTACAACCGTACCATGTGATGGGTCGGTGCCTTTGCTGTAAGTCAGTGCATCTCCGTCTACATCATTACCAACCACGCTGCCATTGTAAGCTACATCCTCAGGAGTTGTAACATTCTGGTCTACACCGGTTGGATTATCATTAACTGCTGTGACAGTGATATTGATAGTTACAGTAGCTGTTCCACCATTACCATCTGAAATATTAATTGTAAAGCTGTCCGGGCCATTGTAGTCTGCACCTGGTGTATAGGTGTAAGTACCATCGGCGTTTACTACAACTGTACCATGTACAGGGTCGGT
>NZ_JBCNKF010000016.1:0-171961 GCF_039596155.1 Chitinophaga sp.
GCTGATTTTTCCCTCTCATCTTCCCGGTTATATGATACCTACGCATATAGAACATCTGGCAGTATTACCACTGACGGGTAATGGGAAGATCGATCGTCAGCAGCTGCTGAGCGAATGGTCAACCGAAGGGATGAAGGATAAGTATACAGCGCCGCGCAATGAGATGGAGGCGCGTCTGGTATCGCTGTGGGAGGAAGTGTTGGGTGTGAGCGGGCCAATTGGCGTTCATGACAGTTTCTTTGACCTTGGCGGTCATAGTATCAAAGTGATCAAGCTGTTATCCCGGATCTCTAAAGAATTTGGCGTTACGCTTAGTATACAGACCATTTTTAAAGGGTCAACTATTGAATATATGGCAAATGAGATCCAGAATATAAAATGGATCAATTCACAGCAGTCTCCACAGACTGTTATCCCAAAAGAAAGAATCAAAATTTAAAAGTCCTATTATATGGAAAGCATCATCCAAACAACTGAAGGTTACGAAGTGACCAAGCACCCTTTTCTGCAAAACAGCGATCAGGTATTGCCTTTATTAATCTCGCCCACTTCTCCGGAAGTGAGTCTTAAAGAGTGGATACAAGCCCATAAAGAGGAATTTGAGCAGGATCTGCTCAAACATGGTGGTATTTTATTCCGTGGTTTTAAAATAAATACAGTCGCTGATTTTAATGATTTTATGTGCAGCTTTGATACAGCGCCGCTACCCTATATGTTCAGGTCATCTCCCAGGCATGAGCTGGATAATAAGATCAGGAATATCTATACTTCTACCATATATCCAAATGAGCGGACTATTAACATGCACAATGAATCTTCATATAGCCGCGTCTGGGGTCAGAAGATCGTATTCTGTTGTATTGTACCTGCTAAAGAAGGAGGAGAAACGCCTATCGCTGATTCCCGGCGCGTATTGCAGGATATAAGCCCCGAGCTGGCAGATAAGTTCAGGCAAAAAGGAGTGATGTATCGCCGTAATCTGTTGCCCGACCTTGGAATGCCCTGGCAGGAGGTGTTCCAGACGGATGATATGAAGGTGGTGGATGAAACCTGCAGGAAGAACAATATC
Organism: Chitinophaga sp.; assembly: GCF_039596155.1. Lineage (GTDB taxonomy): Bacteria > Bacteroidota > Bacteroidia > Chitinophagales > Chitinophagaceae > Chitinophaga. The sequence continues at coordinate 1,070 of NZ_JBCNKF010000016.1, forward strand.
AGATATGAATTACTGGGAGAAAATCATATGGTGATAGAATGGGTGAAGGCGGCAATAGTAAAACATCCGGTGACACAGGAGGAAACATGGTTCAATCACGCATTCTTTTTTCATCGTTTCTCCCGTTATGAAGAGCTGGAGCTGTCTCATGATGATTTCTTCCCCAGTGAGTATCTGACTTCTGAAACGTTCTTCGGAGATGGTACTGAGATCACTTCTGCAGAATACAATGAAATAAAAGCCGCTTATCAGAAAAATATGATTGCTTTCCCCTATCAGCAGGGAGACATTATCTTCCTGGATAATATGCTGGCGGCACATGGCAGAAATCCTTATAAAGGCGACAGAACGATTGCTACTGCTATTATTGAAGCGGTATATGATACCGGGAATATTGCGTAACAGTGTAATTACACCCCTTAAGAAAATAATATGAACAAGCAAGAGCTTTTGGTATACCTAAGAAATTTGGAGGTAGTCCTTGACCTGGATGATGATGGTAACCTTGATGTAGAGATTCCGCAAGGTGTGCTCAATGATGAGTTGATCGAAAAGATAAGAGCCAACAAACCCATGTTGACTGAATACCTCAGGGAAGTGCGCCAGCAACAGCAAGGCGGAGGGGTCATTCCTGCTGCCCCGGTACAGGACACTTATCCCTTATCTTCCGCACAAATGCGCGTATGGCTTACTGAACAAATTGAAGAAGAGAGTAATGCCTATAATATCAGTACAGTCATGGAAGTGCCGGCGGAGCTGGATCCCATTGTGTTTGAAGCGGCCATCAATGCGGTTGTAGAGCGGCATGAAATATTAAGGACTACATTCAGAGAAGACGGACAGGGTCATGTACGGCAGTTTGTACAGGCATCATCAAAAGCGCTGTTCAGATTACAGGTCAGGGACCTCTCAAAGGAACCGGCTGCAGATCGAAAAGCCAGCGCACTCATCGCCGAAGATAGTAAGCAGCTATATGATCTTTCGACGGGGCCGTTATTCAGGGTGATATTGTTTCGCCTCAGCCCCTTAAAGCAATTACTGTATTTCAATATGCATCATATCATCAGTGATGGATGGTCTATGAATGTGCTGGAAAGAGATGTCATGCATTATTATGATGCGTTTATTAATAAAAAGCATGCAACGTTGCCACCTTTGGAAATTCAGTACAAAGATTATGCATACTGGCAACAGGAGCAGCTTCTTTCTGCCCAATATACCCTCCACCGGGAATTTTGGATATCCAGATTGTCGGGAGAGCTGCCTTTATTTGAATTGCCGATACAGTCTCCAAGGCCGGCAAAGCTCTCACATAATGGCTATTCATTTACACTTAAGATTGATATCGCCGATATAGCTGCATTAAAGGATATATGCAGACAACAACAGGCTACCCCTTTTATGGGATTGCTGGCCGTTCTGAATGTGCTCATGTATCGTTATACAGGTCAGGAAGACCTGGTGATCGGTACATCTACTGCAGGACGTGAACAGTCTTTCTTACAACAACAAATCGGTTTTTATATCAATACATTACCACTTCGTTTCAAGTTTGCAGGACACGATACATTCCGGCAACTGCTGGGAACTGTGAGAAATGATGTATTAGCATACCTGCAGCACCAGGATTATCCTTTTGAAAAGATGGTGGAAGACCTTGGCATCAAAAGAGATCCAAGCCGTTCGCCGTTGTTTGATGTGATGGTCATCTTACATAATGAAAAAGAACAGACCATGCCTGTGGTGGAAGGGGACCTTGTTTTCCATGGGGAGCAGCCTGTAAAATATGACGTGGACATTGATTTTTATGAAGCAGATGAGGCCTTACTGATGAAGGTGGGTTTCAATACTGATATTTATGAAAAGGACACGATTGTCAGGTTGGCCCATCATTATGCTTCATTACTACATGCGCTTAATGAGCAACCAGATGTAGCATTATCTGCAGTAGCTTATCTGGATGCAACTGAGCAGGATCTCCTGTTGCATACATTTAATGATACTGTAACAGCTTATCCGGTTCAGGAAGGAGTGGCTGCACTATTTGCCAGGCAGGTAAATACCTCTCCGGAAGCTACCGCTTTTCAGAAAGGAGCGGAGACTATTTCTTATACAGCATTGGATAAAAGAAGTAATCAGCTGGCAGCATTTATCCGGGAGAAGGGAGCCCGGGAAGGCCAACGGGTAGCTATCTGTTGCGCACCCTCCATTGAACAGGTCATTGCCATCCTGGCTGTTATAAAGACTGGTGCGATCTATGTGCCCGTTGATATTCATAATGCGCCTTCACGGATATCGTTGATCCTGGAAGAAGCGGATCCTGTTTTGATTATTACCGATGGAGAGCTGCCATTGGCTGCTGATAGTGCTCCTTTGATCCACCTCCGGACAGCTGCTACTGAAATTGATGTAATACAGGATGTTGCATTTGAATTACTACCTGTTCATAAGAACAAAGTCTTCTGTATATTGTACACCTCAGGATCTACAGGCAGGCCCAAGGGGGTTGTTATCAGGGAAAGTGCTGTGATCAATCGCCTGCACTGGATGTGGGAAAATTATTCCTTCGGGAAGGATGAATGTAGTGCCATGAAAACTTCTACTGGATTTGTGGATCATATCTGGGAGTTGTTCGGCCCACTGTTAGCCGGTGTGAAGAGTGTCATCTTTACAAAAGATGAAATATTGGATATTGCTGAATTTATCCGTTTATTATCCAATTATCAGGTCACCCGTATTGTACTGGTACCATCTTTGTTAAAAGCAATCCTGCAAAAGCTGGAATCTACAGATATTTCCCTGTTGGAGCAGCTACGCTACTGGACATGTAGTGGCGAACAACTGAGCGCTGATCTTGCTTATGACTTTTATTCTTTATTCCCCGATCATATCCTGCTCAATATCTATGGCTCGACAGAAGTCATGGGCGATGCCACTTGTTATGATACTTCTTATAAGTTTGGTAATGGTAGTTTAATAGATGAAGCGGTCCCTCAGTTTAATCTTTCCATAAAAGAAGATGTGAGTGGTCTTATAGAGGAATTTAACAGCAGGGAAGAAATTATCAAACCATTGCCTTCCAGGGAGGCTTTGGAGAAATTTTACGATGTTTCAATAGACAAGGCCTGGACTCCTGAAGAGTATGTTGAGTTCCTCAGGAATGACTTGTTACCAGGTGTAGTGAATGTTTCGAGCCCTAATTATCTGGGGCATATGACCAGTACGATCCCTCCTTTTATCAAAGATCTGAGTGCGTTACTGATTGAGCTGAACCAGAACCTGGTAAAGATTGATACATCTTTTGCCGGTAGTACTATAGAACGCCAGGTGATTGGTATGATGCATAAGGTGGTGTACCGGATGCGCTATACTTTTTATAAAAAACATTTACAGGATGCACAATACTGTCTCGGTGTAGTCACCAATGGGGGAACTTTGTCAAATATTACTGCGTTAAGCTATGCATTGAATAAAGCTTTTCCTGCAAGAGAGGGCTTCAGGGGAATTGTGGAGGAAGGGATTGTAAAAGCACTTGACCACTTCAAGTATAAGGGAGTGGTAGTCCTGAGCTCCAGGTTGGCCCACTATTCTATCAATAAGGCAATGAGGACACTGGGACTGGGCACTTCGCAGGTATATAAATTTGATATTGATAAAGAGAATCTGGAAGAGGGTAGGAAAACGCTGATCGGTTATATTGAGCGATTCAGAAAAGAAGGCATGCTGGTACTTGCTATCATTGGGGTAGCAGGAGCTACTGAGACAGGGCGTATTGATCCCCTGGATGCGCTTGCTGACATTGCAGAACAATATGGGATCCATTTCCATGCCGATGCTGCATTCGGGGGAATGTTACTCTTTTCCGCCCAGTTAGCCAAAAAACTGAAGGGAATACAAAGAGCAGATACAGTTACTATTTGTGGTCATAAGCAAATGTATCTGCCAATGGGAGCCAGTGTATGTTTGTTCCGCTCTCCTGATTTTGCTTCTTTCTCCGAGAATAATACATTTTATCAGGCCAGAAAAGGTAGTTACGACCTGGGGCGTTTTAGTATAGAAGGATCCCGTTCATTTGTTTCTCTTTTGTTTCATGGAGCGTTGAAGATGTTAGGCGCAAAAGGGTTCAGTGAATTGATGGAAATGAACTACAACAGGACCCTGTCGCTGGAAGAAAAGATCTCTCAGCGGGATAACTTTGAGATAATGACGGCGCCGGAGATGAATATTCTTACCTATCGTTATATTCCGGCAGCATTACTCAAAAAATCCAGGATCAGGACGTTATCAGCAGAAGAGTTGCAATTTATCAATGAGCTGAACAGGAAACTGCAAAAGGCAGAATTTACACAGGGTAAATATTTTGTTTCTTTTACTGAAATTGAGTTTGATCATCCGGCAATAGAGTTGGAGAGAGAAAGGGTAGTGGTACTAAGAGCAGTGATCATGAACCCTTATACTACCGCAGACGATTTTGATGCAATGCTGGACGAGCAGGCGGCCATTGCCTCCCAGCTTGAAAATGGCGGTAATTTTAGACTTCCGGGCTTATTATTACAGGAAACTACCGGGAGGTTTATTGACAAGAGAAATAAGACTGTGCCTATCGGAAAGCCCATTGCCAATGTAAGCATATATATACTCGACAAACATGCGCAGCTTTTACCTATAGGGGTACCGGGTGAGATATGCATTGCAGGAGACGGGCTGGCGGCAGGATATTTTGAGCTGCCTGCAGCTACTGCTGAAAAATTTGTATCAGCACCCTTTGGGAAAAAAGATATTATGTATCGTACGGGCGATATCGGCTATTGGCTGCCCGACGGTAATATAGAATATATTGGTCGTACTGACCACCAGATAAAGATAAGGGGAAACAGGATAGAACCAGGAGAGATTGAATATGCTATGCAACAGCTGGACGGTATCTATGAAAGTGTAGTGCTGGCACAAAAAGATCGTACCAGTGGATGGCAGATCTGTGCTTTTTACAGGGGAAAGAAAGCTTATCCTGTAGATATAATCAGACAGCGGTTATTGTTTTATTTGCCTGATTATATGATTCCTGCTGTTTTTGTCCAGGTTGAAGAGTGGCCAATGACCGCAAGTGGAAAGATCAACAGGAAAGCACTGGTTGTTCCTGATGATTATCTCCAGGCAGGTGGTAACGATTATGTAGCCCCTGTTAATGAAACGGAAAGCAGGATCTGTAATATATGGCAATCCTTACTGGAGCTGGATACTATGCCAGGTACTACGGTTGACTTTTTCCATATCGGCGGACATAGTTTGCATATCATGCAACTGGCCAACCAGTATAAGGTCTGCTTTGGTGTAAATGTTTCTGTAAAGGAATTGTTCAGGCATACTACCGTCAGCGCACATGCCAGCTTGGTTGGAGAAAAGGCATATTCTTCAAGATCACAGTTGTTGCCGGTTGCAGAGGCCAATGATTATCCGGTGTCGGATGGACAACGGAGGATCTGGATTTTAAGTCAGCAGCCAGCCGCAGCCAGTGCTTATGTTTTATCCGGATCATTTGAAATGGATGGAGTGGTTCATGTAGACGCCTTGCACAAAGCTGTTAACACCGTCGTGCAAAGACATGAGATACTAAGAACTATTTTTATTGAAAAAGAAGGCGAACTACGTCAGATAGTAATACCAGCTGATCAATCAGATATATCAATTGAGCTGAAAAATATTTCACAGGATGAGGAGGGCGAAACCGTCATTACAGCCGCAGGAAAAAAGCCTTTTGAACTGGATAAGGGACCTCTATTGCGAATAGGCCTCCTGATTACCTCAGCAGGTAAGTATACCCTGTATTATCATATGCATCATATTATTAGTGATGGTTGGTCTTTAGAGATATTGAAGCGGGAAATTTATGGTGCCTATAAGGAATATAATAATGGGAAAGTGCCTGATCTGCCGCCATTAAAGATTCAGTACCGGGATTATGCAGTATGGCAACAAACACAGTTAAATGCCGGTAAATTAAACGCTGATCGCGATTACTGGCTGGGACAATTGACAGGACCTCTCCCTGTTACTGTATTTCCCGCCATTCTTCAAAGACCCCCTATTAAGTCTTTCAATGGGCAGGTATTTTCTACTCGTATCAGTGAAAGCCTTGCAGCCGCTTTTGCGAGGCTGTGTCAGGATAATGGAAGCTCCCTGTTTATGGGATTAATGGGCGTATTAAATACATTGATCTACCGGTATACAGGTGCGGCAGATAATATCATTGGTACGTCTGTAGCAGGTAGGCATCAGCCTGAACTGGAAGACCAGATTGGTTTCTATATCAATGCTCTTCCGCTCAGAATGAAATTTTTGCCGGAAGATACATTCTCCAGTTTACTGGAGAAGATAAAGCTGGTCATCCTGGATGCTTTTGATCATCAGTCCTATCCATTTGACAGGCTCGTGGATGAGCTGGAAGTAAAACGGGACATGAGCCATTCTCCATTATTTGATATAATGTTGATACTGCACAATGAGCGGAACAACAACGAGTCCTCTTATATGACGCCTGGCCGGATTTATGATGAAGGGCAGGTGGCCGCCAAGTTTGATCATCTGATCTATTTCACGGAAAGAGAGGGGGGGCTGGATATGAGTGTGGAGTTCAATACAGACATTTATGATGGCAGGGGCGTACAACAGCTAATGCACCATTTTATTGGTTTAATGGAGCAGGTGGTGGCAAGTCCAGCGATGAGAATTGATCAGGTAGAATATATCCGTCAGGAAGAAAAAGCGCAATTGATAGCTGTGCTGGAAGGACCGCGACGGGAATATGCCAGTGAGACTGTTCTGGACAGGCTGGCATCTATTTGCCGGCAAAAGGCAGAGCGTATTGCTGTACGTGGAATAAGCCGCTCTTTCAGCTACGCCGAGCTGGATGAACTATCAGGTAAAATTGCCTGGTGGTTATCGCTCCATTATCAGATAGGTGTTAAGGATTTTGTAGGTATTCAACTGGAAAGAAGTGAATGGCAGGTACTGCTGGTATGGGGTATTCTGAAATGTGGAGCAGCATATGTTCCAATTGATGTGAGATACCCGGCGGCCAGACGCACGATGATTGCGCAGGATAGTAAGTGTAAGCTGATCGTTGAACAGGAGATATTGGCAGCTATCATTGCAGATATTGAAAGTGAGCATATCCAGGTATCACCTGGTATAGCTGTAACACCTGCCGATCTTGCGTATGTGATTTACACCTCCGGTTCGACAGGTATACCAAAAGGTGTAGCTATCACTCACGGAAATTTATATCATTATCTGGTACATTGTATTGAATGTTATTTCAATGACTCAGCAGTCATTTTCAAAATACCCTGGTTCACCACTTTATCATTCGACCTTACAGTGACCAGCTTTTTCGGAGCGATTCTCAGTGGTGGCGAGCTAATTATTTATCCGGAGGAACAACCGGTAATAAATAGCCTCGAAGAGATTTTCTTTAAGAGCGAAATCAATTTCGTTAAATGTACACCTGCGCATATTCTTTTATTGGAAGAAAATAAGCATAGTACATCATCAGTACGACAGGTTGTTGTAGGAGGAGAAGAATTATTGCCGCATCATATTGCCTTGTTGCAGCGCATTAGAGAAGATATCCTGATCTATAATGAATATGGTCCTACAGAAACTACTGTGGGTTGTACGGTTGAGATCATACACGGAACCTATGCGAAAGAAAAAGTAGGGATAGGACATCCGATCATCAATACATACGCTTACGTGCTGGATGAGAGGGGCCACCTTTTGCCGGAAGGCGTTGCCGGAGAATTATGTATAGGGGGAGACGGTGTAGGAAACGGATATCTGCATAACGAAGCGCTGACCAGGTCAAAATTTATCTCAGATCCCTTCCGCCCCGGACGCATCATTTATAAAACAGGAGACAGCGTAAGACTACTTCCGGGAGGATCTCTTGATTATCTGGGAAGAGCAGATAACCAGGTGAAGATACATGGTTACCGGGTAGAGCCGGGTGAAATTGAATCTTCCTTACTGAAGGAAGAAAATATTCAGCAGGCGATAGTGATGCCGGTGGGTAGTGGTAGCGAGCAGCAGCTGGTAGCATGGATAGTATCTGAACAAGCTGCAGATACGGTACAATTATCCGGAAAGCTGGCTGGCGCCTTACCCGCGCATATGATCCCGGATCGTATCATCCAGGTAGCGACAATTCCATTGACACCGAATGGGAAAGTAGATAGAGCTGCACTTGCCAGCCTTTACAGGAAGGAGGATCAAAAGAGCCGGTACGTGGCACCCCGCAACGCTACTGAGCTGAAGGTGCAAAAAATATGGCAGGAGGTATTAAAGCTGACTACAGACATTAGTGTGACGGACGATTTCCTGGCACTGGGCGGGAACAGTATACGCCTGATGCAGCTATTTAACCGGTATTATCGCGTATTTGGGGTGAAGGTAACCCTGGCCGATCTGTTTGGCAACAGTACACTGTCCGGCCATGCTCAATTAATAGCTTCCAATCCCGGAGGTATTTATGAGGAGATTACATTACTGGAAGCGGAAAATGATTATCCTGTATCTGATGGGCAACGCCGCATCTGGGTATTGAGCCAGATGGAACATGCTGCGAGGTCGTACAACCTGGGAGGACATTTATTATTGCAAGGGCATTACCAGCTTACTTATTTTGAAGAAGCCATCCGGCTGGTAGTTGCCCGTCATGAAATATTACGTACCGTGTTCAGGGAAAACCTTGCCGGAGAGATCAGACAGGTAGTTATACCAGCAGCGTCGTTCAGTGTCGTGCCCGAATACAGGGTATATGAACAATGGGACAGCGATATAGCCAGTCAGATCATATCCGACGCTGTTGAAACGCCTTTTGATCTTTCACAGGGCCCCTTGTTCCGCATTGGCCTCATCAGGTTTGGCAGTGAGCAATACCTGTTATATTATACATTACATCATATTATCAGTGACGGTTGGTCTTTAAATATCCTTCAACGGGAGATAGCCGCTTATTATGCATCGCTGGTGAAAGGTGTGCAGCCTGCTGTTTCACCTTTACGCATTCAGTATAAGGAATTTGCTGCCTGGCAGCAAAAGATGTTGCAATCCGCTAATGTGAAGCTTCACCGCGATTTCTGGCTTACTCAATTAGCCGGCGAGCTGCCGGTACTGCAAATGCCTTCCTACAAAAGACGTCCATCTGTGATGACTTATGAAGGCCATGCTATAGGATTCCTGATTGATGGGAAGAAGAGAGATGAGCTGCGTGCATTGTGTCAGGACAGTCAGGCTACCCTTTTTATGGGACTTGTTGCTGTGCTCAATACGCTGTTGTATCGCTATACAGGGCAGGACGATATCATCTTAGGAACGCCTGTGGCAGGTCGTGAACATGCAGAGCTGGAAGACCAGATCGGGTTTTATGTAAATACCCTGGCGTTGCGTAACAGGATCAACGGGGATGATCATTTTTTGCATTTAATTGGAGAGGCCAGAAAGCAGATAATTGCCGCTTTCGGGCATCAGATCTATCCTTTTGACCGTTTAGTGGAGGAGCTGGGGGTAAGACGTGATCTGAGCCGTTCCGTAATATTTGATGTGATGATCATGTTACAGAATTTCCAGGGCGCAGAAAAGGTTGAAGGCACACATGGTATTATATCTGATGAAGGTCCCTGTGGGATAAAATTTGATCTTGTTTTTGACTTTTCTGAAAGTGCAGATGGTATTTATCTGCGTCTTGAATATAATACGGCTATTTATGATGCTGCATTTGCCACTCAGCTGATCCGGCATTTTGATGCGATGCTTGCCGGCCTGCTGGAGCATCCGGCTACACCGGTACAAGAAATAAATTATCTGTCTCAACAGGAGGTACATCATTTAGTACGTGAAAATAATGCAACTACTTCCAGGTATCCTGATCAGGAGAGTGTGCTTACTCTATTTAAGCAACGGATGGTTTCTACTTATCAGCTGCCTGCCCTGGTAGAAGGAGCGGTTGTGCTCACTTACGGTGAGCTGGATCATCTTAGCAATAAGCTGGCAGCTTATCTGTACCAGGCAGGAATCGGTAAGGGTAGCATTGTACCCGTATTTCTGCACCGATCTGCCATGCAGGTAGTTGCTATTTTGGCTATCATTAAAACAGGAGCCGCCTATGTGCCTATTGACCCAGCTTATCCTGAAGAGCGGATTGCATTTATATTATCTGATACGGATGCCAGGATCGTTCTTACGAATAATGCATTATCGCCGCTGTTAAACAAGTTTGAAGGGATTGAAGTCTTTAGTCTGGATGCTGAGAAAAGTTATCCGGCAACAGATGTGCCGGTAACTGTAAGGCCGGATGATCTGTTATATGTCATTTATACTTCCGGTTCAACGGGTACGCCTAAAGGGGTGATGATTGCACATACCTCTATGGTGAACCTTATACACTGGCACCAGGAAAGATACGGGGTAGCGCCGGGAAATGCTTCGACAATGATGGCCGGTCCAGGATTTGATGCCAGTGCGCTTGAGCTATGGTCTGCTTTGCTAACAGGTACTGTACTTCATATTATACCTGATCAGCTGAAGATGGATAGTTATGGCCTGATGCGGTATTATTCCGACAATGGCATCACGCATGCCTTCGTGCCACCGGCGTTGGTTGGAGAATTGATCCGCATACCTGCCCCTGCCCATCTGCGGTTGAAGTATATCCTGATTGGAGGTGATAGATTACCGCGCCTTAATGTAAGTCAGTTACCTTACAGGTTAGTAAATCAGTATGGCCCTACAGAAGGTACTGTCATGGTCACAGACCATATTGTAGGTAGGGATGGGCTCAACGCACCACCTATAGGAAAGCCATTGGCCAATACCAGGATTTACATACTTGATGAAAAAGGGAATCCCGTTCCTGAAGGTGTAACAGGGCAAATACATATTGGAGGCATCCCACTTGCCAAAGGGTACTGGAATAATAAACAATTGACTGAAGAGAAGTTCATCCGGCACGAAATAATCGGAGAGCGTATCTATAAAACAGGAGATGCGGGTAGGTGGTTGCCCGACGGTAGTATTGAATACCAGGGCCGTACAGACGAACAGGTAAAGATTCGCGGATACCGGATAGAGCCGGGAGAGATCATGCACCGGTTATCACAAGTCCCCGAAATAACAGGCGTGTTGGTCACTCCGTTCACAGGTACGGATGGACAGTTAAAACTGGTAGCTTATTATGAAAGTTTGTTACCAATATCCGGATTGAGGGAAATATTATCGAAAGGGTTACCTGAATATATGATTCCTTCATTATTCATACATCAACACAAGCTGCCGCTGACCCCTAACGGGAAAATTGACAGACAGGCATTACCTGTCCCGGACAGTCAACCGGAAAGGGCTTCCGTGGTCCTGTCGGCCAGGGATGAGGTAGAATCCACCATGGTCAGCATCATTGCTGAATTATTAGGCCGGGATCCGGCCACGATCAGCATTGATGACAATTTCTTCGATCTGGGCGCTACTTCTCTTACAATGGTGAAACTTGTTAATGCATTCACTGCTCGCTTCAACAAGCCCCTGAACGTAGTCACCCTGTTCCGGTATCCCAATATTCGTTTGCTGGCAGCCGTATATCAACAGCCTATAGGAAATAATAGAGGTCCGGAGGAATTAATAGTTGAAAATGCGGATCAGGGAGACGATGTATTTAGCTTATTTGAAGAATCCTAGTATATGAGTAATTACAGTAAAAAAGATATCGCCGTAATAGGTATGTCCTGCCGGTTTGCAGGCGCTGACAATATCCGTGAATTCTGGTCGCTGATCCGGAACGGCGGTGAGCTCATACATTTTTATAGTGAGGAAGAACTAGAGAACATGGGCATCAGCCAGGAGCAGATCGGCCGGCCGGAGTTCATTCGTGCCAGGTCTGTGGTTACGGATAAGACTTCCTTTGATTATAGTTTTTTCGGATATACACGTGAGGAAGCGCAACTTATGGATCCCCAGATCAGAATATTCCATGAAGAGGTGTGGCATGCGCTGGAAGACGCGGGCTATGATGTCAATCGGTACAAGGGGCAAACAGGCATCTTTGCAGGAGCTTCAGAGCATTTGAACTGGATAGCCGAATCTATGATCAGGAGAATGGAGAGTAATGTAGATCCTTTTTTTGCGAACATAATTACCACGAAGAGCTTTCTCCCCACGCTAATTGCATACAAGCTGAATTTCAAAGGTCCTGCCTATTTTGTCAACACCGCCTGTTCCACCTCGCTGGCTGCAATTCATATGGCATGCCGGAGCCTTTTGACAAAAGAGTGTTCCATGGCCGTAGCTGGTGCGGTAAGGATTGATGTTGCCCGTACACCAGGGTATGTATACCAGCCCGGAATGATCTATTCCGCAGATGGGCATTGCCGGACGTTTGATGTTGCTGCATCCGGTACGATCAGTGGAGAAGGCGCGGGAGTGGTGGTGCTAAAAAGAATGGAAGATGCTATAATGGATAAGGATCATATCTATGCCATTATAAAGGCTTCTGCAGTAAACAATGATGGCAACAGGAAGGTAGGCTATACCGCTCCAAGTCCGGAGGGACAGGCGGAGTGTATCCGCCAGGCGCATCGTTTTGCGGGAATAGCCCCTGAGTCCATTTCATATATTGAAGCACATGGCACTGCCACACAACTGGGTGATCCGGTTGAAATTGCAGCACTCAATGAAGCCTTTAATTTTAATAAAGAGAAATATTGTGCAATAGGGGCAGTGAAATCCAATATGGGGCATCTTGATACTGCTGCCGGTGTGGCTGGCTTTATAAAGACTGTTTTGTCCCTTTATCATAAAGAGCTGCCTCCCAGTTTACATTTCAATGCGCCAAATCCTGCTATTGATTTCAATGGCGGGCCGTTTTATGTAAACGATACGCTTAAAAAGTGGGAAGGGGCAGCTGAACATCCACTAAGGGCAGGTGTCAGCGCTTTCGGAATAGGAGGTACTAATGTACACGTTGTGCTGGAAGAAATGCAGCTTACAGAAAAGGTAGAAACGGAGTCTGCTACTGAGTTGGTTTTATTTTCGGCCAGGACCGCTGAAGGTCTGGGAAATCAGGTTACAGGTCTGCAATCTTTGCTGACTGCTGAAAGCCCAGCTATCAGGAATATTGCATTCACTACACAGCAGGGAAGGACACATTTTCGTTACAGGACATCGGTGGCCGCTCGTTCGGCAACTGATCTATCGGAACAATTATCTGTGATCAATAGAGACGTAAAGGCAGCCGTTCATCATCCTGAGATCATCTTTATGTTTCCCGGTCAGGGAGCGCAATATGCAAATATGGGGTTGGACCTCTATCAGCAATCGTCCGTCTTCCGCAAATGGATTGATGAAGGGTGTGCGTTGTTGGAAACGCTTACTGGCGAACGTTATATAGAAGTGCTGTTTCCCCCGGCCATGACAGATAGCCGTATCAATAATACCCTTTATACGCAGCCTTTGCTTTTCGTGTTTGAATATGCATTGTCGCAATTGTTAGCACATTATGGGGTCCGGCCTACTGCTATGATAGGACATAGCATCGGCGAGCTGGTTGCGGCCTGTATAAGTGGGGTGTTTACCTTCAGGGATGGGGTGCGGATAGTATTGGAAAGGGCAAGAAGAATGAATGAACAGCCGGAAGGAGCCATGATTGGCGTTCATGCCCCTGTACAGGAGGTATTGCCATTGATCAGAGATAAAAAGGTGAGTATCGCGGCGATCAATGCTCCTGCAAATTGCGTAATAAGTGGGCAGGAAGAAGACATTGAGGTCGTCGCACTGCTCCTGAAAGAGAAAGGTATCGGTGTCGCCCGGCTCAAAACCTCACATGCATTTCACTCAGATATGATGAGCGCGGCGGCTATTGAATTTGAGAAAGGAATCAGCCACATTCCTTTCTCAGCCCCACAGATACCCATTTATGCTAACCTGACAGGCGAAGTGGCAGGAGAGATCCATTGTTCTCCTGGTTACTGGGAAAAACATATTACAGGAACGGTGCTGTTCATGGATGGTGTGCAAACCATTGGTACGGCAAACCGGGATACTTTATGGATTGAAGTAGGACCTGGTAATGTATTAGGTGGATTTTGCCGGCAAATATTACATGAAAGTGGTGTACGAAATGACGTCATTCAACTGATCAGACATCCACAGGAAAAAACGGATGACTATAAAGCATTTTTAAAAGGCATTGGAAAAATCTGGGAAGGCGGCGTAGACCTTGATTGGAACCAGCTGTCTGCCGGAGGTTCCCGAATTTCATTGCCAGGTTATGTTTTCGAAAAGAAGCCTTTCCCGGTGGAAGCGGATCTGGAAACGTTGTTTACACGTTATATGCATGCGGATAAATGGAGAAAGCAGGATATTAATAACTCCTTTTATTGCCGGGGATGGAAAAAGGCCGCCTTCTTATCCAGTCAGGTAACTAAAAACAAGACTCATTTTCTATTGCTGACAGGCACAAGTGAGTTGGCAGATTGTATAGCAGATCAGTTGACCAGCGATGGGCATCTGGTTACAACAATTCCAGCTAAAGATCTGGCGGGCGGTTTTGAGCAGTTGACAGTTGAATTGACCCTGCTTGACAGCTATCCGGAACAATTGATAGTTATGGCGGATAGCGCTGGAATCATTGATGGGCCCGAAGTAGCGTTTCTTCGTTTGTTACACTTAATTCAGAGTGGGATATCGACAGATCGGGGATTCAAAAAGTTGACCCTTATAACAGAAGGATTGTTGTCTGTATTTGGAGAGATGAATACTAATGATTTATCCCTTGCCCCAATAACGGGGTTATTGAAAGTGCTGACCCAGGAACATCCATCTTTAGGTTGTGCTCATCTGGATGTAGAGGAATATGGTGGATCATTGATCCGTAGAGAGCTGTTGCAAAATTATCATCAGCCGGTGGTCGCTTTAAGAAAAGGGTTCCGCTGGGTACCTGATTATGAACGGATAGATGTAAAGGGCCTGGCACCTGTGCCCTTGTTAAAGATGGGTGGGCATTACCTCATTGTGGGAGGCACGGGAAAGATCGGTATGGTACTGGCAGCCCATCTGCTTTCAAATTATAAGGCAACAGTATTATTGACTGGTAGACGTGCTCCTGATGAAATTATGGAAAAAATCCGGCTACTGGAACCGCTCTGTATTTCAGGAGGTTCGGTAAGTTATCATCAGCTGGATATTAGCAGGCTGGATGCACTGTCTCAATTTGCAACCCAATACACTGACCGGATTGATGGCGTCATCCATCTAGCCGGAGAGATGTCGCCCTCAGGATTTAATCCTATTATAAATCTGGATAGCCAACAGGTACATCAACATTTTGTGGCCAAAGTAAAAGGATTACAAAATATACATAGCGTATTCAGCAAGCTGCAGCCAGATTTTGTATGGATCGCTTCCAGCCTTGCTGCTATACTGGGTGGACTTACTTATGGCGGCTATGCTGCAGCTAATAGTTTTATGGATCATTTTGTAACTGTCAGAAAACAGGAACTGAAAAACTGGATAACGGTTAATCTAGATGGATTATCATTTGAAGAGGGGCAAACGGGGATCACCAAAGCAGAGATGATACAGGTGTTCGAGGCAACGTTGGGCTTAACTGATTATCCGGGAATCGTTGTTTCTGTAATTGACCTGGAAACCCGATTAGCTAACCTGGAGGAAAAGAAGATAGACAACAGCCAATCTGCGATACCAGTGAAGGGAAGACGTCGCGAAAAAGCAGACGCTACATCTTTAACTCCTGTTGAGCAACAGTTGCTGGATGCATGGTGTACATTTTTCGGAACAGATGATATCAGGATAGATGATAGTTTTTTTGAACTGGGTGGAGATTCCTTGAAAGCCATGACGCTGGCAGGAAAACTCAATCGGCTATTCAATATGCAATTGCCTGTGGATGTTTTCTTCAAACATTCGACCATTCGGGAATTATCCCGTGAGCTAACAGTGATAATTGGTATGCAACAGATACAGGCAACAGGTAATAAAAATGAAAATATTAAAGAACTAATTATATAAAAGCTGTTCTATGATCGAATTAATCAACCGCTTATCTGAAGAAAAAATATCCCTTTCAGTAGACGGGGGAGATCTGAGACTGGTCTTTGAAAATGAATCCGGAACATTGCCGGAAGACTTGTTACAGACAATAAGGGCAAATAAGCAGGAACTAATCCATTATCTGAATAAGTATTCTACTAAAGGCCAGTTTGCGCCTATTCGTCCGGTGCCTTTGTCCAAAGATTATCCTTTGTCAGAAGGGCAGCGCCGCCTTTGGATACTCAGTCAGTTTCCGGAAGCAGCCGGTGCCTATACGATGCCGGTTCGTATTGCCTTAGACAGCCACTATATACCTGGTAACCTGGAAAAAGCGATACTGTCTGTTATTGACCGGCATGAGATATTACGTACTGTTTTCAGGGAGAATGAAGAAGGCGAAATCAGACAGGTAGTTTTATCCGCGTTGGAATTTCCTTTTACTTTTCAGGAACATGATGCCTCTGGATGGGATGAGGGGGCGATAAAAAAATTCCTTGAAGAAGAAGCGGCACTGCCCTTTGATCTGTGGTCAGGTCCATTGCTCAGGGCTGGTTTGTTAAAGCTGAAAGATGGTAGTTTCCTGTTCCATTACAATATGCATCACATTATTAGTGATGGCTGGTCTATGGAGGTATTGCAAAAAGATATCCTGGCGCATTACAATGCTTTTACTTCCGGAATCCCTTATAATACCCTGCCGCTAAAAATACAATATAAAGATTATGCCAACTGGCAGCAGGAACAGCTGGCTACGGAAGCATATTTGACTTCCAGAAAATACTGGTTGGAGCAGTTCTCAGGCGAATTACCTGTACTTGAGCTGCCGGTATCGGGAATAAGGCCGCCTGTGCTGACACATCGTGGAACCGCCATGAGTATCCTGATCAATAACCCTGTTACAGATGCACTTAAGAACCTCTGCAGGGAAGAAGGAGCTACCTTGTTTATGGGATTGATTGCCGCTTTAAATGCTTTATTGTATAGGTATACCGGGCAGGAAGACATTATCATAGGTACGCCTTTGGCAGGGCGGGAGCATCCGGATCTTGAAGATCAGATAGGATATTATTTAAATACCCTCGCATTGAGGACCAGGTTTAGCGGAGAACAAAGCTTTCTCAGGCTTTTGGAACAGGTTCGACAGGCGACACTGGAGAGCTACAAGCACCAGTCTTATCCCTTTGATAAACTGGTGGAAGTGCTGGAAATGAAGAGGGACTTAAGCCGGTCAGTATTATTTGATGTCATGGCAATATTGCAGAATCAACGTAGCTATGATGATAAACTGACGGTGGGCAATCGCGTGCCAGGGGTAGTAACCGAGGAAGGTAACTGTATGACCAAGCTGGACCTCAATTTTGATTTCGCAGAAACAGCAGCTGGTCTTTACCTGCGGGTGGAGTTTAATACAGACATCTATGAACCAGCATTTATCAGGCAATTAATATTGCATTTTGTCAATCTGTTACAGACTGCCATCAGTAACCCTGCTACCGCTATATGTAAATTAGATTATCTGCCTGTAGATGACCAGGAACGGTTACTGCAACTTTTTAATCAGACAGCTGCTGATAATCCGGCAGATAAAACAGTAATAGACCTTTTCCGGGAGCAGGTTTTAAAGGATAGGAATAAAAAGATATTTACAGCTGCAGAAAGATCCTGGACCTATGGAGAACTGGATGAATATAGCGATCATCTTGCCCAATATCTGATAAAAGAAGGGATTACCCCGGAAACCGCTATTCCTGTTTTCATGAACCGCTGTGCTGAACTGATCATTGCCATACTGGGAATTATGAAAGCCGGGGGAGTATATGTTCCGCTGGATCCGGAATATCCGAGGGACAGGATTGCTTATATGTTATCAGATACCGGAGCTAAGATTGTGCTGAGCACTGAACAGGTCAGGGACCGGTTGTTTGATGTGCAGGAGATAAATGTGATTAGTGTGGACAGGCTCACTTATAGTAATCAGGTACAATCCCGCTATTCACCTCAGTCCGCACAGCTGGCTTATATTATTTATACTTCCGGGTCTACCGGCAGGCCCAAAGGGGTGATGATAGCACACAGCAATTTGCTCAATTTCATTTATGGCATGAACCAGTTATTGTCCTTAAATGAAAAGGATCATTTGCTGGCTATTACATCTGTATCTTTTGATATTTCTATCCTGGAACTGATATGGACCCTATGCAATGGTGTGCGGGTTACATTACATGATAACAGTAAATGGATCAATAATTTCAATACCTACGGCGGCAACAGTCAGGTAGAAATGGATTTTAGCCTTTTTTATTTTGCGAACCAGCAGGAAGAAGAAAAGCAGGATAAATATCAGTTCCTGTTAGACTCCGTAAGGTTTGCAGATGAGCATAAGTTTTCGGGTGTTTGGTTGCCTGAGCGGCATTTTCACGAATTTGGCGGTATATTCCCTAACCCTTCTGTGCTGGCAGGCGCATTGTCTACCATTACTTCTCATGTTCAGCTTCGTTCGGGAAGTGTGGTGCTACCTCTTCACGATGAGATCAGGGTGGCTGAGGACTGGGCTGTAGTAGATAATCTTTCTGGTGGAAGAGTGGCGCTTTCTTTTGCATCCGGCTGGCATGCCGATGACTTTGTATTGAACCCGCAGCATTACAGCAACCGGCAGGAGATCATGTACAGGCAGATACAAACACTGAAAACTTTATGGGCAGGAGGTAGTATCGCAAGAAAGAATGGAACTGACCGGGAAATATCCCTTAAAGTATTTCCACGTCCTATTCAGCAGGAGCTGCCAATATGGATTACTTCTGCCGGTAATACCGATACATTCCGTACGGCCGGCAGCATTGGCGCGCATTTGCTTACACATATGCTGGGACAGGACATCAATGTTCTGACAAAGAATATACACGTATATAAACAGGCATTAATTGAACATGGGTATGACCCTGCTACCAGGAAAGTGGCCGTCATGCTGCATACTTTTATAGGTCGTGATTATGACAAAGTAAAAGTAACCGTAAAGCAACCGTTTAAAGACTATTTGCGTTCCAATGTCAGCTTATTGAAAAACCTTGCAGGTAATGGAGAGCAATTGACAGAAGCCGATATGGAGAGCCTGTTGGAAGCTGCTTTTGAAAGATACTGGCAGAGTGCTGCTTTATTAGGGACCCCTGAAACCTGCCATGAGCTGATAGCCAGATTATATACGATGGGGGTAACAGAAATTGCCTGCCTGGTGGATTTTGGGATAAATACCCGGGACATCATGGAGAGTCTGCCCTTACTGAACGAGCTGAAACAGCAATATGCCCCTAAAGCGGTTAAAGATCAACAGGGGATCACCGCTATGCAGATAACACCTTCTTTCCTTAGCTCATTACTGGAAGACAGCGATTCTCAGTTATTCATCAAGTCACTTCGGCACCTCATTGTAGGAGGTGAAAAGTTTCCCGAAAAATTATTCCGGCAGGTACAGCAATATACTAATGCAGCTATTTATAATGTATATGGTCCTACTGAAACTACTATCTGGTCAACTGGGGCATTGCTCAAGCCTTCTGAACACGTACATGCAGGACAGCCGATAAGGAATACTGCTATATATATCCTGGATAAGCATTTGCAGCTTTGTCCGCCAGGCGTTTACGGGGATGTCTATATTGGAGGAGAAGGTTTGGCGCGAGGATATTATCATAATGAAGAGCTGACAGCACAGGCTTTTATTAAGCATCCTTTTGCACCTGGGGGGCGGATTTATACAACCGGCGATATTGGCCGGTGGAATATGAATGCCCAGCTTGAAATAGCAGGAAGAAGCGATCATCAGGTGAAGATACGCGGGTATCGGATAGAGCCGGGAGAGATAGAGAATATCTTTCAGCAAAGCGGATATGTATCACAGGCAGTCGTACAGGCAAGAGAACAGGAAGATGGAAGCCGGTTACTGGTGTCCTTCATTATTCCAGATAAAGGCTTTGATAAAGAGCAGCTCAAAGAATTCCTTAAAAGCAGATTGCCTGAATATATGATACCTGCGCATATCGTTGAGCAGGAGTCGTTCCCTTTGACACCCAATGGAAAAATAGACAGAAAGAAAATATCTCAGTTAGATATTTCTTCCTATCTGCAGGAGTCTGATGGCTTTGTAGCAGCAACAGGAGAGCTGGAACTCATCATCGAGAGTATCTGGCAACAGGTATTACACATAAAGAAAAATATCAGTGTACATACTGATTTCTTTAATATAGGAGGGCACAGCCTTCGGTTAATGCAACTTCTGAATCATTACTATCGTCATTTTGAAGTAAAGCTGACGCTGCATGAATTGTTCCGGCATACTACTATAGCAGCACATGCCGCTTTAATCGGGGCGAATAATATCTTTTTATACAGTGCGATTCCGACATTGGAGGAGCGGCCGGATTATCCGGTAAGCGATGGCCAAAGAAGGATCTGGATCACCTGTCAGCAGGAGGATACGGCAAGGTCTTATTATAATCCTGGCAGAATATTGCTTGCTGACAGGTATGAGATCAGTACGATTGAAAAGGCTATTGCTTTGCTGATTGCCCGGCATGAGGTATTACGGACGGTATTCCGGCATAATGCAGAAGGGGAGTTAAGACAGGTGGTATTGCCGGCAGAGCAATCCTTATATACGCCGGATATTGCCATAATGGCTGTAGCCGGAAACGAAGCGGTGAATGCCTATATTGACGGATTATCTGACCAGCCATTTGATCTGGAAAATGGACCATTGTTCCGTTGGGGACTGGTCAAGACGGCGGGTGATCAACAGATATTATGGTTCAATCTCCATCATATTATCAGCGATGGCTGGTCACTGGAGGTGTTGTATAGGGAAGTGCTGCAGACCTGCGAGGCGGTCTTAAAAGGTACTTCTTTAGCGCTGCCTCCCTTGCGCATCCAGTATAAGGAATATGCTTCCTGGCAGCAGGAACAACTAAAGAGTACAGCTGCTCAGATACATCGTAATTACTGGATCAGACAATTTGCAGGAGAGATAACTCCTTTGCAGCTACCAGCAAAGTATCCACGTCCTAAAGTCGCGACTCAAAATGGCCGTTATGTAGCCGCTATGGTCTCTTCCGAAATAGCCGATCGCTTGCAGCATTTGTGTAAGCAGCATAACAGTACCTTGTACATGGGCATGCTGGGTGCACTCAACGTTTTATTATACCGGTATTCCGGGCAGAATGATATATTGATTGGTAGTCCGGTAGCAGGTCGTGATCATGTGGACCTGGAGAACCAGATTGGTTTTTATATTAATACACTCGTGATGCGTACCCAATTGCAGCCGGAAATGGATTTTCTGTCTTTGCTGGGTAAAGTGAGAGAAACTGCCCTGGCTGCATATGAGCACCAATCTTATCCATTTGACAGGCTGGTAGAAGAATTGCAGTTAAGCAGAGATACAAGCAGATCTCCCTTGTTTGATATCATGTTGACCATGCAGAACCAGCAACACAATGAAGAACTGGAGTATGGCGATAGCCACGCTTCCATTATTGCACGTGGTAATACAAGTGTGAAATACGATATGCTGTTTAATGTGGAGCAATATGGTGGATCGCTGAGAATAGATCTTAAATACAATGCGGATATATATGGCGAAGAACAGATGGAACAGCTGTTGCGCCATTATATACGCTTACTGGACCAGTATAGTAATCATCCGGAACAGACCGTCGATACGGTTGATATATTGTATCCGGAAGAGGTTCGGCAATTATCACAGGAATGGAACGTACATCATCTGGCATTCGACAGAAAAAGGACTGTCTTATGTATGTTCAACGAGCAGGTTAAACGCGCACCTGGGCATATAGCGGTAGTTTGCGGTGATACCGCTATTACTTTTGGTGAGCTGGATAGCAAAAGTAATCTTATTGCCCACTATCTTCTGCGTGCAGGTATCGGCCAGGAGGGACGGGTGATAATTTCTGCGAAAAAATCAATCGAGCTGGTGACTGGTATTTTGGGAATCTTAAAAGCCGGAGGAGTATTTGTACCGGTCGACCCTTCATTCCCGCCGGAAAGGATCCGGTATATCATTGAAGATACCGGTGCAAAGATCATGATAGCGGAAGATGCTATGCAGCAGGCAATAGGACAAGTCAACGGACTTACCTTCCTGCCACCTGAAGAAGTACTGAGAGAGTATAGTGATGCCGCCCCTGTTGTATCAATCCAGCCTGAACAACTTGCATATATCATCTATACATCAGGTTCCACCGGTCGTCCTAAAGGTGTGATGATTGCTCATTACTCATTAACTGCACATTTGTTGGATATTATACCCAGAACAGGGCTTGATAAGTGTAAGTCTTTTGGCATATTGGCGTCACTGGCTGCAGATGCTTACCATACAATTCATTTTGCTTCCTTATGCACAGGTGGAACACTTCATCTGTTATCAGATGAAGTATTGCATAATGGACAGTTATTGCAGCAATACTTTGAAGAGCACCTCATAGAAGCAATGAAGATCTTCCCTTCATTGTGGACCTCTTATGCCAGTATGGGATACCGGATTCTTCCTTCAAAGGTGCTGATTTTTGGAGGGGAGAAATTTCCCGGAAGCGTGATTCAACATCTGACTGCAGCGAAGTACGGAGGAAAGGTGTTCAATCACTATGGACCTACAGAATCTACAATAGGCGCCCTGTTGCATGAAGTAGATCTGCAACATGCATATCAGGAAGTACCTGTAGGCAAGCCGTATGGAAATGCCAGGATATATATTGTAAATAGTGGAATGCAGCTATGTCCTGTTGGCGTTGCCGGTGAGCTTTTGATAGGAGGGGATGGTGTGGCCAGGGGATATCTGAATCAACCTGCACTTACAGCCGGGCGTTTCCTGATTGATCCTTTTACTGGTGAGGGCAGGGTGTATCGTACCGGAGATCTGGTCAAATGGTCAACATCGGGGGATATCATTTATCTGGGAAGAACCGATGATCAGATTAAAGTAAGAGGATACAGAATAGAACCAGGGGAAATAGAAAAGGTCCTTTTGGCTGAGGAAGGTATAGGTGTTGCGTTGGTAACCCTTCAGGAAGATTCCAATGGAGACAGGTTGTTAGTAGCGTATTATACAGGTAAAGTATACGGGGACGTGTGGTTAAGGGAGCAGGCTGGTAAACAGTTGCCGGAATATATGATACCTGGTCGTTTTATTCATCTGGAAAGCCTGCCGCTGTTACCTAACGGCAAGATTGACCGTAGCCGCCTTCCAGCTGCTGAAAGTGTGCCGGAAGTACAGGCAAAAGTATATACCGCTCCTGAATCACCGCTAGAAGCCGCTGTGTTGGAATCCTGCCAGGAAGTTTTGAAGAGAACGCTTCAAGGAGGTATCACCGATAGCTTTTTTGAATCCGGAGGAGATTCCATCAAGGCTATCT
This sequence comes from Chitinophaga sp., assembly GCF_039596155.1. Lineage (GTDB taxonomy): Bacteria > Bacteroidota > Bacteroidia > Chitinophagales > Chitinophagaceae > Chitinophaga. The sequence continues at coordinate 24,586 of NZ_JBCNKF010000016.1, forward strand.
TGCTGGCTACAAAGCTTAAGCAGCGTGGATATAGTGTAAAGGTGGGAGATATATTAAAATACCCTGTATTAAAGGAGTTAAGTCAGTATGTGACGGCGGTGATACAAAAACAGGTTGTCCAGGAGGTAGCTGTAGAAGGGAATGTAGTGCTGACTCCTGTTCAACGTGCGTTCTTTGAAAGAAATTACAAGAATAAACATCATTATAATCAGTCCCTTCTTTTAAGATCTCAGGACCTAATTGATAAGGCGGTATTGGAAGAATGTCTTCAAACTATTTGTACACATCACGATGCCCTTCGGATGATCTGTTGGGAAGAAGATGGTACCTGGCGTCAGTTTAATCGCAGCCGTACTGCCAAATCCTACAAGTTGGAAGTACATGATCTGAATGATAGCCCGGATGCCATAGTGCAGTTGGCTGGCATTGCCGATCGTTTACAGGCAACTATCGATTTGGCTGACGGGCCTTTACTGCATGTAGGGCTTTTCCATATGCAGGATGGAGACAGGTTGCTATTGGTTGTGCATCACCTGGTGGTCGATGGTATAAGCTGGCGTATCCTGTTGGAAGACCTTGCCTTATCGTATGGCCAGCTGATAAGTGGGCAGAAGGCAGACCTGCCATCAAAAACGGATAGTTTCATGCAGTGGGCAGCCGGTTTGCAGCAGTTGGTGCATACAGAACTGTTAGAAGAAGAAATTCCATACTGGAAACAGATTGTATATGCTGATAGGGCACCATTGTCTGTAGATTTCCCCGACGGCAGGGTTACGGCTACCATCACCCAGGCAGATGGATTCCTGCTGGACAATACGCTGACCGGGGCACTATTGACAGAGGTAAATAAAGTCTATAATACAGATATAAAAGATTTGCTGCTGGCTGCGCTGGGGATGTCTATACATGAATGCTTTGGCAGTAGTAATGTAATGATATTACAGGAAGGTCATGGCAGAGAAGATGTTTTATCTTCTCTGAATGTATCCCGTACTATTGGATGGTTTACTGCGATTTATCCGTTCCTTTTGGATACTACGGATATCCAGGATCCAAAGCAGTATCTTATCCGGGTAAAAGAAGCTTTAAGGGCTATTCCACGCAAAGGGATAGGATATGGGTTACTAAGGTATCTCCGTGACGAAGCACCTGTATTCCCACATCCTATACTTCCTGCTGATATCACGTTCAATTACATGGGGGAATTTAGTGAGTTGGCGGATAATAATAAATCTTCGTTGTTCAGTTATGCACAGGAGTATAAAGGCATGGAGGTGTCTGAAACCTATACTCCCGAAACAGGTCTTACTATCACTGGCATGATTGCAGATGGTTGCCTGAGCATAGCGGTGAGATATATCGCTGCCAGTTTCAGTGAAGAGACGATTGCTGCCTGGCTTGAAAACTATAAGCATAAGTTGGTACAGCTGATCCGTTTGCTATCGGAAGAAACATATCAGTATGTAACACCCAGTGACCTTACTTTCAGAGGTCTGTCGATCGATGAGGTGCAGCGGTTGAATCAGGCAGGTAATATAGAAGATATATACGAACTATCCCCTTTGCAGGAAGGGATTTATTATCACTGGTTATCTGATCCTACTACTACTTCCTACGTTAATCAGGTGTCTTACCATGTAAAAGGAAAATTATCGGTAGAAATATTAAAGCAAAGCTTTGAGTATCTGATTGCGCGCCACGCCGTTACCCGCACTGCATTTACCCATCTGTACAGTGGCGTGAACCTGCAAATAGTTCAAAAGTCTGTTACAGAAGGATTTCGTTATGAGGTGCTTTCCGAAACAACCGGGCTTGCCGAAGTAATTGCATCCAGGAAAGAAGCTGATACCCGGGAAGGGTTTGACCTGGGCAGTGGATCACAGGTACGGTTGACAGTACTGGATTGTAGTAATAATGAATATGTTTTTATATGGAGCTATCATCATATACTGATGGATGGCTGGTGTAGTGGAGTATTGATACGGGAATTCTATGCTATTTATCAGGCTTACCTGGAAGGCCGCCAGCCTTCTCTTGAAAAAGTGTATCCATATGCAGATTATATCAGTTGGTTAACCAGGCTGGATACAGCTGTAAGCAAACAATACTGGAACAATTACCTGGAAGGGTATGCGCAAACAGCCAGGGTACCATTTAGAAATAAAGATCTGAAGAATGGCTCCGGCGTAATGAGCAAGGTTAGATTTGAGTTAGATAGTACCATTGTACATACTATCAGGAATATTTGCCGTACAATCGGAGTTACAGAGAATACTTTTATGCAGGCTTGCTGGGCCTGGTTATTAGGTCGTTATAATAATTCGGAGGATGTTGTTTTTGGTGCTGTGGTGTCTGGCAGACCTCACGAAGTGGAAGGGGTGGATAAGATGGTGGGATTGTTCATAAACACCATTCCCGTCCGTATATCCTGTCAGAAAGATTTTACTGTTGAAGCATTCCTCAGATTAATTCAGGACGGCGCTATTCAGAGCTTGCCACATCATTACCTGCGGCTGCCGGATGTACAATCTGAATGCCAGCTGCGTAGTGAGCTGTTTGATCATGTATTTGTGTATGAGAATTTCCCTGTACAGGAAATGATTGCCGGAAATGCAACTACCGGCAGCGGTGGATTGGATGAATTGAGTCTGACTGCTTCTGAGGCATCTGTAGAGTCAAGTTTTGACTTTACTGTGCAGGTCGTACCTGTACGGGAAGATATGCGTGTCACTTTTATGTACCGAAGTGAAGTCTATGAGCGGGAAGCTGTTCAGAAGATTGCCAGTCATTTTAAAAATGTGATTACTGGATTTGCAACAGATACTACTTTGGAGATTAGTAAAGTGAGTTATTTATCCGAGGCAGAACTTGCCGAATTGATTGCTTTCGGACGTTCGAATGTGGATGTACCCGCCGGAACGACTTTTACTGGTCTTTTTGAAGGAATGGTAAAGGCGCATCCTGAAGCAGCAGCAGTTCATTATGGAGGTGAAACATGGAGCTATCAACAGTTAGATGAAAAGGCTAACCAGATTGCACAATACCTGATATCGCAGGGAGTAGTGAAAGGTAGCAAGGTGTTATTATGTATGGACCCATCAGGGTACGCTATTGCCAGCCTGCTGGGTATTCTGAAAGCGGGAGGATGTTATGTGCCTATAGATCCTACCTATCCTGTATCTCGTATCCGTCATATTCTGGCAGATTGCAGCGCTGATATTCTTATTACAGATAGTGATGTAGCTAAAAGTTTACCAGCTGATGTAGGCAGGATAATCGTAGCGGATGTATTGGAAGGCGATGGCGGGTCACCGTCAGTCTCTGTCTCTGCATCAGATCTGTTGTATGTGATTTATACCTCCGGTTCTACGGGTCGTCCGAAAGGTGTCCAGATTACACATGGTAATATGGCTGACTATCTGTATGGTCTTGAAAGCCGTATCGGGATATCGTCCTGTCGAAGTCATGCCCTTGTATCAGGTCTGTTTACGGATCTTGGGAATACGGTGGTATACGGTTCGCTAGCCTTTGGCGGTAGTCTTCACCTTTTTTCCAGGGAAATACTAAGTAGCGGTGATCTTCTGGGGCAAGCAATAAAAGAGATTGATTGTGTAAAGATCACCCCTTCCCACTGGAAGGCCTTATCAGCTGGTCGTGAGTTAGTGCTGCCGAAGGGGTTGTTGATATTTGGGGGTGAAGCGCTGCCTGGATCAATTCCTGCTCAGATCAGTGGATGTAAGGTAGTCAACCACTATGGGCCTACAGAGACGACAGTAGGGAAGTTATTACATGAAGCATCTTCAGGTGAAGATGTTGGCGGAGTAGTTCCTGTAGGTCGTCCATTTGGGAATACGCAGGTGTATATTCTGGATAGTAATGGCCTTCCCTGCGGGATCGGCATATCCGGCGAGCTTTATATAGGAGGTGATGGGGTATCTGTCGGTTACCTGAATAATGCAGAACAGACAGCGATCCGTTTTGTAAAGAATGAGCTGAGCCGTTGGCCATTTGTGTTATACCGTACTGGTGACCAGGCAAGATATCTTGCAGATGGGAGTATCCAGTTCCAGGGTCGTCAGGATCACCAGGTGAAGATACGGGGTTATCGTGTAGAGCTGGAAGAGATAGGTAGTGTATTAAGCGGATGTGAAGGTGTTTTACAAAGTGCGGTATTAGTGAAGGAAACCGGCAGCGGTGACATGGAGCTTGGCTGTTTTGTAAGTGGTACAGCTACAGTGGATGTTGTTCGATCTTATTTGTCCTCTCACCTTCCCGGTTATATGATACCTACGCATATAGAACATCTGGCAGTATTACCACTGACGGGTAATGGGAAGATCGATCGTCAGCAGCTGCTGAGCGAATGGTCAACCGAAGGGGTGAAGGATAAGTATACAGCGCCACGCAATGAGATGGAGGCGCGTCTGGTATCGCTGTGGGAGGAAGTGTTGGGTGTGAGCGGGCCAATTGGCGTTCATGACAGTTTCTTTGACCTTGGCGGTCATAGTATCAAAGTGATCAAGCTGTTATCCCGGATCTCTAAAGAATTTGGCGTTACGCTTAGTATACAGACCATTTTTAAAGAGTCAACTATTGAGGGCCTGGCCAGGGGAATACAACAATTTAGATGGATTGCAGAAGGAACTCAGACATCCCGTGATGAAAGTGAGTATGAAGCAGTAGAAATCTGATAAAATTTATCATTATGAATGTAAAAGATCTGCTGGATACCTTACGAGAGAGGGATGTCAGCTTAGACATAAATGAAAAAGGGAACCTGGACATAAAATTCCGTAAAGGTGTGATGACAGATGATATGCTAACTCTTGTTAAGAGCAGCAAGCAGGAGATACTGGATTATCTGCTGGAGGCAAGAGGCGGGAATGAGCGTATTCCTCCGGCGCCTTCTGCAGATTCCTATCCTCTGTCCTCCGGTCAGTTAAGGCTGTGGTTATTAGAGCAGATCAATAATGGATTTACAGCCTATAATATCCCCAAGGTACTTGAAATTAACACCGATTTTGATCCGGATCTGGCAGAAAAAGCCTTTTTATATCTCATCGGCAGACATGAAATATTAAGGACTGTTTTTGCAAAAGATAATACCCAGGGGGTGAGGCAGTTTCTGTTGACAGAGAAGGATGTTGATTTCAGGATCATTTACCATGACCTGTCAAATTATAATCATGCAATAACTGAGGCCCATAGAATAATTGCTGCAGACAGGGAATTGCCCATTGCACTGGATAAAGGACCCTTGTTCAGGGTGGCCGTTTTTAAAATAGCTGAAAGACATTATCTGCTGTATTGTAATATGCATCATATTATCAGTGATGGCTGGTCGGTAAATGTTTTCTCAAGGGAATTTAACGCTGCCTATGCAGCACTGGCAGCAGGGAAAGATATTGCATTACCCCCGCTGGCTATTCAATATAAGGATTTCGCCGTCTGGCAACAACAACAGTTATTATCAGGGGCATTAGACCGGCATCGCAACTACTGGTTATCGCATTTCAGTGGTGAATTGCCCGTATTTGAACTGCCTGTTGCAGGAAAAAGGCCGGCAGTGTTCACCCATCGTGGTGAAATATTACAGTTGTTCATCGGCAAAAATGATGTAAGTAAATTCAGGTATATCTGTGGCCAGCAGCAGGTGACTTTATTTATGGGACTGCTTGGTGTATTACGGGTACTATTATATAGGTATACAGGGCAGGGAGATCTGATCATTGGCACACCAGTAGCTGGAAGAGATCATGGTACTCTCCAGGACCAGATTGGCTTGTATGTAAATACTTTAGGGCTTCGTACCAAAATTGACAAGGGTGATCACTTTAGCGCAGTCCTTCAGCAAATCAGAAAGATTACTTTGGAAAGCTACGAACACCAGTCTTATCCTTTTGATCAGCTTCTGGATGATCTCAATATTCAGCGCGATCTGAGCCGGTCTCCGTTGTTTGATATCATGTTTGTGCTTCATAATGAGAGGGAGAATGACTATGCTACGCCTTCTGCAGCAGGAAATGAGATCAGTTATGGAGGTAATTGTGCGGTAAAATTTGACCTGAACTTCGACTTTACGGAAGTAGGAGATGCGTTGTTTATGCGCCTTGCTTATAATAGTGATATTTATTCCCGCTCCTCCATGGAGTCTTTGATGCAGCATTTTATGGTACTGTTGCATCAACTGGCAGAAAATATCCATCAACCGTTAGATAGCGTGTCTTTCCTGACGCCCACAGAGATCAGTTTCTTAAACAGGATCAATGATACTACAGTCGCCTATCCTGCCGACAAGACGCTTGTCATGCTTTTCAGGGAACAGGCAAAGAAAAGTCCCGCTTTTCCTGCTTTGTTCTACGATGACCATTATTTAACCTATCAGGAGCTGGATGACAGTAGTGATCGTATTGCTGCATATCTGTTAAAGGAAGGCGTTGATATGCAGCAATTAATCCCTGTGGTAATGGACAGGTGCCCGGAGATGTTGATCGCTACACTGGGCATATTAAAAGCAGGAGGAGTATATGTACCTGTTGATCCGGCTAACGGGCCTGGCAGGATTCGTTTTGTTCTCGACGAGACGGCTGCCGCTATTGTTCTTACCGTAGGTAAAGACACACTTCCTCCTCAACCACAAAGGAAAATTATCGATGTGGCTCAGCTGCTTGCTGACACCGTCAATATCCCATATGATACACTTCCGGTTATCCCTGCCAAAGAAGACCACTTAACCTGCATAATATATACCTCCGGTTCTACAGGAAATCCCAAGGGGGTGATGTTAAAGGAAACGGGCATCATCAACAGATTATACTGGATGTGGACTTCTTTCCCTTACAGAGAAGGGGAGCGGAACGCATGGAAAACCTCAGGTAGCTTTGCTGATCATATTTGTGAGGTTTTTGGCCCCCTTTTAAAGGGTATAAGTAGTGTGCTATTCAGAAAAGAGGAAGTCATCGATGCTGCGTTTATTGAAAGGCTATCCGCCAGGCAGATCACACGGATCGTATTGGTACCGTCCCTGCTAAGGTTATTGCTGGAAACAATAAAGGACAGGCAGGTAACAATCCCTTTGCCGGATTTTTGGGTATCGAGTGGAGAGCCTTTACCATTGGAACTGGTAACCACTTTTAAAACATTACTGCCGGAGAGTACTTTGCTGAATATTTATGGTTCAACAGAGGTCACTGCAGATGTGACGTGTTTTGATACGAGTATAAATGCAGCACAGTTTAGTAGAAGTGTCCCTATTGGAAAGCCTTTGTACAACTTCCGGGTTTATATACTGGACACGGCTTTACAACTCGTTCCACCTGGTTATCCTGGTGAAATTTGTGTAAGTGGTATCGGTCTCGCAGCTGGCTATTTTGCACACGAACACCTGACTAAAGAAAAATTTATCCCACATCCTTTTATCCCCGGAGAACTGCTATTTCGTACCGGCGACCAGGGGCGCTTATTGCCCGATGGCAATTTCGTGTGTACAGGTCGTATGGATGATCAGCTGAAGATCAGAGGTATCCGTATTGAGCCCGGTGAGATTGAACAGGCGTTACGCAGGTTGGCCGGCGTAGTGGATGCGGTAGTAATCGCCCATAAAGAGCAGGGAACAGATCCTGTATTGATCGCTTATTTAAAAACTGTTGGCCGCCTGGAGATTAATTCGATAAGAAAACAATTGTCAGGTTTCCTGGCTGATTATATGATTCCTTCTTATTTTGTACAATTGGAGGAATTCCCGCTTACAGTAACGGGCAAGATCAACAAAAAAGCCTTGCCATTACCTGTTGCGGCAGAAAATATCGGTGATCAGGAAATTGTATTGCCTGCTACCAAATTGGAGAAGGACATGGCGGCTATCTGGCAGGAGGTATTAAAAAAGAAAGTACCTATAGGGGTTCATCATGATTTCTTTAGCCTGGGCGGGCACAGTCTGAACCTGATGCAGATCAGTAATGCTTATAGCAGAAACCTGGGTGTAACTGTTTCGATGCGGGAATTGTTCCGGCATACTACTATTGCAGAACAGGCTGCGCTAATCACCGGCATGGCCGCATCTCCCTGGTCAAAGATCGTTCCTGTTGCAGAAGCTGCTCATTATCCGGTGTCAGACGGGCAACGGAGGATGTGGGTAATTGATAAAATGGGAGATCTGAAGGGAGCATATAACCTGAGTAGTTATTTCGTACTGGATGATAGTATACTGCCTGCATTGCTGGAAGAAGCTGTTAATACCGTGATCGCAAAGCACGAGATCCTGCGGACTGTATTCCGTGAAACCAGTGAAGGTCAGCTGTCGCAGATTGTATTGCCTGCGTCGGCTGTAAAATTTATTATTGAGATCAATGACATAGCAGATCCCGTATTCGCAGCTGTCCATTTAAGAAAAGCTGCACTATTACCCTTCGATACCGGTACCTGGCCGCTGTTGAGAGGCGGTATAGTAAGATCGGATGGCGGCTGCACTGCATGGTTTTGCATACATCATATTATTAGCGATGGATGGTCTGTAGAGATATTTAAGAAGGAAATCCTGCATTATTACGTATTACTGGCAAAAGGTGAAAACATAGACGAAACGCCATTGGCGATACAATATAAAGATTACACCTATTGGCTGCAGCAAAGACTTAACAGTAATGAATCAAATAGCGCCCGTCAATTCTGGCTGGAACAGTTCCGGGATGAAATTCCTGTATTATCTCTCCCTTTTTCGCATCAGCGCCCTGTTTTGAAAACATTCAATGGAAAAGCCCTGACCATACAAGTACCTGCTCATACTTTATCTCTTTTACGCGAAAGGTGTCTGGCCGCAGGGGCCACTATTTTTATGGGCCTGATTTCCGTTTTCAGGGTATTGCTTTACCGGTATTCGGGACAGGAGGATATCATTATCGGTACACCTGTGGCCGGCAGAGATCATGCTGACCTGGAAAACCAGATAGGTTTTTATGTCAATACGCTCGCTTTGCGTCTCCCATTCAGCAGGGAAAATAGCTTTAATCAACTGCTTGAGCATTCAAAAACATACATTTCACAGGCATTCTCTCATCAGTGGTATCCTTTCGATCGTTTGGTGGATGAAATAAAATTAACGCGGGATGTAAGCCGTTCCCCATTATTTGATGTCATGTTTGTGCTGCATAATGAAAGGGAAAATATAAATGGCACTACAGGAGACGCTACTCTGCAGAATATGGGAGAAATGCCTGTAAAATTTGATCTGCAACTGGACGCCACCGCATCCACAGACGGAGGCCTTTTCCTGAAATTAGGGTACAATACTGACCTCTTTGATGAGCAAAGGATGACCGGTTTATTACAACATTTCTGCTATCTTTTACATGCATTGTCCAACACACCTGATACCAGGACTGATAAAGTTGATTACCTGTCGCCAGAGGAGAAGACATGCATACTATCCGGATTTAACCAGTCAGCGACGCTTTATCCTGTTGGACGTACATTGGTTTCTCTCTTTTATGATCAGGTTGCACGCAGGGGAGATGAGAAAGTGCTTTATTTTAAGGACAGTGTATTCACCTGGAAAGAGCTGGATGAATGGTCTGCGCGACTCGCCAACTTTTTATTGAAAGAATATGATATTAAAAAGGGTGAACTGATTGCGCTGAACCTTCAGAGGAGTGAATGGCTGGTAATATCCATATTAGCTATTATAAGGACAGGATGCGCATATGTTCCGATCGGGGCAGATTATCCGGCTGAACGAATAGCGTGGATAAAGGAAGATTGTGGTTCAAGAGTGATCGTAAATAATGAATTGATCGACACGTTTAGGACGCAGGCTCACCATTTTAAACCCACTATACCAGATTGCCAGATTACAGAGCGGGATCTTGCCTATGTGATCTATACATCTGGTTCTACTGGCACACCGAAGGGCTGTATGCTGGAACACCGTGGTGTAGTGAACAGAATAGAGTGGATGTACAGGCATTATAGATTTGGCAATGAAGACAAGATCCTTCAGAAAACGACTTTTACTTTCGATGTATCCGTATGGGAAATATTTATGCCGTTATGCTGGGGAGCCGGCATGGTATTGTGTGAGGATGAAGATGTGTATGCGCCGGAGCGAATTGTCAGCCTGATCAATCGGCATCAGGTAACCTGTTTGCATTTTGTGCCAGGGATGTTACAGACTTTTATGGCTACTTTATTTGATGATGTAGTTAATCTGGAGATACTTTCCGGGCTCAGGATAATGGTGACCAGCGGTGAGGCGCTGAGTCCTTCTACTGTTAAATCCTGGTATGATAAGTTGTCAGTACCTATAGCCAATCTTTATGGGCCTACAGAGGCTTCTGTGGATGTTACTTATTACGATACCCAACCTGATCCGGATGTAATCCCTATTGGCAAGCCTGTAGCCAATACCAGCATATATATACTGGATGAGCATTTGCAACCGGTGCCTGTAGGCGTGAATGGAGAGATCTTCATTGGCGGGATACAGGTAGGCCGTGGTTATCTCAACCGTAGAGAATTGACAGCACATAGTTTCCTCCCGGATATATTTCATCAGGAAGCTGAAAATTATCTGTATAGAACGGGAGATATCGGCCGGTGGCAGGATGATGGCAACATTATCTATGCAGGGAGAAGAGATAATCAGGTAAAGATAAGAGGGTATAGGATAGAGGTAGCGGAAGTGGAGTATGCCATTCAACAACAACAGGGTATCAGTGCAGCTGTTGTAATGGTGGGGGAGGATAATACAGGCAACAAATGTCTGAAGGCATATTATTCCGGCGATATTACTCCTGCAACTTTACGCGAAAAGTTAATACAATTGTTACCGGGCTTTATGGTGCCCCAGTACTTCATTTCCGTTTCTGGATTTCCTATGACCGGAAGTGGAAAAGTGGATCGCCGCGCATTATCTTCCTTAAGGGAAACAAATGATCAGGAGGACGACGAATTTCAGTTACCTGCCTCAGAAAAGGAAGCCATGCTGGTGGAATTATATGAACAGTTATTTGGCAAAAAGGGGATCGGTGCCAATGAAAACTTCTTTATGGCAGGTGGAAATTCCTTAAAAGCTATCTGGCTGGTTAACCAGCTGAAGAAAAAGGGATATCGGTTGGCCGTAACGGATGTACTGAAATACCCTGTAATTAGTATGCTGGCGCTAAAAATAGAAGAAGTGGATGTAGCCGATACCTCATCGCCTGTTGTTCCAAAAGATTATACCGGTATACAGTTCCCACTCTCCTACAACCAGCGGATATACTGGAATGACAGTGAGTTTGTTAATGCAGTCGGAACCTTTTTTGTTCAAATCCAGTTTACTGACAGAGCAGCTATCATTAGTGCTTACCGGCAATTGCTGGCGGACCACATCATGTTACGGATGAAATTTAGTTGTAAGGATGGCCAGGTTTATCAATCGGTATTACCACTGTCCACAACACCTGCTATCACGTTTATCAGCAGAGATGAAATTGACCTGACGGATCAGGAGGTTATCGCTGTAAGGGAAAAAATGATCAATACTCCGTTCGCGCTGCGGGAGGGAGAGGTGATCAGGTGTGCTGTATTGCATGACCGGCAGGATGCTTTTATTTTCTTTGCGATACACCATATTGTAACAGACCATTTTTCCAACGGTTTGCTGAAGAAATCACTCCAGGGACATGTTAAACCTTCAACTGATACTTACCTTGATTTTATTTCCCTGCAGCAAACCTATCTGGCATCTGCTTCAGCAAAAGAAAAAATATTACTATGGCAAAGCCGGATGACCAGTCTTCTTCCCGCGATTTTACCGGTGCCGGGGCCTGCCGATACCTCGCGTAGATTACACTATCGGTATCGGCTACCGCTTAACGTTAACGGGCTCAAAGTATACAACAAAGAGCATGGCTATTTTGTGAGCGGCCTGCTGTTAGGAGCTTGTTTTATAAATGACTGGCTTTCCCATGCTGCAGCTATGTACAGGCTGGCCAAAGTGACCATTGGCGGCATGGAAGAGCCTGTTCCTGGTTTTGATGCATCCCGTGTGGCTGGCGTTTACGTGAACAGTATTGCTGTGGCAGGCGAATGCAACCAGGAGCAGACTATTGGTCAGATAGCAGAACAGATACAATACAATTACCTCGAAGCAAGAACCTTCGAACAAATTCCTATGGAGTACCTCCGTCAGGTAACAGATCCTGATGACTGCTACTTTATTTCTTTTAGCCACCTGGACATTGATGCAGCCTGCCCTGAAACAGAGAATGTAACTCCCCATTGGTTGGAGGGGCAGTTTAAATATGGTCGTTACCTACGTTGCCTGGAATATCAGGATGGCATTGTATTGGAATGGAGGGTTGCCCAACCGGAAGATATAGCATATTGTGACAGGATGAAGGAAGTGTTATCAGCCCTTATTGAATCACCGGGAAAGAATTTGATTGAACTATCCAAAATATTAAGTCTATGATCTTAAAGAAAGAGTATGCCGGAAAGTATGTGCTATTTTCGTTTTTAAGCATTTTAGCCGCGGGCGGTAATATGGGCATCGTTTATATGATCAACAGGGTAGTTGATGGTTATTTCAGGAATGCGCTGGAAATACCTGGTGATTATCTCTTCTTATTTATAATGGCATTGCTGTTATTCTTTGCATGCAGGACTGTAGCCGCGAGGGGGATTATCCGCTTTACACAGCAGGTGCTTCGGAAAACCAGGGAGGAAATGCTTGAAATGGTGATCCGCTCCGCTCATGGTGCCGTTATTAAAGACAAAGCCAGGATTTTCAGTGCTCTTACAAGGGACGCTGATAATGTGGTGGCGGCATCAGTCAGTATCGTGGATATTTTTACGAATAGTATTGTGATCCTTATTTGCTTTATTTATATGGGGCTGCTTTCCTGGAAGCTTCTATGTGGTATGCTGATCATCCTGTGTTTTACGCTGGGTATTTATTTCTATAGTGAGAGAAAAGCACGTAAACTTTTTGTTACTGCCATGGGATTTTATGATGTATTTGTGCGAAATATAAATGAGATCCTGGCAGGTTTTAAGGAGATATCAATGGAAAGAAGAAAAGGGATAGAAATTATGGAAAGGCATGTAAGGCCTGCAATAAATGGGAATTCGGCTACGAACCAGCAGGCGCAGCTGCGTTTTCTTACCAACCGTATTATCGGGCAGATGGCATTTTACTTTTTTATCGGCACATTACTCCTGTTCCTTGGTTCATGGCTGGAAGTTGAGAAGAGTGTTATCGTCAGCTTTATATTTCTTATTCTATACATTTGGAGCCCTATTGAAACAGTGGTATTGTTGATACCCAATCTATCTCAGGCAAGGATTTCCATGCAGCGTATAAATGATCTTGAAACCCGCATCCGTACTTTTGAAACAGAGGCCCCTCAGCAATATCTGTATACGGGGTTTTCTGAGATCGTGATGAGCAATATTGTTTATCATTATGGACAGGAACTAAACAATGCGGATGAGGCGCCATTTGAAATCGGCCCCGTTAACTTTCGTTTGTTACCAGGAGAAGTGATATTTATTTCTGGTGGTAACGGAAGCGGGAAGACAACATTCATGAATATCCTGATTGGATTATGTAGCCCCTCTGGCGGAGAAATCCTGGTAGATGAACAACTAATAGACCCGGCTGCTCTGCAGGATTATCATTCACTGTTCGCTACTGTATTTAATGATTTCCATCTGTTTGAAGAGTTATATGGGGTAGCCGAAAAAGATCCTGTGATGGTGATGGAACTTTTGCAGTTGATGGACCTGGAACACAAAGTTTCTTTTAGTGATGGAAAATTTTCGACCATACATCTATCTGCAGGGCAGAGAAAACGCCTGGCGCTTATTTGTGCGGTATTAGAAAAGAAACCCATATTGGTACTTGATGAATTTGCAGCTGACCAGGACCCTTATTTTAAGCGGAAATTTTACACAGAGGTATTACCCTTCCTGAAAGAGAATGGCATTACAATAATAGCTATTACCCACGACGATCAATATTACTATTGTGCGGATAAGCTATATAAGATGGAAGAAGGCCAATTGTCAATTATCAACCCAACACATAATTTTCAAACTACAGCAATCGGATCATGAATAGACCTCAATTATTTTTATTACACTTTGCGGGTGGAAGCAGGTATTCCTTTGATTTCCTCAGAGAAGAGCTGACCGGATTTGAGTTAACTCCCTTAGAGCTCCCCGGAAGGGGGAAACGGGCGAATGATCTACTGATCAGAGACCTCGATGCTGCTGCTGAAGATATATATAGGCAGATCGTGCATAGTCTGATTAGTATGCAGTTTTACATCTACGGGCATAGTATGGGCGCTTATCTTGCCCTTAAGGTAACATCTATGCTGGAACGGCGGGGATATCGTCCGCAATTGCTGATCGTATCCGGCAATGCAGGACCGGGAGTGCACAATGGAAAGATGCGTCATTTATTAGATGATGAAGCTTTCAAAGAAGAATTAAGGCTATTAGGTGGGATTCCGGAAGAGGTACTGACAAATGAGGAACTCTATGCATATTACGAACCCATACTGCGGGCTGATTTTGAAGTCGTGGAAGGCTGCAGCGCGGAGCGATTTTCCAAAGTAAGCACACCCTTACTGGCGATGATGGGGGCTGAAGAAGAAGATGTGGATCAGTTGGATAACTGGCAGCAATTTACCAGTGGTGCATTTGAAACTGCCATATTCCCTGGCGGACACTTTTTTATCTTTTCGAATGCGGCAGCGTTGGCAAAAAAGATGCTATCCTATCGGATGATCGTCAGCAAGAACATTGTAACAGGTATTTAAAACAGTTAACCTTCTAAAACTAACTTATGAATATTATTGGTATCTCCGCATTCTTTCATGATGCCGCCTGTTGTTTGATAAAAGACGGTGTATTAACCGCTGCTGCAGAAGAGGAACGTTTTACCCGTATTAAAGCAGATCCTTCTCTTCCCAAGCAAGCCTTTAAGTTTTGTCTTGAACAAGGAGGGATCACACTGGCAGATGTTGATTGTATTGCTTATTATGAAGACCCGCAGAAGAAATTAGCAAGGCAGTTATGGAGCGGTATCCTGAAAAATGATGAGGGATGGTTACAGCGTATTAATCCCAATATGGTAGATGAGCAGATCAGGTCAAAGCTGGGCTTTAACGGCGCTATAAAATATTATGATCATCACTTGTCTCATGGTGCGAGTAGTTTTTACTTTTCCGGGTTTGAGAATGCTGCCGTATTAACGGTTGATGGTGTGGGAGAATGGGCGACCACCACGTATGCAACCGGATCGGGGAATAAGCTGGAAATTTTTGAACAGGTAGAGTTCCCTGATTCGATAGGGCTGTTATACAGCACCATTACGAGCTTTCTGGGTTTTGGGGTAAATGATGGTGAGTATAAGGTGATGGGCCTGGCGCCATATGGGCGGCCATTATACACAAATGAAATCCGCAAACTCATACAGGAAGAAGATGGTGGACAGTTTCGTCTGAATATGAAATATTTTGATTTCATTGCGGGCAATCGGATGTACTCAGATGCACTGGGTGAGTTATTCGGCCTGCCACCAAGGGAAGAGGATCTGGAGATGGAGCAGGTACATAAAGATATTGCCCGTAGTATGCAGAAAGTGTTGGAAGAAATCCTCATAGCGAAAGCCAACTACTTGTACGAAAGAACAGGAAGTGAGAACCTCTGTATGGCAGGAGGTGTAGCACTGAACTGTGTGGCTAATGGACAGGTACTTAGGCATACCCCTTTTAAAAATCTGTTTGTACAGCCAGCTGCGAACGATGCGGGTGGCGCAATAGGCGCAGCGGCGTTGGCTTACGTAGAGCTGACAGGAAGCCGGCCGAAAGGGGGAAGGCTCCAGCATGTTTACCTGGGGCCTGGTTATTCATCCAAAGAAACGCAGCAGTTGTTGGAAGCGACTTCTATCCGTTATACTGCTTTCCCGCAAACAGGTGCTTTAGTGGAAGCCACAGCTGCCAGGATAAATGAAGGAAAAGTGATAGGATGGTTTCAGGGACGCATGGAGTTTGGGCCCCGTTCGCTGGGTGCACGGTCGATTCTGGCTGACCCCAGGAGCCCCGTCATGCGGGATCGCATTAATGCCATGGTAAAAAAGAGAGAGGGATTTCGTCCGTTTGCTCCCGCAGTACTTGACAAACGTGCTGAATCTCATTTTGATCTTGATCATGCTTCGCCATTTATGCTTGAAACCTGTCAGGTGATCTCTGAGCTTGACCTTCCTGCTATTACACATGTGGATGGATCAGCGCGGGTCCAGACGGTGCATCGGGACACGAATGAACGGTTCTATGAATTATTGCGGGCGTTCGACAGATTGACGGGTTGTCCTATTCTGTTGAATACCTCTTTTAACATAAAAGGTGAGCCTATCGTTTGTACTCCCGAAGATGCATTGAGATGTTTTATAACGACCGATATCGATTGTCTTATACTTGGCGATTACATCATAGACAGGGAAGAAAATAACTTTGATCTGTTGAAATTGCTGCTATTACACGACGTTGTAAGACAAAGCGGTATCACCCATGAAGTATATACATTTGTTTGATCTCCTATTATAATTTGTATGTCATACAGACCTTCAGAAAAGTTAAAGCCCCTGGCCAATGCGCTGGCAGGACTTTTAAGTAACAAAAACAAAGACAATATTGCTATTGCAAATGTGTTGGAACAACTGGCAGTGGATGAAGTTGCAGCTCCAGCTATTGCCGCACCGACAGAACACGATATTGAACTTTCTCCCGGGATGAATATAGGGATATGGAAACAGGTGGAGCAGGATGGTAAGACCCTTTATAGCAGGGATGTAAAAAAACAACTGGAATGGGGGCTTTGGGCTAATGTACATGAGATACCTCCCAAAAGTAATAAACAGCGGGTACTATTATTTGGAGAATCCGCAGCAAGGACAGTGTTTTATGATCCCGGATATAATCTTTCTATGGAAATGGAGCATATGCTGTCTGCTAACGTACAGTTAGGAGAAATTGAAATAGTTGATCTGGCACGGACCAGTATGTTATTGCGGGATCTCATACCGCTGATGCATTCATCAGTTGCACTGGAACCAGATGCCGTTATCATCTTTGCAGGTAATAACTGGGTATTTCAGTTGCATGAGCAGGAATATGATTATCACCAATTGCTGAATATTTGCAAAGAGAAAGGTCTTCAGGGTATGAAGTCTTTTATGGAAGAGGAAATGAAAAAGATAGTGTTGTCTGCACTGGGCGAAATAAAGCAGGCATTTACAGATCGGCAGGTACCAGTACTTTTTATTATTCCAGAATTTAATTTATTAGATTGGAAGAGTAATGAGCTTGAGCGCATATTACCTGCTTTGCCGGGCAATCAGGGCCTGGAATGGTTGAGTGCCAGAGAAGAGGCAGAGAAGACCCTTCTGGAGGAAGATCTGGAAGGGCTGGGGGCCGCGGCTCAAAAGATGATTCACGCAGATCCATCCAATCCATATGGGCTGGAGCTACTCGCGGATTATTATATCGGCACAGGTAATCTGGAAGAGGCAAGGAGATGTCTCGAAATTGCCAGAGATGCTATTCTGTTTAACCGTAGCAGCAAGAGCATGCCCCGAAGATTGAAGGTAATCAGGGATACGATCCTTGATGCAGCGGTAGAACATGGGATCCGCACCCTGGATATGGAAGATATATTTAAGACCGGATATGGAAGTCTGCTACCCGGGCGGCAATTATTTCTGGACAATTGTCACCTGACTATCGATGGGGTCAAATTAATTGCAAGGTATACTTCTGCCTCAATAGTGGAAATACTTACAGGTGAAAAATGCGATGTGGAAACACTCGTTGTATCGACATTAGCACCCGATGATGAGATCATCGCCCATGCACATTTCGGGGCCGCTATTTATAATGCACATTATGGGCAGTCCAGGGAAATTATTGAATACCACTGTAAACGGGCTTATATATTTTCCCCTGAGATCAGCAATATAATGAGAAAATATATTGACTTTGCAACCAGAATGGCCAGTACACTACTGTGTAGATCATTTGAAGAACTGATCGTAGAAGAGGATTTGAAGCAATACATGGGGGGATATACATTGCGTCACCCCAGGAATACGAAATTGATGGATATTCCGTTAATTGATGCTATTTCCAATACATTGAGGGCAGGCGGGATAGATATTGACCAGGAGGTAAATGTGCTTCGTTTGAAAGAGCATGCGATCCAGGATCGGCCAGTTGACCTTTTAGCTTCTTACTATTGCCAACGTTCCTATCATAATTTCTTTGTAAAGAATAAACCATTCTTCTTTGAGGCTCGTCAAAAGGAAAGTAGCTTTTACTTTGTAAGCAATGCAGAACAGGATCTTACTTTTGATTTTGTTTACAGGTCCGTTGCCACAAAAGGATCTTCTGAAGTGAAGGTGATGCTCAATGATCAGGAAACGCCTGTTGCTGGTTTAACACCATCCCGGGATTGGGAGCCAGTAAGGTTTGTTGTTGAAAAAGAGCGTTTGCAGAAGGGTTTGAACGAATTAAAGATTATCTGGCCATACATTCCATTGCCGCTCACAGTAAATGGGACTTTGACGGCAGAATCTTTCCTGTTGGCTTTATTTCCTGTGATTGGAGAGATCAGCCAGTTGACTGCTATAAGCAAATAAAAAGCGGTTATTTATTGTTTACTGGTTATATATAGATCTGTTCATATAAATTAACAAAGAAATATAGTTAGATGAACTACCAGGACATATTGTCGGTTGGTGTGCTAAAGGAGGGTGTCTCATAGTAAAATGAGATACCCTCTTTTTTTGATTTATATAGCATTTTTAAGGTCGCCCTATTGATTTTTGCTGATTGAGATAGTAGCATAGGGAGCAAAACAAGGGTTTCTTCTAAAGCGGCTAATAAGTTACCTTCACCAGGTTCATTAATTAAAATGTTGTTTTGAACGGTTGTTTTCTGCTTTTCTGCAGTCAAAAAGAAATAAAACTGTCTCTGATTGTGCATATCTTGTAGCAACACATTGACGTAGTAAATTAATTGCAGGGTATTATTCTATTTCTCTCTGTACGATAACGGAATGTGTCGTAAACATGATATTAAATGAAATGGATTACACGCGAACGTCCTAAAATAGACCGGATAGCCTGCCCATGGCTAATCAAACGCTTTATTGATGCGGAAGCTGAGATCATTTATGTACCCTATTCAGAGGTATTAATACAAGCTGAACTGTTAAACGCTACGCCATTTGATTTGCCAGATATTGAATACACCCATTATAACGATCAATGTACCTTTGACTACTTTCTGAAAAAACACCAGCTAAATGACCCTGCATTAGACCGTATTGCTGCTATTGTTCGTGGGGCTGATACAGACAGACACGATTTTTCGCCACAATCCGCGGGTCTGGAAGCTATATTTTCAGGGTTGGCCTATAATATTAAAGACGATCAGGAACTGCTGGCCTTGGGTATGACCATCTATGATGGCTTATATAGCTGGGCAAAACACTTGTTTCACCTAAAACATGCACAGGGCGGGCCTGTGGAACAGATGTTATTGGAAGTGTTTAATAAATACATCAACAAAAGCGGCCATAAAGTACCTGGTTGGGCAAAGGAGCTGAAAAACCTGATTCAGGACCAGATAGACACCAATGTTAGCCTTAGTCTGAAAGAGGTATCCAAAGATCTTGATATAAACCCTTCTTATTTGTCAAGGGAGTTTTCAAAATACTTCGATAACCTTTCTTATGGGGAGTATATCCGTAAAATTAGAATAGAACGGGCTATTGAACTGCTTACCGATTCCACTTACTCTCTTACTGAAATAGCTTATCTCACTGGATTTTCTGACCAGAGCCATTTTACACGCATTTTTAAGCAGCAAACAGGCGAAACACCGTCCGGATACAAAAAAAAGTTGCAAAAAGGTAAAAAGGATACCAAAAGTTAATTCTGTTCTATTTCAGGTAGTTACATCTTAATAGCATTGCATATTATAAGCTTTTACTAATGCTATGTTATATGAGAATGGGAAATTACCATTATCTCTTTACCGTTTTATCTGCGATTGTCTTTACCGGTAGCGCCAAAGCACAAGCGCCTGCTGCCGTATATCCTAAAATAACTGGTTATATAGGGGTAATTCATCCCATAGTTTCTTTTAGCAAGGAGGGTACGCATACCAATTTTGACGGGGCGTACGTTGGCGGCATGCCCACCGGTATCAATATCTGGAAAAGTCCGAAAATCGGTTTTTCCTTTGAGGTCGTCCCTTTTATACGTGCAGCTGATGGTACCAGTAAAATGAATAACCTCTTATTTCATCCCGGCTTACTGGTGTCGCTCGGACATGGTTTTGTGCTTGCCAACCGGTTAGCTTTTGAAACATCCGGCAGGTATGGTGTTACTCCTGTACTAAACAAGGTCATCATAAAGAAGAAAGACTACAGCTATTTTATTGCGCTTCCTGTCCCTGCCCGTTTTGGTAATAATCAGCCAGCCATTGTTGGTGTAGGGTTTCAGTTTGGTATATCTTTTTAAATATGCAAGCAATGGAAAGTAACAATAAAGCAACATATAGCCTCAGGGAACTGGCCGTATACTTCCTGAAACTGGGTGCATGTGGCTTTGGTGGCCCAGTTGCGCTGGCAGGCTATATGCACCGTGATCTTGTAGAAAAGAAAAACTGGATTAGCGAAGAAGATTACCGGGAAGGGCTGGCACTGGCACAACTGGCTCCCGGCCCCTTAGCAGCGCAATTAGGTATTTATATGGGGTATGTGCATTACCGGTTGCTGGGTGCAACACTGGCAGGCCTGGCATTTGTGTTGCCGTCTTTTGTCATGGTGGTGATACTTGGTTTTGTATATACCCAATGGCAGGGCATTCCTCAAATGCAGGCAGTATTCTATGGTGTTGGGGCTGCGGTAATAGGGATTATTGGAATGAGTTCCTATAAGCTCACCCGTAAAAGCATCGGTACTGATAAACTATTATGGGGTATATATCTTCTTCTTGTATCCTATACAGTATGGCGTGAGCAGGAAAACGTGCTACTGTTTTTGGGTGCAGGCATATTTTACTGGTTTTTGAAATCGCCGCCAAAATCCTGGCGTTTTTTCCGGGGTAATACTCCTACGTCCAATGCCATCATTTTTCCTGTTCTAATGAATATTTCTATTCCTGTTTCCAGTAAAACACTCGGGCAATTATTCCTGTATTTTACCAAAGCGGGTGCTTTTGTATTTGGGAGCGGCCTTGCTATTGTGCCATTTTTATATAGTGGTGCGGTGAAAGAATACGGCTGGTTAAATGAACAGCAATTTATGGATGCCGTAGCGGTTGCTATGATAACCCCCGGCCCTGTAGTAATTACGGTAGGCTTTATCGGCTTTCTGGTAGCTGGTTTTCCGGGGGCTGCCGTCGCTGCATTTGCGACCTTTTTCCCCTGCTACATTTTCACAGTCCTACCCGCACCTTATTTCAGGAAATACGGTAAAAATCCCGGTATCAAAGCGTTTGTAGATGGAGTTACTGCCGCCGCTGTCGGGGCTATATCCGGCGCTGTAATCGTACTTGGCAAACGATCTCTTACTGATATTCCGACGGTATGTATAGCTATTTTAACTTTATTGGTACTGTGGCGTTATAAAAGAATACCGGAACCGTTACTGATACTTGTGGCTGCTGTAATCGGGTTATTATTGAAATCAGTTATATAATCAACACAAACTTTTACGATGAACAGAAAACAATTCCTAACAGGTGCTGTAATAGCAGGCGGAGCCAGTTTGCTACAGCCAGGAAATGCATTTGCTTCAGCGACGATGGCAGACGTGGTGCCAGATAAGCTGGTCGATGCGAATGGCCAGTTTATTCTAAACACGCTTCCATATAATGAAAACTTTCTGGAGCCCCATATGGACGCAGAAACCCTGCACCTGCATCATGATTTTCACCACGGAGGTGCTGTTAAGGGAGCTAATAAGGACATACAGATGATTAATAAAGCAATTGCTGACAATAGTCTGGAAACAGTAGATTTCTGGACAAAAAAGCTGTCCTATCATTTCAGCAGTCATTTGTTGCATACAATCTTCTGGACAAACCTTACGAACAAGAAGACCGAACCGGGCGGGCAGTTATTGAAAAAAGTCGAAACAAGTTTTGGCAGTTATGACCGCTTAAAAAGTTATATCGCTGCCACCGCCAAAAATATAGACGGCAATGGATGGGGTGTGTTGGCTTACCAGCCATATACAGGCGGGCTAACAGTAATTCAATGTGAAAACCATGAAAAGCTGCTACAATGGGGAGCGATACCGCTACTGGTAATTGATGTATGGGAGCATGCTTATTACCTGAAATACAAAAATAAGCGCCAGGATTTCGTGGATACCCTTTTTAATATTATTAATTGGGATAAC
The DNA here is from genome assembly GCF_039596155.1 of Chitinophaga sp. Taxonomy (GTDB): domain Bacteria; phylum Bacteroidota; class Bacteroidia; order Chitinophagales; family Chitinophagaceae; genus Chitinophaga. Next base: position 47,047 of record NZ_JBCNKF010000016.1, read on the forward strand.
GTAGCAGATAGATTGAACAATGCTGTAAAGATTAGTGGATAGTAAGCCGGTACCTGACCAGCTTTTGTTTTTTCAGCCAGTCTGATACATATCGGGTAGGTGCCATTTTTTTTCTTTAGATGCGTTTTGAGCATAACCCAGGCTATGGCCATAATTGTAAAATTGTAAATGTGCGTTGTAAATGTATTGTAAATGTAATGAGTGGGATGGAAGGGGTTGGACAAGGTTAACTCGTGTTATTGAAGGTATATAGAATAGCTACCAAAAAGGAAAAGCCGCCACTATGGCGGCTTTTAACTTTTTCTTTCGTGAACCGGATTGGATTCGAACCAATGACCTGCTGCTTAGAAGGCAGCTGCTCTATCCAGCTGAGCTACCGATCCGTTTTCCAAATTTCCCGTATATTTACCGTTTCATTTGGGAGTGCAAATCTAGTGAAAATTCCCTTGATAAAACAAATTTTTGCCATTCAAAATTTAAAAAAAATTATGGACGTTAAAATTGAAGCAAGTTGGAAAGACATTTTAAAGGATGAATTCCAAAAATCTTACTTTGAGCAAATCGCCCTCCACCTCAAACAGGAAAAGGCACTTAACCGCACTATTTACCCTCCCGGTAACTTGATTTTCAATGCGTTCGAAAAAACGCCGTTCGATAAAGTGAAAGTAGTTTTATTAGGACAAGACCCTTATCACGGCCCCGGACAAGCACATGGTTTATGCTTTTCGGTACAGGACGGCGTAAAACCGCCTCCATCCCTCGTGAACATCTTTAAAGAGCTACATGCCGACCTGGGACTTCCAATCCCGAAGGGAGGGAACCTCACCAAGTGGGCTGAACATGGTGTTCTCCTCCTCAACGCATTCCTCACCGTTCGTGCCAATGAACCCGCTTCCCACTCCAAAGCCGGCTGGGAAAATTTCACCGATGCTGTTATCAGAAAAGTGTCTGATCTTAAAAAAGACGTTGTCTTTATTCTTTGGGGACGTTTTGCACAGGACAAGCAAGTCCTGATCGATGCCACCAAACATCACATCCTGAAAGCAGCCCACCCATCGCCTTTCAGTGCAGATAAAGGCTTCTTCGGCTGTCGCCACTTTTCCAAAACCAACGAACTACTGGTCAAAGCAGGCATCGAACCAGTAGACTGGAGCCTGTAATTATAACAGGAACGTATATTGCATGAACAATTAATCTAAGTGGGTGTTTCCATAAAAATGCCCCCAAAGGGTTTTGTACACCTTTGGGGGCATTTCAGATATAAGAGACACAGGCTCCTTTTTATTCAGCCTATCTGCCGGGAATGTATCGTTTTATCAAATGCGCAGAACATTGCCTGATTATTGATACATCCCCCTGAAATGTCATCACATCGCCAATATCCTATTCATATTCTCCCTTACCATCTGATTTTCGGCGTATTCCAGGCTTTTCCTATAACTCTCCAGCGCGCCCGCATAATCTTCCAGGTCAAATAGTGAAGTACCCTTATAGCCATACAAAAGAGACACTACCTCCTCATGTACTCCCTCAGTAGCCTCCAACAATCCAATAGCGCGGTCTGTAAATATCAGGCATGCCTCATTCTCCTGCAATTCATAACAACAATGCGCACACCAATACAATGACCAGAAATCTGCCAGCCCGATCTCATCTATCTGCACAAAATGTCCCAGTGCAGCAGCGGCATCGTTGAATTTCGTCAATAACAGGTGCCCTTTATTATAATGAGCGACGCGTAATGAATGAGGATTATCTTGTTGTGTAGCATAATGTATTGCCTGATCATAACAGGCCAATGCCTTCTCCGGATTGCCCTCATTATTAAAAAGCATGGCCCTGTTGATAATCAATGTAGGGTCTGTTGGATTATTCATCAGTGTCTGATCCTGGGCTTCCTCATATTGCTCCCCGTCATAAGTACCCGCTGCCACCTCAGCATTGGCCTTATACATCATAATATTGCTGTAATACCGCAAAATAAAAGGATCACCCTGTTCGTCTGCCGGCAGCTCCATAAAGCCTTCTAATGCAGCATTGGCCCATTCAATCAGTTCCTCATCATTGCCAGTCTGCTTATAATATTTACAGATCGTCTGTACCAGCCGGAAATACAACAAACTATAGATCCCATCTTCAAAGTCGTCAAACAGCTTCATCGCATCTCCAAACGCTTCTTCTACCTGACCATTTGCTTCATATGCATAAAACCTGTTTTCAAGCAATGCCTGGAAATAACTGAATTGCATGCCCGTATTCAAACAGCTGATAGCACGTGCATATTCATCCCTTGCCGTTAGTTCTATAGCCAGGTTATTACAACACATGGCAAATGTATGCTCATCATGATTCAACGGATGGCCGGTCCCCTTCACCAGGCAATCTTCATATAATGTATATGCTCTTTCATATAACTGGAACTTCAACTCATTCAGATATGCATTCTCAATCATGCAGGTAATGCGATTTATCTCCACCCCGGCATTATAATATTCCATCGCAATAATGCCATTCATATCAATCTGCAACTTGTTATAATCATCGCTGCCAGAGATTTTAAACAAGCGGACCTGCAATGTCGGAGCAGGGGAGATGGCTATTGCCTGTTCATAATATTTCCTGGCCCCTTCATAATCTTCCAGCCAGTACAATGCAGAACCCGCATGACGCGAACATAGATAATGCTGTGGGTCTAGCGCCAGCCCCTGTTTGCTCCAGCTGACTACCTGTAGCAGTGCAGCCTGCCTGTCAATGGTAAAAACCTCACTGTGATCGAGATAAATAAATCCTAACAGGGCATATATATCTGCATCTGCTTTACCCTGACAAATATTGAAAATATAACGAAGGGTGGCATTGTCTTCCGGCAAACAATAACCATTTATCCATATGTTTGCGGCCTCTTTGAAATTGCTATCTTTAAATGCCTGTAATGCTTTCTCTGAATTGGTCATAACTAGTGTAATCGTTTAGGGTATTGAATAAATGTAGGTGTTTACCCAATACCGTTTTAAGATTTCACTGAAATTATTTTATTATAAAGCGGGCAAAAAATCAAATGTACCAAACGCCAAGCTGGGAGAACCAGTTACCAATCCAACTGCAAAATAATCCCGGTTTCACAGGGGCCATTTCAATGGAAACCGGTTATTTCAACGTATGTCCCGCCTGGATCACGGCCTCGTTCACCTCCTTCACTTTCTTTGTATCCATCTTCTCCACCGCCCTGTCATATGTCATCATCCCATTCACCTCGTGTTCCACATCTGTCGTCTGCGTGTAAATCGCTACGCTCAAACCCTTATACCGCATCAACTGCTCTACCTCGTCCATCAAAAGAATATACCTGTCCGTTAGTTGCTCCTTTGTTGCCTCATAGGCATAGGCATTATTTTCTACCGGCCACATATGTCCCCTCACAAACAATCCAACACCTCCAAATTCACCCAGTGACGCGGCTCTCTTATCATCCGGTACCGAAGCGCCGTACGGGCCGACATATATATGGGTATCCACAAAATCTCCATTCCCAGGATCGCCTGCTGCCTTCTGATACTCCGGGTTATTATTGAAACCAGAATTCCCATTTACCAACCTTGAGGGGTCCAACGCTTTCACCCACGCCGTTATCTCCTTTACATCAAACGCTCCCCAGTTTTCATTGAACGGTACCCATGTCACAATCGATGGGGCATTATACAGCTCACTTATCATCTCCGTCAACTCCCTTCTGAAATTACTCCTTGTTCTTGCTGTATCCTCATCCTGGTACCAGATAGCCGGCATATCCTGCCAAACCAGCAGTCCCATCTTATCTGCCCAGTAATAGAAGCGCTTGGGTTCTGTTTTCATATGCTTCCTGATCAGATTAAAACCCGCTTTCTTTGTAAATGCTATATCATATTTCAAGGCTTCTTCCGTCGGGGCGGTTAGAATCCCATCCGGCCAATACCCCTGGTCCAATAGCCCCACCTGCATTACAAACTGATTATTCAACAAGGGCCTTACCACCCCATTCACGTTTCCCAATTTAATATCCCTCATCCCAAAGTAACTACCTGCTTCATCTACTACCTTTCCCTTATCATCACGCAATGTTATCTTTAAGTCATATAAAAACGGATGATCCGGTGCCCATAACTTCGCATCCTTTATCGGCACATATAATTTCATACCTGCATCGCCAGCAGTTGACACCACTTCTTTTCCGCCATCCAATACCATTACCTTCACCGCTGCTCCACCAGCTAGTTTTCCTGCACCAACACCCACGCCAGCACCTTTACTCATATCTCCCCCGGCATCCACCACTACCTCCAATCTACCATTCGCCACATCAGGCAATAACTTCACTCCCCTGATATAGCTTTCACTCACCGGCTCTAACCACACACTCTGCCATATCCCCGACGTAAAAGTATAATCCCCGCGCGGCCCATTCTTTCCCGCAGGCGTCCGCCCGTCATTCAGATCATGGGCCGCCACCACAATCGTATTAACCCCGGCTTTCAAAAACTTCGTAATGTTAAAATGAAATGAACTATACCCACCCGCATGCGTGCCCGCTCTCTCTCCATTCACAAATACCGTCGCATCATGGTCCACCGCTTCAAAATTCACTATTACCTGCCTCCCTTTCCATGCCGCCGGAATCTCAAACGTCCTCCGGTACCACATATTCATCTCCTGGTCCCGCTGAATGCCTGAAAGTACCGACTCCGGACAATAAGGCACCAGGATCTGCGCTACTTTACCACTAAAATCAATCGGCTTAACCGGGTTCAATGCACTCGCCACCTGCCTGCCACCTATATAATCCCACTTCCCGTTCAAACACATCCATTCCCGCCGCTCCAGCTGTGGTCTCGGGTATTCAGGAAAAGGCACCGTAGCTGCCATCGCAGCTTTTGTCCATTGAGTGGGTAACTTGGCAACCTGGGCTAAAGACGTTGTACAGAACAAAACGTGGAATACTATTAAAAATACTCTCATTACTATAATTTTATATGCCAATCAAAGTACACAAAAAAACAGATAAATCATAGGTGAAACTGCCCGCCTGGAATTTTATAAAGCCCCAATAAAAAAGAGTCTGTATCAATTGAAAGATACAGACTCTTTTCATTGGGGCTAACGGCTATCAGACTAAAAACTGAATAATACTTACGCTAAAAAACCAAACTTATTTTCAAACATCGCACCTACTAATGGTATAGGTTTCTTCTGCTCATTTACCGCATTAATAATCCCGAATACCCACAATACCAACAGCACTAAAGACAAATAGTTGAGTATGCCAAGCGCAGGTACCATAAACACTACTACTGAAAGAATTACATTTACAAGGATACTCAGAATGAAAAATCCTAAACCCTGCTCCAGGTGATAGGTGACAAGATCATTTTTAGGTTGCAGTTCCTTACCTTTTACATAAGCAATAATCCAACCAATGATCGTTACATAACTTAAGATAGAAAGTGTTTTCTGATTCATATTAGTATATTGATTGCTCAAAAATAAGCAGGCAATCTCCAACTAAAACCTCCACTTTACTACCTGTGTATTTTGATTGGTATTTGGTCACTTTCCCTTTACAATCCTTCCTTCATCAGTTTGAAGAAAGGATCTTTTTTGGCCCTCGCGATCGGTACCTCCGTCTTGTCATTCATCCTGACCATCCCTTCTCTGGAATAACTTTCTATACAATTAATGTTAATCAGGTGCGAATGATGGATTCTGAAAAAGTCTGGCGCCACCAGTATCTCCTCATAACTTTTCATCGGCTTCGATACAATAATCTCCCTGCCATCTGCAATGTAGAACCGGGTGTAAGATCCCGACGTCTCACACCGAACGATCTGATCCAGTTTCACCACGTACATTGCCTCCTGGGTAGGCAATACAATCTTATCCGGTGTCTTTGCCATGTTCTGCTGCAATTCACTGATCTGATTCTCCGCCATGACCCGTTCCTTCAATTCTCCAATGCGCTCTATTGCCAGTTTAAGATCCGCAGGGTCTATCGGCTTTAACAGGTAATCGATCGCACTGTACTTAAAGGCACGAACGGCATGCTGCTCATAAGCCGTCGTAAATATCAAATGGAATGAACGATGTGTCAAACCCTGCAATACATCGAAAGCCGTACCATCAGTCAGCATAATATCCATAAAGACAAGATCAGGCTTCAGCCTGTCGATCAACTTCTTCGCATTGTCCACATTCTCCGCATAACCAATGAGCTGCACCTCTTCGGGCGCTACCATTTCCAGCATAATGGACAATGCCTCTCTTATGCGATGTTCGTCTTCAATAATAATGGTTTTGTACATATCAGTTTATTGGTATTCTTAATTTTACGATACAACCGCTACCATCCGTACGGTCAGATATCTCAAAACCTGCATCCGGATGCCCTTGTTGCATCAGTGCCAGGCGTTCACCTGTGATGATCGTAGACATCGAACGATGTGTATCATTCACTGTTTTGCGTTGTTTGGATGCTGCTAATCCTATGCCATTATCTGTAACGGTGCAGATCAGGTATTGCTGCTCGCTGTCCTCTTTGAAGTGAATGATCAATACACCTTCCGCCTTATACATAACCGGTTTTAATCCATGCTCCACTGCGTTTTCTACAAAAGGCTGTATCAATAGGGGAGGTATTAACGTACTCCGGTCTACCTCTTCGTTACATTCTATCCTGTATGTAAACGAATTGTTCAGGCGTAGCTGCTGTAACTCAATATAGTGCCGTAATGTAATGATCTCATCTTCCAGCGAAATACTTTCCATACGTGAATGTTCCAGGACCTCCCTTGTCAATTTCGCAAATTTTCCAAGATAACTCACCGCCGGCCCTGTTTCTTTTTGCAGGATCATACTCTGGATATTGCCCAGTGCATTGAATATGAAATGCGGATCCATTTGCGATCCCAGCAACCGCCTTTCCAGTGATAATCGCTTTGCTAAATTCTCCATCGTTTCTTTTTCCATCAATTCCATCTTCAACGCGGTATTTAATTGTTCCTGTCGCAGGAAATCTTCCCTGTTCTGATAATACCGCTGCCGGAAATAATAGGATCGATACATAAACACAAGCCCGATAAATAAGATGCCTGCTATGCCATACCCAAGAAATTTATTCTTCTGCTGCAATTTGTAATCGTCTTCCAGTTGCCGGATCCGTGTCAGCTTTTTTTCCGATTCAAACCGGGCATCTGCATACTGCAGCATCTTCTGTGTAGACTCTTCTGTGCGCAGCTGGTTATACTTCGTATAGAAAGTATCATATCCAAAATAAGCTTTGTAATCCCCCTGCCTGATCGCCAGTTCCTTCAAGCTGTTGTAAAAGCTGGACATCAGGTAATTATCTTTGTACGGTATGGTGGCCTGATAGGCGATGCCTTCCTTAAAGAGCTTTTCTGCGGTATGAAAATCCCCCTTCCTCATAAAATACTGTCCTTTCAGCCCGATGGAATTCCGGTATATATTTTTCAACCCATATCGCTTTGCAATAGTATTTGCCTTGTTCAGATTTGAGAGAAACTCACTTTCATCTATTGGTGGAGGCCCCGCATAAATTACATCCGCCAGGTTGATATAGGCCACACCTATATTACTCTTGCTTACAATTTTCGCGGAGTCTTTTTCTGCCAGTACTACTGTTGAGATGAGAAAATCCAGTACCGATTTCCAACGCTGCGTATCATTCCCCGGCATCTCATCCCTCATATAGCCGCCCACCGCTAATCTTGCATGCAAAAGGCTTTCCGCATCACCTGCCTTCATAGCATAATCAAGCGCCTCGTTCGCATACTTCCTTACTTTGACAGGAGACGCCGGGAAAAACAGGTAAGAAATATCAGCTCCAATTTTTGCACACTGATCATAATCTTTTGACTGTGAAAATAAGTCATATGCTTTCAGTAAATAGGTGATTGCACTCTCGTTATCTTCTATATACGTCTTCAGTACACCCATCGTCCACGATGTGTATGCTTTTGCCCTGTTGCTTTTACCTTGCTCCGCTAAAGAATATGCCACATTTGCATGTAGAGAAAAACTATCCAGGTTCAGTAAACGCCGATACGTCAATGCAATATATGCATGACAGATAGCTTCATCGGCCTTATTCACTGCTTTTTCAAGTGCAGCCCGCTCCAACCTGATACTACGGGCCGTATCAGCAAAACGCAGGTCATAGCCCTCATTGGCCATTTCTTCGGAGATAGATCTTTGCTGTGCCATTACCCCGGGAGTCGATAAAAGCAGACAACAAAAAAACAGCACAATACGATCTAATAACATAGAGACTAAAATACAACTAGTTTTTAATGAAAATATTAGATTTTCTGCTGCCAGCCACATGCTGCCAAACACAAATTTAATCTGACCAATTGCCAATTGTACCCGCAGCATTCAGCCTTCAAATGCTAACCTTGCAGGAAATATATCTTTATGAAAAATAGGCGATTACTCTGGTTGTTACCTCTTTTTGTATTGTTCGGACAAGTAGCCAGCGCCCAGCAGGATGATAGACGTATGAAGATTGAATTAATCGTAAAGCAGGGAAGTGAAACAATCGTGTCGACGCTAACGTCTGCTTCTATGGCCTACTCCAGGCAGAGCTATGCAGTTGATTCTTCAGATCTGCCGGTAAGGAACTTTAACCTGGCGATTAATTTTGATAAACCTGCAATTCAAATTATCCGCGCTTTTATAAAAAATAAAAACGGACTGGATGGTCAGATCGTTACCACCGATACTTACGGTAAATTGCCCACCCGGAAAATGGAGTTTAAGTCCGCTGTCATGGATGGATTGACCGATCAGATCACCAACGACTATTCAACCATGTATCTTACCATGAGATGCACAGAACTGATTATTGACGGCTTAAAAATGGATTTATGAAAGAACTGAAATACTTTACCAAAAACGGAAGTCAGTATATCATGAAGGGACAGCATGGATTTAGCCTGGTCGTCATCATATTACTGGCGGCAGCCGCCGTCGGCGGTGTGTATGCTCACCTCCCGGGGCTGACCTGGATCTGCGGTATCCTTACCATCCTTTTTATCGCCGCCATTTTTCTGAAACGTGTAGTGATCGATCTGGACCAGCAGGCGTTCTTTTTAAAAAGCGGTTTGCTCAGTGCTGCTACCACTATCCCGTTTGCCGATTTTGTAAGTTTTGAACTGGCAAGTGTGAGGCATTCTTTTATCATCACCAACACTTCCTTAAATATCTGTTTCACAAAAAATGGCAAGGAGAAGACCCTGACCATTGCACAAGGCTTTACGATCCGTGCTATGCAAAATGTACTCAACGAGATTGAAGAAATATGGACATCCGGGAAAGATATCAAATAGAAGAAACCAGTGATTCGCTGGTGATATATCCATACAAACCTGCAGTTCGCACCGCACGGCTGGTTATTGCCGGTATTATTCCGGCTGCAATTATCCTGTTCTTTTTCCGCGATCTTATAGCGAAGGAAATATGGGCGTCACTGTATGTTATCATGGCTTATGGTGTTGTGTATAGCCTGTACGAAATATTTATAAAGGCGGATACCAGTTATACCTTCGATGCACGGGCTAAAGCTGTCTTTAAAAACACACGCTTTGAAAAAGGAAAGAAGATTATCCCCCTTGATGAGGTTGTCATCTTTACCAGTAGTGAAAGCGGTAGCTGGCGGTATGCCATCGGTGCAAGAAAAAGCCAGTTCATAAAAAACTATGTGATCAGTGAACATTTCGGTGGAGGAAGAAAAAGCCAGGAGCGGTTAGAAACATATGAGGCGGTGATCCTTGAAAAGATTCATCAATTAGTAGCGAAATAAATCCATGTTTGTTTGAAAATGCCCGTTTTTAGGAAGAGGCGTCACATTTGTGGCGCCTTTTTTATCCCTTGCCCAAACTATTCCTGCATTTAGTCTGTTAAACTCCTTAAATTCCTGCTTTAATTGCTAATATCCATGGCAGACAGAAAATTAGATACTAAAATCTGGCTCAGGAATCCGCGAGACAGTAATTATCCTGCAGCAGCAGACTACCTTGACCTCCTGTTGCCCAAAAACAGGGTACAGAAGATCGTGTCCGAACTGAAAAAAGAAAAGACCGTATTAAAGAAGGCAAAAGATATTTTACGTGCCAGTCAGCTGCCCTTATTGCCTGCTGATAATGTCCATGTGAAAGAAAATATCGAAAAGGTAAGATCCGGAAAGAAGCTGTCGCCAGTACTACTGGTCCGAAATGAAAGACTGATCGTGGCTGACGGTTACCACCGTGTTTGCTCCATCTACTACCTTTCAGAAGATTTTGATATACCCTGCAGAATAACAGATATCAGATAGGTTATGAACGAAGAGATTTTTTTACGCTTTCTGCTGGCAGCAGTATGGGGTGGATTGGTGGGTATTGAAAGGGAGTACCGGAGTAAATCTGCCGGTTTCAGGACAATGATCATGATCTCCATTGGCTCCTGTTTCTTCACCCTTATCTCTTCCACGTTAGGGGGCGCCAACCCTGATCGTATAGCCGCTAATATCGTCACCGGGATCGGGTTTTTAGGAGCCGGGGTGATCTTCCGGGGAGAAAACCGGGTGAATGGCATTACGACCGCGGCCACTATATGGACAGTATCGGCTGTCGGCATGGGTATCGGGGGCGGTTATTATTTTGCTGCAGGTTGTGCCTCCGTATTCATCCTGGTCATCCTGGTCCTGCTACCATATATCGAGCGCCAGATAGACCTGCATCATAAATCGGTCGAATATACGATCGTTTTCAGGAGCCATGAATATTCAGGTGAAACATTCGAACTGGCCCTTGTCAAATATGGATTGAAGTTCAAACCTACCAAGAAAGAAAAAGACGGGGACTGCTATATGCTCTCCTGGCAGGTACAGGGAGATACCCAAAAACATTGGTTGCTGATTAATGAAGTAACTGCCGATGACCGGGTGGAAAAGTTTAATTATTAGCCGGGAATATCAGTTAAATCGCAATATTGCGATATTTTTTCCACTGGAAACAATCCCTTTAGATAATAAATTTCATATATAAATTATTAAAATCAATGAGTTTGTCACGTCTGGGCTAAATTTCGCAAAAAAAAACTCAACTGCTTTTACTTTAAATTACCTTTGCATCCCAAATTTCTGTGATAGATTAAAGAAAAATGAGAAAGGAGATCAGAGCTACCATCAGCGCACTTGGAGGCTACGTACCCTCGACAGTACTTACCAACCAGTTTTTATCGACAATTGTAGATACTTCCGATGAATGGATCAGGCAGCGCACAGGTATAGAAGAAAGGCGTATTGCAAATGCAGAAGATGAAGCTACCTCAGACCTGGCAGCGTCAGCGATTCAGAATTTACTTGATAATTATAAGGTGAAGCCTGAAGAGATCGAAGCGGTCATCCTGGCCACTGCCACCCCCGACCATTTACTTGCACCTGCCAGTAGCCTCGTGTGTAAAAAAAGTGGTCTTATCAATGCCTTTGGTTTTGACCTGAATGGCGCCTGCAGCGGCTTCCTGTTTGGGCTCACCACCGGCGCCAGCCTGATCGAAAGCGGCCGGTATAAAAAAGTCATTGTCGTAGGGGCAGATAAAATGAGCTCTATCGTTGATTATAAAGACCGGAACAGCTGCATCCTCTTCGGAGATGGCGCAGGTGCCGTATTACTCGAACCAACCACGGAAGACTATGGCGTGATGGAAAGTGTAATGAAGACCGACGGGGGAGGAACAGAATCATTGATGGTCAAAGCCGGCGGATCCCGTTTCCCGGCCATCGCCGAAACTATTGAGAACAGGTCTCACTACATCAGGCAAAATGGCGCCCTGGTATTTAAAAATGCAGTTGAAGCCATGTCTTCTGCCTCCAGCGAAGTACTCGACCTCAATGACCTCGATAAAGAGGAAATTGACTGGGTCATCCCTCACCAGGCTAATAAGAGAATTATTCAGGCAGTGAGCGAAAGACTCAATATCCCTTTCGAAAAAGTTAAGATCAACATAGAAAAATACGGCAATACCACCTCCGCAACAGTACCGTTGGTATTGTGGGACTTTGCCGAAGATTTCAAGCCTGGTCAGCACTTGCTGATCACTACCTTCGGCGCCGGTTTTTCGTGGGGGGCTACCTGTTTGAGATGGGGCCAGCTTTGCAACAAAAAGGAAAAACAGGAATATGCATTGCCCCAAAGTGAACCTATCAGTCTATAAGTTTAGTTGAATGTTTTAATCATACCAGGCAGCGGAAACGCTGCCTTTTTTATTGCCTCAAAAGAAACTTTTTTAAAAAACATACTACTTAGTATGTTTTTTGTTTACTTTTGCTTTGTCAATAAAAATTATCAATGCATCAGACATTCCTGATATTACATTCCATCAACCGGTACCTCGTGCTCATAAGCCTTGTCTATGCTATTGTCATGGCCTGGAACGGACTTCGCTTCCGTAAGGTTTTCAGCCCGTTGAACAACACCGTCAGACACCTGACTGCCACCATTGCTCATATACAATTACTACTGGGCCTTTACCTGTATTTAATAAGCCCCGTTGTTAAATACAATGTACCTGAAGTCTCTTCATCTGAATACATAAGTGAGCATACTTTCTTCCGTTACCTGCATATCCTTCTAATGGTGAGTGCAATTGTGATCCTTACGATCGGATCCGCAAAAGCAAAAAGAATGGAGACGGATAAACTAAAGTTTCAAACGATATTAATATGGTTTTCATTAGCGCTATTGATCATATTAATTGCCATACCATGGCCGTTTTCGCCGCTGGCTAACCGGCCATATTTCCGGTCATTTTAAATCTTAATGAATATTATGTTACGACTTTTTAAGACGCCTATAGGACGTCTAAGGATCATCTCATTTCTCGAAGGGATCTCCCTGATCATACTGCTGTTCATCGCCGTACCATTAAAATACATGGGTGGGCAGCCTGCCTTGGTGAAACTTATAGGACCTGTGCATGGATTGTTATTCACCTTATTTGTGATCACTACCCTAAGTGTGGGAGTGACCTACCGGTGGAAATTTGCTGAAACATCCTGGAAAGTTTTACTGGCGTGTATTATTCCATTTGGCACCTTCTATATAGACAAATACATCCTTGCCCCACAGGAAAAGAATGAAACAAGGTAAATGTTATGCGGTGCTTGTACTGCTGATCACTATCGCCTGCAATCACACGCCGGCAGTGATCAGTAACCATATTGCCTTTGAGCAGCGCCTTTCTGCATATCGCTTGTTCAAAACTGCATTGGTGCCGGCAGAAGGCGTTACGATTATTGAAATCGCGTCTGCTTTGTTTACAGATTATGCCGAAAAACAACGTCTGCTGAAACTTCCTGCCGGCAAAAAGGTGATCCTGCGCGGTGATAGCCTGCCCATCTTCCCGGAAGGTACTATTATCGCCAAAACGTTCTATTATACGGAAGATACCAACAGGCAGATTATTGAAACCCGCCTGCTGCTATTGAAAGATCATCAATGGAACGCAGCCACTTACCGCTGGCAGGAAGATCAGCAGGATGCAACCTTATTGACCGAAGGGGCTATTGTACATGTGAATATAGGAAAGCACAAGACGACAGCATATAGAATTCCAGGGCAAAGTGACTGCGCTTCCTGCCATCGGTCAGGTAATGCGCTGAGTCCCATTGGCCCCAAAGCTGCCAACCTGAACATCACTGTCAGCAGGGACGGCATCCGGCAAAACCAGCTCTCCTGGCTCATGAAAAAAGGAATTTTTGAACAGGCAGATCTCTCTTCAATTGCATCTTTGCCGGACTATAACGATACAACACTACCTGTCACCGCAAGAGCCAGGGCTTACCTCGATATCAATTGTGCACATTGCCATCAGTCAACTGGTATGGCTGCGCACACTTCATTGAAGCTCGGATATTTCACACCTTACGATCAGACAGGGATTGAATTTAACAGGCAGCAAATAATTATCAGAATGACGACCATGGGCGAATTCCATATGCCTAAGATAGGTACTACCATGATTCACGCAGAAGGATTACAACTGGTGAAACAGTATATCAAAGACCTGCAAAATGAACGTTGATCAACCCAATCATCCTGGAAATGATAGCAGGTTTTAGAACGATTATTCAATTGGAAACGCTCCTTCGCCTGCTCAAACTACATCCGCATTAAGTATCGCCCGCCGCCGGGTGGAATTTTAATCCGGAAGATTGTGATAATGCACCAGGTATAAAAATTAATTCCGAAATTGTACAGCCAATTACCATGCTCCAGAATGAGAGTGGATTTGAATGTCAGGGACTGACTGGTTAATTTTAAAAATCTTCCGGATGAAAAAGGCAGCGGCAACGCGGATCAATATTTTAGAAAAAGCTTTCGAACTGATATATGTAAAAGGGTATAAAACCACCAGTATCGACGATATCATTGCCACCACCGAGGTGACGAAGGGTGCCTTTTACTACCATTTCAAAAATAAAGATGAAATGGGGCTCGCTATCATCAATGAGCTGATGAAGCCCTCCCTGCAAAAAAGTTTCATGGACCCGTTGAAAACCGATGCTCCACCACTGGAAGCAATTTATAACCTGATTCATCATCTACTCATCGAAGAAAAATTTCTCAAAGTAGAATACGGTTGCCCGGTGGCAAACTTTGCCAGCGAAATGTCTCCGTGGAATGCAGATTTTAATACAGCCTTGAACGAAATAACAGCAGAGTGGACAAAATTGATGGTAGCTAGTATCGAAAAAGGAAAGAAGAATGGAACAGTGCGCAAAAATGTCAATGCGAAACAAGTCACAATGTTTGTCATGTCAGGGTACTGGGGTGTGCGCAATTTCGGCAAACTGGAGAATAGCAGGGGCCCTTATCTTCTTTATCTGAAGCAGTTAAAAGATTATCTGGACACATTGAAGGCATAGAATGCACAAAAGTTGCTATGCATAATTCCTGTTGATACAGTTGTAAACGCACGGGCATAAAAAGGTCTGCATTGTTTACCAATGCAGACCTTTTTATGCCCGGATAGCTATAACTATGATGGGTGTTACACCCTGGCCCTGTTAACAGCGGGTGCCCCGTTGATGACAAACCTGGGTATTTCTGAGACGACTTGCTTTCAGCACCTGTATTAATTAAATATTACCGCACCACCCGCTTTTTTCAACGTGATCGTCAGTGTTGTACCGATCTTTTGTCGCTCCAATACTGAAGAAGACCCTTCGCCATCCCTGATAATTGACACGGCTTTATTCGCCAGCATCGGTAATGCTATTGTAATCGTTTTATCCTGCAGTTCCCCATTCACAGCCGCTACATACCACTTTGTACCTTTACGGCGGGCAATTACACAATACTTACCAGGATAACCATCGATGAGTTTTGTCTCATCCCAGGTAGTGGGTACCTGCCTGATAAAATCCAGCAGGTATTCCGGTTCACCCTGCAGGTTGTCTGGTGTTAATCCCCAATGTTGTACCGGTGAGAAGAACAAGACTGCTGTCGCCATCTCAAAAGCATCTGTTGTACGTCTGAATGATCCATGCTGTTGTGTACGGCTTAGTCGTTTATTCAGGAACACCGGTGCAAAATCCATCGGTGCCACTGCATTGCGCGTAAAAGGGTAGATGGTGGCCGTCTGCGGATAGTTATCGCAAAATGACTGCTGGAATACCAGGTTCTCCGATGCCAGCACTGCTTCACTGCTTACCCAGTTCGGATACATCCTTTCCCAGCCCCTTGGCAGTGTCGCGCCATGGAAGTTGATCATCAACCCAAACGCCGCCGCATCCTCCAATATATCATGGTATAGCTGCATTGTTACCTGCTTATCACCGCCAAAGAAATCTACTTTTAAACCCTTGATGCCTATTTTTTGTAACCATGCCATTTCTTCCCTGCGTACGCTTCGTTCATTCATGCGATCTTTCGGCGTATAAGGCGCATCGTTCCATTGCCCGTTGCTGTTATACCAAAGTATCAGTCCAACACCTTTAGATGCTGCATACCGGGCTAATTCGGCCATTCTTTCTTTTCCGATCAGTTGATCCCATAGTACATCAATCAGTACATACTCCGCTTTCAGGTTAGCTGCCAGGTCAATATAGGCTACCTGGTCATTGTAATTGGCACTGCTGTCCTGCCAGATGATCCAGCTCCAGGTAGCACGGCCGGGTGTAAAGATCTTTTCAGATGTCACAACCGGCTTTACCACATCTGTTGCTACCGTAGATTCTACTATTGGTCTGAGATCGTTACCTACAGTAATAGTTTTCCAGGAAGTCTGGAACGGTAAAGTGGCTGTTGCAGTAACCGGCCCCTGCCCGTTATTTTCACCGGGTTGCGGAAATTGAATCGTATATAACCCATCTGTCGTGCCTTCACTTAAACGGCTACCCACGTAATTGTCGGCTACACCCGTTTCAGACACTAATGCCCATGACTTACCCGCTACATGGAATAATGCAGGAAAAGTATAACCCACTTTATTCTGTGAAGGAACACCTACAGCTTCTTCAATAGAATACGGTTCTTCATACGAAGGTTTGCTTCTCTTCCAGCCTGTCATTGGTAAAGCCTGCTGGGTAATAAAAGTGGTGGTAGCTGCAGGAAAATCAAAACCTGTTACTTCCTTTTCTATGGTGCAGGCTACAGCCCCTTTTCCATTCTGAGGAATACGGTAAGAGAAAGCAACATCCCGGTTACTTACCCTGAACAACACTTCTAAAGTATCTTTGGCGGCATTGGTAAATGCACAAACCAGTTCATTGGCCCTGTAATTTACCTTACTTACTTTACCTCTGTCCAGCGAGTATTGCTCCTGCACAGATTTCTTCCTGTTGCCGGCCCATTGTAGTTGTTGCGAAAAATCACCCAGGCTGCTCACCAGTCCTAATTGAGAAGACTCCAGTATCGGCCTGCCTGCATAACGCACCGTATAATATGCCTTTCCTTCCCGCAACTGGACATTCACAGATAGCTGGCTATCCGGGCTTTTTACAGGCACATCATTTTTCTGAGAGAAAGCTTCATTGCCTGCAATGACGGACATGAAGAGGCATAGTAACATTCGTTTTGACATATCATGGAATTTGTTGACGTCTCGTTTAGTTTCCATCCGGGCAATTATTTACACGCTGACCATCATACAGGACGTATGCAAAGTAGCCCGCGTTATCGCCGGATAATTTGCACGTTTGTCGTGTTCAACGCAAAGTTGTTGTGAAAGTAAATATACAAAACACCGGTATTATAAATACCCCATGAGGTTAAAATAGGTGTAAACTTGACAATTAATTTAAAGACTTGATATTTTATACGTCCGAAAGCGGTAGAGAGGGCTTGTATTGGGATAATTTGGCATCAGCGACCAGGTGATCGTGTTTTCTTCGTGTATCGTGCTCTCCAATTGTATACTGGTATAATCGATAAAACCTATGACAAAGCATATGTTGAAAGATAGTAACTTCGCCCCATGATTAAATTAGTAGTAACAGATCTCGACGGTACCTTACTGAACGATAACCACGAAGTACCACCGCGTTTTTGGGACATAGCCACCCGACTGTTAAAGAAAGGAGTGAAGCTGGGTATTGCCACTGGCAGACCACATTTCAGCATCACTGAAAATTTCAAGCCCTTACTCGGACATGTATATGCCATATCAGACAATGGTAGCTTTATCATGTACGATAAGAGAGAGATCTTATCTAAACCACTACCTCCTGAAGAAATTGCCGCACTGGTGAATACTTCCCGTGCGATCGCTGACACTTATCCGGTGCTTTGTGGCAAGGATTTCTGGTACCTGGAAACAGAAGATAAGGTGCTGCTTGACCGGGTGCTGGTCTTCCAGAAGAATATCAGGATCGTAGAAGATCTCACAAAAGTAGAAGATCCTGTTCTGAAGATGTCCGTGCTCGATCTGCCCGGTGCTGAACACCACGCCTATCCGCACTACCAACCATTTGCCGACAGGTTAAAAGTGACCCTTGGTGGTGCGTTCTGGGTAGATGTAACCCGCAAAGACGCCAATAAAGGAGAAGCATTGCAGGTGCTGCAGCAATTGAATAACATCAGTCCGGAGGAAACGCTGGCATTTGGCGATTTCATGAATGACTATGAAATGATGAAAGCCGCTAAATATAGTTATGCGATGAAGAATGCACATCCGAAGATCCTGGAGACGGCCAACTTTGTCACAGCAAAAGATAATAATGAAGCAGGTGTGCTGGATGTGATAGAAGCATTGTGTTTCAATGCATAAGGACAGGTACTTACCTTGAGGGAACTAGTTACATAAAGGGAATGCATAGTAGCGAAACTTTGAGCGTTTGTTAAGTTTGCCGGGAATTAATTGATCACAATGACTTTCAGATTTTTAGTGGGTGCTATACTCGCTGTAATAGTGCTGGAATGCCAGGGACAAACAAAAACGCCAACGATGAACAATGCAAATCCGCTGCTATGCGATCCTGTTACCGGAATATGCGAAATACCAACGGGAGGTGATTTCCAGCCTGTCGCATCTAAAGAGAGACAGCTTAAGATCATCTACTTTACAGATCCTATCTGCTCTTCCTGCTGGGGCATTGAGCCACAGTTAAGAAAATTAAAACTGGAATATGGCAGCGAAGTGGAAATAGAATATCATATGGGTGGCTTATTGCCCGACTGGAGTTATAACAGTGGTGGTATCAGCAAACCTGCTGATGTAGCGCACCACTGGGATGAAGTCAGCCGGTATTATAAAATGCCCATAGATGGCGATATCTGGCTCACTGATCCACTGGCTTCCTCTTATCCTCCTTCCATTGCTTTCAAAGCTGCACAGTTGCAAGACAAAACAAGGGCCGTTACTTTCCTACGTATCCTGCGTGAAATGGTGTTCCTGCAGCAGAAGAATATTACCAGATGGGAGCATATGGAACATGCCGGTTTACAGGCGGGGCTGGACGTTGTACAGCTCAAAACAGACTACGAAGGAAAGGCAAAGGACCTGTTTAATGAAGACCTGATGCTGGCCCGGAAGATGAGAGTGAGAGGGTTCCCGACAATTATCATTAGTAACACCGAAAGAGTATATGGTTTTAAACCATATGCGGATTTTGAAGCCGGTATTCGAAAGGTATTTCCGCAGGTATGTAAGGCTACTTATGCCAATGACTGGAAAAGCCTCTTTACAAAATATCCGACCCTGACCCTGCGTGAATATGCTGAACTTAGCGAGACAACCCTTCAGCAGGCAGCACAACAACTCACTACATTAGTCGGAGATAATGAGCTAACAGTATTGAACACTAAAAATGGCGCGCTCTATTTATTCAACAGCGAAGTGCGGTAGGCAATGCTCCAGTTGGCAATTTCATCAATGATAGGGCGAATGGTTTTTCCATATTCGGAGATTTCATATTCTACCGTAACCGGCTTTGTGTTGCACACAGTACGGATGATCAGCTTGTTCATTTCCATGTCCTGTAGTTCCTTCGAGAGCATTTTGGGGGCAATTCCTTCTACTTCTCTGAGCAGGTCCATAAAGCGCAGTTTATTACCCTCAATGAGGGTACCTAGAATATGGAATTTCCATTTCCCTGATAAGATCTCCATCGCATCCTTGATAGCCAGTATCCTGGTCTTACAAAATGCTGTGGTGTTTACGACCGACTGCTTTTTCATGCCACTAAAATACAATAATTATAATTAGACTAATTCAGAGGGGGCTTTGCCAAATTGTTGTTTGAATGTACGGGAGAAATGTGAAAGGCTTTCAAACCCCAGATCCAGGTAGATAGCGGAAGGCTTTCTTCGCTTTTTTTCTATCAGGTGCCGGGCTTCGAGCAACCTTTTTTCCAGCAACCATTGTCTGGGTGCGGCATCAAATGTTTTTTTGAAATCACGCTTAAATGCAGCCAGACTTCTGCCTGTCAACTGGGCGAATTTTTCAACGGGTATATTCAGGTGATAATTACGCAGCATAAATTTCTTAAGATCGATTTTGCTGGACGCCGAAAAATCGAATAATAAATTATTGAGCGCAGGTACCGCATGCAATAGCAGGGTGACAGCCTCTCTCACTTTCAACATTCCCATAGAAGCCGCTATTTTCCCTTCAGGGTTGCGCACATACGGAAGTACCGACTGAAAATATCCCTGCATAAAATCATTGGGCGGGATAAGCACGTATGGAGACCCCGTGTATTTTTCCCGGACGTCAATTTGCTCTTCCAATGCAATGGTTCTGAGCAATTCTTCATGTAGCGTAATGACGATCGTTTCATAGACCCCTTCACTGGAAGGTGTTTTGATGAGTTGAGCTACCTGGTTTTTGCTCACCAGCAGTATATCGCCTTTCTGTATTGAAAATTGCTGACTGGCGGTCTCGAAGGTGAGCTGCCCGGACACCATCATTATAAGCGTATTATGCGCCAGGAATGCTGCTATTTCCTTTCGTTTGGATGTGAGATGGGAGTAAAAGATAACGCCGGGTAGTACTTCAGTCGGATGCCTCATTGTATAAAATTACACAAAAGAACTACATAAATATTCTCCGGATGGCTCAATTAACTTGTCTGAATGGCTCATCGGTAAAATAGCTCGCCCTGCAGTAATGGCCACCGCTCCGGGTACCATTCTACATCGTCCCGGGTACAGTCGGACTATATCTCATCTATATAACCAAAACGATATTTAAAGGGCACCAGAAGTACACCAAAAGGTCACCTCAATATCCAATCGATATACAGGTGACCTTTTGGTGATGTATTAGTACTCATTTGATGTCGTTAAAGAGGTATAGCTGAACTATCGCAGCTATATAGCTAAGCAGTAGTAAAAACCGGGAAATTTGATCTTTGAAAAGGAACGGCCTTTTATGGTAGTAAAGCCGGATAGGGGCAGAGCTGCTACATGAATGAAAAATAACTATATACCGAAGTAAGTCAGCGCATTCCACACGCCATCATTATCAATATCATCTGTTACATAATCTGCTACAGCCTTCACTTCATCTGGTGCATTGCCCATGGCAACCCCGATGGCGGTGTGCTTCAACATTTCTATGTCATTCCCGCCATCACCAAAAGACATGGTCTCTGATACATGAAATCCAAAATATTCGCAAAAAATCTCAACCCCCACCTTTTTACTGATCCCCTTCGGGTTGATATCAGCTGAGTGCGGTGCCCACCGGGTGGCAGTACTATTGGGCATGATCTTGCGCATAAATTCCAGCTCATCTTCCGGTCTGAGCAGGATATTTGCCTGCAGGATATTACAAATATCCGGGTTCACCCTATCTACCAATGGCGGCACGGGCAAATTCAGATAAGCATACATATCAATGATTTCCTGGGTAGCCTGGTTCACAAAATGACAATCTTCGTACATGAGGGAGAAGTTCATGGGCTGATGACTGGTATAATTCAGCAGTTGCTGAATATCCCGGGGATCTAACGCCTGTTTAAACAATACACTTTTATCTTTCGCTACACAACATCCGCCGTTAAATGTGATATACCCATCAAAATCCAGGTGCTGAACATGACTAATTGCATTGATGGACCTTCCGGTAGCAATAAAGATCCTGATCCCCCGTTCCCGGAGCCGTGCGATGGCCCGTATAGCTGATTCCGGGATACATCTTGTAGCAGAACTAAAGAGGGTACCATCAATATCAAAAAAAACGGCTTTTATAGTAGTAGCTTTATCCATGACGCCTATTTCAGGTTGAATCGGCAAAAGTACTCAAATGGTATTGCATTTTTCTGGTCCAAAGGGAGAAAAAGCGGATAGCCAATGGTATGGCCGCTTTTTCTATAAAGGAGATCGGACCCGTTACAAGGCTACCTTTTTACCCTGAAAACATTGACAATAGCCAACATGGACAGCAATATCATGAATGTGGTGGACAATGCCCATCCACCATAGTTATAAACCTGAATCGCCACAAAGGTGCCTGCTGCTCCAGTTATTCCTGTGGATTCATCCCGATAAAGAGACAACACTATGAAAGACCAGGACACCCAGTCCGTAAATTATTGCTAAATTGGTTTAGCAAAATTTCCGTTATGAAGTTACTTTATACCTTATTTTATTTTTCCGTACTCTGCAGTCAGCTTTGTTTCAGTCAGCACACCCGCCCCTGGAATGCCCGGTGGATAGGGTTGAATGCGCCTTTTGACAATGGCACGGATTACGGCGTATACTATTTCAGAAAGGCCATTGAACTACCTGAGAAGCCGCAAAATTTCATTGTTCACGTATCCGCAGATAACCGGTACAAGTTGTACGTGAACGGTCAGCTCGTTTCTATTGGTCCTGCCAAAGGAGATTTTTACAACTGGAACTATGAAACCATCAACCTGGCACCCTACCTTACAAAAGGAAGAAACAGTATCGCTGCCATCGTATGGAATGAAGCAGCGTTCCGTCCCGAATGGCAGATGACCCTGAGAACCGCCTTTATTATACAAGGTAATACCCCTGCTGAAGACCTGTTAAATACCAACGACAGCTGGAAATGTGTGCAGGACAAAGCTTTTTCTCCACTCTGGGGCTTCTTTGCCGCGACGAACGGAGAGATGGTTGATATGAATAAAACGATACCCAACTGGGCGTCCACCACCCTTGATGACAGCACCTGGCCGCCGGCGGGCATCCTGTTCCAGGGAAATCTGAAAGGAGCGGGAGACGGATTTGGCTATATGTTGGTACCCAGTACCATCCCTGCCAGGGAGCTGACTTACCAGCCCATCACAGTTGTTCGCCAAGGCCCCTCGCTCCCTGCCACCATTCCCCCTCATACAACAACGACCATTCTGCTCGATCAGACCTTCGAAACCAATGCATACCCTACTATTTATTTCAGTGGTGGAAAAGATGCAGGGATTGCGCTTGGTTATGCCGAGGCGCTTTATGATCATCAGGCACCTTATGGCACTCACAAAAGCAATAGAAATGAGGTAGTTGGAAAAGACTTCTTTGGTGTGAAGGATAGTCTGACCAGTAACGGGTGTAAGGACCAGACTTTTACCCCTTTAAACTTCCGCACCTTCCGGTATCTCCGGCTCACTGTACATACAAAGGAGACGCCTTTCGTAATCGATAGCCTTTACGGTACCTTCACCGGTTATCCATTTAAGCAGACAGCTGTCTTTAATTCAACAGACACCACCATTCCAAAAATACTTGACATCGGCTGGCGTACGGCCCGGCTCAATGCTTATGAAACTTATACAGACTGCCCGTTCTATGAGCAGTTGCAATACATTGGAGATACCCGTATACAGGCGTTGGTTTCCTATTATTATAGTGGAGATGACCGGCTTGCCCGCCGTGCACTGGACCTGATGGATCAATCCCGTCTACCCGAAGGGGTGACCCTGAGCCGCTATCCCAGTCATACAGCACAGGTGATCTCTACCTTTTCGTTGTGGTATATCGGTATGCTGCACGACTTCTATATGTACAGGCACGACAATGAATTTATTAAGGGAAAATTGCCGGGTGTAAAAGGTATCCTTGATTTCTTTGCCAGATACCAGCAGTCAGATGGGTCACTCGCTAACACACCTTACTGGAATTTTGTTGACTGGGCTGCCGGCAGGGACTGGGTTGCAGGCGCTCCTCCCAAGGGAAGTGATGGTAGCGCTGCTATTGTAGACATGCAATTATTATGGGCGTACCAATGGGCCGCACAAATGGCTCCCGATCCATCGTACAACCGGAAAATCGCACAACTCACAGCGACTATCAAAAAGAAATACTGGGATGCCAGCAAAGGCTTATTCGCAGATACAAAAGAGAAAGATCATTTTTCTCAACATGCAAATTCCCTCGCTATCCTTACAGGGGTGGTGAATAAAGAGGAGCTACCAGCATTAGGGAAAAAATTACTGATGGATACCACGCTTACCCAGTGCTCTATTTATTTCAAATATTATCTCCACCAGGCATTGGTGAAAGCCGGTCTGGGAGATGATTATATCAACTGGTTAGGTATCTGGAAAGAGAATATTGCAATGGGCCTCACTACCTGGGCGGAATATTCTGATGTGGGTTATTCCCGTTCCGATTGCCATGCATGGGGAAGCAGTCCCAATATTGAATTCTTCCGGACAGTATTAGGTATAGACAGTGATGCGCCAGGATTCTCTAAAATTAAAGTTGAACCACACTTAGGTACGATGAAAGTCGTGAGTGGGGAGATACCACATCCTTTGGGGAAGGTTCATGTCAGTTATGAATGCAAGGAAGGACAATGGACGATGGAGGTGCAGTTGCCGGCAAAAACTTCAGGAACCTTTATCTGGAAGGGAAAGTCTTATCAAATGAGGGCAGGGGATAACAAGATCAGGGTGCAGGGATCCTGTACCTGACTTTTAACCCGCTGATCTTTTTGCAGCTATTTGAATTCGTTTTTTACGGCATTACTAGAGGGACCGGATGTAAGTGTCCAACTCTTCTTCTTTTCCGAGGCCCAGCTTTAACTTGATGCGATAACGCGCCATCAGGATACTTTTGGGTGCGATGCCGAGCCGTTGGGAAACTTCCTTATTCGTCAGTCCGATGTAAATATATGCACAATGTTTCAGATCCAGTCTTGAAAGTGTATTATCAGACCGTTCTTTCAGCTTGTCAAATACCTCCTGGCTCACATGCTCAAAATCGGCTTTGTCTTCCGCCAGCGATTCATCCAGTCGTTTATCATGATCGATGATCCTGTTGATCTGGGTAAGCACTGATTTATTACTGGTATGTTCCGCGATCTTTTTCTGCAGGGTTTGTACCAGGGCATTCTTCTGTTCCACCTGCAGGGTGCCGGCGAGCAGATCCTTCTGTAGTCTTTCCTGTCTTTCCTGCATTAATTGTTGCTCTGCTATGAGTCGCATCGCTTCTTCATCTTTGAGGCGGGTTTCCATACCCAGCTGTTTCAACCGGAAGTGATAGGACCTGAACAGGAAAATGGCGGCAGTCAGCAGGGCCAGCGCGAGTCCTATATATAAATACCCCAGTTTCTTGTGCAGACTGGCTGTTTGCTGCAGGTTTTTAAGCGCAGTGGCCGTTTTCTCCGCCTGGTATTTCGCTTCCAGCTCCTTGGTGATATTCAGCTTTTCCTGGTTGTAGAGTTCCGTATACAAAGTCGTAAACTGCTGTTGGTAGTGCAGGGCATCTTTATAGTTGCCCCTTTTTTCCGCCAGCGAAGCAAGTGCCGACATGAACTGGATCCTGGTCGCCAACGTTTTCGAACTATCTGCATTTACCAGCGCCAGCCCTTTCTGTAACAGTTCTTCTGCCTGATCATAATGGCCGGCAGCCGCTTCATAGTCGCTCTTCATCCCATAGCAATTGGAAATTACTTCCATATGGTGTGTTTCCATACCAATCTTCTGTGCGAAGTCCAGGTACCTGAATACTGTATCCCTGTAAGTGGCGGGGAAATTCTGTGCGTAAATGTCCGCAAGATTTAAGGCTATGATAGCCGCCGTGCTTTGGAATATAATCCGCTCTTTATTATTTAAATAAGCGGTCAATGCCACCTTATTATAATAAATAGCCGAATCCAGGGAAATCCTGTCGTCCGGGTGGGCCATATGCTGATACTGCCAGTAGGTACCCATTGTCTGATAAGCACATAGTATATTATCATAGTCCCTGCCAGTGAGTGCTGCCTGTAATGCCAGCTGCCCGTATTTTTTATGGAGGGGGCCGTCCTCCTGGTTCGCATAGATACTGGCGATCACATAATACACAGCTGACTCATAATTAGCAGATCCCGCTTTTTCCAGGTACTTCAATGCCTGTTGCCCGCTCAGCAACGCCGCTTTTTCCTCTCCTTTAATATTTTCCATCCAGCATTTCCGGTACCAGGCGATCCCTTTTGCTAAGGGACTAGTTGTTTTCTCTGCATAATATACCGCGCTATCTACTACCTGGGCACACCGTGTGCGGTCATTATGCTGGATATAGATCTGTGCCAAAGTGGCATATGCGATGGAGGTGTATTGTGCGTCTGGAAGGGCACGGCTCAACTGTACGGCCTGGAGTCCGATCGCTATCGCATTCTTATTTTCTGTAATGGATTTGGCCCTTGCCAGGAGGCTCAGGGTCATCACTTTTTGTTCCGGTGTAATATTTTTTTGAGCTAGTACTGCGCTGAGAGAATCGGCGGGAGTATGGGCGGTACACATGACCACCAACAGGATGAAAACAATAACGGATATGGATATCTTATTGATTAACTGCGACATATGTGTTTTTGTAGGGTGTTTGTAGTTGGCATATTTTAACCCATGTAGAGTATTTGTAGATACCAGATTTTCATTTTCGCTGCCCACTATAACTATTTTTGAGGACACACAAGCGGGTATAAATATAATATAAGAAGATAAAATCACGCGGGTTAAAATGATGCAGTATTTTGAATATCAGGACGAGAAGGTGCCATGCTTTTTAGAAATTACATTGGAGGATAAAATTATAAGAACAAGATCCGGACAAAAAGGCACGCAGGGTATTGCTACGGAAAAAGTATTCAGGGATGCCGGAAAGGCAGCAGAGGAATTTGAACGCCTGGTCAGGGAGAAGAAGGATGATGATGCTTTTTATTTCAGGTTGGGAGATGAGTACAGGTTGTAACCAGTACCTTTGTCTTCATGGGAAAATCCGATATTCCTCGTTTAGCGTTAACGACTTTCACACAGGTAAATTTCAAAGCACCATTTCTGAATGTTGAAAATTACCCGGTAGATGCAAGTCTTTTTACAATAAAAGACCGGAAGACCACTCCGGTAAAGGATTATATTTCCCCCAACCGCAGGCAGTTTTACAAAATATTTCATATTACCGCAGGTACAGGTATCTTAACCGTTGGCCTGCATCAATATAATATGAACCCGGGGGATATTTCATTTTTGCACCCCGACGAGATCATGTCGTGGCAAACCACATCAGCGGAAACAGCAGGTCATTTTTGCCTGATTCACCCCGATTATTTTGGAGAGGCCAGTCATCTCGTGCAATTATTCAGAAGTTATCCTTACTTCCAGCCCGCGAAGGCGGTGGTACAACTGTCACCTGCACAGTCGGAGAAAACAGACCAATACTTCAGTGCGATACTGGAAGAGGAGGAAGGGAATAATCAAGACAAGCAACAGGCCATTTTCCTACACTTGCAGTTAATACTGCTTGAAGCACAACGTGCCGGGAAAAATCTGGCCGATGTAGCAGTGCCCGAAAACTATCGTTATATCCATGGTTTCTTATCCCTGCTGGAAGAAACCTTCCGGGTGCAACGTCCGGATGATGTGGTGAAAATAAAGACGGCGACAGAGTTTGCCGAACAGTTACATGTACATCCCAATTACCTCAATACACTGGTCAAAAACCAAACAGGGAAAACTGTGCGGGACCATATTCAGGAAAGACTGTTGTACGAAGCGAAAGTATTACTCAGGCAGACGGACTGGGATATCAGAACCATCAGTTATGTATTGGGCTTTGCTGAACAGGCTGCTTTTACCGCGCTATTTAATAAGAAAGAACAGCTTTCTCCATCCAAATTCAGGGAAAATTTGAAACGCACAAAAATCCCTGTTGTTTGAGTAATAGCCCTTCAGCCCCATGTTAGTTCTTTTGTACCGTAAATTTTAAAACAAATGGACAATCAAAGGAAAACATGGTTTGTTACCGGTGCATCACAAGGTATTGGACTGATCCTGGTAAAACAATTATTAGCTGCAGGCTACAATGTAGCGGCAACCGCACGTAATCTGGATACGCTCAGGGAGGCGGTGGGCAATGAAACATCCCGGTTCCTGCCATTGCAGGTGGACCTGGTGACTGAAGCGAGTGTAGGAGAGGCGGTCAGTAAAGCGATCGGGCAATTCGACGCGATTGATTATCTGGTAAACAACGCGGGTTTTGGCCTTATCGGAGGTATAGAGGAAACTGCTGATGCTGAAGTAAGGACCATTTTTGACGTGAATGTATTTGGACTGCTGAATGTAACCCGTGCTGTATTACCTCATATGCGGGCTGCAGGATCAGGTCATATCCTGAACATGTCTTCTGTATTTGGACTGATCTCCGGTGGGGGATGGGGCCTGTATTGCGGGACCAAGTTCGCTGTAGAAGGAATCAGTGAAGCCCTGGCACAGGAAGTAAAGCCATTTGGTATACATGTGACCATCGCAGAACCTGGATATGTACGTACGAATTTCCTGAACAGCGGTTCTATTGCATATCCTGCACATCCTATCGCGGCATATGAAATACTGGAAGAAGAACGTCGTAAGCACCGGGAGGATGTACCGGGTACGCAGGTCGGCGATCCTGAAAAAGTAGCTGCGGCAATTATCCAGCTGGGTACGATGAGTGAACCTCCTTTACGTGTGCTGATGGGATCTGATGCCTTGCAGTATGCAAATTATAAAATACAACTTTTGCAGGAAGGAATTGCTGCCAATAAGGAAATGACCTTAGCAACGGACTTCAGCCAGTACCGGTAGGGAATGGTATATAGACGGTTCGTGAAGTAAAGAGCACTGATAGCTCAGCAAGGGGTGTGTCTTTTATATTCCAGCAAATATTATTAAGTTAGGGAAGCTAATTTAAACGCCTATATGAGACACACCCCTTTTTACCTATTCGTTGTATTGTTGTTCGTCCGGCCCGCATATGCACAGACAACCCAGCCAGAAAAACAGACAGACAGCATTACCCGCCTGTTCATACAGGCCATGAACGGGATCAGGCCAGATAGTGCCTATCAATTTCTGGGCGAGGACATGAGAAAACAATATTCCCCCGAAAAATGGCAAAAGACCTTCCATGCAGGCATTCAGCCTATGGTGCCTTTCAAAGACCTACAGTTTGCCGGAACTAAGGACGGTATGAACGTATATCATGTCAACAGCACAATACCGCTGTTGCTGTATGCACACCTGGATGCCCGGGGGAAAATAGATGGCTTTTGGTTTGATAATCCAAATAAAGCAACAAAACCCGCAAAAGTTCTTTCTGACAACCCTTTAAAATCCCGCCTGGATACTATTGTAGAAGCAGCTGTAAGGCCCTATATGCAGCTCTCCGGGAGCGTGGGACTGAGTACAGGTATACGATATAACGGGCAGGACTATTTTTATAATTACGGTACTATCAGGCTGGGCGGAGACACCCTGCCCGACAATCATACGATCTATGAAATTGGTTCTATTACCAAAACATTCACTTCTACGTTACTCGCGCTGGCGGTTGTACAAAAAAAGGTCACCCTTGATCAGCCTATAACAGAGTTCCTGCCTGATTCGGTTGCTGCAAATCCTGCGCTGAAAGGGATCACGCTAAAGCAGTTGGCCAATCACACGGCGGGATTTCCGAAATTACCTTCCAATCTGGATTGGACAAGACCTGAACAGCCATACGAACACTACGACCAGGCACACCTGTTTAGATATATGAAAACAGCCACCCTGGTAAGTACGCCGGGAAAAGTATATGCTTACAGCAACCTGGGTGTAGGATTGCTGGGCGTGATACTGGAACGCATCTATGGCATGGACTATGCTGCGTTGGTATCGAAATACATCACAGGCCCGCAGGGCATGAAGCATACAGGTATCGCCGTATACGGCAAAACAGCACAGGGATATGATGGTACCTTGCGCGCTGCTGAAATGTGGGATATGAACAGTGTGAAGAGTGCAGGGATGCTCAGATCAGATGCTGCGGATCTGTTGAAGTATGCAACGTTGCAGCTGGAAGAGGGGAAAGATCCGCTTCACCAGGCAATTACATTGGCTCACCAGCCGACATTTAATGATGGCACTACAAAGATCGGCCTGGCCTGGAACTATGTACAACAGCAGGATGACTGGATTTGGCACAATGGTATGACAGGCGGTTTTCGCTCCTACCTGGTAGCGGACACAGCTACGCATAATGCAGTGGTAGTGCTGGCAAATTCATCAAATGGTACAGAGGTGATCGGTCAGCAGATACTCATTTATCTGAAGTAATAAAAAATACCGCTGTTACTTTTGCAACAGCGGTATTACAGAAAGAGCGTACGTAGTTTCTTCAGGTTTAGTAAGCTTTGCTATTTTGAAGATGTGATGTCTACAGCCTTGAGGCCAGTTAATGTCTCTTCAAATACCCGCACATAAATTGCTTTAATGCTGGCCAGTTCAGCGCTGCTTACGCCTCTTACTTTTCCCGTACTTTGTGGCCGGGTAATGGACCGTAACTTTCTGTAGAAGGTCGGAACGCTCCAGTCGCATTGTTTACAGATTAACTCCCTTGCTTCAACCGGGATGTTGTTAACCATCCAGAATAATTCAGCAAAAGGATTTGCGTACATTTCATCGGTCCCCTTCTTCATGCCCATTTCGGGCTGCTCCAGGTGGATTTGCTTTGAGCGTTTTCTATTCATACTTGGGATACTGATTTATAGGAAAATGAATAGATGAATGTCTTTTTGTTTGGTGCCGGGGGGAACAAGTGTTTCGTTTCATGGTGAAAAATTAATACTCCTTTTGAATATTTCGATAAAAATTTCCAACTTTTTTTCAGTAGTGATAATTGAGCGGTCATTTATTTGAATAATTTTCAATAGTGATGCGTTCAAAAAAAACTAAGAAAATTTTAGGCGCACGAAAGTAACAAGATGAAAAAAGGCGTATCATGATTATATTGAAAGTACAATTTTGATATACCTTTTTACTGTCAGCATGTGGGTGAATGGTCGCTGTTGTTCTTTCTATATAGCCATGGTGCTATATTAGGTAGTGATTCAGGAACCCGGTAAATAGTGAAGTTCTTCGTGATGGGCTAAGTTCATATGCTGAACATCTTTTGCGATGATCCGGGCAGGTATTTTTATAGTGATCAACCCAGGACTGCTGACGATGACATGTCGTCTGGTGTCTTTGCAGCACATTCCTTTATTTCTCTTCTGGTAGTTGCCGTCATGACAATTAATTTTCACTCCTCTTAATGGGATAAAATTCGTTGAGCTCTACTTCGAGTGCGGATGCCAATTTGATGAGGGTAGTTGCAGCGGGATTTTTTACGCCATTTTCTATTTTCGAAATATCTCCGGCATGTACACCTGAAGAAACTTCGAGATCCAGCTGGGTCATTCTTTTCTGCTTACGAATCGCTTTGATCTTTCCGCCGAGCTCTTTTAATATTACTTTTAGTTCAGACATTCCGGGTGAAAAATGGTCACATTTTGGAGAATAAAAAGTTGTCGATCGACTACTTCACGAAAAAAAAATGAATCGTCCGTTCGCTGTGAGCAAGCCACCCGCGCAGTTAGGGGTACTCCCAGGGAGCGGAGTACTCCTAACTGACACAAGTGAGGAGACGGCATAGCTGCTGCATGGAGGAGGTGCAGGTTTGTCGTTTGGAAACAATGCAAGCTGATCATCCGGTTGCGTTGGCAGGAATGTGACACAGAAACGAGCTGAATGATGTAGCAGGTGATACTATTGAGATGTTGACCGGATCATGATGATGTATATTTTCTGGTTATTTTGAGATGTTTTGAGCATGTGTTTTGGGCATGCTTTCCTTAAGCACAGCCTGAGGGGTACTTACGGCCCAGGTGCCAGGGATGCTTTTCCCGGAAAGCGTTTCTGATATGCGGATGATTTACTGAGCTATTGAATTCACGTGCTGCTGCTGTTTATAATACTGGTCCTTTTCGCAGATTCCCCGGCGGGTGACGTACCGTTGCTGGTGTACCTGATTCGTTCTTCAAAGAGGGAAAAGAAGAGCCATAAAAATTGGTCCCGATTCTACTTATGCAAAGCTAAATAATTTAGTACAAAATACTAAATAAATTAGTAAATAAATCAATGAAAATATGTCCTTTCTTTTTAATCACAACAAGATAAGGACCATCATTTGCTGATGCCGTTAGCCGGTGTTTGAGGAAAAAGAAATTTATATTTAAAGAATTTTATACTCATTTACTAAATCGTAGTTGTATATTAACACTAACGTAGATTACAATTTATATGCAACGTTCATTATTTACATTTATCATCGCCCTTTATTCCACGGCTACCTTTGCCCAACGCCAGAAGGCCATCAGCCCTGACTTATTCGGTA
This sequence comes from Chitinophaga sp., assembly GCF_039596155.1. Lineage (GTDB taxonomy): Bacteria > Bacteroidota > Bacteroidia > Chitinophagales > Chitinophagaceae > Chitinophaga. The sequence continues at coordinate 79,191 of NZ_JBCNKF010000016.1, forward strand.
TCTTCTTTGAAGACATCAGCTATTCTGCTGATGGGGGTTTGTATGCAGAACTTATCCAGAACCGGTCGTTTGAGTACACAGCATCGGATCACAAAGGATGGAATCCGATGACTGCATGGGAGTATACACCCAGAGGATATGCATATGGAAACATATCAGTGGAAACGAAATCGCCGCTCAATGAAAACAACACACACTATGTAGTTTTAGATATCCAGGATGCCGGCCAGGAAGGTCTTGGAATTACAAACTACGGGTTCAATGGTATACCTGTCAAACAAGGCGAGCAGTACGATGTATCGTTGTTTGCAAAACAACTGGCTGGCAGTGCCATGCCGGTTACGGTGAGTCTTCGTAACAGAAAAGGGGACATTTACGGTGAAACAACTTTTGATATCAGCGACCGGAACTGGCAGAAATATGCAGCCAGTATTACACCGGATAAAAGTGATGACAGCGCTTGCCTGGTGATCATTGCAAAGGGCATTGGTAAACTGGCATTGGACCAGGTTTCATTGTTTCCAAAGAAAACATTCAAGGGCCGTACCAATGGTATGAGAGCGGATCTCAGTCAGGCCATTGCGGATCTGCATCCAAAATTTATGCGCTTTCCCGGTGGCTGTCTCGTGCATGGAGATGGCCTGGCCAATATTTACAACTGGAAAAATACGATTGGTCCGCTGGAAGCGCGCGTAGATCAGCGCAACATCTGGAACTATCATCAGTCAGTCGGATTGGGTTACTTTGAATACTTCCAGTTTTGCGAAGATATCGGAGCTAAACCTGTACCGATCTTAGCCGCGGCCGTGAGCTGCCAGAACTCAGGTGGTACCTGGGTCATTGGTGGCACAGGACAGAAAGGAATCCCTATGCAGGACATGCCGGCTTATATACAGGATGTGCTGGACCTGATAGAATATGCTAATGGTCCCGTCACTTCTGTATGGGGTGCCAAACGTGCTGCTGCCGGTCATCCGGAGCCCTTTCACCTGGAATATCTCGGAATCGGTAACGAAGATAAAATAACACCGGGTTTCGAAGAACGCTTTACCATGATCTATAACGCCGTGAAAGAAAAGTATCCTGAAATGAAGGTAATCGGTACAGCCGGTCCTTTCTCGGAAGGAGAGGATTATGAGAAGGGATGGGAGATTGTAAATAAACTGAAAGTACCGGTAGTAGATGAACATTATTATAACGACCCCCAATGGTTCCTAAAGAATAATACACGCTATGATAAGTACGACCGGAAAAAAACGAAAGTGTACATCGGTGAATATGCATCCAGGGGAAATAATTTCATCAATGCGATCTCCGAAGCGGCCTACATGACCAGCCTTGAAAGGAACGGCGATGTCGTACACATGGCTTCCTACGCGCCACTGCTGGCAAAGAAAGGGAATACAAACTGGAATCCGGACCTGATCTACTTTGACAATACAGGGGTGTATCCTACGGTGAATTATTATGTACAACAGCTGTTCTCTGCAAATTCGGGAGATTTCTATATCAGTGATATTGTATCTTTTGACCGAAAGAAGGACTCCACACTGGCTGCTTCTGTAGTGAAAGACAGCAAAACCGGAGATGTAATCCTGAAACTGGTGAACGCAGGTGCAACAGATGCGAAGGTAAATATCAACCTGAAGGCATTGGGAGCATTGCGGCCCAAAGCACAGGTGACATTACTGAAAGAGGATAGGGGAGTACCGGCGGCTGTCGAAACCGCATTTACAAAAAATAGTATAACGCTGAATGGATTCAGCATGCAGGTAATACGGTTGCATAAGCAATAACTACATCCAGTCTTCATTTTCCCTCATCCGCACTGGTGCCTGTGACATAAAGTCCGCTAGCTATTTTTGATTTATCAGACAAATAAAATATATTTGTTTGATTGACACTTAATTCCAGTACAGTAACCACGTTATTCATGTTTCCCTATGATTAGATTGCTTTTTTGCTTATTGCTCGCGCAATGTACCTATGCGCAGCAAAACGCTGACAGCGAATACAAGAAACCATTACAGGATGTACTGGTGGATATTCAACAGCGCTTTGGTATCAAGATCCGGTATACTGAATCTGAAGTAGCGGGGAAGTATGTGCCTTATGCTGACTGGCGTTATCGTCCTGATGCAGAAGCAACGCTGGAACGTGTCCTGGCACCACTTGACCTGAAAGTAAGGAAGGAGAAAGACAAGCAATACCGCCTCTCCGCCTTTGAATACTATCGTTGGTCAGTAGCCGATGGTTGGGCAGAACTGGATAGGATTGCGAGTCAATACCATAATGAGCAGGAATGGGAACAGCGAAAGGCGGGATTGAAACCCTGTATTCTCCAGGCCTTACAATTGTCACCTTTGCCACCGGCTCCTGTTTCTTCACCGATCATTACTGCAGCGAGAAAATTTGACGGATACACAGTGCGCAACATTGCCATAGAAATATTACCAGGCTTATATATTAACGGTTCACTGTACGCACCTGCTAAAAGTAGAGGGAGGATCCCTGTGATCCTCAACCCCGATGGTCACTGGAAAGACCAGCGATACAGACCCGATTGTCAGTACCGTTGCGCTACGCTTGCCAGGATGGGTGCCATGGCTTTTAGTTACGATCTTTTTGCATGGGGGGAATCCCGGTTACAATTTGAAGAAGCAGACCATCGCCGGAGCCTTGCCATGAGCATACAGGCCCTCGGCACGATCAGAATATTGGATTATTTATTATCGCTGCGCAATGCAGATACCACCAGGGTAGGTATTACGGGAGGTTCCGGTGCCGGCAGTCATACCGTGTTAATGACTGCGATAGATGACCGTATCAAAGTAAGTGCGCCTGTGGTGGCCATCAGTTCTTATTTCTATGGTGGTTGCCCCTGTGAAAGTGGTATGCCTGTACATAGTTGTGGCAATCGTACTGATAATGTAGAAATAGCTGCCATGGCAGCTCCCCGGCCACAGTTGCTGGTAAGTGACGGAGGGGACTGGACGGATAAGATGCCTGAACATGATTTCCCGTATTTGCAAAAGATTTATGGTTATTATAAACAGACCAATAAAGTATCAAATGTACACCTGCCTGCAGAAGGCCATGATTTTGGCGTAAACAAGCGCGCAGCGGTATATGATTTTATGGCGCAATACCTGGGGTTAGATCGCGCCGCCGCAGATGAAAATAAAATAACGATTGAACAACCGGTCGCGATGTATGTGTTTGGAGAAAAAGGGAAAAGAATGCCTGCGAATGCTATTCACGGATTTGCGCAACTGGAAAAACTATGGAATGCATCCCGTTAAGCCACGTTTACTGACCATTTATTTCGTATGCTGTGCTCCTAATGGACGCCGTATTTCGCCCAATTGAAATGACAGGAGTCAATCTACCTGGCAGAAATTGAGGAATACCTGGGCTGTTTCCAGGCTTTCTTTGAGAGATACGGGTTTGGTAATATAAGCATGTGCCCCCAGCGATACACATTTAGCTTTTTCAAAAGGATTGATAGAGGTAGAATAAATGATCACCGGGATATTTCTAAAGCGGTCATCAGCCTTTAACGTTTCCAGTGTCTGGGTGCCGTTCATTTTAGGCATGTTCAGATCCAGTACAATCAGGCAGGGAACATTGTGCTCCGCGCTGAACCGTGTGTCCAGCAGTTGAAGGGCCGATTCGCCGTTCTCAGCAAAGAGCATCAGATTTTCTGCATGCATCATTTCCATGGCTTCTCTGATAATTACAAGATCTTCAGCGTCATCGTCAATTACCAGGATTTTTCCGTAATTCATAATTCAACAATTAAATAACCGGATTCTGCGGCAAAGAAACAAAAAAAGTTGCACCTGTCCCTTCCTCTGATGCTGCCCAGATTTTCCCCTGGTGCATTTCTACGATCTTCCTGCAGATGGCCAGCCCCAGTCCCGTACCTTCATATGCCTGTCGCGTATGTAAACGTTGGAAGAGGGTGAACATTTTGGGCAGGTATTTCTCATCAAATCCTATTCCGTTATCCCTGAATGCAAGTTCGATATGCCCGTTTTCCTGTTTGTAAGAGATATTAACCTCCGGTGTCAGGGCTTCTTTACTATACTTCAATGAATTGCCGATGATATTGCCAAAGAGTTGCCGCATCATGCGCTCATCGCAATATAGCTTTGGCAATTGCTGGATGTGTACCGCCGCCTTCTTTTCCCCGATAGCAATTTCCAGGTCCTGGCAGGCATCTGCCGCTACTGCGTTCAGGTCTACCTCCTGGAACTGGATCTGCTCTTTGTTGATCTGTGAGAAGAGTAGTAGGTCCTGGATCAGGGAGCGCATTCTGCGGGAGGCACCCTGTATACTGTTCAGGAAATGCAGGCTCTTTTCGTCAAAGGAAGACTGGTATTTATTGAGCAGGTAATCACTGTAGAAAAGCAGTTTTCTTACCGGCTCCTGCAGGTCGTGTGAAGCTACAAACGCGAATTGCTGTAGTTCCTCGTTACTGCGGTTCAGTTCTTCAATATATTGTTCCAGGGTCCGCTGGTTCTCTTTCAATTGCTTTTCTGCCTCTTTCAGTTCGTAGTTATCTTTCAGCGTTTCTTCTACGGTCTTCTGTGCATGAATATCTACCATGTAACCAATGCGAAAGCCGGCGTCTTCCTTATCTGTATCGAGGGGCGATAATGAGATCTGGTGCCACAGGTAATCTTCGGTATTCCTGTTCTTTATTCTTGCCTGGATCCTGATAGTCGTAGCCCCTTTTGTGATATCATTCAGTAACAGGAGGCTGAAGGCGTCATAATCCTCTTCATGCACGACGTTTTTCCACCTGCTGTTGTTGAGGCTATGCAGGTTCTGACCAGTATATTGCAGCAACCATTCATTGGCGTAGTGCAGTTGTCCCTGTTCGTTGAGACTAAAGATCATGAGTGGAAGGGCGTTAGTAAGTACCCTGTACTGATCTTCACTTTTCTTTACTTTTTCAGACAGTTCCTGCAGTTGTTCATTCTTCCTTTTCAGTTCCTCGTAAGGAGAAATCGGGGGTTCATTGCGGAAGAGGCTACGCCATTCATCCAGCTTGTGTATGTCTATACGGAAAGCAGGAGAGATGGTATAGAACAGTTGAATAGATCCATCTGTAGATACCTTATACTTATTAACGAGTTTTTTAGCATGTTCCAGGCCTTCCCGCGGGGTGCCTTTATCGGGCAGTTCATTCTTCAGACCTGCAACGATATATTTTTCCCGCAGGTCACTTTCTACGCTGAGAATGAGGCATCCTCCTTTGCCGCTGTCAATGGCATTTCTTGATACCTCAGAAACAGCCGTCGCAAACGTTGTTTGCGCAGAGAGTGAGAGGCCGGCCAGTTCTGCCAGTTTCATGGAGCGTTTATGCGCAAGTATGAGATCCATTTCGTTCTCAAGGGTCACCCGGGCAAGTTCGTGCATGATTTTACAGATTTATTTTGCAGGCGATAACAGACATGTCGTCTGTAAGGCGCGCAAAGTCTTTTATAAGTGAAGCACATAATATAGAAAGATCGTACCGCAGGATAGAAGTATACTTTGCCGTATCCCATCTTGTTTTCAAACCATCACTGCTCATCAGGATGTATTGGCCATCTTCGTGGGGAATCTCCTGCGCATTGAGTGTATTGGGTACATTGAGACCGATGATGCCATTATATGCCAGGTAATTCTTACTGTTTCCAGCACTAAGCACTTTGGTGATTATATTTCCCACTCCGCAGATGCGCCATTTTTTAGTGGCCAGATCAAATATTGCGACAGTACCAACCAGCCCCCTGGTGCGTTTTACCGCTACATTAAGATGTCGGATGATCTCTACAGGGTCCGTATACCCGCATTCCATAAATGCTGCACCGGCTACCTGCATGGCTTTGGCGGCTTCCGGGCCATGACCAAGTCCATCTCCGAGGAATAATTTGATGTGCTCTTTGTTTACAATAGAAAAGAAATCATCTCCGCTTGCTGTTTCACCCGGTTTAGGGATGATAACGGATCTGATTTCTGATTTAAATGCTTTGACAGGTAATTTATCAAAGACCCTGATCAGGATCACGGTGCCCCAGTTCTTCAGTGAATAGATCTGAAAGAAGTCTGAAAGCCTTTTCATAGCGCCAAGACCGTTTCCCAGCGTATTTGTAGTGGAAACACCGTCTGCCACCATACGGGTCACATCCGTCATGCCAGGGCCATTGTCAATGCTGATCAGTTCTATTCCCTGTTTACCGTTTTCTTCGATGAGTTTAGCAAGTACCTGACCGCCACCTGCATGTTTGACAAGGTTTGTTACTATTTCTGCCACGATAATATCGATTTCCGCAATCCGCTTGCCGGAAAAGCCGCCAGCTATTGCCATAGCATGGATCTCTTTTTTTAAAATAGCAAAATAACTTCTGTCAGATGCGTTGAGGGCCAGGTGTATGTGATTATCCATTCTTCCACTTAATAATTGAAACAGTTGTGCCTTCGCCTACCGTACTTTTTATATCAAATTCATTGACCAGTCGCCTGGTGCCGGGAAGACCAATTCCCAGGCTTTTGCCGGTAGAGTAGCCATCTTTCATGGCAAGCGTGATATCTTTAATACCCGGACCTTTATCTGTAAAGATCAGGCGGATACCACTATCTCTACCCTGGCTGAGTACTTCAATGACCACAATACCGCCATTTGCATATTTCAGCATATTGCGCACCAGCTCACTGGCTGCGGTGATCAGCTTGGTCTGGTTTACAAGACTCATTCCAATTTTTACGGCATACTCTTTCACCCGATTCCTGAACAGAATCACATCCTGCTCTCTTTCGACGGTCATGCGATCCTTATTGAGTACTATCTTCATCTTCGTCGGTTAAGTCCTCATCATAATTGCCAATTTTTTCTTTCAGCAATTCCATACCCTTTTCCACATTCAAAGCCGTGTGTACGCCTTTGAGTTCCAGACCAAGTTCTATGAGCGTGATGGCGACTGCGGGCTGCATACCCACAACAACGGTTTCGGCGTCCATGATTTTAGACATGGAGCCAATGTTGCCGAGAATACGACCCATAAAAGAATCGACGATGGATAATGCGGAGATATCTATTAATACACCTTTGGCTTCTGTTTTATTGACCATTTGTACCAGGTCAGTCTCCAGATTGGTTGCTAACCTGTCGTAAAGATCTATCTGAATAGTCACCAGCAGCAGGCGACCCATTCGCAGAATAGGAATACGATCCATATATTATAATCCAGATTTAATGGTTTCTACTCTTTTTACCTGAAGCTTCAGCATACCGAAAGCATGTTTTAATGCACTCGCCAAACTAGCTTTAGTAACTATATTAGAGAGGTCGATACCTAGGTGTACAACAGTTTGTGCGATTTCCGGGCGGATACCACTAATGATACATTCGGCGCCCATCAGGCGGGTAGCAGCGACCGTTTTGATCAGATGCTGTGCTACCAGCGAGTCTACAGCAGCTACACCCGAAATGTCGAGGATAGCAATCGTGCTACCGCTATTCACAATTTCCTGCAACAGGCTTTCCATTACAACCTGCGTGCGCGCACTATCCAGGGTACCGATGATAGGCAGGGCAAGAATACCGTCCCATACGCGGATCACAGGTGTTGAAATTTCTGCAATCTCGTCTGTCTGACGCAGAATGACCTCTTCTCTGCCTTTGATGAAGGTTTCGAAAGCAATGATACAGAGGTAGTCCATTAGTTTGCTGATCCTCACCACCGCATCCAGTAATGTAGCCGGGTCATCCTTGATGTCAGTCTGTAAGGAAGTGATGAGGGCGTCTTTTAAACTAAAAATGTAAATGCCGGTTTCAGCAGGGGTGAAACCCTGCCTGGCACGGGAGAGTGATACACCGGCCAACAATTCGTGAACAGGTTCAAAGTCAGTAGACTCAACATTGCTAAGGTTCTTTTCATTTAATACCTTTAAAAGTGTGTCTAAAAATTCTCCTGATTGTTCTCTCAGTTCATCATTACTCATCAGGTCTTCTCTGAGGCTAATGTTGGAAAGTTGTGTCGTCATCCAGTTTTCCAGGATCTTTTTCTGCTTTTTCTGAAGTAGTTTGGCTATTTCTGTTCCCATTGTTGATATTTAGGTATTTAATGTTGAGTTTATTAGCTGTTCCGCAGTATAAATATGGAAATTACATGTTGGGTGTGGCTGTATAATTTCATATATAGTGATCGCGTAATTTATTATTTAATGATTTCATAGCAATAGGCATGCTAATTGGTAGGGAAATTTAGATTCCACACCCAAAAAGGCACTTATGTCAGTTTTAAATATTACCGAACGGATCGCCCGGTTCTCCTTTTTTTCTTCATACGAACACATCAAACCTGCCAGCATAGAGCAGTTGAAGAAACATTTGTTGGATGCCGTGGGTTCGATGTTGTATTCAATAAAGGCGCCGACGGTGGCAAAATTATTTCGGCAGATCGGGAATTTACAGGCCAGTGGACCACTGGTTGTACCTGTATTGGGGAGTACAGGTGTGGACCGGGCTGCACAGTTATACACATTATTGGTACGGTATCCCGACTTTATGGACAACTACCTGGGAAAACATGCAACCTGTCATCCCAGTGATAATATAGGGGGAATCCTGGCCGCCTGCCAGGCGATAAATGCCAGTGGCAGGGATTTTCTTACGGCAATGGCTATTGGTTATCAGGTTGAATGCACCCTTATTGACCAGATGCCGCTGATGGCGAAAGGGATAGATCATACTGCCCTGCTGGCCATGTCGCTGACAGCTGCTTTGGCTCCCCTGTATGGATTGACGCCGGAGCAGGCTGCACATGCCATCGGGATCAATGCCAGCACTTTTAATACAACTGTCACTACCCGTGCATCTTATACCTACGAATGGAAGGGATATGCTTCTTCGCTGGTTGCATTGGGGTGTACCAATACAAGCCTGCTGGCAAAAGAAGGTGTCACAGGGCCGGTCAGCTACTTTGAAGGGCCGATGGGGTTTAAGGACGAATTTGATATGGATCCTGAATTTAACTGTGCGCCGGGCGACTTCTCAAGAATCGAACATTGTATTTTAAAGAGCTATAACGCAGAGGTACATACACAATCAGCTATTGAAGCATTACTGGACCTGAAATGTAAGCATGGTATAAAAGCCGCGGATGTGAAACGGATAGATGCTACCATCTTCCTGACTGCCTACAACATAGTAGGAGGGGGCAGATATGGTGACCGGAAGCTGGTGCAGACCAAAGAACAGGCAGATCATAGTCTGCCATACCTGCTGGCAGTAGCCATGCTGGACGGTGAAGTATTACCGGAGCAGTTATTGCCCGAACGTATCAGGAGACCTGATGTGCAGGCATTGATGGAACAGGTGTTTGTCGACACCGGTTTACCTTTGAAGGCTCCCCGCAAAGTGGCAGAGGTACTGGATCCCTACACGGCACCTTATCCGGAAAAAATGCCGGCAAAGATCACCATTCATTTGAAAAATGGAGAAGTGGTGGAGGAGAAGAAAGAAGATTATAAAGGGTTTTATACCCGTCCGCTGGAATGGGAGGATGTGGTCAACAAATTCCATTTATTAGGAAAGGACACAATAGATGGAGAGAGGAGAAATGAGTTGATCGCAGTGATTGGAAATCTGGAAAATGAACCGGTTAGCAGGCTGACAGATCTGTTGTCGAAAATAATATAATACAGGTATATTTAAATGACAATGCTTTTGCTCCAGGCAAAAGCATTGTTGTTTTATCGCCTCTAAGCTTCCCCGGCTGTTTCCATGTGTCAGCATAACGAGGCAGGTTTATATATAGTGAAATATTTTATGTATATGAATTGCGCCTGACATCTAAATATTTTGCAGCAAACCCTGCTGAACTGTGCAGTTTTTATGGTAAATTGTATAGTAAATTGTTTGAGAAGACCGATTGTATTGTACATGTTGTTTCAAGGTTAGCCATAAACACCAATATCATAAAGATGTATCAACCAAATCTACGCAAGCTCTTTTTGAGTTTATTAATTGCCTGTATTTCATTAAATAATCTGTTTGCCCAGGTTACAACAGCAAGTCTGAGTGGTGTAATAAAAACAGAAGCCGGGGAAGCGTTGCCCGGTGCTACTGTGCAGGTCACCTGGTCTGATGCTGGTATTAACAAGGGCCTGATCACTAAGTCAGATGGAAGTTTTTTAGTCCCTAACCTTCGTGTAGGTGGACCTTACACCGTAGTTGTATCTTTTACCGGGTATGCTACCAAAACTGCTACCGGCGTCTTTCTGAACCTGGGGCAAACGACTTCACTGGATCTGCGCCTGTCCGAAGCTGCAGGTACACTCAGCGAAGTGGTGGTGAGTGGCAGGTCAACTATTTTCAATGATCAGCGCACGGGGGCCTCAACGAACATTTCCAGCACGCAGATCCGGCAGCTGCCTTCCATTTCCCGTTCTGCAGACGACTATCTGCGTCTTACGCCATCTGCTTCCCCTACTTACAATGGGATTTCCTTTGCGGGCAGGAACGGGCAGTATAACAACTTCTCACTGGACGGTGCCGTGTTCAACAACCCTTTTGGTCTGGATGCCCCAACGCCGGGTGGACAAACCAACGCTCAGCCTATCTCTCTCGATGCCATTGACCAGATCCAGATCAACATTGCACCTTATGATGTGACCCAGTCAGGATTTACAGGGGCCGGTGTAAATACCGTTACCAAGAGCGGCAGCAACAAATTCAGTGGTACTGTATACGCTTTCTATCGTAATGATGCCTTGTCAGGTAGTAAAATAGACGGACAGAAATTTAAGGTGCCTACACTTGAATCCTTTCAGGCAGGATTCTCGCTGGGTGGTGCCATCAAAAAGAACAAACTGTTTTATTTCGTCAACTTTGAATCGGAGCAACGTAAAGATGAAGCCAGTGCATATGTAGCCCAGACGGCGGACAATGCAGGTGATATTACTACCAGCCGGGTACTGGCTACTGATCTGCAGGCAGTAAGTAATGTGCTGAGTACAAAGTATGGCTATAATACAGGGCCATACGAACACTATAACCTGAAAAGGAGCAACTATAAATGGTTAGCGAAAATCGACTGGGTGATCAGCAATAAACATTCGCTGGCTTTTACATATAACGGGCTCGATGCCTCACAGGAAAAGCCGGCACACCCCAACGCGATCAATCGCCGGGGACCTGATGCTATTACCCTGCAATTTAGAAATTCAGGCTATGAAATGGTCAATAAACTGCACTCATTTGGCCTGGAATTGAAATCAAACTTCAATGATACCTATGCTAATAAGTTCAGAGCAGTATACACTATTTTCAGAGATAACCGTCATCCATTCTCGTCTCCATTTCCTGCGCTGAATATTACCAAATACGGCGTGCCATATATAGTAGCGGGCTATGAACCATTCTCTATTAATAATGTGCTGAATCAGGATGCCTTGCAGTTGACCGACAACTTCAACATCATTTTACCGAAGCACACCATTACAGTTGGTGCTTCGTATGAGCAGTTTAAGTTTGGTAACTCCTTCAACCTGACCGGGTTTGGCTTCACACTCTTCTCAGGCGTTGATATCAATGACTTCCTCACCAATGCAGCTGCGGGTGGTTATGACGCCAACGTAGCATATGCAAAGAACCGTGCTGCCGCTGACCAGTGGACCTGGTATTACCTCACGGTAGGACAGGCTTCCGCTTATGCACAGGATGAATGGAACCCTGCATCCAACTTTAAACTCACCTATGGTGTGCGTTTTGACAAGGCATTGTATTATCCCTCAAAGGCAAGCTACAAGAGCCCTAATGTTAATGCAGACGGAACTTTTGCCGGTACTTTTGTAGAGGGTTCACCTACTGTTCCCAATACCGATAACCTGACCTTGTTTGATGAAAATGGCAATCCTGTAAAAAATGGGCCGGGTCAGACCATTGATAATACCCGCATGCCAAGCGGCAAGATCTTAGTCTCTCCCAGACTGGGCTTCAACTGGGATATCAATGGCGATAAAACCGTACAGCTGCGTGGTGGTACCGGTTTATTTACCGGCCGTTTTCCGTTTGTATGGGTAGGAAACCAGATAGGGAATCCATTTACCGGTTATTATGATGTGACAGCACGCAACTTTAAGTGGCCACAGATCTGGCGTTCAAATGTCGGCCTGGATTATAAACTATCCACCGGAACAATCCTGACAGGCGACCTGGCCTATTCAAAGGACCTGAATTCCATGATGGTAAGAGATTACGGTCTGGGTACACCCACAGGTACATTGAACTCAGGTACAGGAGATACAAGAGCGATATACCAGGCAGGAGATAAGGGCAATACCGCCACTTATGTATTTACCAATACTAAGATCGGCTATTCTTTCAATGCTTCATTTCAGGCACAGCAAACATTTGGGAAAGGATATTTCCTGATGCTGGGGTATAACTACCTGATCGCAAAGGACGCAAGCTCTATCTCCGCTGAGATCTCGGGGGATGCTTTTGACCGCAACCCTGTATTGGGCAACGCCAATAAGGCAAGAGAATCCCATTCCCTGTACGGCAATACCCACCGTATTACCCTGGCAGGAATCAAGAAGTTTGAATATGGTAAAGGCAGATATGCTACGACAGTATCGTTCTTTAGCAACTGGACTTCCGGCAACCGCTACTCTTATGTTTATGGCGGTGATGTAAACAATGACGGTTCTGCGGCTAACGACCTGCTGTATGTACCTACACAGTCAGAGATCAGCAAAATGAACTTTGCTACCCTGACAGATGCTAACGGAAATGTACAGGATGCTGCGGCACAGGGCGCGGCCCTGGAGCGTTTTATTCAGCAGGATAAATACCTGAGTAAGCACAGGGGGCAATACACAGGTAAATACGATGGCATGACACCCTGGTTCAGCCAGCTGGATCTTCGCCTGATGCAGGATTTTAACCTGAAAGGGAAAGAACATACCAGCACCATCCAGGTAAGCCTGGACATCGTGAACCTCGGTAACCTGATCAGCAGCAAATGGGGATTGCGTAAGTACGCCAGCACAACGGGGTACTATCAGCCACTGGCTTATACCGGTAAGGATACCGACGGCAAGGCGATCTACCAGTTCGATCCCGGGCAAACACAGACCTTTACCACCAGTCCTGATCTGCCTTCCAGATGGCAGATGCAGCTGGGGCTGAGATATATTTTTTAACTGACACGGATTTGAATTGTAATGAGGGCCCGTATATACGGGCCCTCATATTATTTTGAGTATAGGTAATACTATTTTCCGTATAGTTTATTTCCTTGGTAAAACAGCCTATTTTTATTGTTCATGTGAACTTAGATGGATCCATCCATCTGAACAGGTCTAACAAAAAACGAATTACAGCATGAAGAAATTTTTAGGCGGCACCAGTCTGGCATTAGCCATGCTGATGCTGGGGCCCAGCTGTAGCAATGCCCAGGTAAGTGCACCCGCACCTTACGGCGTATTGCCTTCCGCACCACAGGTGGAATGGCAGGCTATGGATATGTACGCATTTGTACATTTCACTGTCAATACCTTCACTAACAAGGAATGGGGGTATGGTGATGAAGACGAGAAGATCTTTAATCCTACCAGTTTTAATGCGGATCAGATAGTATCAAGTATCAAAGCTGCCGGCCTTACAGGACTGATCCTGACCTGTAAACACCACGATGGATTTTGTCTCTGGCCTACCCGGACTACCTTCCACAACATCACTAAAAGTCCCTGGAAAAACGGGCAGGGTGACATGGTGAAAGAATTTGCAGTAGCCTGTAAGAAACAGGGGATCAAATTTGGTGTGTACCTTTCTCCATGGGACAGGAACAATGCCGCTTATGGCACACAGGAGTATGTGCGCATCTATCGCGAGCAGATGAAAGAACTGCTCACTAATTACGGACCGGTATTCGAAATCTGGCATGATGGCGCAAATGGTGGCGATGGCTATTATGGTGGGGCACGCAAAGAAGTGAAGATCGACCGTTATTCTTATTATAACTGGCCGGAAACCTGGGCGCTGGAGAAGCAATTGCAGCCAGGTGCCGTAATTATGAGTGATATCGGGCCGGATGTACGCTGGGTAGGCACCGAAACAGGTTTCTCCGGTGATCCGTGCTGGGCTACTTATACGCCGATTGGCGACAAGGATTCTTCCAATCCGGCACCAGGTCAGGTATTATATGAGCTGGGGCTGAATGGTACCCGCAACGGGAAGCAATGGATGCCTGCAGAGACAAATTTCTCCATTCGTCCGGGATGGTTCTATCATGCAACAGAAGATAATAAGGTAAAAACCCCGGACGATCTCCTGAATCATTACTTTGCGTCAGTAGGTCATGGTACAACAATGTTGCTGAACGTACCGCCGGATCAACGTGGCCTGGTAAACGAAATTGATGCTGCTTCGCTGAAAGGCTTTGGAGAGATCATCAGGGAAATGTACCGGGTGAATTATGCAGCAGGCGCAACTGTCGAAGCCAGTGATGTAAGAAGTGACGACAAGGCATATGCTGCAGCAAATGTACTGGATAATGATCCATACACCTATTGGGCGACGAAAGACGGCGTGACTACCGGGGAACTGGTGTTGACCCTGGCTGGCACCAGGACTTTCAATGTGATCCGTCTCCGTGAAAACATTAAACTCGGGCAGCGTATAGATGACTGGGCAGTAGACGTTTGGGAAAATAACCAGTGGACAGAACTGAAGAAAGGTACGGCAATCGGTTACTGCCGCCTGATCCGCAGCGATCGTATGGTGACGACTAACAAGGTAAGGATCCGCATCACCAAAGGGGCGGCGAGTATCTGTCTCAGCGATGTTGCATTGTTTAAAGCACCTGAAGCGAGAGCAGCAGCCGCCAATAAAGACCTGATGGTAGACAAGACACAGTGGAAATCGCATGATGCGAAGTTCTCTGCAGCGATTGATGGGGATGCTACCAGCGCGGTGCAGATGGAGCTGAGTGCGTTTAAGAAGGTGGCGCCTAAAGGCGTGATTGTGGATATGCAGTTCCCGGCAAGAATTGTAGGATTCAATTATCTACCTGTAAAGGATAAAGGGTTGGTAGATAAATATAAGGTATATACCAGCGAAGATGGCAAGACCTGGACACTCCGGAAAGAAGGTGAGTTTTCAAATATCAAAGCAAACCCGATCGAGCAGCGTATAGAACTGGATCAACCTGTGAATGCAAGGTATTTCAGGTTTGAACCGATACATGTACTGCCAGCGACGCTTAATGGCAAACTGTATGTAGGCATTGCTGAAATAGGTATCATTAAATAATACGCTTTTTTAACAGGCCACAGGCCGGTTGTCAAATACAAACGCTTCTGCCAAAAGGTAGAAGCGTTTATATTTGTATGTAGTGCCCGTTCAAATATCCTTTTTGCGTTTTTTGGCAAATGTTAATATCTTCAAATAAATTTGCGGAATCTTTAAATGCTCTTATGGGACAAAGTGCTACACTATTTCTCGTGGACAGGAACGAATTTTCCAAGATTGGAGACGATCCTGATTATCCGGTGGCCAATATCGCCAGCGAGAAAACAACTTTTGAAAAATCTTTTGAGGGGTTATTATTTCTGATTACCAAGGGTAGCAGACCTGAGGATATTTCTATTGTAAGACAGATCTTTTATCCGGAAGCTTACATAGGGGAGGAGATCGATTTTGAAAACATTGATATCGATGCGCTTCCGGACGATTTCGATTTTGACAAGCAACCGCTGTATTTCAATGATCCGGCTACTGTATCAGAGATTGCTGACCTGCTGGCATCCATCGAACCTGGTAATATTATTGCGCTCTTTGATCATACAGAGCTAAATGAGCATGATATAGAACCCGGACAGGTATGGACAGACGACGAAAGAGAAGGTGCAACCTTCAATGCCCGGCACATGGCGACAGAATTGCAGGAGTTGAAAGCGATCTATGAAAAAGCGAAAGAGCAGGGCGCTTATATCGTAAGCCTCGTAGACTAATAAAACCCATGAAGAAGGTGCCTTAGGGCCGTTTTTAACTCCTTAAAAGAACAGAACCTTTTTCATTAATGCATAAAAAAAGCCCCTGCCATGCAGCAGGAGCTTTTTGCCAGATTTTAGAATGGGGGCGAAATGTTTTATTCTCTATCCCAGAAAAAAGGTGGTTCAATTCCCAGTGAGCGCAGGTATACATATCCCTGTCCGCGGTGATGTATTTCATTGTCAACTACATACATCATCAGCAGGTAGACGGGCATTTCCCACTGACCAAAAGCTAATACCACATCATTGAACCTTTCAGCCGGAATTTTATTCCACAGGGTATCAATGATGCCGGTTTGCTCATCCCACAGGTCCAGTAATTCCTGTTTGGTGGCGGGGGCTTCCTCATGCTTGAAACGTTCCCATTTTTCGGTGATAATACCAGTCAGGGTTGGAACAGCCATACCTATGAATTCCATTGCCAGTTCAGCAAAGGGACGCATGCCACCCACAGAATGACTAAAGAGCTTGTCTTCGGGAAACGCGTTAATTGTTTTGCGGGTCAGGTTACGGTGCAACTGCCAGTGTTTCAGCAATTGTGCCGGGGTCATAAATGTTTCTGTGGCTACAGTGGTGGTCATTTCTTTCATGTTAGGTTTGTTTTGTTATAGCAAAGTAAAAAAGGGCAGGTGACAACAGTATGTCAGTAGCCCTGAAATTATTTTTCTTCGCCCATAAGAATGGCCCAGGGTTGCAGTGATTCCACTTTTTCGCTGATGATGCGGATAATGGCAGCCAGGGGAATGAACAGGAACATGCCGGGAATACCCCATACCAGTTTGCCGGTGAGCACGGCTATAATCGTAATCAGGGGATTGAGTTTTACATTGCCACCTACCACCCGGGGCAGAATGACATTGGCATCCAGGAAGTGTGCGACAATAAAGACGATCCCTACTGTTAATGCCTGTGAGGGTTCTCCGTTTGCAAAAGTGATGAACATGCTGATTGCCATAGCAGTATAAATACCCAGATAGGGTATTACGTTCAACAGTGCAGCCATCACGCTGATGAGCAGGGCGTATTTGATACCTAATATGGCAAGTGTGGATACTAACAGGATAATGAGTATAAACATTTCAGTGAGCAGACCTATAATGTATCTGTTGATCATCTTGCGGGCGCTGGCCAGTACTTCTTCTACCTTAGGCAGTTCTTCCTGCGGGAAGAGGGCCATCACAAAACGTTTGAACAGGCGGCGATGATACAGCATAAAGAACGTAAAGATGAGGAAGAAGATGGTAAGGATAAAGACCTCTGCCGCGCCGATAAAGGTGGCTCCCAATGAGCTCATGGCCGTGGATTGCAGGCCACTGGTAGATTTTCGCAGGTAGTCAGTTTGCTGTTGATAATCTAAATGATAGGTATTGAATAACCAGGCTCTGAGATCTGCCAGACTGTCCGCAAGGCGTTTTTGCAGTTCGGGAAGATTATGGGTAAAATTCACGATCTGGTGACTGAGTATATCAATAAAAGAACCGATTAACACGACAAAAAGAAGTACAGAGATAGCGGCGGCGATGCCACGGTGCAGCCCCCACTTTTCCAGCTGCCTGCATACAGGAAGCAAGGCAAAGGAGATAAGGAGCGCAAAGAACAGCGGGATGATCACTGTCTTGCCCAGATGCATGAGTAGCAGCGACAGGATAAGCGCATGTAAGATCAGGGCCAGGCGGGCATAGAAGGCCAGTTTAACGCTTTTCATAATATTAACTTTTGCAGTATAGTGAACATAATGAATGCCAAACTATGCCGCACCGCAGTCTGCTTATTTGTAATCATAATTTACCATCCAGTGAATGCCATACTTGTCCGTCAGCATTCCAAACAGTGCCCCCCAGAATTGTTTACCTAAGGGCATGGTCACACTACCTCCGGCAGATAATCCTTCAAAGAGCTGCCTCGCTTCCTCTTCACTTTCAGCATTAACACTGATGGCAACACTATCACCTGAAATGGTTTTGCCCATATGCCCCGGACGATCACTGCCCATCAACGTTCCATTGTTTCCAACCGGAAGTGCAACGTGCATAATTTTATCTGCATCTTCAGGGGGTGGCGGGTTTTCGCCGGGTACATCTTTGAATCGCATGATGGTAGTAAACTCTCCGCCAAATACAGATCTGTACAGGTTGAATGCAGCTTCGCAAGTGTCGTTAAAATTGAGGTAAGGATGAAGTGATGCCATAATGTGGTTTTACTGTTAATGTAACAGCCATGAAGGGAAATGGTTTAAAAAAATAAAGCCACCCTTAAAAGAGCAGCTGTCTGATATCCCTATACCTATGAAATAATAATTTTAATGTTGCAAATTTACAACGCACGATTTTTTTATTAGTTAATCTGATGTTAAAGAACGCGGAAACTTTATAAGCGGTAAATAAGGTCGTGGGGTGGTTTAAGTCTAGTTGTTTTGTGGAGTAATCGCAATGCATTACCTTTGCAGCCATCATTAAATCGTACCTGTGATAAGAAAATCAATAACCAGCCTGCAACAGGAGGCTGCACAAAGTGGCAGTAATACATTAAAGCGTAGTCTTGGAGGTTTGAACCTCATCGCCATCGGCATTGGTGTGATCATCGGGGCAGGTCTTTTTTCCCTGACCGGCATCGCTGCTGCCAACAATACGGGGCCTGCTGTTATTCTCTCATTTATCCTGGCAGCCGTTGGCTGTGCTTTCAGCGCGCTCTGCTATGCTGAGATGGCAAGTATGGTACCCGTGGCAGGAAGTGCATATACATATGCCTATGCTACATTGGGAGAGCTGTGGGCGTGGATCATCGGCTGGGACCTGGTGCTGGAATATTCAGTAGGTGCGGCTACCGTAGCTATCAGCTGGTCACGCTATCTTGTCAAATTTCTCAGCACCTACAATATACATATCCCTCCTCAGCTGGTGGCCTCTCCATTTGAGAAAATAGAACTGTCAGATCATACGGTTGTACATGGATTCATCAATCTGCCTGCCGTATTGATTATTGTGGCGATCACTTCTATCATCATACGTGGTACCAGGAGTTCTGCCTGGTTCAATGCCATCGTAGTGGCGCTGAAAGTAGGCGTGGTATTGGTCTTCATCGCACTGGGATGGAAGTATATTCATCCTGAAAACTATCATCCTTTTATACCGGCAAATACAGGAACATTCGGTTCTTTTGGCTGGAGCGGTATTCTGAGAGGTGCCGGGGTCGTATTCTTTGTATTCATCGGTTTTGATATTGTGGCAACGATGGCACAGGAAACGCGCAATCCAAAGCGGAATATGCCGATTGGCATTTTAGGGTCACTGATCATTTGTACCATTCTCTTTGTACTGTTTGGATATGTATTGACAGGAATGGCACACTACACTGAGTTTAAAGACAACCCCGCACCTGTGGCTATGGCTATTGCACACACTCCTTATAAGAACCTGTTCCTGGCGGTGATAGGTGCGATCCTGGTGGGATACACATCTGTGATACTGGTTGACCTGCTGGGACAATCCAGGGTATTTTACTCAATGAGTAAAGATGGATTATTACCACCTGTATTCTCTCAGTTGCACAAACGTTTTGCTACACCGTTCAAATCCAATATTGTGCTTTGTATTTTCATCAGTCTCTTTGCAGGGCTGGTGCCTATTTCAGTTGTAGGGGAGATGTGTAGCATTGGCACCCTGCTGGCATTTGTAATGGTGTGTCTGGGTATCCTTATCCTTCGCAAAACACAACCGGATCTTCCCCGTCCATTCAAAACACCTTTCGTACCGGTAGTGCCTGTTTTAGGTATCATCACCTGCCTGGTGATGATGTTCTCCTTACCACTGGATACCTGGATACGTTTGCTGGTATGGCTGCTGTTAGGTTTCATCGTTTACTTTGGATACGGAAAAAGAAATAGTAAATTAGGCGGATATGGTAACACTCAAAAGAACGAACAGTGATGACCTGCATTTTCAGGAATTGATCATTGCGCTTGACAAAGATTTGTGGGTAAGATACCCGGATGTACAACATGATTACGAAGTACTCGATAAGGTAAAGAATATACCTACTGTTGTAGTGGCATATGTCGATGACCTACCTGTAGGTTGTGCCTGTTTTCGCCGTTTTGACGACCATTCAGTAGAGATCAAAAGAATGTTTGTACAAGCTTCCCGGCGCGGGCAGGGCATTGCCTACAGTATATTAAAAGAATTGGAAACCTGGGCGATATCACTCGGTTTTACCCGCGCTGTATTGGAAACCGGTAAGCGCCAGCCGGAAGCCATTGCCCTTTACCAGAAGTCCGGTTATACCATCATGGACAACTATCCTCCCTACGAGCAGATGGAGAATAGTGTATGCCTGCAAAAACCCTTGCTGTAGGCTACTTACCTTTTATCCAGTTATTTAATGGCAACAAGGTTTCATTTATTTATCTTTAAAAGATAAACAACAATCTGAATCGCCATTTTATATGAAAAAATTACTGCTAGCTTTTTCAGCCTGCTGCATGGCCTTTGCATCTTATGCTCAGGAAGATGCATTGTGGTTGCGTTATCCCGCCATCTCTCCTGATGGTAAGACCATTGCATTCGGGTACAAAGGGGACATTTACCGGGTGGACGTCAATGGAGGCGTCGCTGTACCACTCACCATTCATGAGGCGCACGACATGATGCCGGTATGGAGTCATGACGGTAAGCAAATCGCTTTTGCCAGCGACCGGAATGGAAACTTCGACGTGTATGTGATGCCGGCTACAGGTGGTACCCCGGTACGCCTTACCTACAACAGCACGGCTGATTATCCTTACGACTTTACGCCTGACAATAAACAGGTATTATTTGGCAGCCCCCGCAATGCACCGGCTGGTGATATCCGTTTTAGCATCAGGTTGTTTAATAACCTGTATACTGTACCGGTAACTGGTGGCCGTGCAATGCTGGTGAGTTCTGCCGGTGCTGATAATGCACATTACTCTGCGAATGGAGACAAGATCGTTTTCCAGGACAGGAAAGGATATGAAGATCCTTTGAGAAAGCACCATACCAGCAGCGTGACCCGCGATATCTGGGTGTACGATGTAAAGAACAAAACCTATAACCAACTTTCTACTTACGAGGGAGAGGACAGGGAACCGGTATTGGGCCCCGGCGACCAGCTGTATTACCTGAGCGAGAAAGGCGGGATTTCGCAGAACCTCTTCAAGGCGTCTCTGACTAACAAAGGAGAGCTAAAACAGCTCACTCATTTTGATAAGCACCCCGTGCGTCACCTGTCAATCGCCCATAACAATACATTGTGTTTTTCGTATAACGGTGAGATCTACACTTATCAGGAAGGAAAGGAGCCAAAGAAAGTAGCTATACAGGTGCTGAATGATGGCCGTGCAGCAGTGGTAAAACATCTGCCGGTGAGTGGTAATGTGACCCAGTTCAGGATGAGCCCTGATGGCAAACAGATGGCCTTTATCGCAAGAGGTGAAGTGTTTGTAAGCAGCGTGGAAAATAACATGACCCGCCGTATTACGAATACGCCTTCGCAGGAGCGGGGTTTAACCTGGTCTCCGGATGGCAAAACCCTGGTATATGCGGCAGAACGCAATGGTAACTGGGACCTGTATAAAACCACACTGGTAAGACCTGAAGAAAATTATTTCTTCAGCGCGACCTTATTAAAGGAAGAGCCGCTGGTCGCTACAGCCGCCGCAGAATTCCAGCCGGTGTTTTCTCCTGATGGAAAGGAAGTAGCCTATGTAGAAGACCGGAATATCCTGAAAGTATATAATCTCGCTTCTAAAAAGAGCCGTACTATTTTGCCGAAAGGACGTAATCACTCATACTCTGACGAAGATTGGGATTTCGCATGGAGTCCTGATGGAAAATACATTGTAACAGATGATCAGCAAGGTTATTTCGACGTCGTGAATGCAGCGATCATCCCTGCAGATGGCAATGGTAAAACCATCTTCCCGGTGTTGAGCGGATTTGGTGAAGAAAGTAATAAATTCTCAACTGATGGCAAGATGCTGCTGTACCTGAGCAATGCTGCGGGGCGTCGTTCTCTGGCCAGACAGGGTAGTAAGGAAAAAGATATTTATGCTGTGTTCCTGGACCAGGCAGCATACGACCGGTTTAAATTATCCAAGGATGAATTCAACCTGCTGAAGGATGATACGGCTGCTACTAAAAAAGACACTTCCTCCAAAACACCGTTCAAACCAGACTTTGAAAAACTGGAAAACAGAAAGGTACGTTTGACGATCAATAGTGCAAGTATCAGCGATTATGTATTGAACAAAGACGCCAGCAAGCTGTATTACATGGCCTCTTTTGAAAAGGGATATGATCTGTGGGTAACTGAACCACGTACCGGCGAAACCAAGATCCTGGCCAAACTGGGTGGATCATCAGGAGATATCGTGTTAAGTAAGGATGGCAATACCCTTTTTGTAAGTAACAAGGGAAGTGTAGTGAAAGTTGACGCTGCATCAGGTAAGATCACGCCCGTGACGATCAGCACAGAGTTCAACTGGAACCCTGCTGCAGAAAGAGCCTATATCTATGAGCATGCGTGGAAGGAAGTGAAGGATAAATTCTATGATCCTAAATTACACAATGTAGATTGGGAAATGTATGCCAGGAATTATGCGCGTTTCCTGCCACACATTAGTGACAATTATGACTTCCAGGAGATCCTGAGTGAGTTGCTGGGCGAACTGAATGCATCTCATACAGGTGGCCGCTATTACCCCTCTGCGCCGGAAGGTGATGCCACCGCATCTCTTGGATTACTATATGATGAGACCTTTATGGGCAATGGACTGAAAGTGGACGAAGTAATTCCGGGTGGTCCTTCTGATAAGGCAAAAAGCAAGATCAGAAAAGGTGTGGTGATAGAAAAGATTGATGGTGAAACCATTACTCCCGATGTGGACTGGGCGGTATTCCTGAATAGGAAGACAGGTGATAACGTATTATTGAGTTTGTATGACCCTGCTACCCAGCAACATTGGGATGAAACTGTGCTGCCATTTGCAGCAGGTGAGGAAGCCCCACTGATGTATAAGCGCTGGGTGACCAGGATGCAGAACATGGTAGACAAACTGAGCGACGGCAAAGTTGGGTATGTGCATGTGGAGGCCATGAACGATGCGAGTTACCGTTCTGTATACGATGCCGTTATGGGACGTAACAGGGGAAAGAAAGCGTTGATCGTAGATACCCGCTTTAATGGCGGTGGATGGTTGCACAATGACCTGAACACTTTCCTAAGTGGTAAAGAATACCTGAAGTTCGCACCTCAGATGGATAAGGTAGAAGGCGCTGAGCCACTGGACAGGTGGACACGGCCCAGCTGTGTGATCATGAGCGAGGGCAATTATAGCGATGCCTTCATCTTCCCATACATTTACAAGCAGAACGGCCTGGGCAAACTGATAGGTATGCCGGTAGCAGGTACAGGTACAGCAGTATGGTGGGAAAGACAGATCGATCAGTCTATCATTTTTGGTATTCCGATGATTGCGACGATTGGTAAAGAGGGCCGTCCTACAGAGAACCTCCAGGTTGAGCCTGATATCAGGGTGCCATTGAGGTATGAGGAAGAAATGAGTGGTAAGGATGCACAGCTGGAAGCTGCGGTAAAAGAAATGCTGCAGGAAATTAAATAAGCAGTCGTTTTTATTTAAGTATTATGGGGCCGGGGTTATTCCTGGTCCCATTTTTATTTGTATCTTAAGCGCACTTCAGGGATTTTGGGAACATTCTTTTACATCTAAAAGGTAGTGTTCTGTTATGTCGTCTTCGCAATCGTTAAAAAAAGTGATTCGCCCCATTCATTTGTGGGCTATTGGTGTTGGCCTGGTAATATCCGGAGAATACTTCGGGTGGAACTATGGCTGGGGGGTAGCGGGTACTATGGGGTTTCTCATTGCTACGCTGATTATTACCCTGCTTTATATCACGTTTATCTTCAGTTTTACGGAATTAACTACCTCCATCCCACAGGCGGGCGGGCCATTTACCTACACACACAGGGCCATGGGACCTATCGGCGGTTTAATAGCAGGCTATGCTACAGCCGTAGAATTTTTGCTGGCAACACCAGCAATCGCGCTGGCATTGGGAAATTACCTGCATTTTTTACATCCGGTCATACCGGTGTTGGGAAGCGGGGTGGCTTTTTATATCTTATTGACGGTGGTGAACCTGCTGGGGATTAAGGAGTCTGCTTTGTTTTCGCTCGTGATCACTTTGCTCGCGGTAGTGGAGTTGCTGGTGTACCTGGGCATCGTAGGCCCGTCTTTTAAGACGGCCAACTTCCTGCATAATTCAATGCCTTTTGGCTGGAAAGGGGTATTTAATGCCTTGCCATTTGCCATCTGGTTATATGTCTGTATAGAAGGGATTGCGATGGTGGCAGAGGAGGTGAAGGATCCACACAGGAATATACCGCGTGGATATATATCGGCCATACTGACGCTGATGTTGCTGGCGATAGCAGTGATGGTATTTACAGGGGGCGTGACGGACTGGAAATCGCTTGCTGCAATTGACTATCCTTTGCCGGAAGCAATTGGGGTGGTTTTAGGAAAGCAGAACGGTATCACTAAACTTTTTGCAGGGATTGGTTTGTTTGGGTTGATTGCCTCATTTAACGGGATTATTATCAGTTACTCCCGGCAGTTATTTGCCCTTGGGCGCGCAGGATACCTGCCAGGGTTCATGTCCACCTTAAGTCCACGTCGAAGAGTGCCGTATGTCGCCCTGAGTATTGGTGGTTTACTGGGCGTGTTTGCATTATACATGGGAAAGACGGATCAGCTGGTGATCTTATCGGTAATGGGTGCGATCGTGATGTATATATTGAGTATGGCGAGTCTGTTTATATTAAGAGAGAAAGAGCCTGCACTGGAAAGACCGTTCAAAGCACCATTGTATCCATGGTTTCCGGGGATCGCCCTGTTCCTGTCGGTGGTTTCGTTAATCGCGATTATTTATACTTACCCGATGTTAAGCCTGATCTTTTTCGGAGGACTGGCAGTGGCATTGATTATATTTATAGGGATGGGAAGGCACAGGCATCAGTCGGTTATAAATCTGGTTTCATGAGTTATCGGCATACAATTCATTCTAAGACTTACGTATTTAATGACCTGCGAACTTTGTTGGCAAGGGCTACTCCTTTCAGATCCGGCGATGCGCTGGCAGGGCTTTGCGCAGATAGTGCAGAAGAGAGAGTGGCTGCACAGATGGCGTTGGCTGATGTGCCATTGAAAGACTTTTTGCAGGAAGTGGTGATACCTTATGAAAAAGATGAAATCACCAGGTTGATTATTGATACGCACCATGCAAATGCATTTGCGGTGGTGAGTCATTTTACGGTAGGGCAGTTCCGGGACTGGTTATTGAGCGACCAGGCAGATACCACGACTTTACAACAGCTGGCGCCAGGTATTACTCCTGAAATGGTAGCAGCGGTATCGAAGTTGATGCGTAACCAGGATCTGATCAGCGTGGCAAAGAAGTGTGAGATAGTGACGAAGTTCAGGAATACAATCGGGCGCAAAGGACACTTGTCCGTACGGTTACAACCTAATCATAATACAGATGATCCGAAGGGGATTGCTGCCAGTATAATTGATGGCTTATTGTATGGAAGCGGAGATGCGGTGATCGGTATCAACCCGGCTACAGACAGTCCGCAGGCGGTCATCACCTTGTTGAAAATGCTGGACCAGTTGCGGCAGCAGTTTGAGATCCCTACACAATCCTGTGTGCTTTGTCATGTGACAACTGCTTTACAGATTATGCACAGTGCACCGGTAGACCTGGTATTTCAGTCGATAGGCGGAACTGAACAAACGAATAGTAGTTTCGGAATTAACCTGGCATTGTTGGAGGAAGCCTATGAGGCCGGGTTGTCATTGAACAGAGGAACCATCGGTAACAATCTCATGTACTTTGAAACGGGGCAGGGAAGCGCATTATCGGCGAATGCACAAGGCGGGGTGGATCAGCAGACCTGTGAAGTGAGGGCCTATGCAGTAGCGAGGAAATATTCACCTTTACTGGTGAATACAGTGGTGGGATTTATTGGTCCTGAGTATTTATTTGACGGGAAGCAGATTATCCGCGCGGCATTAGAAGATCATTTTTGCGGGAAGTTGTTAGGATTGCCGATGGGCGTAGATATTTGTTATACAAATCATGCAGAGGCAGATCAGGATGATATGGACAACCTGCTTACATTATTAGGAGTAGCAGGAGTTAATTTTATTATGGGGGTGCCGGGTGCAGATGATATTATGTTGAATTATCAGTCCACCTCCTTTCATGATGCACTGTATGCAAGGAAGGTGCTGGGATTAAAGCCTGCACCGGAGTTCGATCAATGGTTACAAAAGCAGGGCATTATGAATCATGAAGGAGGGTTGTTGCCGGTAGGGAATACACATCATTTATTGAAATACGTATGAGTCAGGAGATTGTACAACAGGATCCGTGGGCATCGCTGAAAGCATTTACGACGGCAAGAATAGCTTTAGGAAGAACGGGTACTGCTATTCCATTGCGCGAAGTGTTGAATTTTAGATTGGCACATGCGCATGCGCGGGATGCGGTGTATTCTGCGTTGGCCGTGAACATTTTGCAGGAGCAGTTGCATGGGTTCTTTTTACCCGTGTTATTATTACATAGTAAGGCAGTAGATCGTTATGAGTATTTACAGCGACCCGATAAAGGGCGGGTACTGGATGCAGAGAGTATAGCGATATTGAAAACTACGGAGAGCAGTTACCAGGGAAAGGATGTGGCTATCGTACTGGCAGACGGTTTGTCGGCAACAGCCATGAATGTGCATACATTACCACTATTGTCGGTGTTAATTCCTTTGTTTAAGAAGGCGGGTATTTCTCTCGCACCCATTTGCATGGTGCAACAGGGAAGAGTAGCGAGCGGGGATGAGGCCGGGGAGATCCTGCAGGCGAAGATCACGTTGATGTTGATAGGAGAGCGGCCGGGGTTGAGTGCGGCGGACAGCATGGGCGCTTATATTACGTTTGCGCCAAGGCCGGGAATTACGGATGAGGCGAGGAATTGTATATCGAATATCAGGGAGGAAGGATTGCAGTATGAGGCGGCAGCGGAAAAGATCGTGTACCTCATAAAGGAGGCGATGCGGTTGAAATTGACAGGTGTGGAACTGAAAGATAACGCAGGGTTATTGGATTAAACAGCATATAAAAACTGAGGCCTGGAGCCCCGTATCTTTATTTGAAAAAGTCAGCTTTGTTACGACTGCAGGTCCATTCAAAAATTCAGCCCCATTGTATATTATCAGAAAATATTAATATTTTACCCGCCAGACACAATCAAAATGACCTGGCCCGGAACTGATATTTCTGCCGCAACCGTTAATGAAGGCCTCCGTGACCAAAATATGGACGTCTTTAAGCAGCTCTACCTCACCTACAGTGAAGACCTGTTCCTCCTTGCTTACCGATGGGTAAAAGACGAATCTCTTGCCAAAGACCTCGTTCACAACCTTTTTGTACATCTTTGGGAAAAAGGCGCCTCTCTTACCATCACGGGCAATGTCCGGCATTACCTGTTCCGTGCTGTTACCAACCGGGCCCTCAACGAACTCAAACGTCAATCCAGGCATGTCAGCGAAGACATCCTGCAGTGGCAGGCAGATCCCGACTCACTCTATGAAACAGCCGACTATATCCTGTTACAGAAAGAGATGCTGCAACTGGTGCAGGGACTCGCCCCGCGTTGCAAAGAAATCTTCCTGCTCAGTAGGGTGCAGGGACTGGAACCGGCAGAAATTGCTGATAAACTGAATATTACGCTCAACACCGTTTATTTTCAGCTTTCGATGGCGCTCAAATACCTACGCATGCACCTGCTGGAGGAAAAAAAAGATCAGTAATATCAAAGTATGTCGATCCTGAAATGTCTTAATTAATATACAATCATGAGTGTTGATGATATAAGGGAATTTATAACAGCCTGCCTGGCAGACCCTGCAAATGCAGAGAAACAGGCAGCACTGGGGCAATGGCTGCAGGAATCTGCGGCAAACCGTACGCTTTATGCTGAACTAAAGCAGGTATGGGATGCTGCGGAAAACATGCCTCCTACACCATTCAATGTGGAAGAGGGATGGCAGACCCTGTTCCGTCAAGTTTCTGAACCATCAGCTCACGTTGTTGAATTAAAGAGGGAAATTGCGAGCAGTGCCCGGGAAGAAGCACCCGGTGCTACTGCTCCATTTTTTAATGTAAAGCAATATGGTTGGGTGGCAGCCTGTATATTATTGCTGCTTACAGCCGGGGGCTATTTATGGATAAACCGGCAACAATTTATTGTTATCCAGGCGTTAAATACAGAGATGATCAAACTACCAGATGGTTCTTCCATCCGGTTACAGGCAGGTACTTCCCTGCAGTATGACCGCTCATTTGCACAGCGACATGTCGTCCTTACTCAGGGAGCCGCATATTTTTCCATTTCACCGGATGAAAAGCGTACATTTATTGTACAGCTGCCACGCTCCACGGTCACAGTACTCGGTACCTCATTTAATGTAAAAGCCAGTGGCACAACAGAAGAAGTAGTCGTTGAGGAAGGTAAGGTGCGTCTTACTACTCATACTGATACCCTCATTTTGACGAAAGGCGCTGCCGCCCAGGTTACGCTTGCCGGAAGACTACTTCAGCCCAGACTGTCCTTTACCAACGAAGAAGCCGGTACGGTGGCTACTGCATTATCGAAGTATTACCAGGTGAACATAACATTGCCAGACAGCACTTTCAGGAAGAAGAAGATAACAGCCAACTTCCAAAACATGTCAGCCAGTGAAGTACAGCAGGTACTCAATGCTATATTGGAGCAATAGTGGTCAGCTTCCCTGATCGCTGTATTGACAACTATGAGAACCAAAACCATTTGCTGTTTACTCACCCTGTTCCTCGTTGTGTGCCACTGCCTGAAAGCGCAGGATAAACTGTCTATTCATGTGGACAATGAGCCGATCATTTCCGTACTCCATCTCATCGAAAAACAATCAGGTGTTTTATTTGCCTACCGGAATGAAGTGATTGATGCAAATGAACGCATTACGATCCATTGGGATAATGTGCCTTTGCCAACTATTTTGGGCTTTATTTTCCCATCTGCCCAGTACGAACTTCGTACCATTGGTAAGCAGGTTGTGATCATTAAAAAAGGTGTTGTAATACCCGCATCGCCACCGCGGATTATTGATATTAGTCCTGTGGTGGTAACTGCTTTGGGAATCAGCCGGCAGCAGCGTTCATTAGGATATGCCTATGCTGAACCTGGGCCGCAAACATTTACCACCAATCCCGTGAGTGCATTGGCAGGAAAGGTAAGCGGGCTCAATATCATGCCTGTGAATAGCGGGGTGGGTGGGTCCACTAAAGTAACACTGAGAGGATCAAAAATTATTGGTGGCGATAATACACCTTTGTTTGTAGTTGACGGTATTCCTGTTAATAATACTTCTCCCGGGCAGGCTGATAAATATGGGGGGTATGACCTGGGAGACGGAACCGCTATTATCAATCCGGATGAAATTGCAGGTATCACTGTATTGAAGGGTGGGTCAGCGGCTGCATTGTATGGAAGCCGAGCTGCAAATGGGGTGATGTTGATCACAACTAAGAAAGGAGAGAAGGGAGTGTCGGTAGAATACACCGCCAATATATTGATGGAGAAGCTGAACGATAACTACGACTTTCAACATACATACGGGAGCGGGCAGGCCGGAATGTTGCCCAAAGACATCTCTACAGCCAGAGTAGATGCACAGAAAAGCTGGGGGCCCGGCATGAATAAAGATAGTACGGTTGTAATCTGGGACGGCCGGAACGTACCTTATGTAAATGCCCGCAATACCATCAGTCAATTCTTTCGCAAAGGATTGACGCTCGCCAATTCGGTCGCGTTGTCGACAGGTACAGACAAGGTTCAGTTGCGCGTTGCTTACAGCAACGTCAGGCAGCATGATATAATTCCGTTGAGCAGGCTAAGCCGAAATCATATAACCCTGAGAGGTAGTGCCAGGTTGTCTCCCAGACTCATGCTGGATGTAAAGGGAACTTATTTGTGTGAGGATGTATTTAATCGCCCGGCGCTTTCTGACAATCCTAATAATATCGGGTATGTGCTGAGTGGTATTGCGCCGAATATTGATATCAACTGGTTGAAAACTTATAAAGACCCTGTCACAGGTGATTATATCAACTGGAACAACAATGCTTACCAGGTAAACCCCTACTGGGCTATCAACGAACAACCCAATAACAGTACACAGCGGCGGTTTAACGGATTTATCTTACTGAAATACCAATTGTGGCCGGGGCTTTATATCCAGGGTCGTACCGGCACCGATTATTCCCGTTTTGCATTCACGGAGCTGATGCAATATACTACCCCTTATTATACAACGGGTGGGCTCACGCAGCAGAACCGGAATTTACAGGAAACGAATGCTGACCTTTTAGTGAACTACACTAAAAAGTGGAAGAAGGTCACGATGGAAATTAATATGGGCACAAACAGGATGGATTATAAAGAAGAGGTGCAAAATATTACTGGTAGAGACATGAAGGTAAGAGGCGGTACAGACATCAGTAATTTTCAGACGCAACTGGCAAATCATCAGTTATACAGAAAGCGCATCAATTCAGTGTATGGGGCGGTCACTATTGGTTATAAAGACTTCCTTTACCTGGATCTGACAGGGCGTAATGACTGGTCTTCCACATTGTCCGCAGGACACAACGCTTATTTTTATCCTTCTGCTTCTGCCAGTTTTGTGTTTTCCTCATTGTTGCCTGATCATGCGATCCTTTCATTCGGAAAATTCAGAGCAAGTATAGCACAGACAGGCACAGATGCGGTAGCACCTTATCAGTTGGCGTTAACGTATGCAAGGAATCCAGGTATACCCGGTGTGGGTGGTTATGTGATTGGGGGCGTGGCGACAGACCGGGTACCATATGCTAACCTGAAGCCAAGTCTCAGTCGTTCTTATGAAACAGGTGTGAATATGGTTTTGTTTCATAATCGCATTCAATTTGACTTCACCTGGTATCACTCCAACACCCGGAACCAGATTCTGAATGCACCCATTTCGCCAACAAGTGGGTATACCAGTGCAGTGATCAATTCCGGGAATGTATCTAATGAAGGTATAGAAGTGTCGCTGGGAGTGCATCCTGTGTATAAACAGGATTTTAACTGGCTGGTAAATATAAACTTCGCAAGGAACAAAAATAAGATCATCTCTCTCAGTTCACTGGTCTCGGATTATTATACATTGGCATCCGCGCGTTGGGGCAATGCGGGTATCATTGCGAAAGCCGGTGCAGCATATGGAATGATCACGGGAAAGAATTTTCTCCGCGATGAAAAAGGACGACTGGTCCTCGATGCGAATTATTTACCACAATATACTGCTGCAGATGACAACCTCGGAAGTACACAGTACAACTGGACAGGAGGGATCACCAATACATTTACTTACCGTCGATGGTCCTTTGCGGTGTTATTGGATATCAGGCAGGGAGGGAAGATCTTTTCAATGACGAATCTGTTAGCTTATCAGAATGGACAACAAAAGGGAACGCTGGAAGGGAGAGAAGGTTGGGCAAGATCAGAAAGAGAGCGGTTGGCTGCCGGCATTGCTTTGGCTGACTGGACCCCAACAGGGGGACTGCATATAAATGGTGTTAAGTTGGTAGGGGCAAACAGGCCCCAGTATCAGGAAGTAGAAGGATATGTAAATCCTGAAACTTACTGGACGAGGGTGGCGGAAAATATACCGGCGCCTTTTGTGTATAATGCCGGTATGGTGAAGATCCGTGAGTTGACATTGAGATACTGCCTGCAGAAGAATTTGTCCGTAGCATTGGTTGGCCGCAACCTGTTGACACTCAGTAAACATGTACCGAATATCGATCCGGAGTCCAGTTATAACAGCGGGGATGGGCAGGGCTTTGAATATGGTTCATTACCTACCCGGCATACTTATGGAATCACGCTTCATGCAAAATTTTAGAAGATGAAAATTTACCATTATTGTCTGATGATAATTTTGAGCAGTAGTTGTACGACCAACTTTGGCGTTATCAACACAGATCCTGTAAATGGAAGCAGCATTGCGGCGGGGGAGCAGTTGGCAGCTGCTGCATATCTGCTGGATGGTGGCCGGGAAATGGGATATCCGAATCTGTATATTTTTCAGCCGATGGTACAGTATGTAGGGGGAACTTACGGTATGCGTGCGGGGGGGAAGTATGTGAGAGACGAATTTTATAACGGATTGATGTGGTCGGATTACTATGGCAGGTGCATCAAGCAACTGGCAGATTTACTACAGCAACATCAGGAGGATAGTACGCAGGTAAACTATGTGGCCGCGGCACGGATACTGAAAGTATATATTTTCTCTTTGCTGACAGATGCTTATGGAGACATCCCTTATTCACAGGCAGGGCTGGCGTATTATGAGAAAATTTATACCCCGGTATATGATCAGCAAGCTGATATTTACAGGGATTTTTTTAAAGAATTGACAGCGGCGGTTCAGCAATTCGACGACAGGCAGCCGGTAATTACGAACGATATTGTTTACAATGGCAATCTGACCAAATGGAAGCGTATGGCCCGTTCACTTCAGCTACGGCTGGCAATGCGACTTTCAGGTGTGGACCCCGTGCTGGCCAGAACACAGGTGGCGGCAGCATTTGCGGGAGGGGTGATGCAGCGTAATGATGATAATTTTGTAATGATCCACGAGGATTATAATTATCCTGATCTGCGCGGCAATGGCTATGCGCAGGCACTGCGGGAGGAGGAGGCATATAGGTATACCATTGGTACGACGACGTTTGTCAATTATCTGAAGCAGGAAAATGACCCACGGTTAGGGAAGATCTTCGTGAACACTGACAGTGTGACGAAATACCTGCCTATCAACCCGGGACTTTACTGGTGGGAGGACTGGAAGGATTTTGTAGGGGAGAACGGGGAAGTGGTAGGACAGGCAAATAAGTATTGTCATATCAGTGCACCGTTTTATCAGCAGGGTGGATCATGGTTACATATGGGATACGCAGAGACAGAGTTGTTGTTGGCAGAAGCAGCGGTAAGAGGTTGGATCGGAGAGGATGCGAATGTTCATTATCAGGCAGGATTGCGGGCGGCAATGCATCAGCTGGAGATGTACCCGGGAATGGTCCCGTTGTCAGACCAGGAGATTGAAAATTTTGTAGCAACACATACATTACCGGCTAATGCCATGGAAGCAATTAGTATGCAGAAATGGGTCGCTTTATTCCCCAATGGATATGAGGCATATGCGAATATGAGAAGAACGGGTTATCCGGTATTGAATCCTATTATGGATGTAAATGGTGAGTCAGAAACAGGAGGACATATACCCAAACGGTTATTTTATCCTGCAGCAGAGGCATTGTCAAACCCCGTACATTACCAGGCGGCGATAGAAAGGCTGGGAGGGCGTAATGATTGGCTGCAGCCGGTATGGTGGGATAAGTAGGGGCATCTTTCGCCTCATCTGGTAAGGAAAAGGTATACTATCCGCCACGCCGGTATACAGCTGGCTGAATGGAAATTTTGACAATAGTGTACATACCTGTAAGAGGAATGGCCCGTTTGCTTTTACCCTCCTCCTGAATAGGTTCGAAGCGACCTGGCAATTGGGATGCGTTTCTGCATGTTCAGTACAGAAGCGTATCTTTTTCAATGTCTGGTGCCCGTGAGAAGATGGATTACATGGTCTCCTGCTCTTCCGGGTGCTTAGGCTTGTGATAGAAATAGTAATAAGCCAGAATCAACACGCCTGCCAGGAAGGGAATTAACGCCAGGTGTTTGTAGGTAATGCTCCCAAAGCAGATCTCAGTATCAAAATGCATAAACTCACTGATCATCCAGTAAGAATTTGCCATAATCCACACGGTAATTGCCAGGTTATGGCATAGCTCAGACATAAACTGCCGGGTACGCCACGCGATTACAATTGAAATGATCAGTGTAGGAAAAATCATAATAATCCCCAATACCGGCCATACCATACACCAGCTGATGTCTTTGAGTAACCAGAATACGATGTGTAAATTTTCCATCTTCCGGTATTTGAGAGGAATACTGTAAACAGGACTTTTTTCCTGCGTAGTGGTGGTGTCAGACATGTTTGATTTTGATTGAGGTAGCAAAAATAAATATTCTGGCATCAATTGGTACAACTCTTGTAATATCTCTATCGAACCAAAAAAGTAGAGATATGAAAAAGGCATTAATAGCAGCCTCTATCGTAGGTGCAGCAGCAGCAGGTGTAATTCTTTATTTGGCTAACAGGAGCCGTGCAGAACAACTGCTGGATAATTTAAACGATACAGTGGATGATCTGACCAACAGAGCTGATGAAGGCCGTCGTATTGCCAAAAATCATTTACGCAAGTCTCGCAGGAAAGTTAATCATATGATCCATGACCACATGGGATGATAAAAGAAATAGCAATTATTGAAAGGTCCATCCGGGATACAACGATCCGGGATGGACTTTTTGCATTTCGGTAGCTGTGACTACCATCCTTTCAGTTGCTTAATGTAAGCCGTCAGCTCTTTAGCGATCAGCTGATGTTCAGCGAGTGTAGGATGATCCCCACATCCGCCATGGTACCTTTTAGAAAAGAAATAATAAGAGACATTTTTATCTCCGCTTGCAGCCACAATTTTCTTAACATAGGATCTCAATACGGTATTCAGCTCTTTATCTGCCATAGGGCTGCTAAGTAGTACAATGCTTGTGTTGGGATAGTATCCTCTCAGTGTACGAATGAATCGCAGGTAGGCATTACAGAAGGTGGTAGAATCCTGTCTGCCGTCATTCTGCCCCAGGCAAACTGTGAGTACATGCGGCTGATACTTCCTGAAATCCCACAACATTGCATTCTCGCGCATATTGATTTTATCAAAGACCTGCGGCATGGTGATCTGCATATCGCAGCAGCTATGCATTAAACCGATCCCAGATACAGCAGACAGCATCCATTGTGCATCCAGGCTACGGGCTGTCAGCGGGCCATAACTCATGTAGGCATTGTGCTGATCATACCATTGTCCTTGTCCACAGGGGAAAGTAGACTGGTCACTCCCGGTACCGCACGTAATGGAGTTGCCTACAAATTCAAGTCGCCGTGATGGTGTAGAGGTAATAGGCATGAGTTTTTTGCATTGAAAACCGATCAGTTCCAGGTAGCCGATACTTGCTTCCGTGTTTTTACAGATTGTGATAAGGTGTTCCCCGTCACGTAAGTTGGAGGCAGCTTTCAGCACATTGTGTTTGCCCGTAGTCTGAATTCTTTGTGCAGGTTGGTCATCGATCTGAATAGCCAGGTAGTTGTGCTGGTTATTCAATGTTTCATCGTCGATTACAATATTAAAGTAGGTGCCGCTGAATTTTGCACGGATATAAACACCCGGTTGCCAGAAGCGGTAGGTGACAAAACTGGTCTTTAGTATACGTCCGGTGTATTGAATATAAGGGTGATTGGCCCTGAAGTCAACGGCCTCCTGGGCAAAGGTTTGCAGGCTGCAGAGTATGAGCAGTGAAAATAAGAAACGGTGTATCATAGCAGAGAAAAAGATCGCTGCGAAAAATACTAAAATAACTTAGAATAAAAACTACCAATGGTTACCCAGATGGAGGTACGTGCGGCAGGAGTTTGTCTGCTCAGCTCAGGAATTTCGGCCTGTAGTTCATTGTAGAGTCTTTCTGCCTGCAGGTGTGACGGTGCGTCGCATTTCAGCTCTAGGATATTGGAAAGCATGATCAGGGCCATTTTGTGATGTTTCTTTGCCAGTATGCGGGCTGTTTTTATCACTTCTTTACAATATTCAGTGCGGAAAGAATGGAATTCATCCGGCAGCAGATTGAGGAGAGAAATATACGTAATGTCTGCAGCTTCTTCCAGCGCAACTGCATTGATAGCTTGTGACAGTCGCAATTGGTGCCGTACGGACATTAGGAGTCGTTCTCGCTCATTCAGGAATTGCAGGATTGCGGTATAACTTTTTTCCTGGTGACAATCGTCGAGCAGGAGAGGGTTGGCCATCAGATCCCGCATCATCTGGGTATCCTTCGTTTGCAGGCTGGTAATAACTGCTGCGGTGAAGACAGGTTCAAAATGAGGCGCGATGATTTTAAGTAACGCGGGTTCATTGTATCTGGGATCATTCAGAAATCTTTCTCCCTTAGATATGGTGGCGGTTTCAAGGAATGAAATCAGAACAGTGTCCCGACGGATCAGGGAAAATAACGATTGAGTAGTAACGTGATTCATAGCATAGGTTGGGATTGTACTATAGCAATATAATAATTTTTTTAATATATAATATTTATTTTTTTTGTGAGCGGGTTACAATTTGGAAAAGCCGGCTGCAGGTGGGCGAAAACAAAAACGCATTGGCAACTGGCCAATGCGTTTTTGTTTGAAATCAGTTTGAATCAGCTTTTAGCTTATCCTTAAACACTTTCTTGAATTTTTCCAGCTTTGGTGCTATTACGAAATGACAGTAGGGCTGGGAACCGTTCTCTTTGTAGTAGTTTTGGTGATAATCCTCAGCAAGGTAGAACTTCGTGAAAGGTGCTATTTCAGTGACCACCGGCTTATCATACGCCCCTGACTTATCCAGTTTCTCTTTGTACTCTTCGGCCAGTTTATGCTGTTCTTCATTATGGTAGAAGATGACAGACCTGTACTGCGTGCCAACGTCGTTGCCCTGTCTGTTCAGCTGGGTGGGATCATGGGCGGTCCAGAAAGCCTTCAGTAATTCTTCGTAAGAAATCCTGGCAGGATCGTAGGTCACCTGGATCACCTCTGCGTGGCCTGTGGTACCTGTGCAAACTTCCTCGTAGGTAGGATTTGCCACAGTACCGCCGGAAAAACCTGACTCTACCTTCAGCACCCCGTCCAGGTACTGAAATTGTGCTTCGGTACACCAGAAACATCCTCCCCCGAAAGTGGCTTTCTCAACTTTTACATTTTTAGGTACTGCCATATCTCCCGGAACTTTTTCTTTGGATGGTTTGCTTTGTGCACAGGCTGCAAAGGTTATTGCAAGCAAACAGCTTAATAATGAGTATCTTCGCATGATTTTTATCGTTTGGAGTAGTTTTGTACGCGTAACTTCTTCGACTCCTGACAAGTTAAATTACGATAATGTTGATGTAATAGATCGCCAAGTTAATTAACTTTAACATTCTTTTGAGGGCCCAAAAGCCAATTTTAACCGCCTGTGTAGTGTAACCACAGGCTTTGTATGGAATTAAATTTAAGATGAAGTATTTTCCCGATTCAGCGTTAGTACAGCTGGAATTCGACAAAGTACAGGCTTTGTTGGAGGAACATTGTAAAACGGAGCTGGGTAAAGAAATGGCGCAGGAACTGCGTTTACATACCCACATTGACTACGTAAAAACAGCATTACAGCAGGCGCACGAATATAAGCAGCTCACACTATTGCAGGAGCATTTTCCGAACGATTATGTACTGAACCTGAAAAATGAACTGCGCCTTCTGGGCATCCAGGGTGCCGTATTAAGCGGTGAGCAGGTAATGCAATTGCGCAAGCTGGCCGAAAGCATGGGCAGCATTGTGCGCTTTTTTGATCATGACAGGCGTGTTACTTACGCAGGTTTGTTCGAGGTGATCACTCACACCCACTACGAAAAGAAGATCGTCCTGATTATCGACGAGATACTGGATGAGGCAGGAATGGTAAGGGATAACGCCACGCCGGAGTTGTCCAGGATCCGCATGGCCCTGTTCCGCAAGCGGAATGAGCTGCGTCGTGTATTTGACCGTAGTTTATCTAAATTAAGCAAGCTGGGCTACCTTGCTGATACCGGTGAAGCGTTTCTGAATGGCAGGAGAGTGGTAGCGATCTATGCGGAGAACAAACGTATGGTGAAAGGGATTCTTCACGGAGAATCCGATACCCGTCGTACTGCATTTGTGGAGCCGGAAGAGACCATTGAACTGAATAATGATGTCGCTGCACTGGAAAGGGACGAAAACCGTGAGGTGTATAAAATATTACGCACCCTGACGGCTGACCTTTCAAAGCATTCCCTGCTGCTGAATAACTATCACATTATTCTTGGTACTTACGACTTTATTCGTGCCAAAGCTAAGCTGGCATTGGATATGGATGGAAACTACCCTATGCTTACGCCTGGCGCACAACTCCATCTTGTAGATGCGTATCACCCCCTGTTGCTGTTGTATAACCGCCGCAATACCAAACCGACTATTCCCATCAATCTGACGCTGGATAACAATAACCATATCCTCGTGATCAGCGGACCGAATGCCGGCGGTAAGACGGTGACCATGAAAACAGTCGGCCTGATCCAGCTAATGCTGCAGGCAGGGCTGCTGGTACCGGTACATCCGGGTTCCCAGATTGGTATCTTCAGGCAACTGATGATCCATATTGGGGATACCCAGTCACTCGAATTCGAATTGAGTACTTATAGCTCCCACCTGAAGAACATGAAGTATTTCATGGAGAATGCGAATGGGAAGACCCTGTTTTTCATCGACGAGCTGGGAAGTGGTTCTGACCCGAACCTGGGTGGCGCTTTTGCAGAGGTGATCATGGAGGAAATGGCCAAGAAGCATGCCTTTGGGATAGTAACGACCCACTACCTGAATCTCAAAGTCATGGCGAACAAGGTAAAGGGAATCATCAATGGAGCCATGGGCTTCGATGAGCAGAACCTGTCGCCGATGTACAAACTGATCGTAGGTAAGCCGGGTAGCTCGTACACATTCTCGATTGCACAACGAATAGGATTACATCCTTCCCTGATCAACCGGGCGAGGAACCTGGTAGATGAAGGTCATTTCCAGCTGGATAAACTCCTGAATAAAGCTGAACAGGACCTGCAGAAGATCGAAGCAAAGGAGAAGGAACTGCAGCAGTTACTGCGCGAAAACGAGCGTTTGAAACGGGAGTATGAGGTGCTTTCAGACAAAGAAAGGAAGAACCAGCAGTTTGGTATGCTGAAACTCCAGAATAAGATAAAGGAGGATGAACTGGCCTACCTGAAAGATATGGAGCGCAAAATGAAGCAGATAGTGATAGAGTGGAAGCGGACCGACGACAAGCAGAAAGTGATGAAGCAGGCGGAAGCATTGCTGTTCAGGAAGCGTGAAAAGGCAATCAACGACAAACTGGAGAAGAAGGTAACCGATAAGTTCCAGGAAGTAGTAGGGGGAAACCTTGAGATCAATGACCTGGTGAAGATTAAAACCAATGGACAGGTAGGTAAGCTTATTGAGATCCGGGACAAGCGGGGAATCGTGAAATTGGGTAATATCCCGATGAATGTGTTGCTGGCGGACCTGATTTTGGTGAAAGAACGCCCTAAAGAAAAGGAATCTGTCACTAAATAATTATAAGTTTTCCTACGGGGGTGGTTAACAGAAAGTGGCTCACTCCAAAAAAATAGCTTTTGCCGCAGGTGAAAGCTATTTTTTTTCTTATTGAATATAATTAGCCGGCTAATTATTATATTTGTCCCATGAATAAACCGCTCATGTGCAGTACCCTGGGTCACCTGTTGGTACAAATCGGTAAAGCGCACAGGAACAAGGGGAATCAAATGCTGGCTGCATATAACCTGCACGCGGGGCAGGAGATCTTTCTGCAGCAGGTATTATGCCACGGTGGCATTATGCTCAGTGACCTGACCACCAATATGGAGGTTACGCCTGTGACGGTGACCCGTATGGCTGACCGCCTGGAGAAGAATGGCTTTCTGGTAAAGGAAAAATGCTGTAATGATCAGCGTGCCGTTCGTGTGTCTCTTACTGAAAAAGGTAAGGAAGCCGCTATGCATATCACAGAACAAACCTGGAATCAATTGGAACAGCAAATGGTAGAAGGACTCAGTCTGGAAGAAAGAATTATCTTAAAACGTCTACTCATGCAGGTACTGGAAAATCTTAAAAAATAATATTTTTTAAGTATTTAATTAGCCGGCTAATTATAATAGCAGATAATAAATATAATTATCATGTAAAAATAGTTCGATGAAAAATGAAATGTATACTATACTTTTGTCGCACTATGTAATAGATATCATCTGTTAATCATCTACTGATTACAATCCTGCCGAACTAACTAATCCATGCCGATTCTGTAGCTAGAATGGCACTGCCTCTGAACTTTTACAACTGCCCTCTTCTTTTAAACGACTAAACTGTATGTGATATGAAGACTAATGTAGTCATACCAGTTTATAATGTTGACGATTGCACTGATTTGCAAAATCCATTAAAGGGATTTTTTATCAACCGTACTACCTACCTGGTACAACCGGAAGATCTGAAAGAACCACATCGCCGTAAGCATTTCAGTATTACGCTGGTGCTGTCAGGAGAAACAACACAATATATTGACTTCGAAAAGTATACTGTGAAAGGCCCTGCTGTCGTGATGCTTTATCCTGACCAGGTGCATCAGCATACAGGCGATAGTTTATGCGAGGTAGTTAATATTATTTTTTCACAGGAGTTCCTGGTGAATGAAACCGGATTAGGAAGTCCTATCTGCTGGGGCTGCGTATGCGGAACACCCGTGATAGAGCTGACAGATACCCAGATACGTGATCTGATGGGGTTTGCACGTCTCATGCTGAAGGAGATGGAATCCAGTCAGCCATTGCGTGAGCTGATCATCCGTAATTTGTTACATTCTCTCATCGCCGCTATTTCCCGTTTACCACAGCGAGACATTGCTGCGATGCAGACAGATACGTTGCCAAACCGCATTGTACGCCAGTTCGACGAATTGTCTGATGTACATTATAAGGATAAAACACAGGTAGCGCATTATGCAGATATGCTGTATGTAACACCAGGGCATTTGAATGATACGATAAAGGCCGTTTTAGGAAAAACAGCGAAACAGATCATCGATGAGAAGAGGATAACGGAAGCAAAGCGTCTCTTGTTTTATGGAGAACATACAATCAAGGAAATCGCGTGGGAGCTTAAGTTTGAAGACGATGGATACTTCAATCGTTTCTTTAAAAAGCACACTGGATTTACGCCCGCAACCTTCCAAAAGAGTATCCGGGAAAAGTACAATTAATACCGCGATTAGTTAAATGAACATGCCTGATTCTCATTGTACTTTTGTAAGGTTATAATAATCATAACATGATGACGTTGAAACAATGTTGTCCTTAAAAACCACTAGCACATGAAGTACCAAAATTTCTCCTGCTAACCTGTTCATAAGTTTCTATTAGCAGTAACCAATCAAAAAAATTATCAGCTGGCTTCCCGGTTCAGGCGGGAGGGGTGGCTATTCTATCTCCAATAACTGTCGTTATTAAATGACCGGTGGCAACCATCGGAATGGGTGGTCTTTTTGTTTACAATGGCTATTATCGTTCAGTAACCGGTTACCAGGGGTAGGGGATAGAAAATCTATCAATTTCCAATAACTGTCATTATCAGCTAACGGTTAAGACCGTGCAGGAAAGACTTTGTCTGGAATAACCGCCGATGGCGGGAAGGGAAATCTTTTTCCTGAAATTACCGCCCATAGCGGCATGGCAGGGTATTGCCATACTTTTTTTAAAACGAATATTTTTATGAATTACTTATTACAACAAGCGCACAGAAAACATGGACCAGCAGGTCTTCTTTATAGTATTATCATTGTTGCGTTCCTTTCTTCCTGTGCTTCATCTTCTGCGAAGCCGGAAAATGCCGGCCAACCGGCGGCTGTACTGCCTGTATTGAAAGTAGCAGCCGTTCCTGCTACTACCTACCGCGATTACAACGCAACAGTAGAAGGAAAGGTAAACGTTGAGATCCGTCCCCAGGTCGATGGATACCTCGACAAGATCTTTGTAGATGAAGGTGCCTATGTAAAAGCTGGACAGCCTTTGTTCCGCATCAATGACCGCACCTATCAGGAGCAACTGAGCAATGCATCTGCACTGCTGCTCGCCGCGAAAGCGAATGAAGAGAAAGCACTGGTAGAAGTAAACCGTCTCACACCACTCGTTCAAAACAATGTGGTATCTGACGTACAACTGAAAACTGCGAATGCTGCATACCAGGCCGCAAAAGCCAGCGTAGCACAGGCACAGGCCAATGTAAGCAATGCACGTATCAATGTAGGTTATACCCTGATCTCAGCACCAGTGAGCGGTTACATCGGCCGTATTCCTTTCAAGACTGGTAGCCTGGTAGGTCGTGGAGAAACACAGCCACTCACTTTATTATCAGATGTAAATGAAGTGTATGCTTATTTCTCCATGAGTGAAATCGATTTCCTCAAATTCAAAAATAAATTCACCGGTAATACCATCGCCGACAAAGTGAAACAATTACCTGCTGTAGAACTGGTGCTGCCCGACAATACGATCTATACTGAAAAAGGTCATGTAGAAACAATGGAAGGTCAGTTCGATAAAACAATCGGTGCTGTAAGTTTCCGTGCTTCCTTCCCGAATGGTGCAGGTCTGCTTCGCTCCGGTAATACAGGAAAGGTACGTATTTCTGAACAGCTCTCTGCCGCTCTGCTCGTGCCCCAGGAAGCCACCTTCGAATTGCAGGATAAAGTATTTGTGTTCACTGTAGGTGATAGCAACAAAGTGGCTAGCAGGCCAATTACCATCGCTGGTAAAAACGGGGCGTACTACTTTGTGGAGAAAGGACTGCAAGCCGGTGAAAGCATTGTATATGCAGGATTTGGAAGATTGCAGGATGGCGCGGTAATTACTCCCCAGCCGTTGTCTATGGATAGCCTGCTGAAGGTAAAGCCATTATTGTAAGTGGAGGGCTATTCCTATCCAAAAACGATTCAATTAAAGATTTATGTTAAGAAGATTTATAGAAAGGCCTGTACTGGCAACGGTGGTCTCCATCCTGCTGGTACTATTGGGGATCTTATCACTACTTACGTTGCCGGTTACACAATTCCCGGACATCGCCCCTCCCTGCGTGGCCGTAACTGCTTCCTATCCCGGTGCAAACGCCGAAGTAGTAGCACGTTCGGTAGCCACCCCCATTGAAGAAGCCGTAAACGGTGTAGAGAACATGACCTACATGACCTCTACTTCCAACAACGATGGCTCCATGACACTGAGTGTGTACTTCAAACTGGGAACTAATCCTGATATGGCAGCCGTAAACGTACAGAACCGGGTAGCGAAAGCTTCCTCTCTGCTGCCATCCGAAGTAGTAAGTGCCGGTATCACCACAGAGAAGAAACAGAACAGCATGATCATGGTGGTGAACCTGATGAGTACTACATCTGAATATGATGAGAAATTCCTGCAGAACTATGCGAAGATTAACATCATTCCGGAACTGCAACGTATCACAGGTGTAGGTCAGGCCATGGTATTCGGTGCAAAGGATTATTCTATGCGTATCTGGTTGCACCCTGACCGCCTGGCAGCCAACAACCTTTCTCCTCAGGATGTGCTGAACTCCATCCACGAGCAAAACATCGAAGCCGCCCCGGGCCGCTTTGGTGAAAGCAGCGACCGGGCTTTTGAATATGTATTAAAATATAAAGGTAAACTGAACCAGCATGAAGACTATGAAAACATGGTCCTGAAGGCAAACGCAGATGGTTCCTTACTGCGCCTGAAAGACGTAGCAAGAGTGGAGTTCGGTTCCTTTACTTACAGCAGTGAC
This sequence comes from Chitinophaga sp., assembly GCF_039596155.1. GTDB lineage: Bacteria > Bacteroidota > Bacteroidia > Chitinophagales > Chitinophagaceae > Chitinophaga. The sequence continues at coordinate 123,010 of NZ_JBCNKF010000016.1, forward strand.
ACCAAGGTGAATGGGAGATACGGGATTGGTATAGCTATCTATCAGACAGCGGGTTCAAACGCAAATGATATACAGGTAGCTGCCAATGCCCTGATGAAGAAAGCATCCCTGCAATTCCCTAAAGGCGTAGAATATTTCAACATCTATAGCACCAAGGAATACCTGGATGAATCGATCGATCAGGTGAAACATACCCTGCTGGAAGCATTTATACTGGTATTTATTGTTGTATTCATATTTCTGCAGGACTTCCGATCCACACTCATACCTGCTATCGCCGTACCGGTAGCCATCATCGGTACCTTCTTCTTCATGCAGCTGTTTGGTTTTACCATCAACCTGCTTACCCTTTTTGCACTGGTACTGGCTATCGGTATCGTGGTGGATGACGCTATCGTCGTCGTCGAGGCCGTGCACGCAAAAATGGAACGGATCAACATGACGCCCCGCAATGCGACTATTACCAGTATGCAGGAAATATCCGGTGCGATCATCTCTATCACATTGGTGATGGCGGCTGTATTCGTGCCTGTTGGTTTTATGCAGGGGCCTGCTGGGGTATTCTACCGTCAGTTTGCTTTTACACTGGCGATCGCCATCCTGATCTCTGCATTGAACGCGCTGACCCTGAGTCCGGCGCTGTGTGCCCTGTTATTGAAAAATAAACACCACGGCGACGACCATTCGTCCAAACATACCACCATGGGCTTCGGGAGTCGTTTCTTCAATGCTTTCAATACAGGTTTCAACGCCGTAACTGCAAAATATATAAGTAGTCTCCGCTTCCTCGTAAGACGTAAATGGATTGCAATCGGTGGTCTGGCTATTCTTACAGCTGTAACCGTATTCTTGGTAAAGCGCACACCTACAGGATTTATTCCTACAGAAGATAATGGTTTCGTGGTGTATTCGGTAACTATGCCGCCTGGTGCATCCTTACAACGTACCAGGGAAGTCGTAGGCAAGGTGGAAAAGATTATGCACGACTTCCAGTCTGTCAATGCTTACCTGAGTGTATCCGGCTTTAATATTATCACAGGTTCCAATAGTTCTGCATATGGGGTAGGTTTCGTAAAACTGAAGCCATTCGAACAACGTGGACAGGTGAAAGATCTGAAAGCCGTAATGGGTATGATGCAAGGCGCGCTGGCAGGTATTCCGGAAGCTAACATCTTTATGTTCAATATGCCGACTGTACCGGGCTTTAGTAACGTAGATGGTTTTGAAGTGATCCTGCAGGACCGTACCGGTGGTCCGCTTGACAAACTTGCCAATACCTCCTATGGTTTTATCGGAGAACTGATGAAGCGCAAAGAAATTGCTTTTGCATTTACCACTTTCAATGCCGGTAACCCTCAGTATAGTGTGCAGATCGATGAAAGCAAGGCGAAGCAGCTGGGCGTGAAGATATCCGACATTCTGCAAACATTGCAGGTGTTTTATGGTAGCACTTATGCATCAGACTTCAACCGCTTTGGTAAATATTACAGGGTGATTGTACAGGCAGATGTACCTGCACGTGCAGAACCTGCTTCTCTGGATGAAGTGTATGTAAAGAACGAAACGGGTGAAATGGTGCCAATAAATACCGTTGTAAAACTGGAACGTGTTTATGGCCCTGAAACCGTGACCCGCAATAACCTCTTTAATGCAGTATCCATCAATGGTCAGCCCAAACCGGGCTATAGCTCTGGTGATGCGATCAAAGCAGTAGAGGAAGTAGCAGCGCAATACCTGCCAAGAGGTTACGCTTATGAGTGGGTAGGTATGACCAAGGAAGAAATAGCCGCAGGCGGGCAGGCAGGGATCATCTTCCTGTTGTGTCTGATCTTTGTATACTTCCTGCTGTCCGCACAGTATGAAAGCTACATTTTACCATTCTCCGTGATCCTGTCTATTCCGCTGGGTATCTTCGGTGTATTTGCCTTCATTAATCTTGCAGGTATAGATAATAATATCTATGTGCAGGTAGGTCTGATCATGTTGATTGGTTTGCTGGCTAAAAACGCCATCCTGATCGTAGAGTATGCAGTGCAAAGACGTAAGAGTGGAATGGGCTTGCTGGCATCAGCACTGGAAGCGGCTAAGTTACGTCTCCGTCCCATCCTCATGACCTCCTTTGCATTCATTGCAGGTCTGACACCACTTATGAGAGCAACGGGTTCATCTGCACAGGGTAACCGCTCTATCAGTTTTGGTGCAGCAGGCGGGATGTTGACAGGCGTATTGCTGGGCATCTTTGTGATACCGGTGCTGTTCATCATCTTCCAGTATATACAGGAGCGCATTAGCGGCAAACCTGTAAGACAGGAAGATCTGGCAACAGCAGCAGAGTATTAAAAAAATTAAAGAATAAAAAGTGATGACTAAAAAATATATCAGTGTCTTAATCGTCTTCATTGCTATAAGTACCATAGTGGCAGCTTGCCGGGTGGGCCGTGACTACAAACAGCCTGCCCTGGTCCTGCCGCAGCAGTTCGGCGACAAAGCCCCTTCAGATTCCAGCATTGCCGGGATGCCCTGGAAGGAGTTCTTTGCAGATACGACCTTACAAAGACTGATCAGCGCCGGACTGAGTGGTAACTATGATTTGCAATTGGCCGTGAAGCGGATAGAAGAAGCTGCTGCTTACGTAAAAGCTGCAAAAGTAGCATGGCTGCCAACAGCCACCCTGAATGTTGCGGCAAACACGACCAATCCTTCTAATAACAGTTTGAATGGTACGAGTTTGAAGACGTTCCTGGGAACAGATCATATAGAAGACTATTCATTGAATGCGGCAGTATCCTGGGAGATAGACGTATGGGGTAAGATCAGAAGACAGAAAGAAGCCGCATTGGCTACTTATCTGGAAAGCTACGATGGTGCACATGCTGTGCAAACGACCCTTGTATCTGATATCGCGAATGCATACTACAACCTGCTGATGCTGGATGCTCAATTGCAGATTGCTAAGAACAGCCTGTCACTTAGCGATACCATCGTGCAGATGATCCGTTTACAAAAGACAGCAGGCGAGGTGACAGAACTGGGTGTACAGCAGGCGATCGCGCAACAACAAACAGCAGCATTACTGATACCTCAGCTGGAACAGGCTTTGGCAATCCAGGAGAATACCCTGCGCATCCTCACCGGAGAATTGCCGGGAACTATTGCCCGCAGTCAACGCCTGAGTACGACCCTGATGCGCGATTCACTGCCGGTGGGTATTCCTGCCAGCATGATCAGTAAACGCCCGGATGTAAGAGCAGGAGAAATGGCCCTGGTAGCTGCCAATGCAAGGGTAGGGGTGGCGCAGGCCAGCATGTATCCTACATTGACTATCACGGCTCAGGGTGGATTGAATGCATTCAAGGCAAGTGACTGGTTCACCATTCCTGCTTCCTTATTCGGTATAGCAGGTGGAGGGCTGACTGAGCCATTGTTTCAGCACAGGCAACTGAAAACCCAGCTGGAAGTAGCGAAGATTCAGCGTGAAGAGGCGGTGATCCGTTTTCGCCAGCTGGCATTGGATGCAGTAGGAGAAGTGAGTAATTCCCTCGTAAAACTGAATAAGCTGAAGTCACAGCAATCCATTGCCACACAGCAGGTAGAAACAACCCAATTGGCTACGCGGCATGCCCAATTGCTGTTCCGTAGTGGTATGGCGAACTATCTGGAGGTGATCACGGCACAGGGAAATGCCCTGCAGGCTGAGCTGACACAGGCAGATATTACCCGCCAGCAGCTGAGTGCAGGTGTGGAGTTGTACAGAAGCCTTGGTGGCGGATGGCAGTAGAAAGAGTCAGTTAGTTTACAAATCCAGTTACTGCTGACAGTGAAATTCACCAGTAATAAGTTTTTCAGTCCTAATTATAAGCAATAATAGTTGTAATAGGTAGATAAGTTGTTGTTAACCCGCAGCGCCATATCCCCGTATGGCGCTGCTTTTTTTATATATTTGGAGTAGCAAAATCCGTCTGTCATGAAAAGCTTATTCTTTACATTTGCCGCCCTCATTTTTACTGCCACCGCTGCTGCACAGGTCATCAAAGGAACTTATGCTATTAAGAACGTTGCCTCCGGTATGGTACTGCGTATCAGGGACGCCAATACTGCCAATGGCACGCCGATCGTACCTTATTCTCCGGTGAACTGGAAATGTGTCACCTGGGATTTTAAAAATGTAGAAGGTCAGGCTTACCAGCTCAGAAACCTGTTTTCCGGGAAAACATTGCAACCTAAAGGAACAGCCATGGAAGGAGGAACAATGGAAGAGCAACCTATTGCCGGGCAACAATACGAATTGCTGCCAGGGGACAAGAACAGCTACATGATCCGCGTCAGGGGGACAGACCTGTATATTACACAGCGGGAGAACGACATTGTATTGGCAGCGAAGAAAAAGGATCTGACGTCACAATCCTGGACATTGGTAGCGCAAGACCCTGCCATGTGATCATTTATAGGAGAAAAACCGCGGTATAACGGGTACTTTTGATAGTTAACTCTTATGCAGTTTTATATAACGTGAATAGTCATTCTTCGGAATTCCAACGGAAGCAAATAATTTATTCGCCAGCGTATTACTCGAATGCGCTTCCAGTTCAATACCGACATAGTGAGGGTGCATACATTCACTGGCTATTAATAGCGCAATAAATTGCCTGGCGGTCCCTGATCTGCGGTATTTCTTTTTGATGTATAGCTCATCCACCCCCACCATCAAACCACCATATTCGTGACTCCAGAACCGGAAAATAATTGAATATCCAGCCAACCCACCATCGCATTCAATCATCAGGACTTCTCCCATGTGGCGATGTTGTTCATAGAAACGCAGCGTAGCAACAATTTTATTGTCCGTAAAGTCTTTTCGGTTGCTAATTTCAGAGTATAGCTCCATCGACATTATGGTGAGTTCTTCAGCATCCATCAGCCGTGCCAATCTATATGAAGTATGCATATTCTAATTTTTTAAAAAAAGCTTTAACTAAATGCTGAAGCGATTTAAACAGATAACGTGGACCCCGGATTTTGCCCGGATTTTCAGAGGCAATATTGGTCAAAGCTAGGTGCAACAACATCCATAACCAATTGACAGATTATCGCAATTGTTGTACATATTATCGAAGCAGCGTTTGTGGCGCAGATTATTTTCACCACAGTGAAATATACAAGGGTAGACTGCATTTATCAATTGACTGCAGCCCTATACAGGCATAGCTTTGCAGGTATTGTTATATCATAAATAACTACTACAGTGAAACAAATCAAACCAGCGAACAAAGCGGCTGCATTCCTGCTAATGACAGTGCTTGCATGCAAAACAATGACCATGAGCGCACAAAACATTACACCGGTGGATCCTGACAAAGACCCGGCCATTGAAACCCGTGTAAGAGTATTTCTGCATGCGCTCAATACAAGCGGAGGCGCTCCTCTTGAAACCCTCTCTCCCAAAGATGCACGTGCAGTACTGACAGGTGCACAGCAATCAGTGAAAGTAGATCTGTCTGGTATTGAAGTATCTGAGAAGACAATTACAGAAGATGGTCAGTCAGTGAAATTAAATATCGTACGTCCCGCAGGAGTAAAAGGACAGTTACCGGTATTTATGTTCTTCCATGGCGGTGGATGGATACTGGGCGATTTCCCTACCCACGAGCGGCTGGTACGTGACCTGGTAGTAGGTTCAGGAGCTGTAGCTGTATTTGTAAACTACACGCCGTCTCCTGAAGTAAAATATCCTGTAGCAATCAACCAGGCTTATGCTGCTACAAAATGGGTGTCTGAACATGGCAGCGAGATCAATGTAGACAGTAAAAGACTGGGTATTGCCGGTAATAGCGTAGGGGGCAACATGACTGCTGTTGTGGCACTCATGGCAAAGGAAAAGAAAGGCCCTGCAATCAGGTTCCAACTGATGTTCTGGCCTGTGACAGATGCTAATTTTGAAACAGCATCCTATAACAAATACGCCACCGGTCGTTTCCTTACAAAAAACATGATGGTATGGTTCTGGGATAGCTATCTGCCTGATGCAGCAAAGCGTAAAGAGATCTACGCTTCTCCACTACAGGCTACCACAGAGCAGCTGAAAGGGCTGCCTCCCGCACTGGTAATGGTAGCAGGCAATGATGTGCTGCATGACGAAGGTGCTGCCTATGCCCGCAAACTGGATGAAGCAGGCGTGATCACAACACTGGTAGAGTATTCAACCACTATTCACGACTGGGGTTTACTGAATCCACTGGTACATGTACCAAGCACACAGGATGCTATGTTACATGCAGGAGCATTCATTAAAAAATCTCTCAGGTAATTTGTATCCGGGCAGATAATACGTTTTTCCTGATGGCCGCAGGTCATCCACACAAAAAAGAGATTGTTTCAACAGTAAACTGAGCGCTCCGGAATTCATTTATAAGGAATTGCTCTGCACCAGGTGCCGGAAAGAAATCGGGTAAAATTTACTATTGAAACAATCTCTTTTTTTCAATTAGTTTTCAGGGGCTGTACTTGCAAATACCAGGCACTCTCTCTTAAATTCAGAGAAATTTGTGCCGGTCGAATTCTTAAAGAACTTACTAAAATGGGCAATGTCCGAAAATCCCAGGTTCCACGCCACCTCTTTCATACATACATCTGAATAGGCAGCCTGCCTTTTAGCCTCCAATACGATCCTTTGACGAATATGATGACTTGCCGGATAACCAGTGATCTTCTTTACAATTTCATTCAGATAATTGGGCGTTACAGATAGTTCCCGGGCAAAATCTGCCACCTTCTTTTTGTTCTTGAACATCGCTTCCACCATGTTCTTAAACTTCTCTACCAACTCAATATTCCTTGTCTGGATGGTGGTCTGCAAAGTGCCCCTTAACTGCCTTGTGAGGTAGATCAGAAAGATCTTCAGATACCTGCGCATCAGCTCCGTCCGCAAAAGGTATAAATTATCTGCCTCGCGCATCATCTTCCGTGTGATCTCTTCCATTTCCACGGCGATCTCGCTATCTACTTCTATGCCTGCCGATCGGGAGAAAGCCTGAAATAATCCTGAATGATACATCAGGTCAAATTCATGTTCACCTATATACAGGAAGTCTTCGGTGAACTGATAAATGTATCCTTCGGTCTCCTCATTCCCAATCAGCTGATGGATTTGTCCGGATGTAACACAGTACACACTATTTGCAGGCATTTCATGTTTTTGCATGTCTACGATCAGGGTGCTGTGTCCTTTGGTCACCCAGATAATCTCAATAAAGTTCTGGCGATGAGGGAGGGCATTATGAGATCTGACAGATTCATCATCCCAACGAAAAGGATGGATCTCAAAAGGAAGATCTGCTTCCTTGTGTTTGAATTCCTGCAAAGGAAAATATTCAGGATTTTTCATGGCAGCTGTGTTTTGCCCCCTAGACTTCATATCCTGTGCCTAAGAGCATTTTATTGTAAATCAATGATTTGTGTGAAATTGTCCGTTGTGAAATTGACGATATATCGTCATATTGTTAAAATTGGTACGAAATAGCGTTTTATTGAATCAGCCATTCACCATTAAAAGATTAACGATATTTTATTGCGTATTTGAAAGGTAATACCAGTCTTTCTTCCCACGCTTTCTGCCATGGAAAAGGGCCTGCCCGCTTTCGAGCAGGGGATGGATTCACATATTGTTTAGTAAATTCATGGCGTTAACTGAATATACCATTAGAAGAATTCCATTTACTCAAAAAATTACCGCTTATGGCAAAGAGCAAATCAAAGACAGGTAACTACATTCTATTGCCTGTCACAGAACCGCAAACCACTGCCGACACCAATCCTAAAGTAAAAAATTTCCTCACGGCAGTATTAGAGCCCGCAGTAAGCAAGGAAGCCGTTAGCCTGAAAACCCGCGGACCTGAAAAAACGGCGAAAAAGATCCCTTTAAAAGTGATTGATTCTATCCAGGATAATGGTGCCAAGCTGGTACAATTAAGCGAAGAGGAGCTGGCTGACTTTCGATTTTCTTATCCCGGACTGCGTATTATCAGGGAGAAATTCTATAAGAAGGCGCAGGTATACCGCGAATCGATTCAGCAGAAAGCAAAGAAGACCAGAACCACCAGGAAACTAAACCTGAGTATCACGGATACAGCTGGAAACCCTATAGCCGGCATTTATATTGTCGCCTTTACTGATTTTGAGAGCAGAACAGGAGATGCCGGAAATACGAATGCTAAGGGCAGGCTTTCACTGAACCTGGCAAGTAAGACTATTGAGCGCATTTATGTGTATCCTGAACATACTTACTGGGGATATTACAAAACAAATTTTAGTGCTACCAGTCTCAACATCAAATTACAAAAGATTGATACCGGCTACACAGATTCCTTACGTCATTTTTATAACGCACCTCAGTGGCCTAAAATCACCCGGAAAATCCGGATCGGTATCATCGATACAGGCGTAGGCCCCCATAAGGATCTGGTGGTAAGTGGCGGTTTGAACTGTGTGGCCAATGAAGATCCAACTGACTTCAAAGACAATGGCGAAGGCCATGGTACGCACGTAGCAGGTATAATCAGCGCCTACGGCGGTGTGTATGGCCTTGCGGCTGGAGTGGAAGTGTATAGTTACAGGGTGTTCCCGAAAAATGCGAATGCATCTAACTTCTATATCATGAAAGGACTGGCACAGGCCATCCAGGATGAATGTGATATCATTAATATGAGCCTGGGAGAGTCAGAGACAGATGAGGGGATCAGTAGTTATATCAAGCAGGCTTACAATGCAGGTATCCTGTGTTTCTGTGCAAATGGTAATGACGACAGGGGGCCGGTAAGTTTTCCGGCTAATTACAGTCTGTCTGTAGCAGTATCCGCAATGGGAAGGAAAAATACTTTCCCGAAAAATACGGTGCAGACAGGCATCGTAAAGTCACCTTATGGTACAGATAAAGCCAATTTTATAGCAGACTTTTCGAACATAGGGGCAGAAACTGATTTGACTGCTCCTGGTGTTGGAATAATTTCTACCTTTCCGAATGATTTGTATGCGATAATGGATGGTACCAGTATGGCATGTCCGGCAGCAGTAGGTATGGCCGCCCGTTTATTGGCGGAGGCACCGGACATACTTGCATTGCCACGCGCATCCGCAAGGGCGGATGAAATGTTGAAGTACCTTTCAACAAAGATCAAATCTCTAGGGTTTGGTGCAAACTATGAAGGAAAAGGTATGCTATTGGAGGATAAATAATTTTTGTATGGCAAACTATATATTACAATACAGGGGCACCGGCATTCCTGACCCGCAGCAGGTGAAGGAAACGTTGCATATATGCGGTGTAAGTATAATTGATGGCAGTCTGCTACCACTCACAGCGTTGCTGGATGTAAGTGATGGCGAAGTGGAGAATGTGAGGTGCAGGTTTGAGGCGGATTGGTCGTTGACTCCTGAGAAGAAATATAAAGTTCCTGATACAAGAAAGCATCCTGAAGAGTAATAAACCCGCTTTTGCCCAACCAGCAAAAGCGGGTTTCAATTTATTGCAGATCCATGATCATCCAGAGTGTCGTGTTATAATGCCCTGAATTTCCCATGGGTTTATCTAATTTCCTGAACCCTGCCTTTTCATACATCCCTACTGCTGTTGCCAGCTGATCAAATGTTTCCAGGTAGATCTGTTTATAACCAAGGCCCGGGGCCGCCGCAACAGCTTTATCCATCAGGATCTTTCCTAATCCTTTTCCTCTTGCGGCAGGTGACAGGTAAAATTTCACCAGCTCTGCACATCCTTCCGGTAATCCGGCTGTAGGATAAAGGCCGCATCCGCCTAATACTTCTCCGTTCTCTTCTGCAAGGTAATAGGTGCTTTTCGGATGCTGAAATACTTCATACAAATGATCCGTGTTCGGATCGTCATAAACGGTTCCAATCAAAGGGGCATCGAACTCAATGAAAATATCCCTGATAATTTTAGCCAGTGCACTGTTATCTTTTTGTTCAATAGTTCTGATCGTGGGCATCAATAATTAATATTTAGTAGAATGGTAAAATAGTCAAAATCCCTATACTTGCATAACAAACACTTGTTGATGATAGCAGACACAGACATCCGTGTGGGGAATTTGATTTGGTACTATGATTTGTACATGAATGAAACTTCCTTCAAAATTGAGGGTATACTGGAAGGATATGTCTACAATTCCTGCCTGCCTAAAAGCAAACTGCCGTTGTCAAAGGTAAATCCGTTGAAGTTGGAGGCGGAGCAATTGAATGGGTGGGGTTTTGTACGGGGAGAGAAGGAATATGGAGAAGATATTAATGTGTATTCTTACAGGTATACACATAAGGATAGCATTTATATCCGGGATGAGGGCTATGCATTTCAGCTGTTGACAGCGTCACCCGCAGGTCTGGTACCTTATGGAAGGCCGTTGGTGTATGTGCATCAGTTACAGAATTGTTTTTATGATCTGACGGCGGAAGAGCTTAGCTTGTTATAAAAGAGGCTGACCTTTCAGCCAGCCTTACGATTTTTGTTCTCAGCAAAGATTCCTGATACTTAACCAAACCGTGGTAGTCGGTGCTACTTTCTTGTCAGTAGTAGTTGCATTCAGATTTGCAATCCGGATTTTCTGCAGGTTGAGCTTTTTTGATTGTTGCTTTTTCATAAATGTTATTTTGATGGTAATAAAGCATTCAAATTAGCTGATCTCACTGCAATAATGTTACAGTGCCATAGCAACTTTCACAATTTTATCATGATCGATTGTATAGATTACCACGGCAGTCAGGGCCTTATCTTTCATCCCGGTCACACTTTCCTCATCTACTACCGTGTTGCCGGATACAATTCTTTTCACCACCTGGCAGTGCAGCTCAGGGGCTGCCTGAAATAGCGGACCATAACTTTTTCTCATCGCATCTTTCCCCTGCAATAGTAGTCGTCCGCTTGTCTGATCATAGATCTTCACGCTGTCACTGAATGGTGCCAGAAATGCTTCCAGGTTCCGCGCGTTATAGGCATTCAATTGCTGTTGTGCGAGGATTTCCGGTGTCACCGGCAGGAGTTTTTCTTTCGTGAAGACCTGACCATTGTGGATCGTCATGGCTATATTCCCCAATGCCTGCAGGTCTTCCAAAGGATCCTGCGTTAACAGGACCAGGTCTGCAATCTTTCCCTTTTCTATACTACCATAGTCTTTTTCTTTACCGAAACCAATTGCCGCATTCAGCGTAACATCTCTGATAATTTCACGATTGCTCAACCCTGCCTTTTGCATGGCCAGCAGATCTTCCAGCAGAGACGAGGCATGCATCGTCCCTATATTTCCTGCATCGGTACCCGCCGCAACCAATACGCCGGCTTCCTGTGCAAGTCTTAAATTGGTCGCCATAATCGTATCTCCTCTGTTGGGCACCTGGATAGATTTACGGGCGGTCTTGTAATCATACGCACCTGGCATATGTTGTAAATCGGTGAGTGTACCTAACATAAAAGGATCGCTGTAAGCCAGCTCGTGCGTGGTAAACGGCTGTTGCTGAATCATGGCACGATAATAACCGTCCATCACTCTCAGGGTAGGAATATATAGTACATGTTTTTGTTTCAGCAGTTGTAACATTCCCGCATCCATTACTTCGTCATCCACGCTATGTACGAGAATATCCGCACCTGCTTCAACAGCGAGTTTAGCTGTTGCCAACTGCGTAGCATGTACAGCCACCTTCAGTCCATTGGCATGACTTTCCAAAATAGCAGCTTTTACAATAGGCAGGGTACTATCAGCTTTATGACCAGAATAAACGATGTACCAGATCTTTATAAAATCAGGTTTATAGGGCAACTCTTTCCGTACTTGTGCCTTTGCTTCTTCCGGCGATGTCACTTTTACAATCGGCGGATCTTTTTCATCCAGTCGCGGAGGCAGGTAGGTAGATACGAGCGGGCCGGTTACCCACGTAGCAGGTGCTGCCGCTTCACTATTTGCTTTGTCCCTGATGTTAAAATTGGCCATCGGACCACCTACATCGATGACAGAAGTAATTCCACAGGCAAGGTACCTGGCCATGAGGTCGCTCAGGTGAGTTTTTACATAATCCTGGTCCTGCTGGTAAGGATAGTACTTTGTCAGGTTAATAGCATCGGGGCGTGTATATAAACCTCCGCTTTGAAAGAAGTGGATATGTGCATCTGTCATTCCTGGCATCAGGTATTTTCCGGTACCATCAATGACAGTGGCATCAGCAGGAATTTTTACCTTATTTCCGGGCCCGGCAGCAACAATGCGATCCTTGGTGATAATAACGTTTTGATCCGGGAGGGTCACATTCTTCTTCACATCAATCATATTCACATGGGCAATACAGATAGTCTGGGCAGCTGCCGACATAGTCAGGCCAAGTGCTGCCAGCAGCAAACAAGGGCGCTTCATCGTAAATTTTATTTAAGTTATCTGATCAGCGTGGCTGTTCCTTTCCTGAATATCTTCTTTCCGGTATCTTTCATGGTATACCTGAGCATCCACACATAAGTGCCGATATCGGCGGGCTGCCCTTTTACATTTCCATCCCAGCGCCTGGTCCAGTCTGTAGTTTCAAATACCAGTTGTCCAATACGGTTATATACTGCAAAATACAGGTCAATCGCCTTATATGCGTTCAACGGATAAAGATAATCATTCACCCCATCATTATTGGGAGAAAATGCGCTGGGAACATCTATGTAGCAACTGGTTACAGCTGTGATATAATGATCGGCTGTATCCTTACAATGAAGTTCGTCTTCGACAATCAGGCGGACGAGGTATTGCTGCTCCTTGCTGGTGGGAAAATATTGCTGAGGTTCCCCTGAAGGACTGATGCTGGTGACACCATTGCCATAATCCCAGAAGTAGCGGATGATGTTTCCAAAGCTGGTGTCTTTCGGGATCACTACATCCAGTGGGCAGTAGGGGCCAGGGTCCAGGATAAAACCGGCCCCCAGTTTCTGTTCAAAACTAAAGCTATCATAAGCAGTATCAGTACAAACCCCGTTTGTAACAATCAATTGGGCAGTCTTGATACCATAGGAGGTATACACTTTTGCGACCTCCTGAGTGGTGGCGGTTGTGTTATCTCCGAAAGTCCATTGCCAGTTGTTTACATCATGGTCTCCGTCATGGATAAAATCGACTGTATTGACTTTACAACTAATAGCTGTAGTATAGGAAAAGGATGCATTTACGGTATCGGCCGTATGAAAAATGACGGCTTGCGCGGATTGTTGTACAGGTTGCCCGCATTCACCAATCAGCACATTACCATCTGTACCACGTTGCAGTGTGACAGTATAATCACCTTTGCTATAAATAGGGTGGGAGAGTGTCACGATTACACTATCTGTCAGGTTATCACTGTCACAAAGTCCACGGGCGCCTGTAATGGCGATCGCTGCAGGTCCGGTTATAGAGAAATCGCTGCCATTAGCCGAGATGGAACTGCACCGGATAGGAGCGGATAATGCAATTTTCAATTCATTGGGTGCACAGCCGGTCTCGCCTTCTGCAACTACGGTGACGACTGGTGGAGCACCGATCCGGAAATGTAGGGTGTCGCCCACAGGGATGGGATTACCACAGGTATTGGCGAGGGTGTTGCCATCAGTCCCTGCCTGGGCCGCAATGATATAATCTCCGGGAGGAGGGATAGCATTCAGGGTGAGGGTAAGGGTATCGAAGTCGAACCCAACACTACATTGTGTGCTGGAAGCACCGGTGATCTTGTAGCCTCCGGGTGTCAAAAAGGTAAAGTCACTTCCATCGGCAGCCAGTGTCGTACAGGCCACTTTTCTGGAAATAGCTACTTTGATGGTATTGTTCAGACAACGGTAAGTTGCCGAATGTAGTTCCGGAACTGCCGGATCAGTAATATCTGCGGTACCTCCTTCGAACTGAAGACTGTACCCACTTTGAGAATCGCCATCGAAGTGACTGATTAACAAGAGGTATTCATGCCCCTTGGTAATAGTCGGCATTTTACTGAACAGCGGTTGTCCGGGGCCACCGCAAACGTCATTGAGGGTACCTGCTGCCGAAGCCCCGGTAATGCCACCTTCTCCCGACCAGTTCATACAAACATATAAAGATCGGTTTGTGAAAACGGCGTCGGGTGATTTATTGGTGATATCGAACAATTGCCAGTCGTAATCGTCTGTCAATGTATTGGGGGTGATGGTAAAACCAAGGGTGCCGCTGGTATAACAAGTGAATTTATACCAGTATGGATTGACATCTGTATGACCACCGTCATAGGGGCTGCTGCAGGTGGGACCCGGTACACCGTGCGTTTCGCAGACGGGAACGGATTTTTGAATAAAAGTTTTCGTACCACACACCGGGAAGGCGGTAGAGGGAGTCTGGCCGATAGAGGTACAGGTTTGCGCTGTAGCGGTTTTCAATAAGGCCAGCACCATGAATTGGTACAGGAAAAATTTCTTCAATAGCATGTTTTAAGGCGTCCGGGTAAACAATTTAGTGCTTAAAAATAGGTTTTTTTTCTTTGCAAATGCAGACTACGGTTGGATTTTCATGGAAGATAGGGAGGTGCTTGAAAATTTTTTTTTGAAAATTAATCCAGTTTCCTACTTTTGCAGCGGAGAAATGGCAGAGCGGTCGAATGCGGCGGTCTTGAAAACCGTTGACTGTAACAGGTCCGGGGGTTCGAATCCCTCTTTCTCCGCAAAATAAACGGAGACGTTTAGCAAAAGATTAGAAGCCTTCAGATGTAAAATCTGGAGGCTTTTTTGCGTTTTAAAGTTTTGAGATTGAATTTGGGATCAAGTTGAATTCTTGGGGAATTGAATTTGCCGGCCGGGTTTTAGCTGATTTTGACTGTGACAGGTCCAGGGGGGCGAATCCCTTCCTCCCAAGTCAAAAATTACTTATCAAAGGTGATTAAGGCAGTCGAGGTAAAATTTGTGGCAATTTTGTGGCACAAACGATATTGAAACTTGGAAAACCGCGTAAACGCTGGTAAAACAGTAAAAAGTTTTATTCCCTCCGGCTTCACAGCCTATTGAATTTGCCTCTGGAAAGATATGAGGTATCAGAAGTCAAAAGGTGCACTATATATTGGTTTTATGAAAGATTTAGTAATAAGCCATTAAGTGATTTATTGACCCCCATTCCCTTATCAATATTATCCAATTTAGTACAGCTTTAATTTGTCTACATTTACAGAAATTTTTTAATGCAAACTCAAATATGTCATGTTAAGCATCCTCATTTAGCTCAATTCATTGAGTCAATTTTACTTTTTTCAAAAACTGATTCTCAACCTTTCAATTACACAACTTTCCCAAATACAAACTTATGTCTGGCAATATATGCCAACAACGGGATTAACTATTCAAAGACCAAACCGTATAGTCTTTGTCTTGTTGGTTCAGGCAGCACCTATTATGAAAGTAGACTGTATGGTTTTCATGATCGGCCTTTTCATGCACAGCTTACCGCACCTGTTGACCAAATATGTATCCTTTTTCGTCCAGGTGCCTTAAGAGCATATACTAAAGTGCCTTATGAAGAACTCATAACAACAGAAAATGTGTTTGATTCTATATTTTCTCCAGGCGACAGATGGGTTCTCGAAGCAGTATTTAATAAGCAAATCACAAGTGAACGGGTTGATATTTTAGAGAATTTTCTTCTGAAAAAGCTTTTAAGCCCAAATAGTGATGCAAAGATAAAATACGCAATACAACTGCTATGTCAACAAATAGATAATAATATTAGTATTGAAAATATTGCAAAGAAGTGTAGTATGAGTGCCAGCACATTATACAGGCAGTTTTTTAAAGAAATTGGACAAAGCCCCAAAGCTTTTCAAAAAACAGTACGATTTCGTCAAGCGCTGCAACACTTATTACAAGTTGGGAAAGCGCCAATGACAAATATAGCTCATTCGAGTGCCTATTATGATCAGTCACATTTCAATAAAGAAATTAAAGTTCTGTCAGGGTTGCGTCCTAAGCAATTGCAAACTGCAATTAGTTGTGAGCAGAATAATCTTATATGGCTTTTAGGCGAATAGTCCACTTTGCATGATTTATACAATTTTGAGATAACGTGTTGCTATATATTTACGAACGAACCGTAAATATATTATAATGAATAAATTCCACTTAAAGATAATTTTAGCCGCTACTTTTATCTTCTGTACGTCGCGAGCATTATCCCAAACTTCAGTAAGTTCAAAAGATGAAAACGTAGGTAGAATTACTGAGTTAGGCAAAATATGGGGTGTTATCAAATATTTTCATCCTAATTCTGGTAAGGGGAATATGATAGATAGTGATAGCCTGTTCCTACATTTTGTTACCTCTGTAATCAATGATGGTTCTGAAGAAAGCTTTGTAACTAACCTCAAAGGAATGTTAGCTTCACTAAATGATCTCCACACGAAACTTATTCCTATAGCTGAGACATCTACAAAAAGCAGTGTCTTCCCGCAATATGAACGAAAGGCATTAAAAGGTAACAAGCTGTATATTTCTTTACCTCAGAATATATTTTCTAAGGAAATTTCTATGGATACTGTTATCGGAAATGATTGTAGGGAGATTATCTTAGATTTTCGCTGTAATGAAATCAATAACGATATCGGACTGCGCCAATACAATTCCTTTGTAGCACCACTCATTGCAAAACTGATAAATTCTACAATGATTTTACCAACAGAGCGTACCGTATGCTATAAAGGCATGATGAGGCAGGATTTTCCATACAGTATCAATCTCTTTGATCCTGATAAAAACGGTAACATGCCCCATTATCAAGTTAATACAGGTCTTAAAAATATTTCTGAAGGTAGTTACCTTTTTGCGAATTCGGAATATAACAATACCAACATTAAATTTTCCTTTGTTTTAAACAAGTTTGTAAATGTTAACACTGTCAAGGCGATAATGGCTCTTAAAAACAGGGGATTATGTTATGTGACTTTTGATGGGGATGTGCCGGAATACCTTTACGGTTCTTTTTATGATATTGAAGTCTGCAACAAATATATTGCCAGAATAAAAAGTTCAGAAGTGATCTATGAAGATGGCACATTGGGGAGTAAACCTGATTTAATATTAGAGGGAGGACGGATATCTCAAAAAGAATTTATTGAGAATATTACAGCGCTCTTTAGCAAGCCCCTTAAAGAAAATGATAATAAACATATAGAAAATACTGTCTACATTCAGAAACCTGTTAAATACTTGTCCGAAAATACGTTGCCAAGCGCTAGTCTAAGGCTCCTGGGGCTTTTTAATTTTTGGAACGCCATACACTTTTTTAGCCCTGATAAAAACCTGATTTCAGTGGATTGGGATAATGTTCTGCCTTATTTTGTTGCTAAATTTTTAAATGCTGATACACAAGAAAAGTATTTTCTTGCCCTTATGGAACTTACTGCTTCCATAAACGATGGACATGCTATTATGTTTAATACCAAAACAGGACGTACACCAAAAAATTACATGGATGGCAACCTCCCTATTGCCTGCGATATCATAAAAGGAAAGGT
This sequence comes from Chitinophaga sp., assembly GCF_039596155.1. Lineage (GTDB taxonomy): Bacteria > Bacteroidota > Bacteroidia > Chitinophagales > Chitinophagaceae > Chitinophaga. Next base: position 140,539 of record NZ_JBCNKF010000016.1, read on the forward strand.
GTACATTACTTCAATTATGCCGGATAAATTACAGCAGGATGCATTAGCTCAATTTCACTATGGCGATGAAATTGTATCTATTGATAATATACCGGTAAAAGACATAATCAAAGGATGGGAAAAGCTGTTGGTGGCCTCAAATACTTCAGGATTTAATAGAGAATTGTATGCAACCTGGTTTACTGCCGGCAATACAGGAAGTACGGCTACTGTAAGAGTTGTAAACAAAGGAAAGCAGAAAAGTATTCATTTAAACAGGATCGACAGAAATGAATATTATAGTCTTTGGGGAAGAGTACCCCGTAAATACGCTTCAGGCATTTCGGATCCACCTTATTACAAAATTATTAAGGATAATATTGGTTATATCCGCCTGAACAAAGTTTTATCGCAAGAACTGGATACCATTGCTTATACGCTAAAGAGTTGCGATAAAATTATAATTGACGCACGGGGATATCCAAAAGATTCCCGTATAGGGACTCACTTTGCTTCCTATATCGCAACAAAAAAAGACACAGTGGCTTATGACGTTTTTCCGTTTATTACCAGCCCGGATCTGTCAAAAAATCAGGAATTAATTGAGTACGCTGTTATAGAACCCCATCACAATAATTACTTAAAAAATAAAAAATACTATATTCTTGTTGATGAAGGTAATCAAAGCCAGGGAGAATGGAATATCATTGCACTACAGGGAGTAACCAACGCCGTAACTATCGGGCGTACAACAGCTGGTGCTAATGGTATGGCAGTGTCTATTCCTTTTCCAGGGGACTATATGAGTTTTTTTTCAGGATTTGCGGAATATTATCCAGACCACACACCCAACCAAAAACTGGGTGTAAAAATTGACGTAATCGTAGAAAAAACACTGAAAGGTGCCATAGAAGGACAAGATGAGATTTTAAATAGGGCTATGGCAATTATTAATTCTAAGTTGTGATAAAAGATTTTGCAAATGAGTCAGCTTCAAAAACGGATGTAAAGTATCTTCTGGGACGTGATTATGAATTTTATGTTGTAGTTGATGATAACGGATCGACTGCTTGTAAGAAAGCTATTATGGAATTAAAAAAGATGGCTACGGATATTACATTACAAGTATTACAGGTCCTTCCTCACCGGGCAGATGATCATTCATTTCATATTTTATTCTCTACAAAAAAAGCAACAGATCCTGATTCAATCAATACAACCTGCCAGAAAAATTGGATGTTAATGTAGACAATCCCTACCAGATAGGTACCTCTTCCTGTTACGAAGAATAATTTGTTTTAATTATTTAAACAAAACCTGGCAGGTACATTCTGCCAGGTTTTGTTTAGACAAGATATTATGATGAACCATCTGCAAGCGCTGCTCAACTCTGTGGACCGGTTTTACCACACACAGTTCCTTACTCGTAAAAACGCCAATCGTTTTACATATCCTGAAGCGATCTTTTTCAGGATGCAATTGCTGTTTTATCCTGCCAATTGAAATTACCTACTCTTCTGGAAACGAGCCATTGACTATTCACACGAACGTACTCGTCTTCATAAGTGGCACCTACCGTAGTTCTTATTTTTTTACCATTTTCACTACCTATAAGCGTAATAAAACAATAACAGGTTCCGGTTGCGGTATCTCCATTTATCGTAACGGTTTGCTGTCCATTGAAATGGTAAACCGTGTCAAAGCCCTGGAGAAACTTTTCAAATGCCTGTACCATTTCTTTTCTTCCTTCCAGTTTTAAAATGGTTTCGCCTCCCGCCACCGTTTCGGAAATAGCATTTTCGGAAAATAATTCCGTTTGATGTACAAAATCCTTTTTATCCCCAAGCATTGAGATTTTATCAATGAGTTCTCTTAAGGCAATTTTGTCTGCTAATTCATTTTTATCCATAGTTCCGCTTATTAAACAGTCAATGCAATTTTTCCCTGTATGTTTCCTTTTGCAGCTCTTTCGTGTGCTTTACGGGCATCGGCAAAAGGAAAAACACTATCTATGACCACTTTGATAGTGCCATTATCAATCAAGCTGGCCAATTCCGAAAGTTGTGTACCATTTGAGCGTACCTGTGTAGCAGATACCGTAACGCCTAATTTTTCTGCCTCCGCTGCACCGCAAAAACCCAATGGGAAAATCGGGAATAAAGCACCTCCTTTTTTAAGTGTTTTCAAAAAACGTCCTGTCGCAGGGCCACCAACGCAATCAACTACCAGGTCTGCATCAGACACAATTTCATCAGCATTTTGTTTTGTGTAGTCAATAAACTTATCAGCACCCAGTTCACGCAAAATATTTCCCTGTTTTTCAGAAGCAACGGCAATCACATATGCACCCTTCCATTTTGCCAACTGTACAACAAAATGCCCAACGCCGCCAGCTGCTCCGTTTACCAGCACTTTTTTACCAGTAAGCGGTACAGGCTCGTGCCGGTTGGGTTGCAGCGGATTAGGTTGGTTATGCCCAAGTTCAATCAGGAACTGCCAGGCCGTAAGCAATGACATTGGCGCAGCAGCGGCTTCAACAAAATCAATGTTTTTAGGTTTCAAAGCCAGATCCGAGACATCCACACTTACATATTCCGCGTACGCCCGGCTATCTCCGTAACTGGGGAACCGTACCATAGCATATACTTCATCACCCACAGCAAACTCCTTTACACCTTCGGAAACTTCAACCACAATCCCCGAAATATCCGTCCCCAGAATGATAGGAAACGGCACTGCTGGCTGCCATTCCGGAGGTAACATTTTGTACCCGTCACGTAAATACCAATCAGGAGGGTTTAACCCGATCGCTTTCACTTTTACCAGTACTTCTCCTTTTCTCACTTCCGGAACGGGTGCATCTTCGTACCGAAGCACCTCTGGTCCGCCAAATTCGTGTTGTCTTATTGCTTTCATCACTGTCGGTCTGTTATTTTTCTTTTCTGCACTCATTTTATGTAGTATTTAATTGTTGGCAAAAATAAAATGACAGTATATTTGTAGCAAGTATGTACTTATTTGTACGCTACATACCCAAAGTAATGTATAGTTGATAATCAATGATATAAAAAATGAAAAAGAAAGAAAAAACTTGCCCGGAGGAAACTACCTGTTCTGTAGATTACGCTTTTAAACGCATTGGTGGTAAATACAAAGGCAGGATTTTATGGTATCTTCACGAACATTCCATTTTGCGTTACGGCGAATTGAGCCGAACCATGCCCGACATCACGACCAAAATGCTGACACAAACTTTAAGAGAACTGGAAGCCGACAATTTAATTGAGCGGAAAGTATACCACGAAGTCCCACCCAAAGTAGAATATACATTGACGGAGGTAGGAAAAGAGCTTATTCCTTTTATTCAATATTTAAAAGATTGGGGAGATAAACAGATTGAAAAGGAACAGGTAAAAATAGTATAGGGCGTGAAAATTATTGGCACAACTTTACAAACCCAAAACAAAAAGTTCAACCTCAAAACTTGTTACCTGACAGCGAGGATAATATTCGCATACCGTATTATCCCGCTTAGGTCGAGTGGGGTGGAGAATTGTGAGGAAAAGTAATAAGCGATCACGTATGCAACCTACTGTGATCGCCGAATTATTATGCACACTGTATTTCAATGCTTCTCTCATTATACGCTTGTCCGGATGCTTATCATATGATGGTAGGGTAGGTTGCCTTTCTGTCAGTGTTCACAGCTCACATTATTAAAGGCTGCGTAGCTCGGTAGTTATTTTTTCGTCTATTTTCCCTGTTGCTTTTTTGCATTCTTCTTTTCTTATCGCATCATGAGGGGGTACTCTGACCGCGCAAACTGAACTACTTCACACCCCCCTTTTAACATCTCTCAGACTATACCCTTTTTGCTTTTTGAAAAATTTATTAAGATGACTTACATCGGTAAAGCCAAATTCATTGGCTATTTCGTTGATCCGTTTATCACTATATTTTATCCTGTGCTCGATCAGGTTCACTTTATATTTTGAAATGTATCCCTGAAGTGTATCATTGGTATGTTTCTTAAAATACCGGCCAACGTAAGAAGTAGAAACTGTAAACATATCACTTATATGTTCGGCCCGCAGCTTTTTAGGATCATATATGTTCTGCTCTATATACTGTAAAATGCCAACAACTTTTTCCTCGGTTGCGTCAGCAACGTAAACAGGGAGGAATTTGGCAATATTACGGGCCACGATTATAACCAATGTATAAACTAACTGGCGGATGAGATCTTCATTATAAAAATCGCTGGCTGTTACTTCCCGATGTATAGCCTCTACTAATGGTTTAACGAAATCTTTATCTGCATAGTTTTTTAAAATGCAACCATGATGGCGGTTAGCATTTTGCAGAATATATTCTAAATGCTTTAAACTATCGGTTCCGAAATTACTTTTCTTAAGAAAAATATGATTGAACTTGAGGAATAAGAATTCGGTTTCCGTATCAATCTCAAAATGATGCGTGTCATCAGGAGTGATTAAATAAAGCTGGCCAGTATGATATACTGTGCTGGAGTAGTTTAAAATGTGTCTTCCTGTTCCGGAGCGAATATATGCCAGTTCAAAAAAATTGTGTCCATGCTCAAGCTTCGCACAAACGCTTGCGGTAACAAAACTAATATCATAAGGGTTATGGATATTTTCTTTCCGCATGCACCAAATATACCACATTATGGAAAATTTATACTCTATAAGAATAGGTTATCGAGTATAAATTTGTGCTTACTATAAATTACTACAATGAAAGCAATTATTTTAACGACACCAGGTACAACTGATAACTTTAGTTATAGAAATATTGAATTGCCGCACATTAAAGACCAGGAAGTTTTAATAGAAGTCAAGTCAATTAGCATTAACCCGATCGATATTAAGACAAGAAAGGGCCAGGGCGCTTTTCTGTATGCAAATCTTGACCCTGCCAAAGAATATATCCTCGGTTGGGATATTTCAGGCGTTGTTACACAGTCCCACTCACCTGCATTTAAACCCGGTGACGAAGTTTTTGGCATGGTCAATTTCCCGGGTATTGGGGCCACTTATGCTGAATATGTCGCTGCTCCGGCAAACCAATTGGCGAAAAAACCGGCAAATATTTCTCATGCCGAAGCGGCGGGAGCGACACTCGCGGCGCTAACCGCCTGGCAGAATATTGTAAACAAAGGAACAGTTAAACCGGGTGACCGGATATTGATCCACGCAGCGGCAGGTGGCGTGGGCCATTACGCGGTCCAGATTGCCAAACACTTCGGTGCATATGTAATCGGCACTTCCTCTGCTGCTAACAAGGATTTTGTCTTGTCGCTCGGAGCGGACGAACATATTGATTACAAAACCCGGCAATTGGTCGAAAATGTAGATCCCGTTGATCTGGTTATTGACGGCCTGGGATATCAAAGTGCGCTCGACTCTCTTGATCTCATTAAACCAGGCGGCATGCTGATAAGCATATCGGCACCGATAACTCCGGAAACAAGAGAAAAGGCAGCTAAATTCTCAATAGCAGCCGAATTTACCTCTGTTCGACCAAACGGAACAGATATGAATAGTCTTGCTGAAGTCCTTCATTCGGGTGCTATCCGGTCATATATTTCTAAAACCTTTGCCTTTATCGGAATGGCCGAAGCACATCATGCAATAGAAAGCGGTAGAACTATTGGCAAAATCGTTGTGAATCTATAGGTGCATTTGTAATTTATACTTTATCACCTTCTAATACATTTTTACGATGCTCCAGCCCCCATTCAAGCATTACATCCATTACCGTTTTAAAGGATTGTCCTGAACTTGTCAATAAATATTCAATTGTAACCGGAACGGTATTATACACCTGCCTTGTCACTATGCCGTTTGCTTCAAGGTCTCTTAACTCTTTAGATAACATCCGGGGATTTATATTCGGAATCTCTTTCTCAATTTCCGAATACCGCTTCTTACCAAAAAACAAAGCGGCGATGATCGGCAGCTTCCATTTGCCAGTAATCACGTTTACGGTATCATTTAGAGCCAGAATATACCTGGCCGGACAGTCCTGGAGGCTTTTAAGGTCTGACATAGTATTCATTTGTTTTAGGCACTATACTTTAGTATAGAACTATACAAAGGTATAGAACATACTTTTGTATAGCTAAGGTAACTACATTTGTAACGTTATATAATAATTTATGAAAAATAAAAACCAGATTAAAAACCAGCAATCGTCTCATTGCCGCTGGTTGGACTCCAGGATTTCTGGAAGAATAACAAAGAGCATCATAATTGACATTTACATCTACTCACCTGGGCATTAATGATATATCCGAAACATTTAATGATTTGATCTTGTCTTCCAGGACTACGAGGAGGAATTTTGCAATGTGTTATTTGAGTCATCTGCCAGGATCACTTCGATAGATACCAGAACAATGGAATAACCATTTTCAAGGCCCTGATTTTTATATATGCGGTCCTTTATCAATGCCTGTGGTTTGTAGAATTTTCGGGAATCTTTGTAGTGTTTGGCGATTATCAGATAAGGGTGAACCCGACCAGGTCAATATTGTTGCGTAGAAATTACTGAACATCAAGTCAATCACTTAAAAGACTTTTGTAAACAAGTTTATCACCTGACTGAATTAAAGAATATCATGGCACTACAAAATTCTAAAATCATTAACATCCTGCTTTGGCTGGCGCAGGGAATACTGGCACTTCTTTTCTTATGGCTGGGCTATATAAAACTTGCCACACCTGCAGCGCTGCCTTTTCCATGGACAAAAGAACACCCGGGCCTTGTCCTGGTTACAGGTATCGTGGACTTACTGGGAGGTATAGGTATTATATTGCCTGCAATACTCCGCCTCCAACCAAAGTTAACGATCTGGGCTGCATATGGCATTCTCGCCTTAATGTTTATTGCCAGTATTTTTCATGTTTTAAGAGGTGAAGCAAATAATATTGGTTTCAATATTATTATCCTTTTGATAGCAGTTTTTATTGCCTGGGGAAGATTAAAAAAAGCGCCAATTCAGCCAAAAATTTAATCTATGGACAGAAGGGCATTTATACAGAAATCCATTTTAACATTTACAGCAATGAACACATTAAGTGGACTAAAGGCATTTACAGATACGCTTCCCAGGCAAGGAAAGCGAATGCCAGTGCTATTTACCTCCCACGGCAACCCGATGGATATACCACTTTCCAATGAGCAACGTCCATTTTGGCAAACGCTGTACGAGTTGGGGAAAGATCTGCAAAAAAGCTACGATGTAAAAGCAGCGTTGGTTTTTTCTGCGCATTGGTTAACACAGGGAACTTTTGTTAATATTTGTTCCGAACAAAAACAGATCTATGACTATTACGGTTTTCCAGAGGAATATTATAAGGTATATTATCACGCCAAAGGTTCGCCGGAAATTGCACATGAGGTGAAAAGAATCATTCCGTATGTCAACGAAACTACCGATTGGGGACTTGACCACGGCGCGTGGCCTATGCTGATGCATTTGTTTCCTAAAGGTGATATTCCTGTTTTTCAGGTAAGCATTGATTACCACGCAAAGCCGGATTATCATTACGAGTTGGGAAGACAGTTGAAATCCCTGCGTGAAAAAGGTGTACTGATCATCGGAAGCGGTTCAGTCATTCACAATCTACAGTTGGCGAGTCAAAAATTTAGAAATAATGACATGACACCTTTTGGTTGGGAAGCAGAATATGATGACTGGATAAAAAAACAAATTGACGAGCGAAACTTCGCCAATATCATCAACTACGAGCATAGCCATAAACTTGGGAAATTGGCGGCACCGACTCCGGATCATTATGTCCCAATATTGTATAGTTTGGGGATGACCGACAATAAAGATGATATCCGTTACTTTTATGAGGCCCCCCCGGCAATTCCTGCGTTCAGCGAAAGAAGCTTTATCATTAGCTGAACCAGGTTAATTTGATACTATCAGTACTAAATCAACCCGTAGAATTATATTCTAATAATCAGGCCCCCAAAAGGGGCCCCAATCTTCACACCTCAAATTTAAATACGTTCACAAGTAATCACTCGGTGTCCCTCCGTTTTTTGATTTAAAGATTTTGACGCTAATAGCTCCCATACACTCGAATCCCTTATCTCCACCGCGATTCTTCTAAACCCCCGCTAGTCGACGACGCTTAATTTACCATATCATTAGCAATTATATTTCCCAAAGACCAACATCACTTACAGGCTTTTATTATCTTACAGACTCAAATAATTAAGCAACAAGCATGTTAAAAAGAATTGCATTCACCCTTATTCTAAGTTGGTTAACTATTTTATATTCTAAGGCACAGAACGTCGTACTAAATCCTGCTTCCGTTAATCTGTCACAGGTGACAGTTGAACAGTCAAATTACAAAGGTAAAATCGCACTCAAGGTACAGGGACTAGGTAGTAGTGAAAAGACGCTTGCCATACTAAAAGACATCGATTTTCATAATGGAACCATAGAAACGATGATCTCTGGGCAACCTGCGAGCAATGCAGGTGAAAGTGCACGTGGGTTCGTAGGAATTGCTTTCCGCGTGGCTCCCGATGTCGCTAAAATGGAAGTGTTTTACTTGCGTCCAACTAATGGGCGTGCCGATGATCAGGTAAGAAGAAACCATTCTACTCAATACATCTCTGTGCCTGGTTACCCCTGGGAAAAATTAAGAAATGAATCACCAGGGAAATATGAATCTTATGCTGATATGGTCGCCGCTGAATGGATAAAGGTAAAAATTGAAGTCAGAAATGATACTGCAAAACTATACTTAAATGAGGCTCCGCAACCTGTTTTGATAGTAAATGACCTGAAGCAGGACAAAAATCAACGTGGCAGCATTGGTCTGTGGGTCGGTCCCGGCACGTTAGCGTATTTTACAGATCTTAAATTGACAAAGGAAGATTAATATTCTATTTAACAAGTGTTAGAAGGCGTTCAGATCAATCTTCTGAACGCCTTTTTGATATTGGAAAGATTTAAAAATTTGTACTAAAATTTGACTATCGAATAATTAGTGGACGTGAAGTGTGATTGTAATCAACATGTTGTTTTAATTTAAAAAAAATCTGTGTTACTGCGTCTGCGATCACTATATAAACTCCGGTTTATTTTATTGATTTCATTAAGTCTGTAAATAAATTTATCGATGTATTGCCCATGATGTTATAATACTGCATATTCGCAAGCAGGTTAATTTGTTCAGGCGTGTACAGTAGTATCTCCGGTATCCATTCCCCCAATATTTTCGTGCTATTCTGAAACACCGTATCCAGATTTGGAAAATTGGCCATATAGTTATTGGGAGCTGTACTGGTTAGTAACGACTTTATTGGCAGCGGCAACTGGTTATACCATTCTTTGTTCATATCATTATAAATCCAGAGTACCACTACTTCTTCACCGTCCGGATAAGCCGGAACGCCAAAATAGTTGTTTGGATAAATAGTATACTTGTCTGAATAAAGCAGTGGCTGACCATTCTTCTTTTTCGTAATGAACGCATTGGCCAATGCGTCAAATTTTCCGTTATCATTAAACACCTGGATGTCGGGAATAATACCAGGCGGATTAGGTTGTCTTCCAAATAAACGACTTATCTGTGCATCAATACCACTTACGTAATTATCGTCGTTATAATTGTAATGTTTTAAGGGCAGGGAAGTATTTATACAGGCAATGATCAATTTAAACTGTCGGCGCAATAAAGGTATGATGCCGGTATTCTCCAGGTCACCCCCGTCAGTAAAACTATAAAATTCTGTACTTTCCTTTCCGGTATAGGAAGGCGACCAGTAATTAAACCGGGGGAACCAGTCCTGTTGGTTGAAATAGTCAAGATAGCTACCCGGAGCCGAGCTACTACTCCCCATTTGATCGGATAAAAGAAAGGGCAGTTGTTTAAAGTTGTAAGGATTGGTGTTTAAATAAGCAGCGGCTGAATTTGCGCTGGTCATTTTAGGGTGTAATGTGTCAAATAATATATTATCAACATAGCCATATCCAAAATGCTCTCCATCAGGACCAATGGCACCACATTGTTGTGGTGTGCCTGCATACATAGCGGTATATTCCATTTGACGCATGACCAGGTCAATATCAGTGGGATAGTTTTGGGTACTACCTGCAATATAAAAAGGGCGGTTGTTGCGGAGTAAATAAAAGTTGCTATGTGTTAAAGATGGATTCTGGACAAGTAAATTATTAAGTGTTTGCTTGTTGAGCGTAAAAAAGGTCTGGTCATCGCCCAACAAAAGCGGATCAAGGAAAAAGGCATTCAACATACGGCTCCAAAGCTTGGTCCAGGGCACATCGCTCCATTCGTGCAGGTAAGTTAGTACAGTTGCAATGGCAACATTTTCCATAATAGTTAACGGGAGGCAGATATTGCCGGCTTCCAGGTTTTGTAAATGTTGTATAGTCAACTTTGCGGGGGGCACTTGAGTACCGAGTAATTGTGCATCACTGAAAGTAGCAGGTGCAAAGCTGAATGAGGTACCAAACCAGGAGCCTCCCGATACGCAGGAAATCGCCCCGATAGCATCCGAAATAAAACTGTCGAGTAATCCTCGCATTTGTCCCATTGCACAACTCATTGCTCTTGGACCACCTCCTGATAGTGCAACACCCACCAGCTTCTTAGATGGGTCAAATTCAGGAAATGCCTGTTCGGGAAATTGTACATTTGGAATGCTGGGGTAGATATTTCCGGTTACAAATGAGGGGAAGTTGGCGGAATTAGCCATAGCATGAGGTTTTAGGGTTATAGATTAACTAAAGTTATTTAATCGGAAATGAAAAAACAAAAGTTTTGTATTGCTTGTAAAATTTAGCTTTTATCACACCAACTTCTCTTCCTTTAAACAATTAAATCATATAATTTCAACTTTCAATATATAGGCCTTCAAATGCATTGTCACTTTTTAATTTTTCGCAGAGAGGGGTGAAGGCAGGGGCAGTTCAAATACATTCATTTAATTCTTCGTCCGGTAATCATTCGGCGTAACCCCCGTTTTTTGCTTGAATAAACGGGTGAAATGCTGCGGATACTTAAAGCCCAATTCGTATGCAATTTCACTCACAGATTTATTCCTGTCAAACACTCTCTCCTTCGCTACATCTATCACTTTTGATTGAATATATTCCTGAGCAGATCTGCCGGTTTCTTTCTTCACCAGGTCACCAAAATAGTTAGGTGATAAATGCAACGCTTCGGCACAATAAGCTACAGAAGGCAAACCTTCAAGCTGCGGTTTGTCGGATGAGAAATAGCCTGTCATCAAAGCCTCCAGCCGTTCCAGGATGCCCTTGTTTGAATTTTCACGTGTAATGAACTGGCGGTCGTAAAAACGGGTACAATAGTTAAGCAGCAATTCAATGTTAGATGCAATCAGTCCTTTGCTATACTTGTCTATGTTTTGATCTAGTTCATACTCGATTTTCGAAAAACAGTCAATCACAATACTCTTCTCTTTCTCCGACAGGTGGAGCGCCTCATTTACATCATACGAAAAGAATGAATAATCCTGCATGTGTTTGCCCAGTGGAGTGCCACTTATCAGGTCGGGATGAAAGAGCAATATCCAGCCTTTCGGTGCAAATGGCTCAACACCGTATTGTAATCCTACTACTTGTCCGGGTGCTATAAATATCAGGCTTCCTTCCTGGTAGTCATAGTGCCTTCTTCCGTAGCGCAACTGACCCAGGTTCAATTCTTTCAAACCCACTGCATAAAAGCCAAAGTTGAAGGACCTCGCGGGCATCGGTTGTGCTTTCGAAACGTCGATCACCGCCACCAAAGGATGTTTGGTTGTCATGTCCCGCATTGCATTGTATTGCGCGATGCTGTCAATTTTTACTATCTCTTCCATACTTTTTCTTTTATCGCTACAAAATTAAGGTTTACGGCAACCCCTTTTGATACCGAACCTCCCAACCAGTAATTTTGGTAGGAAAATACGTAATCTGTATACAATGCAGCTCACCCTTTCTCCCCAATTTGCAGGAGAAAACTTACAAAATGAAAAAACGAAAATTAGGAACCTTAGGATTAGAAGTGTCTGAACTTGGTTTCGGCTGCATGGGTTTAAGTCACGGTTATGCAAATCAGCCAGATCGGAAAGACGCTATTCGCGTGTTACGCGATGCAGTAGAACAGGGAATCACCTTCTTTGATACTGCCGAGGTGTATGGCCCTTACACCAATGAGGACATAGTAGGAGAGGCGCTGGAGCCGTTCAGGGGCAAAGTGGTGATCGCCACTAAATTTGGATTCAGGAATGGGTCGTTCACTGAACTCGACAGTCACCCGCACACAATCCGCAAAGTGGTAGAAGCTTCACTCAGGCGGCTGCGCATCGATACGATCGATCTTCTCTATCAGCACCGGGTGGATCCGGCCGTTCCCATTGAGGATGTGGCTGGCACTGTGAAAGACCTTATTGGCGAAGGTAAGGTGAAGCACTTCGGCCTGTCCGAGGCCGGGACGGTAAACATCCGTAAAGCACATGCCGAGCAACCTGTTACGGCATTGCAGAGCGAATACTCCCTTTGGTGGCGCGAACCTGAAGAGAAAGTCTTTTCCGTGCTGGAAGAGCTGGGGATCGGCCTGGTATCTTTCAGCCCACTTGGCAGGGGCTTTCTGACCGGGAAAATGAATGCTGACACGGTCTTTGTGAAAGAGGATGGCCGGAGTTTCTTCCCCCGTTTTCAGAAAGAGAACATGTTAGCTAATCAAGCGTTCGTGGATATTCTTGATCGCGTTGCGAGAGAGAAGGGTGCCTCCACGGCACAGGTGGCCCTCGCCTGGATACTGGCACAGCAACCATGGATCGTTCCTATCCCCGGTACCACGAAATCAGCACGTCTAAAGGAAAATATTGGCGCAGCAGCGCTGGAACTGTCTTCTGCAGAGTTGAGCACGATCACCCAGGGCGCTAATAACATCGAAGCAAAGGGTGGCCGGTATCCGGAAATGATGGACAAGGTGATAGACCGGAAAGCATAGATGATTTTTCAATTTCCTGATGGAAACTTCCATCATAACCGCCAGGCAGCTATCAGAATGGGGACTATCCAACATCAATACCAGCAATAAATCCTTTGCCACAGGAAGGTTGCCCAGACAAATGCCTGCAATGAAAACATAGCCCCGCAAAGCATGTATGAACAATCAATTACGGGTAGAAAAATTCATCGAAAATAACAACATACAAAAGTGATGAACATAACATTAAATAACGGCGTAAAAATGCCACTGCTTGGTTTTGGTACTTACCAGCTTCACGACGGATCAGCATGTGAACATGCGGTACTCAATGCTTTAAATACCGGTTACAGACTGATCGACACTGCTGCAGTATACCAAAATGAAGAATCCGTAGGCCGGGCAATTAAAAAAAGGAATGTCAAACGGGAAGACCTCTTTGTAACCACGAAATTTCTACCAGTGAATCCTGGTTACGAAAATGCAAAGCGTGATTTTGAAACGTCATTAAAAAAGATGAATCTTGACTACATAGACCTGTACCTGATTCATCTCCCGCAGGGAGATGTAAATTCCTCCTGGACTGCAATGGAAGAATTATATAAAGAAGGTAAAGTAAGGGCGATCGGTGTAAGTAATTTCAATATGAATCAGATCCGACATTTACTTGAACAACATCATGTCATACCAGTAGTCAATCAGGTAGAAACACATCCATTCTCTCAGAAAACAGACATGCAAAAAGCTTTGACATCTCACGGTATTCAATTGGAGTCATGGGCTCCCTTTGCTCAGGGTAGGAATAACCTTTTTAATAATGAACTTTTGAAGAACCTTTCGGGCAAATATAAGAAGAGCGTTGCCCAGGTAGTACTACGATGGTTAATTCAAAAAGAAATTGTGACGATTCCGAAATCCGCAAATGTGAATAGGATAAAGGAAAATTTCGACGTATTCGACTTTGAGTTGTCTCCCGATGACATGACAACTATTAAATCGCTTGATAAAGGTAGTGGACTGATCTATCATGTTTAAAAAACGCAGGCATGTAATAAACCTTCGTCAGCTCCTTTGTGCCATCCTCAGATAATATTAAGCGGATTAACCGACGCTGTTGGGACGTCTGACTTCCGGATCTGACAGGAACCACTTCCTGCTGCTTAGAATAGCCATCCCCGCCCACAATAACTGAATATTAAGCTGGACATATTAATTTTTACAATAGTATGCCGTTTGGCATGCTTTTTTGACTTACTGTCCATAAATAAATATGCAAGTATGAAAACGAACACCCGCAAAGTACTGATCATTGAAGATGAAGGTGACCTGTGCCTGCTTATAAACATACTACTCGATGGAAAAGGAATGGAAGTGGAACATGTGCAAAGCATTGCAAAAGCTGAGGAATATCTTCTACACGAACAACCTTCTTTGATATTATTAGACAATCGCCTCCCTGACGGTTTCGGTATCGATTTTCTAAGCGTTGTAAAAAAAGAATATCCTGCAATAAAAGTGATCATGATCTCTGGCGTGGATGCGGCCGCTCAGGACGTAGCGCTCGAAAACGGTGCTGATGCTTTCCTCAGGAAGCCTTTTACCAAAGCGCAGTTGCAACAAACCATTACTGAGCTGCTGAATACTGAAGACGCAGTTCCTTCGGCATCCTAAGCATCGTTAGTCAACCTGCGGTTCTATAATCCCGTCAATTCGGACTTATCCTGTGTAATGCGCTAAAAACATTCAATAACCGAGAAGCCTTCAGATGTGAAAAGTCTGAAGGCTTCCTGCATAATCGGATAGCCGATGCTTTTTTACCTCAGATCAAATCTCAATACCCATCATTTCAACGAATGACCTAAATTTGAGTTTTCACTCTATGTACATGAAAAACCTAAACAAGGACATTCTTACAAAACAACTGATCATCCGAAGCTTTTCACCAAATGCAATATCTTCATTGTCAATGGGCAATCTCAAACATGCTGAAATAACTGAAGGCATACAACTTAATCCGCATTTGCTTGAACACACGACCGCCTTTGCCCATGACCTTTCCAGGATAAAAACAGATGCTGCATTCCAAAACTGGTCCACCCGCGCCGTACTGCTACGATCCACCGGCGAAATGATCGGTATATTCCGCTTTCATACGCTTCCCGACCCGGAGTATCTTCGCAACCATGGTCCATCACTTGTTGAAATCGGCTACGCCATATTCCCAACATACAGACGTAAAGGCTTCGCAGAAGAAATGATCAAAGAGATGATCACCTGGGCCAAACACTACGGCGTTTTAGGCATTGTTACTTCCATAGCGCCCAACAATATCCCCTCTGCTAACCTTGTCTCAAAAATGGGATTTGTCAAAATTCATGAAGAGGTTGATGAAGTGGATGGCATCGAACATATCTACCTGCTAAATACCTGAAATAGCCTTCGTTAGGAAACGCTTAATTATCTTCAACTGCCGCCGGACACCACTCCCTTATTTATCAGGCAATTGATCACCGATATACCAGCATTCCACTTTTTTTGTACATTCAGTACTATCTAAATTCTATGTTATGAAAACTCCGTTATCCATTTGTATCGCAATTGCGATAGCATTGCCGCTACTCCATGCCTGTACAAAAAAGGCATCTCCACGGCCAACTGACAACACCCGCATGGCCATCTCCAATGTTGCGACATCCGCCTACCAGGATCCCAATGCTACAGCATTCTTCCGGCGAACCTCCGGCTCCATTGCTTTTGATGGCGCACTCTCTGTACCACTGTCGAACGGTAAAGTAATCTGGCTGTTCAATGATACCTTTTACGATGACATGAATCCCGACGGCACCGTCCCCTGCATTTTTAATAAACATAATACAGTATTATTACAGCCAGCCAATCATAGCTGGGATCCCTCACAAACCACAAACCTTTTGCTGTATGGCAACCCCGACCTGTTTCAGTCTATTACGCCGGGCAATTACTACTGGCCTTCTGCCGGTGTTGAAATAGGAAACACTGTATATACTGTCTGCCTCGAAATGAGTAGCACAACCGGTCAGCTGGTCAGTGAGATCATGGCAGGCTTAAATGAGTCCGATAATACGGTCTCCTATACGCCTATACCTGATTTAAATGGTATTGATTTTACAAAAGGAATGGTGAAGAACCTGGACGGGTATGTCTACATATGGGGAGGCAAATTAAAACCCAACACCATCGGGCAATGCGATGTATATGTAGCCAGATTCCCCCAAAATAGCGTGGGCAACTGGACATTCTGGAATGGCTCATCCTGGGGAAATGCTGCTTCATCAGCAGCTGTGATAGCTACCGCACCCTCAGGAGGTATTAGTGTCAGTTACGTGAATACAAAGTACGTTATGATCGCAACGACATTCAATATGGAGTGCGACGGCGGTACAGCTATCTATGGAACAGCCAGTAGCAGCCCAACCAGTGGTTGGGGAGCTATCAGTACAAATATCATTTATAACATCCCTGATAAGTTGCAGGGACACACTCCGTTTTTTTATACCCCATCCATACATCCGGAATTCAATGCAAATAACGAGTGGCTGTTTACTTACTGTATTAACACCTACCAACCTTGTGTAGCTCCCTGTAATAACAATAAATTTGATCCGGATATTTATCGGCCGAGAGCTGTGAGAGTGCCCTATGGTGTGCTTAACTTATGATAGCCGGTTGATCTTCCATACAATTTACTGAAAGAGTGAACTGTATGGAAGACTATGATTTAATCTAACCGGCTCGAAATGATAGCATGTTCGGAACTGCTCTTTACTACCCCGTTATTTCCAATGACCTGATCAGATCTCCCTCCAGGCCCAGGTGAAAATGCAGGATAGCTGGACTCCCGGGAAAGTTTCCGGATACCTCCGCTGTAAGTAAATGCTCAGTTGCAGTTTCCTCATAATTCAGTGGTTTCATCACAGCCTGATATTGTTGGTTTGAATCCGCAATCCACCGTTCGATCGCTGCTTGACCGCTATAGATTTTGCCCTCATCATGAACTATGGCCGCCGCTGTAAAACATGCAGCATAGGCCTGGCTATCATGGCTGTTTTGTGCCGCTATCAGGCGGGTAACTATTTTATTCAATTGCATGGTGTAAATTTTAAAGTGTTAAACGGTCGGAATTGTTCCGCCGTCAATTATAAATTCTGTCCCCGTGAGGTAACTGGCCCTTGGTGATACCAGGAAGCCTACCAATTCTGCTACATCTTCAGGTTGTGCCGGTCTGCCCATCGGTATGCCACCTAATGCATGCATCACGCTTTGCGTAGCTTCCTCTATCGTAATATTTGAACTCTTCGAGATTCGCTCCATCATTCGTTGCGAAGATTCGGTCATAATCCATCCTGGTGATACCGTCAGTACACGCACGCCTTTGGGCGCTACCTCTTTCGATAAACCCTTACTATAATTGATCAGTCCTGCTTTGGCAGCAGCATAGGGCAAGGTAGAATCATGGAGCGGCAATTTGCCCTGGATGGATGCAATATGGATAATCACCCCACTGCCCCGCTCAATCATCTGCGGCAGAAACCGGCTGTCGAGGCCGACTGGTGCCAGCAGATTAGTACGCAACGATAATTCCCAATCTTCCGCAGTCAGGGCGGCAAATCCTCCTCCGGGCGTTTCTGCACCGCCCAGGTTATTGACCAGGATGTCGAGCCTGCCATATTTGCCTAGTACTTCCCGTACAACTTTATCTATCTCTGCTGGCTGGATCAGATCTGCCGCAATAAAATGAAGATGCGGATCGTCGTGCTCCGGTTTGTTCCTTGCTGTAATTATGACGGTTGCTCCCGCTGCCTGCAGGCGTTTCGCAATAGCTTTACCGGCTCCCTTTGTGCCGCCGGTTACCAGGGCAATCTTGCCGGACAATTCATCGTATCCATTAAAAGCTGGTTCCATGTAGATCATTTTTGTACAAATTTCGATCGTACATGAGATGCTTACAAGTACGGACTTACGATTCAGATAGGGAGAAATTTTTCCCTATTGCCCACTTCAGGTGGCAGCTTTATATTTGTATATATGTATGAAAGGAAAATTATACCACAGCTTAATTGCGGACTTGACCTGGTAGGAGAGGTGCTGTATGGTAAATGGAAAATCCGGATACTATGGTTTATTCATGAAGGATTCAAACGCCCCGGTGAACTACAGCGTAAGATCCCCGATGCATCCAGAAGGGTGCTGAATATCCAGTTAAAAGAACTGGAAGATCATGAATTAGTGACGAGAAAGATCTACCCGGTTATGCCGCCAAAAGTAGAGTATGATCTTACCGACTTTGGCAAAACACTGATCCCGCTAATTCAGGCAATCGGACTTTGGGGCGACGAACACCAGGAGCATCTGAAAAAGGTGATTTTAAAACAATTCACTCATGGTGATCAGCAACCTGAAGATTAAGTAGGCATTGAACGGTCCGTATTACACCCCCCTCCCTGAATTTTTAATGCTTTCCAATTACTTGTATAGGATTTCCCCCTTATGATGTCGTGTTGCCCTAAATAAACCTGACTGTCGCCCCATCCTGGTCAAATAAAAGGGGAGACACTTGCCTTAATTCAGATAATATTTATTGTAAAACAATAAAATTATTTTGTGAAATAATAAATTATTGATTTCTTTGCATATAAATAATAACCTCATGAAACCTACCCACCTCATCGCCGTTTTTAAAGTGTTGACTACAATAGGCTTTTATTTTCTCATTATGATAACAGCTGTATTTTTACTGTTTTTTCTGATGAATGCAACGGGCAATAACACCGTAAGTTCCCCAACTTTCAAATACAATAAATATAAAGTGATGTCCTTTACGGGCAACAGCAGCCCATCCGATGTAAAATATTCCGGTAACAAACAACTGCGGTATCAGCCGCTGCAAAATGAATACTATGTGCAGATCAATCCATCCAGCCCTTTTGGATACTATACAGCACTTGTTAATTTCATTCACCTTCTACTGGGAATCTTTACCCTCTGGACGTTTAGAAAAATCCTGAAAGAAATCCAACTGGATGCACCATTCACCGGGAAAGTGGTACGACTGTTAAAATATGTAGCGGCTGTTTTTATAATAGCCGATTTTATAAAAATTGTAAACTACCTCATCTTTAATCAATATCTGCATCAACAAATGCCCATGCAGGGGTTCAAACTCGAATCTGAGATAGGCAATGGCTTTATCATTGGCGCAATTACATATATCATTACCGTGATCTATCAACGTGGAGTGGAACTGCAAACAGAGAATAATTTAACTGTATAACTATGCCGATTATTATAAACTTAGACGTAATGCTGGCACGGCGCAAAATGTCTCTGACTGAACTAAGTGAAAAAGTAGGTATTACCATGTCAAACCTTTCCATTTTAAAGACTGGTAAGGCAAAGGCGATAAGACTGGAAACACTGGAAGCATTGTGTCGGGTATTGGATTGCAAGCCGGGAGATCTGCTGGATTATTCAGAATAATGTCATTAATAGCATTTAATTATAAAGGCTGGAACTTATGTCCCAGCCTTTATAATTAATTCTATTTAACAAAAACGTCACTTTTCTATTTAGTTACAATAAACTGCCTTGCTACCCAACTCCGTCCGTTTTTGCGACGCCTGCCGGTTTTGTATACCATTGCTAGGCAATAGGGGAGCTCGCAACCATGGTTAAATTCCCCACGGAAGTTATAAGCCTGCACACCTGTTACTAATTCAAGATCTACATTCGAAAGCCCCTTGATATTAACTGCAAATTTAGTCTGCATCCTTCCTTTTCACAAAAAAGCGAAATCATCCAACACAATTCACAGTATAAATAATTTCATTAATTTCATGCAAACGGAGCTAACGCCGTTTGCAAATGTTAACTATCATTCAAACAATTACCAGCTGCTGGCATCCACCAATTGAACCCAGGCACTATCAAATTGGTAAATACAATGGCCTTGCCAATTAACCACGTGTACGATTAAACATTCAATCATTCATCATGACAAAACGATATCCGACCCTTGGCATTGCGCGAATCTTATTCACCTCGCTATGGCTACTGTATTGTATTCCTTTATCAGCAAACCCACCTGCCACTGATCATGTATCACAGAACAGCCCCAGCTGGGTAGGCACCTGGGCAACGGCACTTTTACCCATTGCAGCCAAAGACATGCCTCCCAAACCCGGACTCGCGAATCATGTCTTAAGACAAATCGTCTGCGTCTCCATCGGTGGCGATAAACTGAAGCTGAAATTCTCCAATCAATTCGGGAAAAGCCCCCTTGTTATCAAATCAGTACAGATTGGCGTGGCGAAAGACAGCAGCGATATAGATACATCAACGACCGCTTTGCTAACCTTCAAAGGCAAACAGCAGGTTACCATACCACCAGGTACCGAAATATATGCGGATCCAATATCTTACAACCTCAAACCAAGAGCCAGGATCGCCATTACTATTTCTTTCGGCGATGTCCCCCTGATTCTTACCGGCCATGGCGGCTCCAGAACTACTTCTTACCTGCTTGCCGATACTCCTGCCAATCCTCGGGAGCCATTCAAAGATGCGATCAGGATTGACCATTGGTATGTTATTGCAGGCATCGAAGTGGAAGCAAAGAACAGGAGTGGCGCAGTCGTTGTTTTTGGTGATTCTATCACGGATGGCCGCGGCTCTGGTACTAATAAACAGAATCGCTGGCCCGATATTTTATCAGAAAATTTGCTGAAAGATCCTGCTACCAGCAACGTAGGTGTAGTCAACATGGGAATCGGTGGCAATTGTGTTCTCAAAGGAGGATTAGGTCCCACCGGTCTAAAACGTTTCGAACATGACGTGCTGAACCAAAACAGTGTCAGATGGCTGATCATTGCAGAAGGAGTGAACGACCTTGGCAGTACACCCGATAGTCTCGCCGCCGATGAAGTGGCCAAAAATCTCATCGCTGCCTACCAGAAATTTATTGATCTGGCACATGCCAAGGGCATAAAGGTATACGGTGCTACCATCATGCCCTTTAAGAAAAGCTTTTATGATGCAGGGTATAGAATTTCCGCCCGCAATAAGGTCAATGAATGGATCCGGACGTCGAACCGCTTCGATGCAGTGATTGATTTTGACTATTTGATGAGAGATGCTGATGATAAAGATGCTTTAAAGTATGAAGTGCAAGCGGGCGCTAATGATTTTCTGCATCCTAATGAACATGGTTATCGCTTAATGGGCGACAGTATTGACCTGTCTTTGTTCAAATAATATCAGGCCCGTATTCCCATTTCCCCGCAAACCATTTGGGGTTGTATCAAAAGTAAAATTCCCCGGATTCAACCCGGATACCTGATGGAGAGGAATTTTGAATATTGAATTCTCAATGTCTTCAAATTACTTTTTATACAACCCCTTTTTATCCGGATGCACCGGTAGTGTGAAATCCCTTTAACTAAACGAAGCCCTGAACTCGAGCGGCGACAACCGCGTCTTGGTTTTAAACAGCTTACTGAATGATTGAGAATGCTCAAAACCTAAACTATAAGCGATCTCACTCACCGAAAGTGCTGATGTAGATAGCTTTTCTTTTGCCTTTTCAATCAGCTTTTCATGAATATGTTGTTGGGTAGTTTGCCCCGTAAGTTGTTTTAGTAGACTACCGAGGTATTTCGCAGAAATGTTAAGCGAATCAGCAATGCCCTGCACAGAGGGTAATCCTTTGGATAGCCGTTCTTCGTCCCCGAAATGATCCGCCAGTATTTCCTCGAACCGTTCCAGCAGCTTACTGTTACTAATCTTCCGGGTAATAAACTGTCGCTCATAGAACCGCTGTGCATATGTCAATAGCAGTTCCAGTTGCGCAATGATCACATCCTGGCTGAACCTGTCAATATTAGCGTGGTACTCCTGTTTGATCAGGTCTACAATCCCGTTAATGATCCCTTCCTCTTTATCCGACAGGAAAAGGGCTTCATTAGCGGCATAACCAAAATAGGCATATTGCCTGATCTTTTTTGCCAGCGGAGTATTCCATAAAAAATCAGGGTGCACGAACAGCATCCAGCCTTCCAGTTGATCAGGCACGCCAGTTTCATCGCCGCGAAGGACTTGCCCGGGCGACATAAATGCCATCAGACCTTCATCGAAGTCATATTTCTGCTGCCCGTACAATAACTTGTTACAGCCTCTTTTCATTGATATCACGTAAAAGTCGAACGTGACGGCCGGAATATTCTTATCATCTTTCAAACCGTTCAGGTCAATTACCCCAATGAGCGGGTGCTGCGGTCTGGAAAGCCCCATCAGCTGATGCACCTCCGCTATGGACCTGATTCTGTAGGGTTGCTGATTAGCCATAGTCAAATTTAACAATTATAATGATGAAGGAATTATCTACCTGCTGAATGGATATTTTAACCAGATCAATAGCAGCGGCATAGCCAGAAACGGTATTTCAATCACCGCGGTTTTCACATAGCCGCCGCGTAAAGAAAAAGCCATGATCAGCAGGATGATGATCGCATTCATTAAATTACTGATAAAATAAGTTTGTGGAAACAGCAAAAGGAGACCGATCAGTAAGGAAAGTACACCCAGGTATGGAACATAATCCGTGCTGATGCCGAGCGACTCCATCATTTGCGCTTGCTCGGCAGTAGCGGGCCGGAATGCATCTATGCCATGTTTAATGCTGAGCCCCGCCGATATGAATAGCAGCGCTATAGTGATTAATTTCGTGATCATGAGATTTGTTTTAATCTTTTAAACTACCTGCCATCGCCTTTGCACCGACCTTGCTCGCGTAATTAACTACCATGCCCGGGAAAAGCCGGATAATAAAACGGAGGAATTTCAGCGGACCGGGGTACACCTCAAATTGATCCCTCTGCAGACCCTTAATGGCTTCATCAATAACCTGTTTGACAGGAACTAATCCCTTCGGATCAAATCCATCCACTTGCAGGAATTTTTCGTTTAAAGGCGTTGGCGACCCAGGGGCAACCAGTTCAAAGACCTTAATTCCTGTGTGTTTTAATTGCACCCGCAGGCTTTGGGTGTAGGCGCGAAGTCCGGATTTGCTCGCGCTGTAAACAGGCGTTAACGGGAAAGCCATCAGTGCAATACCGGAAGTAACATTCAATATAGCCGCATTTTTTTGCTTTTTGAGATGCGGCAGGAACTGCTGTATCATGCGTATAGGGCCCATCAGGTTAATGTCGATCTCGCGCGTAACATCATACAGGTCGTGCGCATCGTGGACCACAAGCTGCCGCATTTCGCCGGCATTATTGATGATGATGTTCAGGTCGGGGAATGCACGTATTACGTCGTCATATAAGCTGGCAATATCAGCCGGCTTGCTTACGTCGCTTTGTATGGTATGTACACCCGGTAGCCTGCGCCTGGTTTCCTGTAATTTCTGGTTGTTTCTGCCGGTGATAATCACCGTATTTCCCATCGCAATCAACCGGGAGGCAAATTCAAAACCGAATCCACTCGTGCCCCCGGTGATCAGAATAGTGTTATGCTGTAATTCCATATTGGCTGTTTTTGTTACAGCAAAGTTGGGTCATTAAAGGCGATCGGATGTATGCAAATGTCGCAGGATTGTAGCCGAAAGGGAGAGTGCCGGCCGGAAAATACTACCCGGTAAACAGGGGAAAGCTCCCCGGCTGCTGTACGTACTTATCAAGTCATTGCCCAATATAGCCTGATAACTACTTTCAATCCTGATCTATTTAATAAAGTAATATCTTTATCAACCATAACATCATTTTGCCATCAATCAAAATCTATATGAAAAACAGATTCTTACTATCCGTTTTCCTGATTTCCATGATTGCCTGCCAAACCCGAAAAACAGTCCCTCCTTTCATCGCCATAGAAGGGATCGACTCTGCTATCCGGCCGGGCAACAACTTCTATAACTATGTGAATTTAAAATGGTACGACACCGCTCAAATCCCACCCAGCCAGTCTGGTGTAGGCGCATACCGGTTCATGAACTATCAGCAACGCCTCAAACTGCAGGGCATCCTCGATAGCGTATCTAAGATCAATAACCCCGCTGGTAGCCTGGAACAGAAGATCGGGGATTTCTACGCCGCGGGAATGGATACAAACACCGTGAACCAGCGTGGCTTCGACCCGTTAAAACCCGGATTGGATCGTATCAACGCCCTCACAGGTACGGCTGATATGCTCACCTTCATAGCAGAAGAAACCAGATTGTCAAATGTGTCCCTCATTGATTTCCAGGTATATCCCGACCAGGAAAACAGCCGCATGAATATGGGCCATATTTATCAAACCGGTATAGGTATGCCTGACAGGGATTACTATTTCAAGACCGATACTGCGACCGTTGCTATACAACTGGCCTATAAAAAATACCTGGCAGCGCTTTTTGCACTGACCGGAAGTGATACGGCAGCTGCGCAAAAGAATGCAGCCCTTGTCTACAATATCCAGCAACAACTGGCTACCGCCCATAAAACAAATATTGAGCTGCGGGATGTAAAAGGCAATTTTCATAAGACAGCAGTGGCTGATTTAAATAAGCAACAACCAAATATAGGGTGGACAGCCTTCTTCCAACATCTGGGAGCGACCATGGATTCAGTAAACGTCGGTCAACCAGCTTATTATGATAAGTTGAACGCACTCCTCAAATCAATCCCGATCCAGGACTGGAAAATATACCTGAAAGCAAATTATATAAGTAATTACGCGGATTATCTCAGCAAACCATTTGTAAATGCATCGTTTGAATATAATAAAGCCCTGACCGGGCAGGCCGTGCAGAAAACACGCGGAGAGATCATGTCAGGCGCGGTAGACAGCTATCTCGGACAGGCATTGGGACAGTTATATACAAAAATATATTTCCCCGAATCTGCTAAAACACGCATGCTGGAACTAGTCAATAATCTCCAGAAAGCCTTCTCCAACAGGGTGGATAAACTGGACTGGATGAGCGACAGCACAAAACAAAAGGCAAAGGAAAAACTATTCGCTATCACCAAAAAAATCGGGTACCCCGACAAGTGGCGGGACTACAAAAATGTAACTGTTGTAAGGAACAAATATTTTGAAAACGTAGTCTCCGCGGCAGCCAATAACTTCCAGTATGCCCTGGGCAAACTTGGCAAACCTGTTGACAAGACCGAGTGGTATACCACCCCTTCTACGGTGACCGCTTATAACAACCCGCTCGCCAACGAGATCGTATTTCCGGCTGGCATCCTGCAGCCTCCTTACTTCGATAACGACGCAGATGATGCGCTTAACTATGGCGGTATCGGAATGGTCATTGGTCATGAAATGACACATACTTTTGATGACCAGGGGGCACAGTTCGATAAAGATGGTAACGTGAAAAGCTGGTGGACGCCAGCCGACTACGAGAAGTTTAAAGCCAAAACACAACAGGTGATTGACCTGTACAGCAAGTTCACCGTGCTTGATAGCATTCACGTAAAAGGCGCGCTCACGGTAGGAGAAAATACAGCAGACCTCAGCGGGATCGCTGTAGCCTACGATGCTTTTAAAATGACCAAACAAGGCCAGGATACTACTAAGATCGGTGGCTTTACCCCTGATCAGCGATTTTTCTTTTCAATAGCCAGGATCTGGCGGGTGAAAATGAAAGACGAATACCTGCGCTATTGGGTGAATAACGATCCGCATTCCCCGCCCATGTGGCGTGTAAATGGCCCGCTGATGAATACCCCCGCTTTTTATACCGCATTTAATGTACAACCTGGTGACAGTATGTATGTGGATGAGAGTAAGCGGATCAGGATCTGGTAAGCGCTGTTGTGATACTCAAATAATCAATAAAGAGAAATTAAAGGCCTTCAGATGTAAAAATCAGGAGGCCTTATCTTATTTTGTAAACTAAATCCCGCTGATGGACCCGCTCATCGAAAATATCAAAAGCTGTATACCGCTGTCTGCAGCAGACGAGGAAGTGATCAAGACCTTGTTTCATAAAAAGCACATGAATAAGGAGGAATATTTGTTAAAGGAAGGAGAAGTGTGCCGCCGCGTGGTCTTTATTGAAAAAGGACTCGTCAGGTACTACCTTTCCAACAATGGAGAGGAGTTGACTTACTACTTTAATAAAGAAGGAGAATGGGTGTGCGATTATCCAAGTTTTCTGCCAAAAATGCCCACGATAGCCAATATACAGGCCCTGGAAGATTCGACTATTTTTACCATCACTTGAGATGACCTGCAAAAGTTCTACCAGGAAGTGGAACATGCTGAAAGGTTCGGCCGTCTGGCTATAGAACAGGTATTTACAAATGTAATACAACAGGTTTCCTCACTATACAACGATAAGCCCCAGGTCCGTTACCAGAAGTTCATGGACACTTATTTCGATATCGCCCAGCGCATTCCCCAATATTATATAGCTTCTTACGTATGTGTTAAACCGCAATCCTTAAGCAGGATCCGCAAACGGCTTATTGATTGACCTGGTTGCATAAAAGGAGAGGAGGGAGGCCCGGTTCCGCCTTTGTTAAGTCCCCTGCTTATGCAGCAACACATGCGCAATATGCCCGCTTATCTTCAACCAGTTATTTGCGGTTGCCAAACCCGGTACCTTCGTTATTTTCACCTCGCCTGATGACATACCTCTGTTATACTACAAAGTCCCCCGATAGAGATACACCTCGAAAATAATTCCTGCCCATCTTTGTACGATCATTACCTCCGGCAATAACTGGCCTCATCGCCCTGCCTGGTAGAAAATCTCCGTTTCCAATCAAAGGAAAACAAATTAAAGATATCTTTGAATGACCATGAAAAAAGAGGAAAAACACCTGTATCAACTGAGCTCCCTGACAGAGCTGCACCGGGAGGTAGGGCTGCCGGCGCCAAAGCATCCATTGGTAAGTCTCATCAATGGCACTACTACCCGGATTGATAATGCGCCTATAGGCCCACATGTGTTGAACTATTACAAGATCTCTTATAAACCAAAACTGAGCGGAAGGATCCGGTACGGCCAGAGTTACTATGATTTTGATGAAGGCGGTTTGCTCTTCGCGGCACCCGGCCAGATCATCGGGCAGCATGGAGACGAGGCTGCTGTTTGTTCTGCCTATGTGTTGCTGATAGATCCTGATTTCCTGCTGAATTACCCGATCGCCAAAAAAATAAGGCAATATGGTTTTTTCTCCTATTCCACCAATGAAGCCTTACATCTTTCTGAAGAAGAAAAAGAGACGATCATTGCTATCTTTAAAATGATCGACGTAGAGCTGAATAGCAGGATAGACGATTTTAGTCAGGATGTGCTTATCTCCCATATCGAGTTATTGCTGAATTACGCAAATCGCTATTATAAGCGCCAGTTCATTACCCGTAAGGTCGTGCACAACGACCTGTTGCAAAGAATAGAAGAACTGTTGAATAATTATTTTGATAGTGATGCGACGGGACTGCCATCTGTACAATACCTGGCAGATCAGCTACACCTTTCTACCAGTTATCTGAGCGATATGCTACGCTCGCTTGTTGGTCAGAATGCCCAGCAACTGATTCAGGCAAAGCTGTTTGAAAAAGCCAAAGAGTTATTGTCTACTACTACACTGTCTGCTTCTGAGATTGCTTTCCAGCTAGGATTCGAACATTCACAATCCTTCAGTAAGTTTTTCAAGGTCAAGGCAAAAGTATCTCCTTTGCAGTTCAGGCAATCATTTAACTAGCTGCCGAAGAGCCGGACCAGCGTATCTCCTGATCAAACCAGGCAATCACTTCACAACAACCCCTTTAATTGATCAGCTGTTTTTTGAACTGGTTAGGGCTGATCCCCGTTTCTTTCTTAAACAACCTTGAGAAGTAAGGCACATTTTCAAAACCCAGTTCATAGGCGATCTCCGAAATATTCTGCTGCTGACTCTTCAGCCTGTTCTTGGCCTCATTGATCAGGTAAATATGAATATTCTCAATAGCGGTTTTCCCCGTCTCCTGTTTCAGCAAGTCACTCAGATACCTGGGAGAGATATTCAGCTGGCCTGCCAGCATACTCACGGTTGGCAACCCCTGCCCACCCTGAAAGTATTTAGCCATGGCCTCATTAAACTGGGATACTGTTTTACCGGACAGTTTTGCACGGTTGATGAACTGCCGCTTATAAAAACGCTGTGAATATTTCAGCATGGAATCAATATGTGTCAATATGATATCCCTGCTGTATTCATCCGTATTGTTGAGGTATTCATTCTCTATTTTGAGATAAAGATCCCACATGACCTGTTCTTCCCTGGGAG
This sequence comes from Chitinophaga sp., assembly GCF_039596155.1. GTDB lineage: Bacteria > Bacteroidota > Bacteroidia > Chitinophagales > Chitinophagaceae > Chitinophaga. The sequence goes on from NZ_JBCNKF010000016.1 coordinate 168,830, forward strand.
AAAGGTGCAGCGCTTCATTGATCTCGTAATCGAAATAACCGTAGCCACTAATTTCGTTGTGAAGCTTGTTGCCTGACAAATAATCCTCATGAATAAAGATCATAAAGGCATCTTCCTCAAATTCCAGGTTTTTAAATTCCACTACCTGACGGGGCTTGATAAAAGACATGCTGCCAGTATCATGGTCATATTTGGTACGACCATACAGGATCACACCAGCTGTAAGTTTCTTAAGTGCAATCATGTAAAAGTCCGACGTAAACTCCCTGTCACCTAAATTGCAACGATTCACACATCGGATAGCGCTGAAAAGCGGATTCTCCGGCACGGCGATGCCGTTAAAACGATGCATATCTGCGAGACTGCTAAAGTGCTGCATAAAATACTACATTAGAAGATCTACGCCCATGCCGGGCGTAGATCTTATCAAAGATAGGTTTATTTGCCATGGGCTGCGAGTGAAGTTTCCTTCCAGGCATCCCATTCTGCAAACCGGGCTTCATATACCTGCCTGATCCACGGATGACCCTGTTTGCCCATCAATAACCGTAATGGAGGGTTTTCGCTATCAATCAGTTGTAAGATAGCAGGTACCGTAGCCTCCGGGATACCGATTCCATCTTCTGTGACTGCCTGCTGTAACCAGGCCCTTGCACCATCATACGCAGGCATTGGAGTCGTCACTGTCGCAGAAGCACTGGCCCAATCCGTAGAGAACTGGTTTGGCTCTACCAGGGTTACATGAATACCGAACGATTTCACTTCATGTGCCAGTGATTCGCTCAGGCCCTCTACAGCAAATTTGGAAGCATTGTATAACCCCAGAACAGGTACTGTAACGAGGCCTAATACGCTGGAAAGTTGGATGATGTGGCCATGTCCCTGCTCGCGCATAACAGGTAGCACTGCCTGCGTCAGCCAGAGCAGGCCGAAAAAGTTGGTCTCCATTTGCGCACGTGCCTGTTGCTCGGTCGTTTCCTCAATGCTACCGAACAAACCGTAGCCCGCATTGTTAATCAGTACATCAATGCTACCAAAATGTTCCTTTGCCTGTGCGATCGCTGCAAAATCAGCCGCACGGTCATTGACATCCAATTGTAAGGGCAGGAGCGTGTCGGGATACTGCTTTGCAAGATTATCTAAAGAACGCAGGTCGCGTGCTGTTGCTACTACCTGGTGTCCCTTTTCCAGGAAGGCGGCTGCCCATAATTGACCGAATCCACGGGAGGCACCGGTAATGAATATTGTCTTTGCCATGTGTTTTGTTTGTTTGATCACACAAAGCTATGAGAGCGGAAATAGACGGATTTATACGGATGTCGGAAGTTCTTATACATTTTTACATAATAGCTGTTACAGGCAGGAAGTTAACTTATAGCCGTGGACATCAGCATCCCCTTTGGCGGATCAGCAGTAAAAGAAGCAGCACGATGCTTAAATATACTTATCTTTAGTTCGGGTCATATGAAATACTTACTAGCCGCCATATTCGTTTCCTGCATAGCCTGTGAAGGTGTAAAAGAAAAAAAAGGTCCTTCCGCAGCCACCTGCTCAGAAGAACAGGCCATTGCCAATGTCCGGAACATCCCTGAAGTGATCAGGCAGGCACATTATCTCGACTCGTTGACCCACCACCAGAAAGGCATATCTTTCATCACAGACACGACCAATATTGATGGGAATGCCTATTATGAAATCCATGTGGGCTTTAATAGCGAATTTCATAGAGAGAACTATTTCACGTTCTATGTAAATACGCAGGACTGCAAAGATATCCTCGTAGATGAACCTGTAGAGGGAAGCCGTCTTCCGCTCTCGGTCTGGCAACAACGGGCACAGAAAGTAGTTCCTTTAGAGACACAACCCGTGAAATTGCCTTTTGACTTCGACGAATATTATAAAGCCTGCGTTTACCCGGAAGATAAAAGTAAATGTGCCGCCAACTATCCTTCCTATCCCATAGAGAACGATGCCAGCCTGAAATCGATTGTAGAAGAAGCGATTGATGAAGATGCTACTGACTATTTTATTTTACCTGACATAGAAGCCATACACCCTTATATTATTGCATACACACAAACTGACGTAGAACGATACTACCTCGTTACCGTCGTTAACTATAAAATAATAGCCAAACTTCAGATTGGTCAGGTAGATGACGAGCGTTTGTTGTATTTTGTAATAGATAAAGATCATGTCGTTCATCTTTATTCCAGGAAGCAGAAAAATGAAGCGGGTACGCCGCAACAACAATACCAGGTAAAGCCAGACGGAACCATTGTAGCAATCAAAAACTAAATCCTCCATATAATGTTTAACTACACCCCTGACAGGGAAAAGAACACCCTCACCATCCAACGCGAGTTCTCGGCAGATCGTGCACGACTTTGGGATTATTACACCAAACAGGAATTACTGGAGCAATGGTTTGCTCCCCAGCCAATGAGCACTGTAACCAGGTCAATGGACTTCCGGGAAGGTGGACACTGGCATTACAAAATGGTAGATGCCGACGGCAACGAATACTGGGGTATGACACAATACAAAAAAATCCAGCCCCCGGGTGAATTGTCGTTTTCTGATGCTTTCTGCGATGAAAACGGCACCATCAATACTGCTATTCCCGGTGCCGACTGGAGGGTTACCTTCACTGGCAAAGAAGATACGACCGTCGTACAAAGTGTGCTGACCTTCAAATCACTCGCCGACCTCGAACAGGTGCTGGAAATGGGTATGGAAGATGGGATGAAAGCGACCTATGCCACATTGGATAAACTCGTGTCTGAACAGACTGTTTGAATTTTGTAAGTATTTGTTTTCACTTCGCAATAGTTCCCCCAACCTCCCAGGCTAATTTTGCTTTATCAAAAACATAAAACTATGGATAATCAAAAGTACCTGGGTATGTGGATGACGGCTGATAAATATATCAGGCAGGAACTTTTACCCAATGGCAGATACGATGAAGCACGCGGCAACAGGCAGAGCGCCTACACCGGGCGTTACGAGATCAAAGGCGATCATATTGACTATTGGGATGATACCGGCTTTACCGCAGACGGTAAATTCGTTGATGAAAATACCCTGCATCATGGCGGATATATTTTTTATAGAGAAAAGCGGAGCTGGTCA
>NZ_JBCNKF010000017.1:0-166840 GCF_039596155.1 Chitinophaga sp.
ACAAAGACGCGCTTATCTTCGCTGACGTTCAGGCAATCGTTTTCCCGAATTAGTAAATTGTTTAAGACAAAGACGCGTTTATCTTCGGTTGAATTCAGGCAATCGTTTTCCTGAACTAGTAAATTGTTTAAGACAAAGACGAGTTTATCTCCCGTGAAGTTCAGACAATCGTTTTCCTGAACTAGTAAATTGTTTAAGACAAAAACGCGCTTATCTTCGGTGACGTTCAGGCAATCGTTTTCCCGAATTAGTAAATTGTTTAAGACAAAGACGCGTTTATCCCCGGTCAGATCCAGGCAATCGTATTCCTGAACTTTAATAAGTAGTTTCCGATATTTTTAAAAGTGTCACACCGGCAAACCCTCGCTGCCGCCAACCAAATTTCTTCTACATCCAGGTCAGCCGGTGAAAAGCCATTTTGCTGTTGCGCAGGTGTTATTTCATTGTTGTAATTTAACTGAATAATCCAATTGATTATCAGTCTGTTAAATCCTTTTAGCTGTTAGCCATTTTCAATCATATTTTGCATTTCCATTTTAATACGTACTTTTATTTCGTTCACGTTGAAATTGACTCAGAGAATACTTAGTGTCCATTAAAGACCCTTCACCTGGAAGGGACACGTTATCATTCATATTTAATAGTTTACCTATGATCAAACCCGGTAACCCATCTGTAAAGATCGCAGCAGCACTGTCGTTGCTACTCATGCCGTTTTGCGCCATGCCCTCAATGGCCCAAACCACCTGGCCACAGGGCCAGCTTCTTCCATCATTTCCTGCCACGGCACAAACGCAGGATCTGATCATTCTTCGCGAAACTTCCACGAGATGGGAGGGCGAAGGTTCCGCTCTCAGTCACAAGACCGGCCGCCTGGAAACCGATGGATGGCTTTGCCAGGTAGGTATTGACGCCGCCAATGACCATATGATATATGGTCCTTATGACAATACCATTCCCGCGGGCCCCAATGTAGCAGAGTTCCGGATGAAGACGGACAACAACACGGCTAACAATGACCCTGTCGTGGACATCGATGTCCGAAACGCAACGACCGGTGTCGTTCTGGCGTCCCAAACAATCACCCGCACGATGTTCTCCATTGCAGGTGATTACGTATCATTCACTTTGCCGTTTACCATGCCGGCCGACAACCAGTCGATCGAACTGCGCGTGTTCTGGCGTGGGTCGGCTTACACAAAGGTGGATTACGTAGCTGTTCAGCAGAATAACTCTTCTGCAGAAATGTATTTATTCTCCTCGTTAAAAGGTATTGTCAACAAGACACAGCCACGTATCTTCTCTTATGAAGGAGATGCTTTTGCCGAAGGGCAGTACACCTGGTTGAATTCTCTTGGATTAAGCTACAATGATGTATCTGATAAGTATAGCCTTATCACGAAGTATCGTAGTGAAATTTCGGGACTGATCGTGTATGATCCTGCGCAGATCCATACCGTTAACCTGGCTACCATGCTTGCCAAAAGCAGGAATGCGTTGATCGCTTCGCCTTCGCTCCTGTCTAAATTGCAGGCAGCTCCTTACAACCTGCCGATCCTTATGGACCTGCGTGGTGTATACACCAGTAAGTTGGCCGTATACCAGGCCATGTTCAACAATTACTGGCCGGGCGCTGACAAGCGCGTGTTGATCGGTTTAAACCCGGATGTACACAAGGCTGCATTGCGTGAATATGCGGTAGCTATCGGTGCGGCTACGATCTGGCTGGATCCTGACATCGCCGCGGAAAGCACGTTGCTGAATAGTTTCTTAGCCTCCATGCCGGCGGGTGCAAACTTCATGGGTTGGTGGCCGAATGAAGGCCCGGGGGTACAGCGCACCTCTACCTATGGCATTACGACGATTGCGAGTGACTGGTGTTCAAACCTGACTGTACATAGCGGAATGCCGAGAACAGTCAACCTGAAACCCATGCCACAGAAGCCTGCATTGCAAAATAAGATCTATGTGGCTTTCATATTGAGCGATGGAGACAACCTGCAATATGTAGAACACCTGATGCGTAAACTCTGGAATGATCCGGGACGTGGCCAGGTACCAATGGGCTGGACCTTGTCACCAGCTATGCTGGATGCCATGCCAGGAGCACTGAATTACTACTGGCAGTCATCAACAGATAATGATAACCTGATCAGCGGACCTTCCGGCTATGGATATACTTATCCTAACAGCTGGGATCAGGCAAAGCTGAATCAATTCGTAGCGAAAACAGAAGATTACAATAAGCGCGCTGGTTTCAGAGTGGTCACAGTCTGGAATACCATCACAGGTGGGATCAACCAGAATGTAGGTCAGACGTATGCTACCTATGCTCCTTCCTTATTAGGAATGACGGCTCAGAATACAAACGGAGGCCTGACCATTTACAACAATACATTGCCGGGAATGGCGCTGAATTGCAATTATTGTACGACCGAGCAAACCATTAAGGATAATATTGCTTCCGCCGCTGCTGGCTGGAATGGCACCTCTCCAAGGTTTATCATCATTCAGGCACAGCCATGGCAGGGAGTAACACCTACCAGCTTTAAGAATGCGGCGAATGCATTGAATGCGAATTATGTGGTGGTAAGACCAGATCATATTTTCCAGTTGATCCGGGAGGCCAATGGATTACCGGTTGATACCCCCAGCAGCAACCTGTTTAAGTTGTCAAAGGCAATGGGATCGACTGTTCCTGCTGAACAGCAATCCGTGACTTCATGTAAATAAAGGATTTAAAAGAATAGTTTCTCCGGTCACCAGTACCGGGAAACTATTCTTTTCCCTATCTGAAATTTCCTTGAAAACTTAAGCTGATTTTAATATCATCAATCTTATATTTTTTGTATTTTTAATAGGATATAACCCTCTATTTGTTAATCATTAATGACAACCCACATGAGACACACGAAAGCCCTCTTGTCCCTTTCTCTTTTCACGATGTTCTTGTTGTTTAGCACTTTTACGCCTGTGGCTAAGGCAGTGAAACAACCTGAAGCTAAGATTGTGAACTATGCATGGTACTCACCAAATGGTACTTTTATCGCATGGAGCACACTGGCGAATGCCCTGGTAGTAAGCGATGGAGATCTCAACCCTGCTAATGGTACAGCTGTTGCTTATGGCTGGACTGGTGGCGGTTATGGCGTACCTCCATCTGGTACACTGGTGTATACAATATACACACATCCATGACGTTAAAAGACTGAAGTAATCATTGAAACCGCTTTTCTTCTATAGGGAGAAAAGCGGTACTTTTGTATAGATGGTTGATTAAACCTTATCCGGATACATGTTTACGTTAACCCTTTTTTGAATTATATTTTAAACCCCATTATGAGTACAATGTCAACTTTTGAAGTCCCCTTCACTAACTTTTCCTGTGAATATTTTGCATTGCCGCAGAACTATCCTATACAGCCATTTGATGCCCAGGAGCTGCAACCTGCTACCTACAATCAGATAAAGGAACAGGCAGGTTATATCACGGTCTTATTGCCACTGCCCGGTAACCTGGGAGTAACACTGCCGGATACACTGGAAATCAGCACAGATGAAGAGGGGGTGATTTACAATCTTAATTTTTTATTGGACCATGAAGAAAGCCTGGATGAAAATGGTCGGCTGGCAATGATATCATTATCAGTAGATTTTCCTGAAACGGTCAATACAGAAGGGCAGTGGGAGATTTTTGTGTCTGCACCAGCAGGTGCGGGCGGTGAGGTCACCATCCTGGACAGGCATCTGGGAAAAGTTGTGATGGATTCGAACATCCTGCCCTGATAGATTAAAATTAAAAAAGCCGCATTCTTTTGGCAAGCCCCCAAAAAGTTGGACACTTTGCGGGGGCTTTTTTAATTACGGTTAAATATAGGAGCGTTTACGCCAGCGGAAAATTTACCTGGCTCATAACTGAACAAGCGATATCGCAGCTTTCAGCTTGCTCTGAGACACTCTTTTTTACAGGAAGATTACAATTGATATGTCAACCACAACACATCATCCTCTATTCGCTTTACTTCCTGCAATTTCAGCAGCGCCGCATCAAATTTCTTATTCCCGGGTTCAATCTCAAACACGCCCGAATTTTCCGGATTGCCATCAATAACCGGCAGTAACAGCTGATGATATTCATCAATCAATCCTGCATTCAGAAAACTCCCATTCAGATGGCCGCCACCTTCTACCATCAATATCCTGATATCGAACAGGGTGCGCAGTTTTTCCAGTGTCACGTGTAAATCGATCGTGGTGGCGCCCCCAAAGATATAAGAAACGCCGATCTCCTGCAGGTGGGCCAGGTAGGCATCGGATACACCTTCAGTCAGGACGGTGATGACATGATCCCCCTGCATGTAGGGCTTTTCCCAGCCTAACTTTGCATGTGCATCAATAGCAATGGCAAAAGATGTGGCATCGGGATTTGCTACAAAGTCAGTACGGGAAATAGCATGTGTACCTGCTTTATAGATCGGCTTTGCTCCATTCGTAAAATCTTTTTCCATCGTGGTACGGCCCACAATCCATGCATTGTTGCCAATGATATTGTGCACTTCTTCAAATTTTCCTCTCAGTTTTTCCATCTGGGGAGAGTTGCCCCATTTATGTCCCAGGATTTTGCCATCGAGGGTGGTCATCATTAAGCAAATGGTATGTGGTCGTTGTTTCATATTTTTTTTGTTCCTTGTAAGTTTTCGAAAAGTTTTGCAACTAATATGGAAACGGCAAATATAAAAAGTTATGGATGAAACACAATTTTTGCAACTGATGGGGCAGCATCAGGGAATCATTCATAAAATATGCAGGTTATATCGCGATTCGAGGGAGGATCGGGAGGATCTGTTTCAGGAAATTGTCTTTCAATTATGGAAGTCAATCGGCTCCTATGGCGGGAAGGCGTCCTTTAGCACCTGGATGTATAAGGTAGCGCTGAGTACGGCGATAGTAGGGTATCGTAAGCGGGTGCCAAAGATTGTGTATACTGATGTATTGCCGGACAGGGCAGAGATGTTGAATGAGGCGGGAGAGGAGTTGTTTGACGTATTGCGAAAATTGAAAGATGACGAGAAGGCGATTATTACATTGTACCTGGAAGAACTGAGTTATAAGGAGATCGCGGAGATATTAGGTATTACGGAGAACCATGTGGGCGTAAAGCTGAATAGGGTGAAGGTGAGGATGCAGCAGCTATTTAAGAAATAAGGAGATCGCAGAGATATTAGGGATTACGGAGAACCATGTGGGCGTAAAGCTGAATAGGGTGAAGGCAAGGATGCAGCAGCTATTTGAGAAATGAGTAGATCGCAGAGGTATTAGGGATTACAGAGAACCATGTGGGCGTAAAGCTGAATAGGGTGAAGGCAAGGATGCAGCAGTTATTTAAGAAATGAGTTATAAGGAGATCGCGGAGGTATTAGGGATTACGGAGAATCATGTGGGCGTAAAGCTGAATAGGGTGAAGGCGAGGATGCAGCAGCTATTTAAGAAATGAGTAGACCGCAGAGGTATTAGGTATTACAGAGAACCATGTGGGCGTAAAGCTGAATAGGGTGAAGGTGAGGATGCAGCAGCTATTTAAGAAATGAGTGGTGGAGAATTGGTGCTGATTTTAGTGATAAGCAGGGTGAGTAGTCGGGGACAGTAGCTATTTAAAAAATGAGGAACTATTTTATTGCTAAGTGTGAAATACAATACTATAAACTAATCGAAGAATACATTTGACCACTATTTAAATAATGAATTATGGAAGATCTTTTTGCCGCCTGGCATAGCGTGAATAAAACCTCATCAATACATGCGGGTCTATTGCATGAACGTCAGCATCCGGTTTTAAAACAGATCCGGAAGCAAATGATTATAGAGCTTGTAGGGTTTATATTGTTTCTAACAGCATATTACGACTTCTTCGATGGCGCGCGGAAGCCCTTATATGCCAATATACTGTTAGTATCGGCAATGCTGACCGTAATAGCTGTCAATATCATCGGGTATGTATTTACAAAGCAGGGAGTACCGGGAGAAAATGTACGGGAATTATTGGAAAGACATCTGGCGAAATTGCAAACCTATGCAGTAGTTGCCGTTCTGGCCAGAGCACTGATGATGCTGAGTGTGGTGGTGTTCTTCAAAGGAGGTACAATCGTAGTGATCTTGTTTATAGGCATGCTGGTATTGTTGGTGAGGTTGTGGGTCAAAAGAATCAGGCGTATCAAAGCAGTATATAATGCTTTTGAGGAACCAGTAGAATAGGTGCGGTTGCAATGCGATGTGCCAGAATACCCAATATGCACAATAAATTGAGAGTGTTAAGATAACTGTGTAAACTGTATATCCTGATTAGAGAGTGTAAAATTTTTTGTGTAAACAACTTCCCCGGTTTTGGAGCCTATCAAGACATGGCGCTACAATAGCCCCTATAACACATAAAATTTTACAGTCTCAATTACTTATCACTATAAATTAGTCTTCCATAAAGTTGGAAATTTTCTACATTCGCACCGCGACTGAATCGACCTGTATTCGAAATTATAACCCGTCATATAAATTGTAATAATTCATGAAAACATTTTTTTTGTTCGTATCCCTATTCCTGGCCCTGACAGTTAAAGGCCAATATTATAATGATATAGTATCTTATAATTTAAACAAGACCGCTACCTACGGATTTAAAATCAAAACAAACATCAACTGGGCAAATGGCTTCGCCATGCCCAATATCCTCATAGAAGGATATGACATTACCACCGGTACCCCCATGAACCTGTCCCTGGCATGCTATGTCTTCAACAGCTCTTTCGGTCGTACCGCCATATCTTCCTACGGAGGACTTACACCACCGGTAAAGGTGGCAAACGAAAATGGTAAAATTTCCATTTTAATTGACTACAAAGGCTACTATACCCGTTTTCACGTGCGGGCCTTCGCACAGGGTATGAGTGAGACGCCAGCTATGTTCACCGGCTGGTCCGTAGTCGATTCAGCCTTTATTCCCAGCGCCACCAACGTCTATGATGTGCCATACATCAATAGATTCGCAGGAAGTGTATACTTACCGGATAGTTCTATAGCCACTTCAGACGGAAAGCTGGGAGTCGGAACCCTGAATCCCAGGGCAACACTGGATGTGGGTACCATGATACCCGACACGACCACCGCTATTCTCAGCCGCCTTTCAATAGGCAGTACCACCCTGGATGGCACCTTCCTGGGTGTGCATGCTTATAACACAACGCCTAACGGACCGATGTTCGGCATCCTGCAGAAATACTTTGGCAATATTAACAGTGGGTTGATCTTTAACACAGGTGCCTCCAGAACCGGCGGTTATCTCACCTTTCTCGTAAACAATGGTACCGAACAAATGCGCCTCGATGCCAACGGAAATCTCGGTATAGGTACCATTCCAACAGGCTCCTATAAACTCGCGGTAGCAGGTACAATCGCGGCAAAAAAACTGCAGATCTTACAGACCGGCTGGGCTGATTATGTATTTGACAGCAATTATCATTTGCCTTCCCTGCTGGAAATAGAAAGCTATGTAAAGCAACATAAGCACCTACCGGAGGTGCCATCGGAAAAAGAAGTAACGGCAAACGGGCTGGATATCGGTGAAATGAATAAAATACTGGTGAAAAAAGTGGAAGAACTGACACTATACCTGATTGAAGAACATAAGAATAACCTGGAAAACCAGGAACGGATAAAGAAGCTGGAAGAAGAAATGGCGGCAATCAGGAATAATTCAAAGTAAATAACACGTAAATATAAAGCAGCCCCGCTGTAACCATCGCCATTCTCTGTAGAAAACAGAGAATGGCGATTTTTTCTGATCTTGTACTACTACTTGTTTTAAAGACCACTTATCCCGAATATCGGAACCTGCTGCTAAAAATAAAATAATTCCGACCTTTGCCCCGGAAATCAACGTGTACCAGTATCATGAACAACTTCAATTACTACCTCTTCGACTACGACGGCACCATCTGCAATACCTTCCCAACTATCCACTTTGCCATGAGCCAGACTTTCATCAAAAGCGGCTTGCCAGCTATTGCAGAAGCCGACATGCTTGCGGTTGTCAGTAAAGGTGGCGGCCTCCATGATACCATCAGACATCTGCACCCGGCCGCTGCAAGCCTGAGTTTCGATGATGTTGAAGTGATTGCCCAGGTCTACCGCCAGCAGTACCAGGAATGCGATGAAAGACTGACCGTACTCTTCGATGGTGCCGCCCATGTATTCGAACAATTAAAAGCAGCCGGCAAGACCATTGTTGTGCTCAGCAATAAGGGGATCGGTGCTGTCGAGAGATCTTTAAGAGCACTCCACTTATTTGATCTTACCGACCTCGTTATCGCAGAAGGTGCCTTCCCGGACCTGGCCTTACAGGCCAAACCAGATCCCATGATCTACAATACCCTCATCAGCCGTCACTATAACATCAAAGACAAGCAGGAAGTACTGATGACCGGTGATACCCATGCGGACATCCTCTTTGCCCATAACTGTGGTATTCCCTCTGCCTGGGCTGCCTATGGGTATGGTCAGAAAACAGTTTGCGAAGACTTAAAGCCGACATATACTATACAGGAAATCTCGGCTATCCTACGTTCGAAGTAGGAGAGGATACATAAGAATCATAACCCCCTGTCTCAAAGCGCTGCCTCCTATATAAAATAAAAAAAACCGCAAACAAGAATGCTTGCGGTGTGTAGATTATAACCAATCATCAATTCTTTATCAACCTGACACTTCCTACTCTCCAATATTGATTTCCCGAAACCATCGACGTCACAAAGCCCAGCGTCACCTGCTCCTCCTGTGTCAATGTAAACTTGAACTCTACCGTTGCACTTACACTCCTGGCTGACGGGAAAGTGCCATACCCCAATGCTGTACCCACTCCACTCACATCCGGTAATGTGCTGCCGGCAGCGGCCACTATATATACCGGATCCAACGCTTCTGTATACAATGCTGTCTGGAAAATATAATTCCCGGCAGGTAAGGTTGTCGTCTGTGAAATCTTTCCATTCACAATATTTGCAGTTCCGCTCCAACCGGCTTCCATCACTAAAAATCCACCTGCATTCAACCAGGACTCAGATGCATATCCTCCATACCCCGAGTGATTAATCACATTCGGAGTGGTCACCCAGGGAGCCGCCAGTGTACCCCACCTGTTACCATCGTAGGTCGCTCTTGTAAATGGCCCGGTATTCTTTAAATACAGACTGGTCACATCGGCCTTCACGTTATGTGTCTCAAAAGCTGAATAAAACGTATCTATCGACGTAGAATTCGGCAGGTAAGCAGTTTGATAACTGATCACTGATCCTGCTTTAAAAGCCGGTAAACTGGTCGTCATACCCTTCAGCGAAGAGGAAACCAACGTATCATGTGCTACATCTGTCTTATCGGTATATTTGATCCGCATACTCACCGTACCCGCATCACTGGTCACATCTGCCCAGGTGATCAGCGCTGATCCGTCATTCTGTATTTCCGCATTCGCAATCCCCCTGTTGATCAGTGCACTCTGGTACAGATCACCGAAGATATTCGCAGAGGTAGTGACCGGAATAGAGATGTTGCCACGGGCATCATACGTTCTTATTTCAAAACTCATCAATCCCTCCGGTAAGTTCGGTATGATCACGGACGCCGTATCCACACCGGTTGTCCTTTGTACCGGTACCTCAATGGAATCCTGCCTGCTATTCCAGAACACCTTGTATTTCGTAATTTTAGGGTCTGATGTAAACAATCCCGTCACCTCCGCCCGGTTTTTACCCGAATATGCTTTTACGGAATCCATTTTACCGGGATACACGATCGACCCATTCGCCATATACTTATCCCTGTATTCATCCATCTTGGAGCAAGCCACCAATAAAGTAAGCAATGCTGATATGATAAACGCTCTTTGCATCGTAACAGATTATTAGTTGTTAATTACCCCACAGCGTAAACTCCGCTATGTTTATAAAATATGAACCCTGCCAGTTGGAAAGACTCCTGATCCTTATATACCGGTATGCCGTTTGCGATGCAGGAAAATCAAATTGCCAGCCATTGTAAGCAAGCGTTTGATCAGCGGTTGTCTCTGTACCATAAGCAGAATTGGATGGTTTGGTCACGTGGCACGTTGTCAGTTTCGTCCATGTCTGATCCAGCGCACCACTTAAGTTAGGTGCATTAGACCCCCAGATTTCAAAGTCTTTCACATTACCTCTCACGTAGTACAAACCGCCCACTTCTTTGTAAGGATTCACCTGCATACGGCTGAAAATATGTGGTTTACCCAGGTCCAGCGTCACCATCTGGGAGGAACTGGCCTGCTCTACGGTAAACAGACATTGTGGCCAGCCAGGATGCGCATTACCATCATAGATATACTTCACATCCGTACGTCCACCGTTATTCAGGATTTCCGCATCACCTGGCAGTACGAAATTGCTCCAGTCTGATTTTGGCAGCAACTGTTCAAAGATGGGTGTCAGCGTTGTATACATTGTATCGGAATAATTCAACCACCGGTCTCTTACCACGAATGCATAATGTCTTTCTACTGCGGGTTGCTCTCTCACTGCGCTGGTGATGACCGGACTGTTACTATAAATATTGTCCATTCCTGCGCTCTGTACCCATACTCCGTTCCCGGAGGTATCTACCAGTGGAATGATGGCCAGGTTATCTTCGGTTGGATTACTACAGGTCAGGTTAAAACCACCGAAGGTGGCTACCACCTTCAATGATCTCAGTGCAATATCAATAGGCGGTGTCAGCGGATTGACAGTCACCGTCACCGGCTCAGATGCTTTTTCACTTGCACTCATTGCATATAGTTTCACGACATGTGGCAACGTATCACCAAAGCCATCTACCGTCAGGGTGTTGACATAATAGGAGGCCTTTACTTCTCTTGAATGCCCCGATGAGGTTTCATAGACTGCTTTTACGTAAGACAGGTCATCGTCGCCGGGAAGGGTATAGGTCAATACCGCCTTACCGTTCTGGTTCTCGATCTTCACGTTCGAGATCGCACCGGGTGCTCCCCCGTTTTTGGTAACAGGCCTGTGCAGGCTATCCTTCATACAAGCTGTTATAAATATTAATAAGAGTAGGATATATGATAACTTCATGATACTTCGGTTTTACCAGTTAGGATTTTGAACCAGGTTGGGATTTTTCAGCATATCATCCTCCCTGATTGGCCACAGGTAATCACGTGGAGCTACGAAATGCCTGGCCAGGAACGATACTTCCCTATAGTACAATTCTGCTGTCTGTCCGCTTACGACCCATCCGGTAACGTTGCCACTCAGCTCCTGTGCCGCCGTTTTCCAGCGCAACAGGTCCCAGTAGCGATGCCCCTCAAAACAGAGTTCTATAGCACGTTCTCTTTGTATGATGGCACGCATGCCTTCTTTTGTCGTAAACCTGGTTGGATTCTTACTGTACGTTTGCCAGGAGCTCTGTACTGTTTGTAAACCGGCTCTTGCCCTTACCCGGTTGATGTATTCATACACATCACCACCTGGTCCCTGTGCTTCATTTAATGCCTCTGCATATAAAAGATACAGATCTGCCAGTCGCATCTCAGGGTAAGGGTAGGAAGGATACGTGAGCGTATTCCAGTCCATATGCCAGTTGACTGTCTTTTTCATGTAAAAACCGCAAATAGGCACTGGGGATGACTGACTCTTCTCACTACCTCTCGCCATGAGCCAGAAAGTATTTTCATCGCTTTTTGACGGACTGTTTGCCATATACCAGATACCCCTGTCAAAACCCAGATCAGCATAGTACCTGGGCTCCCTGTCGAAATTCAGTCGCGCCGTTGTTTCACCTTCCTTGATATTAAACCTTTCATCATGGTTGGCGACACGTAGTGTGGCGATGTTAGAGAAGTCCAGTGTTTTGTCTTCGTCAATAGGAACGCCATTCTTGGTATAGAATAACTTCGCCATCTTTATCGTCGGCCCCATGAGCGGGTGGCCGGCCGTTTTGGAAGCTACTGCATTATCAAAGTCAAACTGACCAATACCGCAGCGTTGCAGGAAAGTACATGCCCAGTTAATATTGGTGGTACTCCCCCAGATCAGTTCTGAGTTCCACGGCTCACTCATGGAGTTGCGAATGTTCATTTGTGTCATCGTGGTCTCGCTCAGGGGAATGGTCTGTGCAGGGAAGATATATAACTTCACGCCCTGTGCTTCTGCGAGATCTATTGCCGCCTTACAGGCTGTGGCTGCCCGCTGCCATTTTTCTACGCTGTAGGTGGAATTAAAAAGTGCCTCACCATCTTTATTCCTGAACGAAGCATAATCAGAATTACCGTTGAACAGCGGACTGGCAGCCGTAACCAGCAACATTCCCTTCAGTCCCAATGCTGCCGGCTTGGTAATGCGGCCCAGTTCTGAGGAAATATTATTAATACTGTTCGGCAGGTGCGTCGCGGCCTGGTCCAGCAGGTTGGCAATATAGTTCACCACGCTGTCTACCGGCTGACGTTTTACATACGTCTCTTCAATCGCTGCACTGATGGGCAGGTTCTTGTCAATAATAGGAATGGGACCATATGCCCTGAACATCAAAAAGTGATAATAGGCTTTCAGGAACTGTACTTCTGAAATCCATCGTTCACGGGTATCGATGTCCAGGTCAGGCACCTTACTTTGATCACTGACGTTTTCAAGGAAAATGTTACAATCCCTGATCGCCTTATAACTGGCTACTCCATCCCTGTCGCCGGTCATGAAATTGGCAATAGGATTGGAAATATTTTGATCTCCATATGGCATGCGAAGCACGTTAGTAGACCTGATGGCGCTGGTAGGGTCCAATACAAAGACCTCATCACTGGCCGATAGTCCTACATTATAAGTAGGATCGAAATTAGTTGGAAGATAGGAGTAGCAGGTAAATAAATATTTCTCGGCTTCCGTTTTGGAAGTAAAAGCATTATCAATAGTAGCCACGTTATCAGGCACCACGTCCAGGAAATTCTTCTTGCAGGACGTAGTCAGCAAGGAGGCTGCCAATATGAACAAGCGGATATTTTTCATACAATTCGGTTCTTTTATTAAGACTTAAAACCCAATGCTCAAGCCAGTATTGAACACCCTTTGAATAGGGTAGCCCAGGCCAGAATCACCCATTTCCGGATCCCATATTTTAAAGGCGCTGATGGTAAGCAGATTCAGACCATTTACATACAGGCGACCTGTGCTGAGACGGAACTTCTTTAATATCCGATCGGTAAAGTTGTAACCAATTTCGGCTGACTTCAACCGCAGGAATGAACCATTACGCAACCACCAGGAAGAGGTCTGGGAATTATTCTCAGAAATAATATTGTTCAACCTTGGCCAGAATGCGTAGGAGTTCCTGTTATCTTCTGACCAGTGGTCGTCTGCAATTGCCTGCAGCAGACCATTCTGGTTGCCTCCGTTGATGTAGAAAGGAGTCGTGTTGGCAGAATTGATGATAAAGGATGAACGGGCAGACCCCTGAAAAGCCGCACTGATATCAAAGTTCTTGTACCCTACAGAAAAGAGCATTCCATAGATCACTTCTGGTGTAGTGGGGTAACCAATCGGTACATAGTCTGCATTGGAGATCGTGCCATCTCCATTCACATCCCTGTACTTGATATCACCTGCCATGATACGGCCGTATTGAATAGGAGAGTTACTTACCTCTGCATCGTCTACAAACAGTTTTTCCGCCACCAAACCATATATCTGGCCCAGTGAGTTGCCTACCCTGGAGAGATGCTGGTTATTCGGCGCATAGTGTGGTTCTTCGTTCACCAGCAGTTTGCTTCTTGCAAAAGTGAGCGTACCGCGTGTCTGCAACCACAAGGTGTGTTCAAACGTCTTGGAATAATTCAGCATCAGGTCTATGCCCTCACTGCTGGCCTTGCCGGAGTTCGCAGAGATATTCGCCTGCAATCCCATAGAAGTAGGGATCGTACTTCTCACCATCAGGATATTGCTACGTACCTGT
Organism: Chitinophaga sp.; assembly: GCF_039596155.1. GTDB lineage: Bacteria > Bacteroidota > Bacteroidia > Chitinophagales > Chitinophagaceae > Chitinophaga. The sequence continues at coordinate 14,017 of NZ_JBCNKF010000017.1, forward strand.
CTGTAGGCATCTACTGTGAGTGTGAGATCTTTGAAGACAGTCAGGTCCATACCCAGGTTGGTTTGTCTGGACAATTCCCAGGTAATATCCCTGTTCTCATAACGATTGATCGCAACAGTAGGACGGGTATAATTGAACTGTGTACCAAAGTAACCAGCTGCACCTCCATTCAGATTTACATCTGACAGGTAGAAGAAACGGTCAGTAGAATTACCGATCTGATCATTACCTACCAGGCCATAAGTAAACCTGAACTTCAGCTGCTGTACTTTGTCCGCGAGGGGCGCAAAGAACTTTTCATTAGATACAATCCAGCCACCACCGATAGACGGGAAGAAACCAAACCTGTGGTTGGCTGCGAAACGTTCAGAACCGTTAAAACCAAAGTTATATTCGAACAGGTAACGGTTGTCATATCCGTAAGTGAACCTGCCGGATAATCCAAGGTTCCGGTTAGGCAATGATAATTGCAGGGTAGAAGCATTCCCGGTTACATAGTTGCGGATAGTCCCGATGAGCATACCGCCCACGCTGTGTTTCTCGCTGAAGGTCCTGGAATAGTTCAACGCTGTCTCTGCATAGGTGGTACTGTTCACTATTTTATCGCCGGGTGAATAGGTCAGGTATTCAGTAGGGGTGTTCCCTACACTTCCCTGGCTACCGTCGTTGATCAGCGTAAGCCCGGAAAACTTTCCTTCCATTGTGTTGGCAGTATAATAATAAGGACTGTACTGGCGGGAAACAGCAAAGTAAGCATACCGGGATGTATACGCCATTACTCTGGCAGAGAGGCCGGGGGTAATGGCATCCAGGTTTTGCTTGAGGCTAAGCTGTGCAGTGAGCGTACTGGTATTGGTTGCCTGGAATCCTGAGATAGACTGCGCATAAGGATTTACATATAATCCGCCGCCGCCCGGAATGATGGCATTACCAAAAAGCGGGTGTTTGACATAGGGGAGCAGACTGGAAGGATAAACAGCCGGGAAAGCCACCGGGTTGCTCCAGATCGCATTATAGAATACGCCTGCACCACCGCCGATTGGACCATTGTAGTCATCGAACTGGCCTTTCAGGCTTACCAGTGCTTCTGTCGTCTTGGTCAGGCTCAGGGTTACGTTGGACAACAATGAATAAGACCGCAACTTGATATTGTTACTGAAGTTGTTCAGTTCGTTTTCTTTCAGAATACCGTTGTCTATATTGTAAGTCATGGCCAGGTAGTACTTCGCTTTGTCATTACCACCACTGGCATTAATATTATAACGTTGGTTATTTGTATAGTTCTTAATTAACTGTTTAATCCAGTTGTTGTTTGGATATAGTAACGGATCATCACCCGCAGCCGTATGGTCAATTTTATTCTGGGAGTAGGGGAGTGCACTGAGAGGATTCCTTGTAAGGGTGGCTTCGTTGGCCAGCTTCATATAAGTAATATTGTCTGCCAGTTTGAAGTTCCGCGTATTGGAAGAAGTAGAGTTTTCAAGACGCGCATTGAACCTCATCTTCCCGATGTTACCCGTTTTGGTGGTGATTAATATCACACCATTCGCACCTCTGGCACCATACAGGGCAGATGCGGTGGCATCTTTCAGCACAGAAAATCCGGCGATATCGTCGGGTTGTAAGCGGGCCAGGTCCCTGGAAGAAGATTCAATGTTGTCAATCAGGATCAGTGGATCTACCTTTCCCGCGCCAAAAGTACCTACCCCCCTGATAAAGAACTGCGCATTGTCAGCGCCGGGTTCTCCACTACGCTGGTAAGAGATCACACCGGCGATTTTACCTGCCAGCATAGTGGTCAGGTTGCTGGTAGGCCCTTTCAGTTCTTTCGGGTTAATGGAGGTAATGGAGCTCACCATACTGGTTTTCTTCTGTGTACCATAGGCCACCACTACTACGTCCTTAATGGTGTTGTCTTTGGGAGAGAGCTTGATTTCGAACTCGCTCTTGCCATTCAGGTTGATTTCCCGGGTCACATACCCTACGTATTGCACCACCAGTACCTTACTGTTACCACTCAGCTTCAGTTTGAAGTAACCGTTCTGATCGGCAGTGGCACCGACGTTTGTGCCTTTCAGCATCACGGTAGCCATCGGCAGTGGTGTTTGGGTATCATCCGCAATGACCTGACCGGAAATGACGGGTTCCTGGGTAGCCGGGGGATTTGTTTTTTCCGTGTTGGCTGCGGTAGTGGGCTTTTCTTCCCGCCGGATCAGGATCACGTTCTTCTTTATTTCATAGGCCAGGTTGCGGCCTTTCAATAAATCGTCCAGAACGGTGGTTACCCTGGCGTCAGTATAATTTACCTGGCCAATAACGTCATTCTTTGGAATGTTGCCACTGTAAAAGAATGTAATGTCCGTTTGCTTTTCAATCGATTTAAATACCGCCTCCAGGGTCATATTATTCCCTTTTATTGTGACAGTAGGTGTGGTGATCGTCTGCCCCCTCAGGTGGGAATGCAGAAAGAGCAACAGAAAGGCAATAGTAGTTCGTTGCCAGGCATAGGTAACCCTGGCCGTTTTCATTAACGGGGAATGTCTGTTCATGTTCCTTACTGAATTAAGAAAATTTACTACATAGAATTAAAAGATGCTTCTTGATATAAGACGACAAGTTTTAAGAATGGGTGAACGCGCAGGAAAAAAAGACAAAATATTTTATAAATGTCAAAATAACATTTATATTTATTCCAGACAATATCCCTTAGTAGCAATTTAGTATCCGCGTTATACAATCAACCACTTAATTTTTTTTTATGCCTGAATATCCGGGAGATGATATTGTACTTCTCTTATTAAAAAATGGGGGCGCTGGCGATGCATTCGAGCTAATTTTTAAGAAATACTACAGGTTAATGTGGACCAAGGCTTATTTGGGTACAGGAGACCCGAGTGAGGCGGACGACCTGGTCCAGTCGGTGCTTTGCAGCATCTGGGAAAAGCAGTTGTATCGTAATATCAACGGTAATCTCCGCACTTACCTGCTCATGTCTGTGCGCAACCAGGTTAATGACTATCATAAGATAAAGTCGAGAAGGCAAAAACGTATTGAGAAGTATGCAGAAACAGTAGACCAATCCTGTTTTGAAGATTCGAGACAAGGTGGGGTTGTACCGAATGAACATTTTCAACAGCAGCTGCATGCGCTGCTGAGTGAATTTCCCACGCAGCGTCAGCGGGCGTTTAACCTGGTATATATGGAGCACAAGAAGTATAACGAGGTGGCCGACAACATGGGGATCAGTGTGAATTCGTTAAAGACCCACCTGAAACTTGCAGTGAAAACACTGCGGAGTAAGCTGGATTTGCCATTTTCTGAATGATTTAAGACTAGTAAAAATGATACCACAAATAGAACAATTAATGTTGGAGAAGCTGTCAGGATGTATTTCGGAGGAAGATGATGTGCATTTGAACCTGGTAATGGAACAACATCCTGAATTAAAAACAGTATTTGAGGAGTTGGAGCAAAGAATGAAAGAGCCAGTTGCGCAGCAATACCTGGTTCATCTGGATGAAGAGGCATTGTGGCGGCAACATAAACATAAGTTTACCAAACGAAGTTCCGGCAGGTGGATGTATGCGGCGGCGGCCAGCGTATTATTGTTAGCGGGGAGTAGCATTTATTTCCTGCAGAAGCCGGCGCGGATTGCCCAGGCTACCGTACCGACGGGCATTGTCCTTCAGTTGGCCAACGGGCAGCAGATTGATTTATCAGATACGACAAAAGCAGGTGTGCTGAAAGTAGGTACGACCGAGATCCATTTGTCGTCTAAAAGTGCGAAATACGATGCCGCAAATGCTAGTGCAGATATGGCGATAAATGTATTGCGTGTACCAGCGGGTAAAGATTATAAACTGGAGCTGGCGGATGGTACCGAGGTATGGATGAATGCAAAATCTGAAATCCGCTTCCCGATGACATTCAATGGAAAGACGAGAGAGGTAACGGTAAGTGGCGAAGCTTACTTTTCAATAAAGCAGGATCCTTCACATCCGTTTATTGTTCATGCAGGAGACGTATCGGTGGATGTACTGGGCACGGCGTTCAACGTAAACACCTACACCAGCGCAAGTCCCAGAGTTGCACTTGCTTCGGGCAGAGTGGCACTCAAAAGCAATAACAGTGAACAGGTGGTACAGCTGTCTCCCGGGTACGAAGCAGTATACAACCAGCAGACTTTTAGTGTGGATGCTTTTGACAGGCGCAATACCCTGGGTTGGATGGAAGGAAAATATTACTTTAGAAATGCGACACTCAAAGATATAGGAGAGGTCATCAACAGATGGTTTGATATCGAGGTGGTATTCGAGAACAAGTCAGCCGAACGTGTAGACATTACTGGTATCCTCACCAAGCAGGAGGGAGTTGCGGACTTTTTAGATAACCTGCAAAAAACAACGGGCGTCAGGTACGAGTTGAAAGCTGGCATGCTGCGCTTTCTTTAAAGGTTGTTTGCAGGCGCCGGCTTAACAATTATAGACTTTTTATTTTACAGTAGCCCACTTACTTTTTCGGCGTCATGGCGAGCCGGAATGAGCGTTGAGTGAGAGATCACATAACGATAAATTAATTTTTTATTTAGTGATATTGTTCTACCTTGGATGTAGACACAATTATCCTTTAACCCTCAAAATTGACGTTGAAACCCTAACCCTTAACGACTCCATTATTCATTCATCAATTTAAATATTGTTATGAAAACAATTATTCTGCACCTGTCTGCAGTGGTGTTCCTATTTGCATCATGCGCAAAAGAGAATGTGCAACCTGCTGCCACAAATACAACAAAATCTGACATTAAAGTTGCCTATCTGGGTGTTGACCAGATCCCTAATGAAATAGTTCCCTTGCTGTATAAGGACCTTGTAAAAGACAAATTATTCGATCAGGCAGACCAGCTGAGTAAGGAGTATTATGCTACCTTATCTGCCAGGAAAGACGGTAACAAAGACCTGCTGAAAGGTATCCGTTCCGAAACTGCCAGAACCGCTGATATTGCGGCTGCCAATCTGCCTACCCATGGTGTAACCGGCGTAGGTGTGGTATTGAATGGCAACTGGTACCAGACCAATGGAACTACATCTGCCAATCTGCAGAACATTGGCTGGACGGATTATAACTTTAATATTATGAACAGTACAGCACCTGACGCTTTTAATAATGCAGTTCCTGCCGCCACCCAGATTATGGGAACCACCGGTCAGTCCAGGAGACTGGAGGCTTTTAAATTGCCTTACATCCAGTTTGGTGCTGCAGATGATCTGGGTACCACTTACTTTACAGGCTCCTTTGGGTTTACCTACAAGGGGCATGTAGAAAATATCGGCTGGCAGAATTATGTGACCTCTCCCGGAGGCGTAGCAGGTACTGTGGGGCAGTCTAAAAGATTAGAAGGTATTCAGATCTATGGCCCCCGCTACGTAGATCCTAACTTTACCCTGACATTTAATGATCCGGCTCCTTCTACGCAGGCAAGACCATATATCTACTACAGGGTACACCAGGATAGTTTTGGTTGGGAATCCTGGGTGAGTGAAAATGATGTAGCAGGTATTACAGGTCAGTCCAAAAGGATCGAAGCGATCCAGATCAGGGCTTATCTGATCAAGATCTGATAGCAGCGTTTTGGGGTTAAAATATTTGTGAACAGGTAGTCTTGCTGATACAGGGCTACCTGTTTTTTTATGCACAGGGGTGGACCCGCTATTTCCGGCCGGCAGTTATTGGGCTCAAATTGGTCTTGTCAGCAGTATATTAGTTAGTGAATGTAGTTATTACTCCTGTGGGTCGACACCTTGCTATTATACTTCTGGCGGAAGCCTGTTGTTTTCGTTCTCTGAAAATGTGCTGGCGCAAAAGAAAAAAGTAGCTCCCGGTTAAAAGTAATATACGTGGGAGTGCCTGTTGATTATTATCACCATTCGGCATGATCAAAAGCACATTTTATCCTTTACGGGGATAATACCTTCACATATTATGAAAACAAATCAGGATATTACTTTATCGCCTGATCTGCAAAGCCACAGTGCCGGCACCGGACCTACAAGGACACAACACCCTGTGTATGCCAACCTGTTGCCGCCCTGCAACCAAACCTGCCCCGCAGGTGAAAACATTCAAGGATGGCTCTCGCTGGCTCAGGCCGGCCATTATGAAGCCGCCTGGCGCACGATCATGGAAGACAATCCATTTCCTGCCGTCATGGGCAGGGTATGCTATCACACCTGCGAAGTACAATGTAATCGCGCGCAAATTGACAGTGCTGTCAATATCCACGCTGTAGAAAGATTTCTCGGAGATGAAGCCCTTCAACAAGGTTGGACGATCGATACTGCACCGCCTACAGGGAAACGTGTGTTAATTGTGGGTGCAGGACCTGCCGGTCTCTCAGCAGCCTATCACCTGGCGCGAAAAGGACATGCAGTAGAAATACACGAAGCAGGCCCTATAGCCGGTGGTATGATGCACTTTGGGATCCCCGCGTATCGCCTGCCCCGGCATGAACTGGATCAGGAAGTAGCCCGCATCTGTAACATGGGTGTGACTGTCAGGTATCACCATAAAGTCGAAAACCTGCTGCTCGAAAAAGAGCAGGGTAAATTTGATGCCGTCTTTCTTGCAATCGGTTCCAACCTTTCTAAAAAAGTAGACCTCCCCACCAAAGATGCCTTTAAAATGATGGATGCTCTTGCTTTTTTAAAGCAGGTTGAAGATGGTACCGTGCCTAAACTTGGTCGCCGCGTGGCCATCTATGGCGGTGGTAATACTGCTATGGATGCCGCACGCACTGCCAAACGACTGGGTGTAGAAGATACCATGATCATCTATCGTCGTGACAGGGCCAATATGAGTGCCCATGATTTTGAAGCACAGGAAGCACTGGAAGAAGGTGTTAATATACACTGGTTGCGGTCTATAAAATCAGTGGAAGGCATGGCCATGACTGTGGAAGTAATGGAGCTGAAAGACGGCAAACCTTATCCCACCGGTCGTTTTGAAACACTGGAAGCAGATTGCCTGATCATGGCATTAGGCCAGGAAGCAGACACCGGTTTCCTGAAAAATATTCCCGGCATCACCTTCACCCCGGATGATAATGTATGTGTAGACAGCAGTATGATGACTGGCTACGCAGGCATCTTTGCGGGTGGTGACATGGTGCCTGGTGAAAGAAATGTGACCACTGCTATAGGTCATGGCAAGAAAACTGCCCGTTATATAGATGCTTACCTGAATGATCAAATGTATGTACCTGCAGCGAAACCCCCGGTAATAGGATACGAAAAACTGCATCGCTGGTATCGTACGTATGCGCCGCAGGAAACGGAGGCATTACGCCCTGCCGCAGAGCGCATCAGTGGATTCGACGAAGTAAGATACGGCCTGCAGGAAAAAGAAGTACTGTTTGAAGCCCGAAGATGTCTATCCTGTGGTAATTGCTTTGAATGCGACGGTTGCTTTGGCGCCTGTCCGCAAAAGGCCATCACCAAATTAGGCCCCGGCAATGGCTATTCCTTCAATTATGATATCTGCACCGGTTGCGCAGTATGTAGTGAGCAGTGTTCCTGCCACGCTATTGAAATGGTGCCCGAACGGTAAATCAACCACTACTATGACACAAGAGATAACACCTGTTATAGCGACGCTGGACGGCAATGAAGCCGTGGCTTACATCGCCTACCGCGTTAATGAAGTCTGCGCAATTTATCCCATCACACCTTCCTCCACCATGTCAGAACTGGCCGATGAATGGGCTGCACAGGGATTGAAAAATATCTGGGGACAGGTGCCGGATGTAATAGAGATGCAAAGTGAAGGTGGTGCCGCAGGTGTGGTACACGGCGCTTTGCAGTCAGGCGCACTGACTACTACTTTTACAGCATCACAGGGTTTGATGCTGATGTTACCGAATATGTACAAGATAGCGGGTGAACTGACCTGTGCCGTATTCCATGTGGCCGCCAGGTCACTGGCTGCACAGGCGCTCTCTATCTTTGGTGATCACAGCGACGTGATGGCCGCCCGTACCACCGGCTTTGCCATGCTCTCTTCTGCTTCTGTACAGGAAGCACATGATATGGCCCTGATTAGCCAGGCCGCCACACTCAAAGCACGTATTCCTTTCATGCACTTTTTCGACGGGTTCCGCACTTCGCATGAAATAAATAAGATCAGGCTGATCCCCGATGAGCAGATCAGGTGTATGATCAATGATACACTCGTAAACGAACACCGTTACAGGAGTCTGAACCCAGATCGTCCGTTTATCAGGGGGACGGCCCAAAACCCGGATGTATATTTCCAGGGCAGGGAAACAGTGAACCCGTTTTATGCAGCAGCACCGGGTATTGTGGAAGAGGCAATGCAGCAGTTCGGGCAATTAACCGGCCGTCACTACCAGCTGTTTGAATATTATGGTCATGACGAAGCTGAACGGGTAGCTGTGGTAATGGGCTCCGGTGGCGAGGTGCTGAAAGAAACAGTGAGGGTATTGCTGGAAGCGGGAGAGAAAGTAGGCGTGATACTGGTGAGATTATTCCGCCCCTTCTCTGCTGAACATCTATTGGCAGCACTGCCGGCTACTGTTGAAAAAATAGTCGTGCTGGATCGTACCAAGGAACCCGGTGCAGCAGGTGAACCTTTGTACCAGGATGTTGTAACTTACCTGTGCCAGGCTTATTCAGCAGGTCGTCTCGACAAACTGCCCCGCATTATCGGAGGCAGGTATGGCTTATCTTCCAAAGAATTTACGCCGGCAATGGCAAAGGCTGTACTGGATGAACTGAAGCAACCAACGCCTAAACACGGCTTTACTATCGGGATTTACGACGACGTTACACATACCAGTTTAACGTACGACCCCTCCTTTCACCTGGAACCAACCGACAGGGTATGTGCGTTATTTTATGGATTAGGTGCAGATGGTACCGTGGGTGCGAACAAGAATAGTATCAAGATCATTGGTGAAGAAACGGATTTGTATGCACAGGGGTATTTTGTGTACGACTCCCGTAAGTCAGGTACACAAACTGTTTCACACTTAAGATTTGGGAAGGACCCTATCCTGGCCCCCTGGCTGGTAGACAAAGCAGACTTCATTGCCTGTCATAAATACAATTTTGTCAGTAAGACCGATATGTTGCAGTGCGCAAGACCCGGTGCTACATTCCTGTTGAATAGCCCGCATCCGGCGCATGAAGTATGGGATCATCTGCCACGGCACGTACAGGAACAGCTGATTGAAAAACAGATGAAACTGTATGTGATCGATGCAACTAAAGTGGCAATGGCGGCTGGTATGGGACAGCGCATCAATACAATTATGCAGACCTGCTTTTTTGCCTTATCCAATGTATTGCCGGCAGACAGAGCGATTGAACTGATCAAGAAATTCATTTATAAATCATATAAATCTAAAGGGGACGCCATCGTACAGAAAAACTACCGCGCGGTAGATGATACGCTGGCACACCTGGTACGTGTAGAACTACCCGCCAGTGCAACCAGTACCTTGCCCATGGACGCCGGCGTTCCCGCAGAGGCACCTGCTTTTGTACAGGATGTAACTGCTATGCTGCTGGACGGAAAGGGAGACCTGATACCGGTGAGCAAAATGCCGGTAGATGGCACCTATCCAAGTGGTACGACTAAGTGGGAGAAGCGGAATATTGCGGATGAGGTACCTGTGTGGGAGGCAGACAGCTGCATACAGTGTGGTAACTGTAGCTTTGTTTGTCCGCATAGTGTGATCCGATCAAAATTCTATCACGAAAGTTACCTGGAGAAAGCGCCGGAAGGATTTCCTTCAGCACCGATCAATGCCCGTGGTTTTCCTGAAACACGGTATACCCTGCAGGTGTACCTGGAGGATTGTACCGGGTGTAAATTGTGTGTACAGGCCTGTCCTGCTGCGGATATCAAAGATCCCGGGCGTAAGGCCATCAACATGGCACCCAAGCCTTCACTGGTAGCCGGACGGGAGCAGATCCGTTTCTTTGAAAGCATGCCGGTGAACAACCGGGCAGAATTGGATTTCTCCACCGTGAGAGGGGCACAGTTCCTGGAACCTTTGTTCGAGTTTTCCGGTGCGTGCGCTGGTTGTGGAGAAACGCCTTATGTGAAATTGCTCACGCAGTTATTCGGTGATCGGTTGCTGGTGGCAAATGCAACGGGTTGTTCTTCTATTTATGGAGGTAACCTGCCTACTACACCCTGGTCTGTGAATAAGGACAACAGGGGACCTGCGTGGTCCAACTCCCTGTTTGAAGATAACGCGGAATTCGGATTGGGTATGCGTGTTGCCGCTGATAAACAACTGGCCATTGCACAGGCATTGCTGACATCCATACAACCTGCATTACATGATGATGCGCTGGTGGAAAATATACTGAATGCGCCTCAGCAATTAGAATCACAAATTGCCAGCCAGCGGGAGCGGGTAGGGGTATTGAAAGATAAGTTGCAGGCAATGCGGGGCAATATGCTGGCCGCACAATTGCTGGCAGTCGCAGATCACCTGGTGAAGAGAAGTGTGTGGTTGTTGGGTGGCGATGGATGGGCATATGATATTGGCTCTGCAGGCCTTGATCACGTATTGTCTACAGGTCGTAATGTAAATGTACTGGTGCTGGATACAGAGGTGTATTCCAATACGGGCGGACAGATGTCGAAAGCGACGCCAACGGCAGCTATCGCCAAATTTGCAGCGGCGGGTAAGAAGGTAGGTAAAAAGGACCTGGCGATGCAGGCGATCTCTTATGGTAATGTGTATGTAGCACAGGTGGCAATGGGAGCCAATCCACAGCAGACATTACTGGCATTGAGAGAGGCGGAAGCTTACAAGGGGCCATCACTGATCCTGGCATATAGCCACTGTATTGCGCATGGTATAGATATGGAGAAGGGGTTGACGCAGCAGCAGCTGGCGGTGTCCAGTGGTTACTGGCCATTGGTCAGGTATAACCCGGCATTAAGAGAGGCGGGTAAGAATCCTTTTGTATTGGATTCTCCAAGACCGGTAGTGAAATTTGCGGATTATGCTTATAATGAAACGAGGTATAAGGCATTGGCAGCGGCAAACCCGGCAGAGGCGAAGCGCTTGATGGGATTGGCGCAGGAACTGGTAGATCTGAGGTATAAGAGTTATGAGAATATGGCGACGTGGAAGGCGGAGGAGTTTACGCCGGTAGCGTAGCGATAAGATAGTATGAAAAGGGGGCTTTCAGGTTGCTGGAAGCTCCTTTTTTTCTTCATCCAATTTGTAAATATATTCTTCAATCTCCGCCTGTCGTGCATTGGCAAAGCCCCTGTCCGTACCAATTTTAACAAACCCACATTTCTCCAATACCCTTTGCGAACCGGTATTGTCAAATGCAGTTCTGCCAAAAACAGGCCTGGTTTTTTCGATTGTTAAAAGCTGCGTCAGTGCTTTTGTTGCAATACCCTGTCCCCAGAAAGCCTTATCGATCCAATAGGTGATCTCCGCATCACCGTGCATCACAAATTTGGCAATACTGCCCACAATTACATCATCCACGATGATCGTACACATATTGATAGTCGGGTCATCGAGAAAGTTAGCGTATTTCCGGATATAAGCATCTTTGTCATGTGGATCTTTTGGCGTAAAAGCCGCTAAAAAACAGGCTTCATTATCCAGCTGAAAAGTAAAGAAATAGTCGAGGTCGGAAAGGACTGTTTTACGCAATTGTATCATCGTATGAATGTACGTTAAAATTTATTGTTCGAAACAGGCAACTGTTCAAAGAATGACAGCATATCATTTGCGCTGCAACTTCCCGCATTTACAGGTAGAAAAAGCCGGTACCAGGTTGGCATCAACTCCCCGGGAGATACATCTGAACGATAGGTTGAATGTACCACTAACCCGACACCAGATGAGTACTAGTACATCACCAAAAGGGCACTTGTATATCGATTGGATATTGAGGTGCTCTTTTGGTGTACTTATGGTAGACTTTTGATGTACTGATGGATGTACAGTTAAGCTACATTATACCTGCTTGAAAATGGATGCGATCAGTTCTGTAAGTGGCTGTGTTATTTTTTTGAATACATGGCCTTACAAGAATACTTACCGGTGACTAACCCGGATCAGATTCATCATTGACCATCGTCATAAGGGCAATAAAAGTATAGCAGTACTTTTATGCCATTACATCGTGCGATTATGAAAAAGATACCGCTTGTTTACTCCTGCACCGGTGGCTCAGTTGCAGCACAAATGGCCAACGACCCTGCCATGTCAGACGGACCTGGAATTGCTGAGATGTTGTGGGTGGAAGAATAAAGAAGCTGGGAAGGACAGCACGCTCCGGCAGGCCAATCATTGCCATAGACGGGTGTCCGCTGGTATGTACGAAAGCCTGCATTGAGATTCATTCTTTACAGGCAGATCTCGCGATGGATCTATCCCGGTCAGGGAGCTAAAAGACAACAGGAAGATTTTGACAGAGAACAGGCGAATATAATATTGGAGGATTTAAAACGGGCGATTCATGGAACATCCGAAACCTATTAAAAGAAGCCAGGCATTTGTGCAGCTTTCCAAAGACCATCACCTGGGTTTACTGCTGGTGTGGAGAGTCAGGCAGGACCTCATGAAGGGGACTAATGGAAAGGAGATCAGCAGTTATGTTATTGATTTTTTTAACAATGACCTGAAGCAACATTTCAAAGAGGAAGAAGACTATCTGTTCAGCAAACTACCAGCTACAGATCTGTTACGAGAGCAGGCAGAAGGCGAGCACAGAGCGATCTGTAACCTGGTTGCATCGATTCGTCGCAACAACGCTGATACGGCTTTATTACGCCAGTTTGGCGACCTGTTGGAAGCACATATCCGTTTCGAGGAAAGAACGCTTTTTAATCATCTGCAGGAGCAAATGAGCCCGGAGGAACAGGCGCAGTTATTATTACACACCACCAGCAGAAATAACAGAACATGATCATTCATCAGCATACAAAGATTGCTGCCATATTAAAGCATAACCCGGCTTCCCTGGAAGCGATTGTAAGCATCTCACCTCAATTTGAGAAATTGCGCAATCCTGTGTTAAGGAAATTGCTGGCAGGCAGGGCGACCCTTGCTATGGCCAGTAAGATAGGAGGCTGTAGTATGGAAGATTTTTATACCAGACTAGCGCCATTAGGATTCACGAAAGGTGCTGAAACAACTGCGGCTGAAACTAAAGAATTACAGGAATTACCTGCCCTGATAAAATCTCTGAGCGATGAACAACTGGTTGTGCTGGATGTGCGTCCTGTCATCGCAGCTGGTGAAGATCCCCTGAGTCTGATCCTGCAGAAGATAAAGACTTTACAAAGCGGGCAGGTATTGAAGATAGTGAATACATTTGAGCCCACGCCGTTAATGTTGTTGTTGAAGAAACAAGGGTTTGGTGCTTATGCTGTGCAGTTGGATGATCAACTGGTGGAGACATGGTTTTATCGGTTGGCAGATACTGTAGTAACAAACCAGCGGGTGCAGACAGGGAGTTGGGATGAAATGCTTGCAAGATACAAAGATAACCTGCAGACCATTGATGTACGTGGATTAGAAATGCCATTACCGATGCATACGATCCTGGCGGCGCTGGATGATTTGCCGGAGGGAAAGGCATTGTTCGTATATCATAAGCGGATACCGGTATTCCTGTTGCCCGAACTCGCCCTGCGGCACTTAGATTACCGGGTAAAGGAAGTAGCAAATGATGAGGTACACCTTTTAATTTTAAGGAACTAATGAATAATGTCATGTACACGACGACCCACAGGGCGGTAGTGCCATTTTATGTGTATGCCGGGTTGGCTTTTCTGGTAGCTACAGTCCTGTTGTTCAGTGGAGCGGGTGAATTTTCAGGGCATTATTTTCAGCCGCATATCTTAGCCATCACGCATACAATGGCGTTGGGATGGGGGACCATGATCATATTAGGTGCAGGACACCAGTTAATACCGGTACTGATCGAAGGGGAACTGTATAGTATAAAACTGGCTTATATCTCCTACCTGTTCACCGCAGTTGGTATAGCGCTGTTGGTATGGGCGTTCTATATATTTGATATGGGATGGCCGGCGATATATGCGGCCTTGTTGATCAATGCGGGGGTGATTGTTTTTTTTGTGAATGTATTGATGAGCATCGTCAAAAGTAAGCGGGAGAATATCCAGGCAGTCTTTATGCTCACAGCTGCGGGATGGTTGTTGTTTACAACGATAGCAGGCGGTCTGCTGATTTGTAATTTCACAGAGAACCTGTTGCCGGAAGGGTCCTTACATTACCTTTCCCTGCATGCACATATAGGGATAGTAGGATGGTTCCTGTTATTGGTGATAGGAGTGGGTTCCCGGCTAATCCCGATGTTCCTGATCGCTAAGTACGAGCACCCCGGGCTCCTGTGGAGTATTTATGGATTGATCAATGGAGGGCTGATCGTGTTCATCTTTATATTTCTTAACACCGTGTGGCCGGTGCTCTATGGTATACCCCTGATCTGTATTGCCTCTGCTATCGTGCTGTTTGGTATTTATTGCCGCCAGGCATACCGGGTCAGGATCCGCAGACAGCTGGATGACGAAATGAAGCTGTCACTGCTGGCTGTGGTGATGATGGTATTGCCGCTACTGTTTTTGATTGGGCTGATCATCACGCTCCTTTCATTGTCGGCAGACGTAAAGATGGTACTTGCGTACGGCTTCACTATCTTCTTCGGGTGGCTGACTGCCATTATTCTCGGGATGACATTTAAGACATTGCCGTTCATTATCTGGAACAAAGTATATCATGCAAGGGCGGGCACAGGGGGGACGCCCAGTCCAAAGGAATTGTTCAGTGGTAAAGTTTTTCATTTTATGGCGATCTGTTTCATCATTGGATTTATCGGCTTTGCAGGTGGTATTGTGGCCACAAATGGTATGGCAACCAGGATCGGCGCATTGTTATTACTTGGGTGTGCGGTGCTGTATAATGTAAATGTATTCAAGTTACTACTTCATAAAGATGTGATGTTATGATCGTGCTAACGGAAATAGCTGTGGAAGCGCTTGCAGCGTTGCGATGGGTATTTGATCCGGAGACAGGCCTGAATGTGGTGGATATGGGGTTGATCTATGAACTGTGTGCAGATGAAGCAACAAAGAAGATGGATGTATTGATGACATTGAGTACACCGCATTGTCCGATGGGGCAGTCTATCGTAGACAGTGTAAAAGGTAGGTTAGCGATGTCTTATCCGGATTATGAGATAGTGATAAAGGTCACCTTCGAGCCTGCATGGAGTGTAGAGATGATTTCAGCAGCAGGACAGGAAATTTTAAAAAGGTAATCTCATGCTTAGCCTTACATGTAAGACAGCGATAAGAGCGGTGATTTACCTGTGTGCGGTACATCGGAGCGCGGAAAATGCAGGGGTTAAGGAGATAGCCGCATCTATAGCCGCCAGTGAACATACGGTGGGCAAGTTACTGCAGGTATTGGTAAAGCAGGGCGTGATCAGGAGTATGAAAGGGCCGGCTGGTGGTTTTAACATATCAGCAGCACAGATGCAGCAACCGGTCATGAAGATTGTGGAAGCGATAGACGGAGAGCAGGTGTTTACGTCCTGCGGGCTGGGATTAAGTAAGTGTTCTGCTACGCGACCCTGCCCTATACATCACGAGTATATGAAGGCAAGGGGGCTGATAGCGGAATTGTTCAATAATAAGCGGATTGCGGATTTGTGTGATCCGGTGAATAGTGGGGTGGCATATTTGATTGGCGAAAGCGAATAAAATATTAGATTTGTCTAATCTTCTATAACAGTAGCATTCGGGACATCAAAATAGTAATCAAACAACACTACAACGGGTGGAATTAATTAACACAATTGAGATCAATCCTTACGATTTCATGGATTCGGATGACCCGGAGCTTAATCACTTACCTGAGGATGGGATTGAATTCTGGCGGGCTTGTATCTCGCATCGTGGACTGGGCCGGTTAAAGCCGGTCAGCAGCGGGAGTTACCTGGTAGATGTGAATACTATCAATGATGCAGAACTGGCCGAGATCCTGAAGAATGAACTCGAAGACGTCGATTTAATGAAGTATGGTGAGCAGGTGGGCAGGATCAGTGGGGGTGTGGTATTATCGCTGGGCGACAAGATCTATATCTCACCTAACTGTTGCGGGGATATGGGAGATCTGGCGGGATGGGAGGCGATTACCAGGACAGCCACGGGCGAGTGGAAACAACTATGGATAGGGCATCCGTGGGTGTATTACAGGGTGCAGGGAGAGATGGTGGAGTTCTCAGATTATACGGAGCATGAACGCACTACAGGTCTTTCAATATTGGTGACTGTTTCAAGAAGTGAATTGGTGGCGGAACTGGCGCTGATCAGACTGGAACAGGATCAATTTGAAAAGCGGGTACAAAGGGTGTTGGAGAAAATGGAGATTACACATAGTGGAAAAATTGCAGCAATCATGATGGGTCATCATTGAATATTTTCTATTGTTTACGTTTTTAAATGAAGGTTGCCAGCTGGCTTGTTTTGAATTTTTATAGGAGATAAACAATTGAAAGTCAAAGCGAAGATGTTATTCCGACCCAGGCAGCATTTCAACAGACATAATAATTCCCCTATTTATTTAAAACTGGAACAAAAGTGGTTATTTTTGTCTTTTATTGAAAAATACCATCAGATTAATTGTACGTAAACAAGGACCCATGCGAACATTATTGAGACCTATCTATCTGCTGTTACTGCCATTAGCCAGTTTCGGACAGAAACCAGTATTACCCGGCAGTCCGGACATCAATACTTCCCGCCTTACACCTGGAAAGTCTCTCTTCACCATTTATTATGTGAATGGTACCACCTGGACGAATAAAGGAACTTATACAAATGAGATCTCTGTATCTGGCAATGAGATGCGATTCGTAGTTGACTACAAAGATGAAAAAGGCGAGTGGTATAGGAAAAGAACCTCGGTGGCAGATGCGAAAACGCTGAGCCCTATCAGTTACCAGTCAAAGGGGCTGAAGAATTCCATCGACCTGCAATTTGGAAACACCATTACGGGTACTTACCGTTATTTGAACGGTGGCGGGAAGGATAAGCAGGTTTTATTTAAGCCGGCTGAAAAATATGTTGATTTTAATGTGGCAGAATTCATGTTTACAACCTTGCCACTGGATGTAGGTTACAAGGCAAGTATCAGGGAGTTTTACTATACAGATCATCCAGATAGTATACTTTCAAATTACATTATCAAAGATGTAAAAAGCTATATACACCGATCGCCCAAAACGGGTAATCATGAAACCTGGTTAGTGAATGTACTGGAGGAATCCTCTGGTGCGGTGTATACTTATATCATAGACAAGAAAGATCATCGGCTCTGGCAGCGTGAAATGCCGGTAGGTGGTGGTACGACGGAAGTCTGCGTGAATGAAGAGCTGGACTACCAGCCGATAGCTGCAAAGTTCAATAAAGCGGAGGCATTAGCGAAGCTGGAAAAGGGGAATAGCGTGATAGTAGGCACTGCGTTTGCAAGAGATCATAGTAGCAGAAAGGGGATAGCGGTGGTCAACATCAATAAGGCACAATTTGCGCCCAAAGGAACGGTGGTGTCAATTATTCCTAATTCAGATTACCTTGAAGAGTGGAAGGCGGTGAATAAGAAATTGGCAAAGAAAAACAAGATACCGCAGGTGCCGATTGATCCTGATGTGGCGGCATGTATAAAGAAAACGACGGTGTATGATGACAGGGGGCATTTTGAGTTTACTAATTTAATGCCGGGAGAGTACATACTGATTACATCGTTTGGGTATACGCATCAGTATACTTATAGCTACTATGCGGGTACCTCTTACCTGATGCATCCGAGTGGCGCGGTATTGTCGTCTAATGATGTCTATAAATCTGCCAATGCGTCTACGGGGGCTACGGCGGAGATAGAAATGAAGGTAACGGTGAAGAAGGATGGAGACAAGGTGGATGTGAATCTGAAGGATGTGCGATGATATTGAATAATAATCATTAATTGAATTGGAGAGGCTGTATCATAAGTACGATACAGCCTTTTTTTATTCGTATCCCTGATGGCGTCGGGTATCCGTTTAAATAATTCTCAGCGCCTATTTTTACTTATGAGCCATCCTCGTTTTTTTATGTTTGAATCAGGGGATAAATTATCTTTTTTATCTAACAGGTGTCGCATCTACCCGGATAAACTATTTGGCAGGTATGAAGGTGTAAGCAAATAGTTAATTCAGGAAGGGGAATTTTGATTTTTTGCATTGGCAGGAAGGTTTTAAATTTATCGTAGTGTACGGCAATAAACCCTTGTCTGATGAAAATAAGTTCAGCCACCACAGCCCCTTTGATTGTTTATTTTACCCTTGCCTATAGCCTTAGCTGGATAATTTGGTTTCCATTATATAGCCCTGCTTTAGGTGTCAAGCAACTGCCTGTTCTACCTTTTCAGCATGGAATTGGCGGATTAGGTCCAATGATCGCTGCATTCATTACTACCTGGATCTTTGAAAAGCAGAAGGGTGTAAAGATATTACTGTGGCAGATGGTAAAAGTCAAACCATTGCTATATGTCCTGATAGCTTTGCTCAGTCCATTCCTGCTGGCAGTGATCGCGGCTGTCATGAACCGGGGCATCAACCATCGCCCCATTGAATTAGGGGGGCTCTTCCAGGCCCATGAATTTCCGGGGTTTAATTTTATCAGCTTCTTCGTGTATAATCTTTTCTTTTTTGGCTTCGGCGAAGAGGTGGGCTGGCGAGGGTTTGCTTTGCCAAGGTTGCAAGCCAGGTATAATGCTTTGTGGGCGAGCGTGATACTGACCCTCTTCTGGGCGGTCTGGCATTGGCCACTTTTCCTGTACCGGCCTGGTTTTACCCAGATGGGGGTCGCAGGTGCCCTGGGTTGGTTATTTAGTTTACTCACCGGTAGTATCTTACTGACATGGTTATATAATTCTTCCAAAGCAAGCATATTAATATGTGCCATTTTTCATTCTACGGTGGACATCGCTTTCCTGGCTGATTTTGCAGATCAGCAGATCATAAATTATATGGGGATGCTGATTACCATATGGGGGATTGGTACGATTGTCTTTTTCGGGTACCGGCATCTGTCGCGTGGAGCGCGCATTGCCAGGGAATACAGCTAAAATCATTAAATATGAATACAGACATTACAGAGAAGGTACAAAGCCTATTTGCCGGCGCGGATGAACGCGATTGGCAGAAAGTGGCCGCTACTATGCATGACACCGTCTTACTTGATTATTCATCCATGAATGGAAGTCCTGCCGAAGAACTGCGGCCGGCGCAAATAACAGGTATGTGGGCGGCTTTCTTAACTGGATTTGATAAAACCCACCATCAATTATCAGGTTTTTCGGTGGATGAACAGGCGGATAGGGCCACGGTTCATGTGCAGGGTGTGGCTTCTCATTGGATAGATAGCAGGTGCTGGATCGTGGAAGGAAGCTATGATGTGAAACTGGGCCTGTTTAATGATGAATGGAAGGTATGGCCATGAAGTTTAATTTTGAAAGACAGGGCGGCGATACTGGTTTGCCGTCCCTGGCGCTGGAACGTTTGAAAACAGTATGACCATTTTTAGTGGGGAATTGGTAGAGGGAAAATAAAATGAAAAAGATGTCCCCTCTATATTTTTTCGATCGTTATGACTATGAACCAAAAAATATAAATCATGAAAGAGTTTGTTTTGATCTTCAGAAACAGTGTACCTGAAGGCGATAAGCCGTCCCCCGAGCAGATGCAGCAATTACTTACAGACTGGATGAACTGGATGGGAGGAATTGCTGCGCAGGATAAACTGGCTGATAAAGGCCATCGCCTATCCATGTCAGAGGGCAAAACCGTAAAAGCTGGAGATGTGGTAACTGATGGGCCTTACACGGAGGTCAAGGAATTTATCAATGGTTTTATCATTGTCAGAACGGCTACGATCGAGGAGGCGGTGGCCATTGCCAGGGAGTGCCCGATACTCCATATCGGCGGACATGTAGAGGTGAGAAAAGTGGTGAGTCCGGACGATCAAAGTTAAGTACTTTACACCTACCCTAAAAGTGTGTGTCAGGAGTGGATTTTATGGACTGATGCGCAAAGCTTTTAAATACTCCTGAGACACCTTTTAGGGTAAAAACAAACTGTTCCCGACTTTATGTGCACGAGCAATAACCATATAGATGCTTTGATTCCGCACCTGTTCCGGCAGGAGTATGCCAAAATAACGGCGGTTCTAAGCCGGTATTTTGGATTGCAGCACATGGAGGCAGCGGAAGACATTGCGAGTGAAACCTTCTTAAAGGCTGCGGAGTACTGGGCTGTACATGGTGTGCCTGCGTCGCCGGCTGCATGGCTGTATACGGTGGCTAAAAATAAGGCCAGAGATTATCTAAAGCGACACCAGCTTTTTGAAACCAGTGTAAAGACGCAGATCAGAACAGAGGAGATAACGACGGCAGCAGTGTTTGAATTCAGTGAGGAGGTGATAGCGGATAGCCTGTTATCGATGTTGTTCGTGGTATGCGACCCGGTGAATACGCTTTCTACCCAGATATGCCTGGCATTGCAGATCCTTTGTGGATTTAGTGTAGAGGAAATTGCGGGCGCTTTTCTTTCCAATAGGGAGACGATAAAAAAACGGCTTCATAGGGGGAGGGTAAGTTTGCGGGCGCAAAATTTTCAGCTGAGGGCATTGGGCCGGAAAGAGGTGGATGAAAGACTGGATACTGTTTTAAAGACGATTTACCTGTTATTTAATGAAGGATATTTCTCGCAGAATGAAAAGGAGTTTATCCGGAAAGACTTGTGCGCAGAGGCGATGAGATTGGCTTTGTTACTGGTAGAGAACAGCCTGACGGATACGCCGGCGGCGAATGCGCTACTATCGCTGATCTGTTTTCAAAGTTCCCGGTTGAATGCCCGTATTAACAGCAGGGGGGAAGCGGTATTGTATGAAGACCAGGACAGGGAGTTATGGGATCAGTTCCTGATAGAGAAGGGCAACTATTATCTCCGCAGGGCGTTTACGGAAAAGGGGGTGTCTACTTACCATTTTGAAGCGGGTATTGCGTACTGGCATACCACTCCTGGGGAAGAGAAGTGGCCTTTTATACTGCAGTTGTACAACCAGCTGGTGATGTTGGAGTATTCTCCCGTGACGGCGATTAACCGGGCATTTGCGTTTGCGAAGGTGTATGGTAATGAGCGGGCGATAGGGGAACTGGAAAGGTTGCAGTTGACGGAGAATAGTTATTATCAGGGGTTGATGGGGTTTTTGCATAGTGAATTGGATGTGGAACGTGCGGTGGGGCATTATGAGGAGGCGTTGAGGCTGACGCGGTCAGTTGCGGAGAAGCGGGTGTTGGCGGAGAAGATAGCGGAATTGAAGGGGAGGGGAGTGATTTTTAAAAACTTATGAAGAAAATTTTATAAAAAGAAATTAAATATTACATTTGCATCCCGTCATTTAAAAGGTGGCGGACCCGGAAACGGGACGTAGCGCAGCCCGGTAGCGCGCTTGCATGGGGTGCAAGAGGTCGCTGGTTCGAATCCAGTCGTCCCGACATATTTAATATCAAAGGATATCAGGAGGCACGTAGAACGCAGGTTTTACGGGCCTTTTGTGTTTTTGGGGGGTGTAGTTTAGGTGAATCGATATCAATGTTTCTGAAGCATAAAGAGTGAATTGAAAAGTGAATTAACTTAGTAATTCACAGGTTAATGTATAACTCGTTGTTCTTTATGTCGTAAGAAGGGGTTGAGTCGTTCTTGATTGATGTGATTTCAATTCATTTTTCGTGGCTTGTGAGTGAAGTATTGGTGAATTGGTTTTAAACACGTAAAAATGATTTCAATGGAAAGAAAAGACACTTTTGGGGTGCACTTTGTGTTGCGCCGTATGCCCACCGGGAGATGTTATGTGTATGCCCGGATCGTGGTGAACAAGACTAAGTGTGAGCTGGGTATGAAACAGCAAATCAATCCCTCTGATTGGAATGAGGCGAAGGGATGTGCTAAGAGTAAATCGGATGAGTTAAGACGGTTTAACAGCTATTTGGAAGAGGTAAGGGCTAAGTTGGTCAGGCATTACCAGCAGTTACGATTGGGAGATGAGGGAATAAATGCGGATATGGTGAAGCAGGCATTTTTAAATTACGATAAGCCTGTAGAACAGCATTCTTTGATGTGGCTTATAGGCCATCATAATGAAATTATGAAAACAGTCCTGGCCCCGGGGACTATGAAAAACTACCGCACTACTGAGAGCTATTTACAGCTGTTTATTAAAAAACATTATGGTACAAATGATGTGATACTCAGGAAGCTGACTTTTGAGTTTATTACTGGTTTTGAGCATTATGTTAGGACCCAGCCATTGAAGGAGCATGATCAATGCACCAATAACGGGGCAATGAAGCATATGGAGCGACTAAAGAAGATAATGAAATGGGCGAAGGATAATGAGTGGGTAGATAAAAACCCGTTTGAATTATATAAGTTGAAATTTAAGCATAAGGAGAGGGACTTTTTGAGTTTGGAAGAGCTGAGGGCAATAGAGAATAAGGAGTTTGAAAATGAGGTGCTGAAACAGGTAAAGGAGCTGTTTCTTTTTAGTTGTTACACAGGATTGGCATTTGCGGATTTATTGAGTTTGAAACCGGAGAATATATTTACCGCAAATGATGGGATGAAGTGGATTAGGACATCCAGAGCAAAAACTGGTACACCTGTATACGTACCATTACTCAAACAGGCAATATCGATATTGAGTATATACAATCAATCCTCGGAGTATATTTTCCCTGTTACTACCAATCAAAATATAAATAGAGGTCTTAAAATAATCAGTGAAATCTGTGAGATAAAAAAGCACCTTACATTTCACCTTGCCAGACATACGTTTGCAACTACAATTACCTTAATGAATGGTGTGCCTATAGAATCGATCAGTAAAATGTTAGGTCATACGAAGTTGAGTACGACAATGATTTATGCGAAAGTAACGCAGAGTAAGGTGGCGATGGATATGGCGATGTTACAGCAGAAAATGAACGAGAATGAATAGAATCTGAGTTGCATTACGACCTACATTTGTATAGCCATGAAAAAAGACAAGTATCCTTATATATTAAATGAAACGACTGCCAGATTTGACTTTGAGAGTACTGGGCCAAATGGTACAATCAAAAAAACAGTCGATTATTATAAAATTGGTACCTGGATAGATGGATCACAAGTATATAACCTTGCTTTTGGTGATTGGGATGAAAAAAATAATGTGATCAACGATCTGTCCCGAACAGATAATAACGATCGGGATAAAATATTAGCAACCGTTGCAAGTACTGTAATTGATATGGTATCTGTAATGAATGAAATAGCGATATATGCAGAGGGTAGCACACCTGCACGCACAAGACTGTATCAGATGGCCATCAATATCAATAAAGAAGAAATAGAAGGGATTCTCAATATTTATGGATATATAGATGAAAAGCGGCAGCTGTTTGAATCAGGAAAGAACTATGAAGCATTTTTGGTTACAAGAAAAAAAGATTAAATTTGAACAAAAGGAAGAAATTATGTCTACAAAAATTTCAAAATTCCTTGAAAAAAGGGAAAAGCCAGTAGTTGGTAAATCGAGCATTCCGGAAGATGCAGTGCGCAATAGCCCTTTTATAATAAAAAAGATAGGGCAGGCTAAGCGCAGATTGAAGGAACATCCATTTCCAATTGAACTATTAAAAGCAAAATAATATTTCCTGAGTGAGGGCGTCTCATAAATAAATGAGGCGCCTTTTTCATTTTACACCAGCCGCTGTAATGGGCCTTATGTTTAGAAGTCTTTGTAATAAGCTACGAACCTATTAGCTTTTATGGAACGGGTAGCGATAAAAGAATGACTAAAAAAAGGGATTTCTCCCCTCTTTTAAGCTATTTTCTTTCTCAGATTATGCGCTAATGCCAGTAATCCGGTTTCAACCCTGACCTTTTCAAGCCCACGAAGCATAAATCGTTTGAAGTTATGATTATGCTTAATATTACCAAACACCGGTTCGGTGTCAAAGCAACGTTGTTTACGTTTTGCTACTCCCCGCGTGGTTATTAATCGTTTGTCTGCTCTTGATTTTAGCCGTTGCAGGTTGTGATTGATTGTTATAATTCGATTTCCCTTACTATTATGACATTGTTCCCGTAATCTGCACCATTTACAACTTTCAGTCTCATATCTGGTAATGGTCTGTTCAAAACCAGTGCTTGTCTTTTGGGTGTAAGTCCCCACATTTCTCATGGGTTTATCCTTCGGACAATAATAAATATCTGTGGCAGCGTCGTAGCGTAGTTTATCGGAAGAATAAGGTTTTTTGCCTCGTGTTTTTTTGTGCTGATTCCGGTCAAATTGATTGTGTTTTACATAGCCGGTGATCCGCCTGTTTTCAAGCCACTGATAATTCTGTTCGCTCCCATAACCTGCATCTGCGGTAATATTAGAGGGCTTTATCCCATAACTTTTGATATGCTGCTTTAAATGGGGAATCAGCGTATTGGTATCCGTTGCATTTTGATGAAGGCTATAAGAAAGGATATATTGGTTATTGGTACTTATCTGCACATTGTACGCCGGTTTTAATTGCCCGTTTTTCATATGATCTTCCTTCATACGCATAAACGTAGCGTCTGTATCTGTTTTGCTTAAACTGTTCCTTTGATGCCCTAATTCTTTTTCCTGCTTTTCATATTTATCAAGCGCTGCTGGCCAATTCTTTTTAGCATAATTCAGTTGCTGCTTTATTTCTTTAGAAACTGGCTTCTCTTTTAAGGCTTCATTTATCTTTTCGATTGTCCTGGTCACTTTTTCACTATCTATTTTATCAAAGCCAGATGGATCTGTATCCTCCAGCTCTGCTGCCGCTACTGACTGGGCGTATTGCCATAACTCATTGAGTTGTTGGCGGATCTTCTCTTTGTGCGTCTTTATGGACTTCCCCCATACAAATGTGTATCGGTTGGCATTAGCCTCTATCTTTGTTCCATCCGTATATAATTCTTTTAAACTCAACAAGCCCTCTTCACAAAGTAAAAGCACTACCTGGGTAAAAATAGGTTGCAAGGTCTTTTGCAGGCGTTTGCCCCTAAAACGATTGATCGTATTGTGGTCTGGCTTGCTCATCCCACTCAGCCACATAAAATTGATGTTCTGGCATACGGCCTCCTCTATTTTACGACTGCTGTAAATATTATTGATATAGCCATAAACTACCACCTTTAACAACATCCGGGGATGATAGCTGCTGGCTCCGCCTGGCTTATATTGAGCGATTAAGCCTGTTATATCAATTTTATCTAAAATCGTATCAACTACGCGCACCGGATGACTATCGGGTATCATTTCATTCAGATCAGGAGGCAACAGCATCCCCTGATTTTGATGGTGAGCCTTAAATACTACAGATAATGTTTTACCTCTTGCCATATCCCTAAAATACGACATTTCATAAAAGCAAAAGAGCGCGCCTCATTTATTTATGAGACACCCTCATTTTCTTTTATAATTCTGTTTATCTAAGCGACCTGTACAAATTTAGTATTACGACTATTGAAGGCAATTATTCCATCAATCAACATATAATCCATATCATTTTAATACAATCCTATTCAATTTTTATACAGGTGTATGATTCTACCCCAGACATTTGTTACCATTGTGTCTTGATTAGCAAAACAAGGAGAATTACCCCGCACACTCATACTTGTCTCTTATGTGAAATTGAGCTAAACAATACTTAGCACAGTGAATTTGATTGTTAATAGACAAATATTCTGAAAATGAAAAATGTGATGGTTGAAAAACTTCAACGTGGCAGAGAAGAGGGTATTTCAATTGACTGGTCGAATCCGTCACCGGGCGTTAATAAGGTCAAGGCAAAAGGCAATTTGTGCATCCCTGTTTTTGTATATATCGCTTTGGGAGTCTGGTACGCTAAAATCAGGTGTTATGCCGCAATCTGGCTTATCAGGATGATAGTTATAAATAAGCGGCAAATCAATTTCAAAATGAGAATTGGGAAGGGTTAGAAAGAAGAACTGGCCTCCATTAATACCTTGTTGAGAGCCCCCGGTTGTTTCACCAACAACAGTCCCTAATTGGTTCATTTTGAAATTTCTTGCCATTTCATAACCCGCAGAACTGTTCTTTGCGTTTATCAACAAATATACTTTCCCTTTGAAAACTCTTTCTTTTGGTGTTATGTACGCACAATCGTCGTGGTCTTTCTTTTGTTCGTATAAATTCAGTTTATTAATGAAGAAATGAGAGGGATCTTTGGGGGCTTTGAATGACTTGTCCCAGGTAGACAGGTAAGGTAGTAAGCTATCTGGTACGGTCAAAAAACGGAAACAGCGGTGGTCCGGATCATCACAACCTAATTTTTGGCGGGTAATATAGGAAAGTATATAATTACCCGTATTATCCCCTCCCTCATTATTACGAATATCAATGATAAGGTTGCTGACTTTTGCTTTTGACATCACATCTGCAAATATGCTGTCGACATACCTCCTGGTATTAAAGCGACTATTCCAGAAGGCAAATGTACCGAATTTCATATATGCAGTCGTTTCATTGATCAGATGATAGTCCCAACTCTGTTCTCCCGCCGGAACATTGCCAAAACGTTGGCGATAGATTTCTGACCGCGATTTTAGATCAAGTAGGGACACTGAACAGGTACGGATTGTTTTCCCTGCAAATGATCTTATCTTTAGACTCCATCGGTCAGTACAAGGAAAGAATAAAGGGAAATATACATCAAATAGGGAATATTCCTCTGCCTCATCGGGCGTTTCATTGATATTGAAATATTTCTTCCCAAGTGAATTATTACCATCACTGCGGCTCACAGATAACAGACTGTCCAGAATACGGCGAACGGAAATTCCGTTAATTGATAACACTTCGTCGCCCCTTCGATAGGCCGGGGTTTCCTGCAATACATGGGTAATAATTAAATGCTCCTGTCCAACTATTTTGAAAAAGAAAGGAACAACTTTACCCGGCATTATCCGGGCTGAAATTTCCGAATCCAGGTTTAAAGGATTCAGATAGGTGTGGCCACATTTTACCTGCTGGGCCAATTGAGACAACAAAAGGAAAAATCTTTTTTCCGGAGAAGCAATTGTGCACTGCTGCCTGAGCACTTCGAATTTATGTTCAATATCCTGCGAAGTATTGAACCGGTATAATCCAGGGTGCAGCGATATCCAGGCATCATGAAGAATTGAAAGATCTGCCTGCATTTCAGTGGCTGTAAGTGTTCTTTGTGCAGATAGCGTAAATGACAACAGTAATAAGGCCCCAAAAAATAAATAACGCATGTTTTTTTGCAATACTAAGATTATCAGTATTTTGAAACGTTGCATATGATCTTTTGATACAACTTATTCTTGCGTTTCCTGCCCTTTAATAAACATTTTGGGTGTTTTGCCGGTCATTTTTTTAAAAGCACGATTAAATGTTGCCTTTGAATTAAATCCACAGTCATATGCGATGCTTAACAGGGTAAGCTCATCATGTGCCCCTTTATTTACCTTTTCAATAAATTGGTTTACGCGATATCGGTTGATATAGTCATTAAAGTTCTCTCTATAATTACTATTAATCACCTTTGAAAGCACTGTTTTGTTTGTGCCCAGCAGGGTAGCCAGGTCGGTAAGCGACAATTCCGGTCGGAGGAAAGGTTTTGTTGTTTCCATTAGCCGATCAAGTTTTTCTCGCCATATATCCTGGTCTTCCACAGACGAGACTATTGCCGAGCCAGCAACCGGTAATGCAGCGGCCGGTACAAAATCAAGCTGGTATAATTGCCTGCTGCGAAAGTAATAACCATTATTTACAATGTAATACGAGAGGATTCCAAGAGCAATATAGCCGTACCAATCCACTTTGTAAGTGATCTCACCGTAGCACCATTCCCAAAGCCAGAAACCGAAAAGTATGAAAACTCCCAAAAATATAGCCAATAACATATATTGGAACCAACCTAAATTCAACTGATCATTGTTTGCAAAGTTTTCGCTGACATACTGCTTGTATTTTGGAATGTTTTTTAAAGTAAGCAGCAGGTAAAAGAAGAACGAGCCAAAGCCCAGCAAGGTCACCAGGTGCGATTTGTCCAACTCCGCATAAGGGCCGCGTGTACCGAACTGGTAATCGACAGTAGCGGGAAAAGGGTAAAATGCAGTGAAGTCAACGATATATTTTACCAGGATTAAAAGTATAAACAGGAATGGTAGCACCAGGTGTGGCCAGTCTTTTTTGGTTAGCCGAAAATGAATGTTTGTGATGCTCTTAAAATAAAAATAAACCAGGGGCCCGGCAGTTAGATATATGCTAAACGGAAAGTAGAACATAAAGGTGGTATAGCCATCATGGCTATCATACCAGCCCGCAAAACCCAGCATCCAGAAGCTAAGTTTTATGCCTGTTACCAACAAGAGTAGTGCGAGATACAGGTCGCTTTTTCTTTTTTCGCGGATCAACCGTAGTGCTGAGAGAAACGCAAAAAGAAGGCATTGGATCACTGCAGGTAGCAAAAGAGCTGAATACATATTAAATACAAACAGCATAAATGGTTGTTAGACTATAAATCTAATGTTTTCCAATAAATGAACAGTGAAAACACTGGGAAGGCCGTAATTGTCTTCTATTGGCTACATAGCAATCACCAGGGTTTCCTTGTAAAGCTGGCCCATATACTGTACAAGCAGTTGAAATCCGGTTTCCGCAGGACAGAGCTGTAAGCCTTCGCTTTGGGCGGCGGCAAAAATATCATTATAGCAGGTGCCGTCTGGTAGCCCTAATGATCGCAGGGATGTTATTGCCAATTGAATTGTTTTGGGCAGCTTGCTGATTTTAAAAGCCGGTTTTTGTATGATATCGAATGCGTCCGGATCAAGGGTATATTTCTTTTGCGATATAGGTGCTATGAAGGCAAGGTCTGTTGCTCCGGATGCAAGTCCTTTGATCTCTTCTACCAGTTTTTGATTGATGCCGATAGATACGGTCTTCCAGACTGGCAGATTGGTTTTCGATGTCATTTATTATGTTTAAATGCGCCTGAACGTTAAAAATAATAATAATCTGACGGGTTTATGTCGTTTTTTCAAGTATCAAGCATTTGTCTGTTAATCCCTTCAAATTTTGAGATCAGGTCATCTAACCTTGCCTGCTGTTTTTTGATGGTTCTGGGCCTTAAATAGAACCAGACGAAGGCAATCCATGCGCCGGTCACGGTATAGGTTATTATACCCGCCAATATTGTCATGCGGGAGGTGTATTCATACATATATAAACAAATGCCGGCCAGAAGCATCGTGAAATATATATTCATCATGGTATGTTGTAGAAAGCGTTGTTTATCTCCAATAACCAACAAGTTTTGCAGATACTGATGGTTATCGCTTGTATTGTCTATTTTTTTGAACTGCGCAAACATCTTATTTTGAGCCAACAGGAAAGTAACCATAGCCAGAATAATTGTTACGATGCCTATTTTAGTCGTGATGAACTGTGGTTGGTAATAATACCAGATGATGCCGATCAATAAACTTGTTGTAATCAGCGAGATATTGGTCCTGATAAGTAGGTTGATATTTGATTTTTTAAACTGTTGCAACCGTTCCATCAGGTCCTTCATATCGGGCTCAATCACTGCCTGCTGTTGCCATAAAGTTTTGAAATTTATATTACTGCTCATAAGTTTTAAATTTTTGAGATAATTTTTCCTTGATCCTATGAATCTTTACCCGGATGTTAGCTTCTGTTAGCCCTGTAATGATGGCTATTTCAGCTTGTCTTACATCTTCCAGTTCTAAAGAAATAATAATGCGATCTGTTTCGGGTAGTTCAGCAATGCATTGATACAGGTAACGGATCTGTGGTTCTATAGATACCTGTTTTTCTTCTTGAAGATCAACGGGCAATGCTGCCTTGGATATACGTTTATCTTTCTTAATCTGCCTTAAACAATTGTTTGTTGCTATTCTGAATATCCAGGTGCCAATAGCTGATTCATTCCTGAAATTTGGCAGCTGTTGCCAGACAATGATAAAGGTTTCCTGTGCAATGTCTTTTGCCCAATCGAAATCGTTCACGTATCCCAAGCACAATCGGAAGATCTTTTGCCAATATGTTTTATAGATTTCGTCAAATGTCATTCTACGGCTTTATAAAACGGGTTAACTGATTCTGATACCATTCCTCATCATCAAACATGATAAAATGAAGCGCTTTTGATGAGTATTGTAATTGGGCGCCTTTTAGATCTTTATATTGCTCTTCAATAATGGGTTTTAAACGGGAAAAAGAGCTTTCAAGCAAAATCAAAGCGGGACATTGGATGGATTTGAGTTTTCCTCTCAGATCAGTATTCAGGAAGTCGCAAAACAGGCCGGCAAATGTTTTCCTGTCCGATTGTATAGTCCAGCGAATCACCTTCTTTTGAGCCGAGGTGTCAGCTACAAGTGCGGCAACGGTAGATTTCTGCATTTGTTCGAACTGGTCGTCGCTTATCGCAGTAAACTGGTTGATCATAGGCGTGCAATCATTGTTTTCTCTTGATTTGAATGCAGGGTACTGCAGGGCCGATAAGCAGGGGAGGGCATCCACTACAATAATTTTACTGACAAGCTGCGGAAAATCGGCCGCAATCGCTAAAGCTAAACCACCACCTACGCTATGTCCGATAATAATTGGTTTTTGGATATTGTTTTCCCTGATATACCTGGCGATCTGCGTTTCCCAGTTAACAAAGGTTGGCTCAGGTTGTGGTTGGGTACCTGAAAAGCCAGCCATGGTTAAGGTGTAACAAGTGTAATCTTTTTCTAATTGCGCTACTGTTTGATCCCATACTTCACCTGAACAGCCTAAACCGGGTATAAAAATAATGGCCAGTTTGCCCTGTCCGCTTTTCTTCACTTCAAAGGGCCTGTCGGCTGTAGTTTGACCGGATGCATGCGCATATAGCATTGTAAATAGCGCAAAAATAGCTAAGCTCGGGTATTTTTTCATTTATTTGGTTTTGCCATTTGATACCTACCCGGACAAAATGTTACAGAACTTCGAAAAAAAAGTTAGGTCTGCTATCACGAGAATGAGTATTATAAATATTTTTATGCTTATTGCGTAAGCAATAGCTTATATAATACCCGCATAGCAAGGGATCTCAGCAGGCATTTAAAACGCTGGTTTTACGAACCTTTGGTGTTTGGAGTTATAGTTTAGGTGAATCGGTATCGATTTATTCATGCCCCCTGGTCGAATTTTTTAAAAACCTTGGGACACTGCCCTTTAAAAATAAAAAATGAATTCAGTTATAAGTTGTCAGTTAACAAGCCTGATACTGATATCAGCATGTATTTCAAACTCAGCGTTGCCTTCATACTGCTTAAGATAAGACATGACATCTTGAAAGGTCTTCTTTAGTTCGGCAATGCGTTCTATCGCATGTGGTTCAGCGATTTCCGAATCGCTCTTCGTGACTTAAATTTCTAAGCCGGTGATATTACATCTTATCATTGAGCAATGTTGCCAGAATTGCTTTTGCATCTTCCCCATTGAAATTACCATTTAAAAGATTAAATTGATTTTTCTGATTTTCCATTATTTGTTTTTTAGTGTTTAATGAGATATAAGCAGATGAATTAGCAGTAAAATCCATTGTTAGACGTAATGTTCAAGCCTGACACCTTTGGGCTCACCTGCAATTTTATCGTTTGTGTAACAAATATGCTCGTTGACAATCGTAAATTTTATCTTCGACGAAAAGAACCTTCCTTCAAAAGAACTCCATCCACATTTGGACAGAATATTGCTTTTATTCACCTGCCACCTCTCATTCAGGTCAACAAGAACAAGGTCTGCAAAGTATCCCTCTTTGATATATCCCCGGTTCTTTATTTTATATAAATCAGCAGAATTATGGCACATTACATCTGCTATTCTTTCAAGGGTTAACTGGCCTGTCAAGGTCAATTCAAGCATTGCCACCAATGAATGTTGCACCATTGGACCGCCGCCCGAGGATTGAGTGTAGGTTTGATTTTTTTACCTATTAGATGAGGTGCATGATCCGTACTTACAACATCAATCCGGCCAGTCCACTCATTTTTCTGACCGCAGTAGCCGTGGCTACACAAAATATCAGATTGATTACGGGATGCGTATTGCCTGCGTTTCATCATCCTGTAAAAATAGCGGATGGACAGCTATGGTGGATGCGATCAGCAATGGCCGGCTTGATGTAGGATTTGCGCGGGCCCATCTTCCTTATGAATTCGATACTTTTGAAGTTTATTTAGACCAAAGCTGTTGCATTTGGCGATCCGTCATTGGTTATTGATACCATTTACCAGTTAAAGGAGTGGTATCATATTGATGAAATACTTTGGCAGGTCGATTTTGGTGGCATGCCATATGACACTTCCAGGAAAGCATTGGAGTTATTTATCGAAAAGGCGTTGCCGGAGTTTTCTGCGGTGGATAGTCCAACTCTATTGTTTGAATCCCTTGAAGATCACGGAGTGAAAACGATGCATGCTGCATTTTTTCTGTGTGATGCTCATAGCTTTTTGTCACATTAAACTATGAACTTGCTTTATTTATGACTTCAAGCATTTTTGTCAATTGTTGTTTTCTTTTTTCACGATAGTTGTCGTCATAACGATTAATGAGCACGGGAAGTAATTGCCTGTTAATAGCAGTGATTGTTAAATTTTTGATGTCCTGGTCAATACGTCCTTCTAACACAAATTGTGCAAAGCCAATTCCAATTATTGCATTGTCTTGTCCCAATAAAAATGAGCCACCTATTCTATTTGATGATGAAATTATCGCTTCTCTTAGCTGGTTGTCATCTATCATCATTGATGAAGTGTCACCTGTATTTTTATTTATGTCCTTCAGTGTTTGTATCTGTTGTTGAATTGCTGTTTCGTCAAGATTTCCTTTTCTGGTAATGTACTCTTTGATTTTTGTTGTATCCATTTCGTTGTAGTCGAAGTAAGGATAATGCCACCTTTCAATCAGGTCTTTCAAATAGTTTACGGGGCTTGCAGTTTTGTTTAGTAATCTCCACTCTCTAAAGCCGTATGCAGCATCGAAACCATCGTCACTTCCGAATGGTGCAGTTTCTTCGATTGAACTCCAGAAAAATTTATCCGTCATTAATGCCTGTGCTTTCGGATGTGCGGATTCCAGGGTATATTCAAAATTTTCCATAGTCTTTTAGGTTGTGTCTCAGTAATATAGGTGCTCTTTGTCTGTCTACTATGACAGCTGAAGAACAGTGTGCTAGTTAAAAATGTTGTTAGGAGTGGGTGCTTCATAAAAAATTATAGTTTGCGATCAGGGCCTGGGGCTGTGGTGGTATCCTGGGTTCGTTAGTCCCCGTCGCGAATGATAAATAGAAATTTTGGATATAAATTTAGGAAAAATATTTCAAGGTAATCAGGTGGTACCCCAAAGGAGGATGAATAAGCCACTAAGACAATAAGCATTCAGGATACTTCTTCCTTTATCCCGTTGATATTTACAACATTGATTCTGCCGTAGTTGGAAGGGTAACTTGTTAGTATGCCCGTACCTCATCTTTTGGGGGATTGCAAGAGAGCAATGGAATTAGTATTACAGGTTTAAGATTACAGGTGGCCAATATAAAAAAAGAGGGAAAGACCTGCGTCCCTCCCTCAATAGCTTATTAGCGTAAAAATTACTTAGAAGCAGCTGTACCTTTGGATTTGGTACCAGCTATTCTACGCTGCTCTTTTTACAACCAATCACCGCTCTCATCCTCATCATTCTCTACCTGCGCGCGCAAACTAGCTGCAATGAATGGCAATAATGTAAGCCTTTCAGTAGAAGCGGCGCCAAAGCAACCAAACGCTTCTGCCCCGTATCCCAGTCTGTCGGACCATACCTGTCCTACAAATTCTCCATTCGCTACCAGCAATAATTGGTTTCTTCCGCCGGAGTAGCCGAGGGAAATACATCCATCATCCAGTCTGGCATTTTCTGGTAGGCCAAACATGGCTTCCATATCTGTCCCTTCGGGCAAAACACCATTTTCTATCCAGTCATTACTATCTGAATATACCCATGCCTTCACACCATAAAAATTTCGTACATCATGTATTTTATCGTTCGTTATAGGGAAAGGCTTTTTAAGTCTGTCGATCTCATTTGCGCCTAATTCCTGAATAGCAGGCACGTCGCCTTCCATAAAGTAAGCGCCACCGGTACCGATCTCCAGCAGGTAGGCTTTGTAATCACCTGGTAATGACACCTCGTGGGTAGCTTCGAATGCTTCCAGTTCCTGCACTGTGGCAGTAGACAGGATATAGTTCTTTTTGTATTTTTCCAGTTTATTTAGACTCATCTTTGCTAGTGCGCGCTTGCGGAGCGTTAACATATATTGCTTTATCGCGATCAATGCCTCGGTATGTTGTACAACCAGCGGATGATGGGGATGCTTAAATGAATGACGGATATCCTGTTCTTCTGCAATGATCGCGTTCAACAATTCCTGCTTCGCCTGTCGGTTGTGCCTCATGGCGACCGCCTTTTCGTTGTCCGACTCCTGTTGCCACTGTATGAACTTTTCATCATTCTTATATTCCTTGAAATACTCGAAGTTTTCATTGTATTCGAGTCCTTCTATGATAATAGCATATGCCTCCTCTGTACGGCCCAGTTTCAGTAATACATCCACAAAAGTATGTTTTATGTAACCATGCTGGTGCCATTCGGAGTAACGATACCCTACCTGTAATACTTCCAGTGCCTGCTGCAGCTTACCGACATCCTGTACATCTCTGGACATATAATATCCCAGCTGATTGGCATATATTATCAGCTTGTCCTTTTCCCATGCACTTAATGTTGACTTTTCCAGCAAATGGTTAAAACACCAGGTGGCTTGCTGCATAAACAGTGGTTTGTATTTTTCCACTGTGTTTTCTTCCGGTTCGTATACCATTACAATATTCAGCACATCGAACTTAATGTCTTCAATAACAATACGCGCATAAGAAGCTGTCAACCCCCTTATTCTGCCAGTCGCCTGGGTTGGCTCATCTTCCGGATCACGCATATTGATAAATACTGTCGGTTCCTCTTTATCTCCATACCTGTCTTCGAACTGCATGGGAAACAAAGCGCCCATTGTATTTACATCCGCAATGGTTTCATCTACCAGCTCCAATGGAATGGGTTGTTTCGATCTGATTGCATTATTGACATGTTCCAGATTAACAGTGGCTGATACAAATTTCCGTCTTAAAACCTTTATTTTTTCTTTATTTGTCATAGACGTCTAGTAGAAGTAATGATAAATGTATATGCTTTTTTGAAAGAGTATTGGATGCCTGATGCTGATTTCCTGAATGCGAATCCGTATTAGTTAACATACTCCAGGCAGTAATGTATCAATAGATGCATTTTTGAATTAAAAGGAGGTGTTCCTATTGGTATGAATTACGCATACTCAAATGGAAAGTACAAAAGATGGCTCCCCTGGGATATTTACCAGCTGTTCTCTGATTAACAAAGTAGCCACGTCAGGCTTTAATAAGCCCCATACATCACGCTCATCAGTGAAAGTAGGTCCTTCATTGCTTCTTGAGGTAACCGGATAAATATGTCCATTGTCCAATACACGGAAAAGATACTCTTTTGCGCAGGCATCTGATTGAGAGAGATTTTCACAGGAGAAAAATTCAGCTTTCGGGCTTGTCATAGGAATTAACGAGGTCATTTAGGTGGTTAAATGTATAACAATAAAAGCAAATAAACAATCGGTAAATCGAGTAGACGTTGCATCTTCAGTTTAAAAATGCGAACGTAAAAATTTTTGGCCAGTTTATTTCCGAGGAAATTATTCTAATAGCTTCAATTAGTAATTTTCAAACCAATGAAACTTATTGTGTATAATATTGTCCTTTTCCTGCCTGATATAATTTAAATAAGAACTAGCCGCGGAAGAAAATTTTTTATTTTTTAGCCAGATCAAATGCCAATGTGTTTTGATTGGGAATTTTTTTACCGGAATTATCTGTAGTTCTCCTGTCTCTAATTCATTCTTAATACCAATAAGGGGCATAATGGATGATCCTAAACCTGCAATTACTGCCTGCTTTACCGCTTCATTTGAAGTTAGTTCCATTTTTTTGAGAACGGGGATTTTGTTTTCCTGTATAAAACGCTCCATAACAAGCCTTGTAGCAGAGCCCTGTTCCCGGTATATAATGGCTAATTTTTCAAAAACAGTATTGTTATAACTACCTTTATTTAACTCCATGGCACGATTTGTTACTAAAAATAACTTGTTCTGCATAAGCTTTACATAGTCTATGGCAAGTGATTCAGGTAAAACCGAAACCAGGGAAAAGTCAACTTCGTTATTTTCTAAACTTTCTATGACTTTGGCTTTATTAGTAACATCCATTGCAAGCTCAATTCCGGGGTGTAGTTTTAAAAAGTCCGAAAGAAAATATGGCATTACATACTTTCCTGTAGAGACTATTGAAAGTTTTAACCTGCCTGTAAGTTGTCCTTTATGAGCGTGCGTTTTATAGTTTAGCGTGTTGACTCCTTCCAGTATTTGCTCAGCTGTAACCGCTATCTCTTTACCGAAATCCGTGACATATAATTGCCTGCCTACGACCTCTGTGAGAGGAATTTCAAATTGATCCTGAAAATTTTTTAGTTGTATAGAAACTGCTGGCTGCGTGAGGTTTAACTCTTCTGCAGCCTTGGTGATGCTACCAGTTTGCGTAACCTTAAGGAAAATTTTCAGCTGATTGAGCGTGTAATTCATAAATGATACTTATGGTTCCTGTTTCAAAGTTAAATAAAGATAAATGAAATGATGGAGGTGATCCATAAATATTATTTATGAAATACATACTAAAGTTAAATAGAAATTAATGGAACATTAGATAGACATTTGCCTTGTGAACAGAACAAAAAAAGCCAATGATGTTTGATGACTTGAAAATCGGGATTATAGGCGGCGGGACTTAACGGACTTAAAGTTCCAACCAGAAAAAGTAGAACCAGGCAAAACTTTAATCGACAAATATATTATGACCAACACGCTCAACGATCAATCAACAGTAGTGACTGAACAGACACAAAATCTTACGTCTATTACCGTGGCACACGGGGATGGAATTGGCCCTGAAATAATGAAGGCCTGTTTGAAAATACTAAAAGCGGCAGGGGCCCGCATACGAATCGAAGAAATAGAAATTGGCGAAAAAGTCTACCTCAACGGAAATTCGTCCGGAATAGGTAACGATGCCTGGAATTCCCTGAGGAAAACAAAAGTGTTTCTTAAAGCCCCTATAACAACACCCCAGGGTGGTGGCTTCAAAAGCCTTAATGTAACTACAAGGAAAGTCCTGGGACTCTATGCAAATATTCGTCCGTGCGTGTCCTATCACCCCTACATACACACTAAACACCCCATAATGGATGTGGTGATAGTAAGAGAGAATGAGGAAGACCTGTATGCTGGTATTGAACATCAACAAACGGATGAAGTGATACAATGCCTGAAGCTGATCTCCAAGCCGGGTACAGAGAAGATCATCAGGTATGCCTTTGAATATGCGCGCGCTTATGGTCGAAAAAAGGTGACCTGCTTTACCAAGGATAATATTATGAAAATGACAGATGGTCTTTTCCATAAGACCTTCAATCAAATAGGAGAGGAGTACCCCGACCTGGAAAAAGAACACTGGATAGTAGATATAGGTGCCGCCAGGCTTGCAGAAACCCCTGAGGCATTCGATGTCATTGTAATGCCGAACTTATACGGAGATATTCTAAGTGATGTAGCTGCGCAAATTACAGGATCGGTCGGACTAGCAGGAAGTGCAAACATCGGCGATGGATTTGCAATGTTTGAAGCCATTCACGGTTCGGCACCAGGGATTGCCGGTTTGAATACAGCTAACCCATCCGGCCTGATCCTTGCGGCCGTTCAGATGCTGGTCCATATCAAACAATCGGATGTTGCTGAAAGAATACACAATGCCTGGCTTAGAACGATAGAGGACGGTATTCACACTGCTGATATTTACAAGGAGACAATTTCTAGGAAAAAAGTAGGGACACAGGAATTTGCGGATGCTGTTGTCGATCGGTTGGGGAGCTTTCCCCTGAAATTCGCGACAGTGAGCTACGCAAATGGCGACAAACATTTCGATATTCAATTGTCACCAACACATGAAGCAGTG
The DNA here is from genome assembly GCF_039596155.1 of Chitinophaga sp. Lineage (GTDB taxonomy): Bacteria > Bacteroidota > Bacteroidia > Chitinophagales > Chitinophagaceae > Chitinophaga. Next base: position 52,386 of record NZ_JBCNKF010000017.1, read on the forward strand.
AAAGAACTGGTAGGCGTGGACATTTTCCTTCACCACAAGGATAGAAACCCTGAGCATCTTGCAGAAATTCTAAAAGGACTGGAGTCAGGTGGTATGGAATTGAAAATGATCACCAACAGAGGTACTAAGGTTTGGCCCAACGGTTTTCCGGAAACATTCTGCACGGATCACTGGCGTTGCCGCTTTACCCGCGACTCGCAACAAGGAGTGAGTTACCAGGTGGTAATAGACCTGCTACAAAAAGTACATCATTGCAAACTAGCGGTCATTAAAACAGAAAACCTCTATTTAATGGACGGAAAGCCAGCGTTCACGGCAGCGCAGGGACAGTAATCGTCAAACCAGAAATAAATAATATGGATACATTGTTAGTAGATGGCAGATACACTGCTGCTGAAGCAGAGACGCTTTTGTCCAGGCTTTTAAAGGTTAAGATTGATTTTCACCTTGCCAGAATTGATACTGTGAATTCGTCTGAGGAGAACATTAAGCATAGTGAGAAAAGAATAAAAGAATTAGAAAGCGAGCACAGGAGGATCAATCAGCTTCTGAAGAATGGTAGCTACAAGCATGTTGCGCTTCGTGCAAGTCTTACGCTTGAGTTCTGTCCTGACTATCAAAATGCATGATAATGGAGTTTTTTGCTGGGCGAAAAGTAGTGATTGCTACTATGCACAAAAAAGAAGAAGTTATTGTACCGGTGCTTAAACAATTGGGGTTGATCCCAGTTATTCCGAAGTATTTCGATACAGACCGCTTTGGCACATTCAGTGGAGAAATTGAAAGATTAAACGACCCACTCCAGACAGCCAGGTTGAAATGTAAAGCTGCGAGCGAACAATACGACTGTTCGCTCGCAATAAGCAGCGAGGGCTCTTTTGGGCCTCATCCAGGTATTTTATTCGCGTCTGCCGACGATGAGATCGTTGTTCTATCAGACTTGCAGAACGGCCTCGAGTTCAAAGCCAGGATTGTAACGACTAACACTAATTTTTATGGGGCCGTCATGAAATCGTGGCAAGATGTAGAGCAATTTGCGAATGCGGCGCTTTTCCCGTCCCACGCAATAATTGCGAGAAAGGAGAAAAATGCGCTAGATGGTATCGTAAAGGGAATACATACGTGGGAGAAATTGAGAGAGGTCGCTTTGACGTATCTACATACGCAGGAACAATTCTTCCTTGAGACAGATATGAGAGCTATGTTTAATCCTACACGAATGAAGGTCATTGAGGAAGTTACATTAAAGCTCCTTAGTTCTATTCGCTGCTTATGTCCTCAGTGTAAAACACCAGGTTTCGATGTAATTGAGGTCGTAGCAGGATTGCCGTGTGAACTGTGCTCATTGCCTACGAAAAGTACACTATCACATGTTTTTGGTTGTCAAAAATGCAATTATACTGAGGAACGCAGGTATCCGCATCAAAAAACCTGTGAATCACCTATGTATTGCGATTGGTGTAATCCCTGAATCACTTTTGCCAGATCACATGTGTGGCAATATTGATTGAAAAGGGGGCGTTAAATAAAGCTTAGTTCATTACCAGACGATATTTTTTGGAATGCCAGAAGGTGCATTTATGGGGGCATGCGTTATTGCAATGGCATTAATGTGGAATAGTTCATTTTTCAATGAGATTTTAGCTATTCGAACGGATTACCATTAAGATCTATCTCCATTTTCATAATGATAGTGCTCCTGACCGGCAGAAGTGAAATTGCCGATAAATACCGGACTTGTATGTTCTTCTTTTTTTATGTTAAATATTCCTTCATTCAATGCCCAGTCATAAACCCCAATATTGACTGGGTACCTTGTCAGGGTTCCTGTCAATCGGTTTGCTTTAACCCAATCTTCAGCAAAAGTTAATTCTGTAAAAACTGCGGAGGCAAATCGTCCTGTTTCTCCATTAAATAACCATACAGATTCCATGCGTTGTAGTTTTATTGCCTATTATAATTGAATTAATCAGATTTATGGCTATCTCTTAAACTTAGGTGTAAACGCTTGCATCGTAGATCTTATCAATCTACAATAGTTTCCCGGTTAGATCTGTAGCCTGTACAATTTCTCCCTCTATTTTCAAACAACCAGCCTTCTCCATCTTTTTAACCGTATCCTGCACCTCCGTTTTCGTTAATGTGCCGCTGTACTGTTGCTCAATAGCCGCCAGGGAGGTTGAGCCATTACTAACAAAGTTCACAAACCGTAATACAGCATCATCCCGGTAAGTAAACCCATTCCTGAAATAGATCTTGAAACAGTAATTCCCGGAAATGGCTTTATCAACCATTTTGAGCGCCTGCACTAAACCGCCAATTTTCGCATGCTCTTTGTCAAACTGCTCTATCAATTCGTATGTATTTCCCTTGTATTGGACCGTATATCTTTTGATCCTACTTTTAAAATTTTCAGGGAAATTAGGTGGAAATTCTGCCGATTTATAAACTGCCACTTTTTCATCAAGCACCTGCTCAATTTTTCCTTTTATAATTGAGATATCCAGCTCGTTAAGGGTAACGATATCTACCTGTTTTCCCTTACGGCGGGCTTGCACAGTATCGGCAATGAACGGGGCGATGGCAAATTCATCTAAAAAACTACTATAGCCTAAATGATGATAGGCTTTATCTTTTACCATGTACAAAATGATGCCATCGTCGTAAGGTTCGGCATTTTTTATGTTATTCCTGAACTCCCGCTTTAGATGACAACTATAACAAATATCCTTTGGCAGGTAAGGGCTGTCGGTAGGGATGATCATCTTCGCGCAATCAGCACATTGAATGGCCAAATGCCTTGAATCCCAACCCGGGCAATCACTATCCGGTTCTTTATCTGATGGAAAGTAAAAAATCAATCCATATTTTTCACTGGCTATCTTACCCCATTCTTTTGCCAACTCTGCCTCAGGCCAGGGTGGTACTGTGCCATTGAATAACCTGATATCTTGCCCCAGGCGGATTGTACCTATATACTTAACTTCCTTTTTGGTAGAAAAGAGTTTTTTTACTTTTACATGTAAGTTCAAATACAAATACCATCCAGCGGTATCTCCATCCCACAAAGCTTCCAGTACAACAGGTTTTCCGCCAGCCAGCCTGATGGCATTGTCAAGCATCTCGAACGAGGTAATATTGATCATAAAGACGAATTGGCTTTAAAATTTTCGAAGGCAGCCAAAATTGCTGGTAACAAATGATTGCTCAATAGGCCAGACTGTTCGCCGTAAAATTGTATGTTTTCATACAGTCGGACGATACTATCGTTATCTTCACCTCGTTGGAGCTCAAACCGTAAATTCCAGATTCTATGTGATAACTCGTTCAACCATTTGAATGCTCCTACCTTTTCAGCATCGGATGATTTATCATCCGACCATATTCCACGAGCGGTAATTGTAAAATAGAATATCAGGGCTTCCAGAAACTTTACTTTCTTTTGTGTTGTAAGTGTATAGAGTTCATCGAGTACTTCCTGAAATTGTTTACGTGCTTCATTCATGGCCGGTATCTAAATAGTGAGAACTGAGTAAATATATTAGGGAAAACGTATTTCAAACTCTTTGTTAGATTTTGTTATTCATACTTTGTTTTTCAAATCTATTCTAATTACATTTCATAGCGTCTAAAAATACGGCGAATACCTTTAAATTGTATAATATTTTACTATATATTTGATCTCGTCCGTATAATCCCTCACAAACATAGCATCTAAACCGGATGCAAATTAAAAGACATCGCTAAATGAAAAACAAAAGAAAATTTATCTTAGTATTTGTATGTATTGTCTTCGGACTTTGGACAACAGTTAAATGGGTCAATGTTTTTCAATACTACAAAGCCCCGACTATAGCAAATGAACCTTCTATAAAAATAAACGGTGGTATGCTGGGATCAAGGTTTATCACGCCAAAGAGATTGGATTTTATCTGGTTTATGGGAGAATCGCCTTTCGGCAGACAGCCTAATATTTATAGATTGTGTGGGTTGCCCGGTGACATTGTAGAAATAAGAAATGGTATATTATTCGTTAATAACCAAAACCTTGATAAGGATTTAAAACTGAGTCACAACTACATTCTTACAAAAAAAGAGTTTGAACATATAAAGACTTTAGTTACCGTGCCAAAAGATTTTGTGATAACATTGTCAGCAGATTCTTTGTGCATCCCCCTGTCGGATGATTTCGCAAGAGAACACAACTTACAGGGAAAACGAAAAGTTATTTTGCAATCATATAAGGATTCAGCTATAAGTAGTATTTTCAATAACGATTGGAACTCCGATAATTTTGGACCGGTTAAAGTGCCTGAGAATGCATTTTTTGTGTTGGGGGATAATAGGCACAATGCCTTAGACTCAAGGTATAAAGGATTTATAGATAAAAGCGATTTTTCTTCAACAGTTTTCTGGAGAGAGTAATACAGGCTGAAATCGTGTATTATAATGTTTTTATCCGATCATGAAAACCCAGTTACTATCTGCATGCCATTCGTCTTCAACATTGCTCATACCGCAACATGCTGCACCCAGTGCCACTGCCCAATCCCAATGATGAACCGTGAAGACGCTGGGAAGGCCGTCATTGTCTTCCAGCGGCTGCATACCGATCACCAATGTTTCTTCAAAAGGCTGGTCCATATAATGCAGTTGTAGCTGAAGTCCTATCTCTGGCGGGCAGAGATGCAAGCCGGCGTTTTGGGCGGCAGTAAAAATGTCACGGTAACAGGTTCCATCTGGTAATCCTAAAGATCGCAGGGAAGTCATTACCAATTGAACAGTTTGTGGAAGCGAACTTATTGTAAACGGTGGTTTTTGTATGATATCAAATGCATCCGGATCCAGGCTATACTTCTTTTGCGATAGTGGTTCTATAAATGTAAGGTCCGTGTTGGCGGGATCAGGCCCTTTGATCAGATTTTTTGAAAATAGTTTACTCCGCCAGGTTGTAGCAAGTAAGCACATTAGATTTTTACCACCGAAATGTTATTTTTCATACATTTGTAATGATTATTACAAAAATATGAAAGGCAGACCATCCACCTTTAACCAGGAAAATGTTGTAGAGAAAGCCCAGCAGGTATTTTGGCAGAAAGGATATGCAGCCACGTCGCTCGATGACCTGTTGAAAGCGATGGATATGGGAAGTGGTAGCTTTTACAATACTTTTAAGGGAGGCAAAAAAGAGCTCTTCAGCAAAGCTTTGCAGCAACGCAGGAAAGCGTTTATGGCATTTAAAGCACAGTTAAAAGCAAGTAATTCACCCATTAATGATATTAAGGCTTTTTTCAGGTCTTTGGCAACAGCCAATGAGAAAGACCATCTGAAAGGATGTATTGTGTCCAATACCGTAGTAGAAATGACTTTTCTGGACGAAGAACTGGAACAGGAAGCGGTAATTATATTGAAAGAAGTGGAGAAGATGTTCGCATGGGCAATACAAAAAGGGAAGGAAAAGGGAGAGGTCACCAATCCGTCTTCTGCAGAGCTGCTGGCACGTTACCTGATCACCGTTTGGAATGGCCTCAATGTCACCAGGCGTATGTATCCTAACCCGCAAAGCCTGCAAAAACTAATAGAATTACAACTGTCAGCGCTAGGCTGACTTTTTTTTATAGATATTTGTAACGATCACTACAATAATAGTAGATACATATGAATTTGCAATTAAAAGGGAAAACAGCCTTTATTAGCGGCTCTACAAAAGGAATAGGGTTTGCGATCGCAGCACAGTTGGTGAAAGAGGGAGCGCGTGTTATTATTAACGGGAGAACACAGGATAAAATAGACGCAGCGATGCGGAAGTTAATCGCCATTAGGCCGGAAGCTGATGTTACTGGTATAGCTGCTGATTTTTCAAGCGAACACGAAGTATATCAGCTGCTGGAAAAGCTTCCTTCTATTGATATCCTGGTGAATAACGTTGGTATTTTCGCATTAAAAGACTTCGGGCGCATTGAGGACAGTGAATGGAAGAACATGTTTGATATAAATGTAATGAGCGGCGTACGTTTGTCGCGTATGGTATTACCGAAGATGATTGCCCAACAATGGGGGAGGATCCTGTTTATCAGCAGTGAATCCGGGGTGAACGTTCCTGCCAATATGATCCACTACGGCATCACCAAAACGGCTATGCTATCTCTGAGCAATGGCTTATCCAAACTTACCAAAGGAACAGCGGTGACGGTAAATACCATACTGGGCGGCCCAACATATTCGGATGGCGTGTCCGATGCAGTAAAACATATCGCGCAGGCCAATAATATCGGAGAACCGGAGATGAAAGCAGCTATCTTCCAGAATACAAATGCCCATTCATTGCTCCAGCGATTTATTGAACCTGATGAAATTGCGGGCATTGCTGCTTATCTCTGTAGTCCGCTTGCTGGTTGTATCAATGGTGCTGCAATAAGGGCTGATGGCGGCGTATTGAATACGCTGCTGTAAAGGAGATTTAGTGACATAATGCTGCCGGCAGCATGTTAATCGCCGTTCACCAGTCTCTTTCGCTTTATTATTGCTACCATGCATATCCCGGGGATTTTGTATATTAGTTACCTAAACCCTTACCTGTGGCCTTTTTTTCTTTCTTTAAAAATAAGGAGCGTCAACTGACGTCAGTTAAAAAGAAACTGATAGCGGAAATGCAGAAAATGGATATGAAAACACTGTTGCTTCACATGAGCTCTGAAGCGCACATTTCCCCCATAATAGCTGCGCAACAACAAAACGGACACTTTAGCTCTGAAGACGACGTTTCCTGGTTTGCCATGCAACGTTCCTTTGAATTATCTTCTCCGAAACACAAAAACGAACTACTGGCATTATTGCATGACGAAGTATACGCCCGGCAGCTGCCGGATATATACAGGTGTTTGGGCAGTATTTGCGGAAACACCAATGACGCAGAGTTATGCAGCTTCCTGATCGATGTTGTGGACAACAGTAACGATGAACACGTTATTGTATCGATATTATCGCGGCTCGGGAAGGTAGACAAAGGCAGTGATATGAATATAGCGCCCATTAAAAGATACCTGAAAGAAGGCACCGCAGCTATTATGAGGGCGGCAGTTAAAGCGTTGGCTCATACAAATGATCCTGAAGTGGAGGAGTTGCTCATTGAAGAATTTACATATGCGGATAGCAGCCTAAAGTCGGAGATCTGTCGTACACTGCTGAGTGTGGGTACGATAAAATCGGTCTCTATGCTTCAACAAGCCTATAAGAAGGCACGGGATGGCAATCTGCGTATGCATATCAGTGAACCGTTGAAGAGAATTGAAGGATGACCGCGTCTCATGGTTCTTTGCTTATTCCCCGATATACTGAAGCCTCCTGACATCAGCCGGGCTGATACAATTTCTGCAAAAATGCTTTCATAGGAGTCAGTTTTCTACCAATAAGTTTCTCCATATCATCACTTACGATCTCTCCCTCTCCCGCAGCCTGTGCCAATATAATACTGATGTATTCCTCCGGCATTGCTATCCCTTTTTGCTGTAAGGCAGACCTGAATTCCTGTCCGGTGGGTGAAATATATCGGATTGTTTTTCCAGTGGCCTCAGTAATATAAACTGCTATTTCTTCATACCCCCAGGCTTCCGAGTTCACAAAATGGTAGGATTTGTTTTCATGTCCTTCTGTAGTTAGAACAACTGCTGCTGCCTCTGCCATTTCCGAACGTAAGGCCATACTCATTTTACCGTTACCTGAAGGAAGGTAAATCATACCGGTTTCCAGTACATTACCGATAAAGTAGGGTATATACTCCATGTATAAAGAGGTTCTCAGAATGGTATAGGTTAAGCCGCTTTCCTGTAACCATTTTTCTGTTTTAATGTGTGCGTCCGCAAGGTTCCATAGCAGAGCGTGCGGATCTCTGTAAAACAATTCAGCGCATTGTTCCGATGTTTGAATATTGGCAAGGGTTAAAGTCAAACGAATTGCCAATGAAGAAAGGTGGAAGTACCAAACCCCTTACTCAGTCTACTACTACAAGTAATCTTCTGACCCAAAATTTGCCGTAAATTGCTATTCTCAAGGGGAAACAATTACAATTACTACTATTTCTTTTATGCTATACCTATCTGCCTATCAGCCCGGAAAGTGTAGCATTTCCTTAGAATAATTAAACCCAACAACCGAAAAAATGAGAACTACAATCTCCCTGATTGTTTGCGGGGTGGCCTTTGTCCTGTACTGTTGTTCATGTAAAAAGAATGCAGACACCAAACCTACCTCACCGATCACACCCTCCCAAAAAGTAATGGTAACCCTTCAGCCCGGAGGTGAGTTTACCGTCGATCAGTCTGCCAGCACGATAAACGGCAAGATCACCGGCAGAACATCACGCGACAGCACTTACTATTCTGTACAGGTCTGGAATGGCAGTACCACATACGCCCTGGGGATCTTTGACAACCCCGATTCTATCCATTTTCTGCTTGACCCGGCATACACCTACCGAATCAGGCTGGTAGTATTGCAAAGCGGCACCGGCTATGGATTTTACACCGATGTTTATGAATGGGGATGGATCTATGGCAATTTACAGGACGACGGCAAACGTCTCTTCATCTATCCCATGTCTGGGATCGTGCAGAACCATTTGGATTACGTCCCCAACATTCCTGGCTATGCTTACGGATTTGGAGAGAATGGCAACGACTATCAGACCTTTACCAGTGATAGCACCGGCGGGATCTTCACTGGAAGCCTGGCTGAAGCCACCACCTACGCCGGAGAAGTAAAAGGTTATACCGTCGATGCTACCCATCCCACCATTACTATCCCCATGCGTCGGCTGGTATTCGGAATTAAATACACTTGCCCCCAGCTCACACAGGGACGACTGGTGGTTACTTTCGGTTGGCCCAATTATTTACCCAGCAAAGTATTGTATCCTAACACTATTAATAAGGACCTGGGTATCTATTCTGCTATCGCTTTCTTAACGGCAGATACTTTGCCAATACTAAGTGAATATAATATCAACGCAGGCATTAAATGGGAGTTGCCTGACGGTCGTACTTATACGATAGGAAGCAGCACGACTGCATTGCCTACGCCCGGCCGGAATCAACTCCTCAACGTGAATATTACACTGCCCGCTCTGGATAGTAGTACTACCACAGGCAAGAATACGCTCAGCCTGAAATATTCAACCACATCATGGTCAACAAATACTCCTATCAGATTCTAAGTAATTATCATTATGAAAAATTACCTCTTCATACTCGCTGCATTTTTCTTTTCCTGCAAAAGAGATGCTACCACGCAACCCCCACCTTCACCCAACACTGCCGAAAAAGTGACTATACACTTACAGCTAAGCGGTGACATTACGACCAGTATAGGTGATCTTCGCACAACCGGATCTGGCGCCAGATCAGCCTACGACAGCACTATTTATGGTGTGAATATCAGAACAGGACAGGGCACTTTATATGCGCAGGGATTGTTTGACAACACTGACAGTATCAGTATCGATCTGCTGAAAGACAGCTCTTACATCGTCAATGTAGCTGCTATCAAAAGAGGCAGCGGGATGGGATTGTGGTGGCAACTTTCAACGGATGGGTATAAGCAATATGCCTATCCTATACATCGTACCCTGCGCAATCGCATGTTCTATGCTGCAAATGAAACAATGGAAACCGGGTTCATCGACTCCCTTGACAATATGAGGATCGTAACCGATACCCTTACAAACGCTTTTGCTAATTACCCCTTGTCAGAAGCAGATACTTATTTCGGTAGTACCAACTACACGGCCCGCAATGCAAGCAATACGACAATTAGCCTTCAATTAAGAAGGCTGTCTTTCGCTATCCGCTACGATATCCATAACCTGACCAGTGGTTACCTGCAAGCTACCTACGGTGGACAGATGATACCCGATACCATGCGAACCAACGATACCCTTCCCATCCAGATATATACGGCCGACGTTTTCAGGGCGAAGGATTCCATCCCCGGGGCACAGCTGCAGGTCACACTTACCTGGATCAATGGAAGCGGAAATGCGGTGGTGTTAGGCACTAAACCCATCCGGCCCCTACGCAGCTCACTGACTGCCATCTCCGTATTTCTGAATACAGATTCGCTGAATGTAACTCCCCATTTTCAGTTGACAGACACCGTCTGGACAGGGACAACTGATTTCGATTTTTAAAGACTTTGTGAGGCTATCTTCCGAAATGAAATGAAGATAGCCTCTTCCCGTTCACTGCGGTGTAAAAGTCCTACATGTACCTGGGCTGCTCTTCAATATGTTTTTCGTTCATATCACAGGCATGGGCTGCCAGCATTGCGGCCTTAGATCGGGTCGCAACACCAGATGATATAGGTGGGGTAGGGGCATGCCTGTGTTCAGACGATTCGAAATGGGTAACGGGACAACGTATTGAAGTTTCAGGTGGGGCTTTAGTATTTTAAAGCCCCGGTTGATTAAATGCTTTCCTTAGGGCTGGTAGGAGGACAAATGCTGTGTGAGATCCCCTGAAATGCGGAAATAATCAAAATCAGCGTATCCTCCCGCCTCTTTAGTCGCATAGTTGAACAAGCCAAATCTATACCCCATGAAATGAGGTAAGGTATACTTCATTTTCAATGATGTGCCTATATGCTGCCATGATTTGCCGTCCAAACTATAATAGAACTCCGCGATATCTTTTCGATCTGTAAAATTGCAATCGGCTTTCAGGTAGACGGTATTTTTATTCAACGTTATATGGGCGACTTCTTCCGGATTACCACCTGAGGCATTTACCATCACCAATGTTTTATTTTTCCCGTTCACTTTTACACCTACCCACCCAAAATCCTTTTGCAGAAGGCAAAGACCCGCAAAATCACCGTCTTTCATTCCTGAAACATCGATCGAGGTAAGGGCTGATGATGTAGGCCCGAAGGTGCGCTGTGTTAAGGTGTTCCTTGCCTGCAGGAAACTGGTATCCAAATCGCCGGTGGTCAGGCGTAAAAAACCTTTCCTTGTTTTCAGTGACCACAACCTGTTGTCAGGTTGATGGTTCCATTGCCACACCAGCGGAAGGGCGGCATCATGTAAGCTGCGGCTAAATTCATCGGAAGCTACAATACCCGGAGCGATTGATTGATTAGCGGGGAGATCCAGGTCCATTGGCACCTTTCCATCCTCACCGGTTACAGGCCAGCCGTTTTCCCACTTCACGGGAACCAGGTAAGGGATGCGCCCTACCGCACCGTTGTCCCTAAACAGGTAAGCAAACCACCTGCCATCAGGCATATCAATCAGACCACCCTGTGCTACGCCTTTATCCTGAAGGCCTGTCTTTCCTTCCCAGGGGCCGGTTATTTTATCTGCCCTGTGTATCACCACAGATCGCTGTCCGCCAGCAGGCCAGGTAATATTGAAGAGATAGTACCTGCCTTTTATTTTGAATAACTGTGAACCTTCTGCCGGCAATCCAACATCGGTGCCTGTCGGGGATGTCGGCAGACTGGCATTTTCGATGATCACCTGCTCGCTGCCCGATACAATACCTGTGAGGTCACTGTTTAATTCTACCAACTTTATCTTACCACTGCCATATACCAGGTATGCCTTGCCATCGTCGTCGAAAAATAGCGAGTGGTCGTGCATCATCGGCTTAAATTCTACGCTTTTCCATGAACCGTTTTCTATATCTTTTGTGGAGTAGATATAAGTTTTGCCCGTTGTCTGGGAAAAGGTAGTAACGTAGTACATGCCATTATGATAGCGAAGACTGCTGGCCCAGGAACCCCTGCCGTAGGTATTCCTGCCATTCGTAAGTTTTAATTCGTCCATACTCCCTAAGGTGTCATAGGCATAACCAATTATTTTCCAGTTGACCAGATCCGTCGACTTCATAATAGGCAGGCCGGGACTCATATGCATGGTAGTACTGCTCATGTAATAGTTGTTACCTACCCGTATAATTGACATATCGGGAACATCGGCATAGATGATGGGATTATGTGCCTTTTCGTGCTGTGCCTTTACAGGTTGGGAACTGAAGAGAAGTGTAGTGCCTATAGTTAGCATTAGCAGGGCGAGGTGATGTAAGCGGGTCGTCATAACAATTTTTTATTTTGTAACATGGATCATTAAATGGTAGGCAAATGAATACTTTCGTAATATAATATTATTCAATGAATGAACGGGGATATGCTCCCTTTAATCGCTGTAATCCTGCCGGCAGCGGTAAATTTTTTTATTAACTTCTTATTTGGTAGTTTGCCTGTGTCGGTAATTGTTGAATCCCTCACAGGGATGAAAAATACAAGATTCAACTGAATGCAGAATGAAAAACGTCAAAAAACAGCATCTGCCGGGTAAAGTATGTCCTGTGTGTCAACGGCCATTTACCTGGCGGAAAAAATGGGAGAAGACCTGGGAGCAGGTGCGTTATTGCAGTAAAAGGTGCAGCGGTGAGCGAAAGCGAAGTGAACACGGGGATTGACCAGTACGAGATGAACGACTCAGGGCATTTTCTGGTCAAAGAAAAGTAAATATTATCTTCCCAAAATCTGTCTACGCATATTTCCCGACTGGGCCGGCTATCTCTAAACTATCAATAACAATTCCAGAAGAATATTCCTTCAACCCCATCAAAGCATTTGCTGTTGGGTAGCTATCATAATCAGTTCAGCTACATTCTTCACTTCGAACTTCTGCAACAGGTTTCTTCGATGTGTATCTACTGTCAGCGGACTAAGGAAAAGTTCTTCGCCAATGACAACACTTGTCTTTCCCTGTGCCAGCAGCGAAAGGATCTGTTTTTCCCGTCGCGTTAGCTGTGGCGTCGCTTTCAACTGGTTTTTTGAAGGGCGGCTGATTATCTCCATCACTTCCCTGCTATAGCAGATGTTGCCCTTTACCGCTTCCGTTATGCAATGCCGGAGCTCATCCAGCGAACTGTTTTTCAACAGGTAACCACTGGCGCCATTCTGAATCGTTTGCATGATGATGCTCCTTTCGGTGTGGTTACTCAGGATTAAGATAATGGTCTGTAGCGATACCTTCTTGATCATCAGGCAAAGTTCCATACCATTGATATCCGGCAGGGTAATATCCAGCAGCACCAGGTCCGTAGGATGGGCCGCAAGATAGGAGATCAGCTCATTCCCGCTGTGAAGTGCCGCTTCGATAGTCAGATTTTCTTCATGCTGCAGCAGTGTTTTGAGTCCGGCGATCACGATAGGATGATCATCTACCAGTACAGTACGCAATTTATTCATGGACGGTAGTATCTAGTTCAACATTGATGGTAGTACCTTCATTAATATCGGATAGGATCTCAAGTTTTCCCTTCAGGTAGGCAATCCTGTTTTGAAGGTTATCCAGGCCCATTCCTTTTTTGTTGTTCAATATAGCGGGATCAAAACCGATACCATCGTCCTCAAAAGTGATGAAGAACATGGAACCGTTCTGGCTGCACTGCAGCATGATATTCCGGGCCTGCGCATGTTTGATGGCATTGGAAAGCAGTTCCTGAACAATGCGATAGATGTTCAGCTGTACATTCAATGCAATGTCTCTCCGGATATCGAATGCTTCGTAATTGATATGAAGGTTTTCGCGCATATGGAATTCGCAAAGGTCCTTCAGCGCCGTTTCCAGTCCGAACTTCATCAGTGTTTCAGGAATCATGTTCCTGGCAATCCGGCGTAGCTCCCCAACGGAAGAATCCAGTTGAGCAATGATCCTGTTCAGTTCTTTATCTCCTGCAGCTATCGGACGGGTATCGCTCCAACCTGAAAGGCCTATTTTCACCCCGGCCAGCATGCCGCCCAGTCCGTCATGCAGGTCCCGTGCCACCCGTTCTCTTTCATGTTCTTCTCCATCCAGCATAGCCCTTGTAACTTTCAGCTCCTGCTTCCGCTCCATGTCGGAGAGCTGCTGTCTGTAATTGATCTCCTTCTGCTCGTTCAGTTTTCTCCGGTTCCGGGCATTGAGCAGGACGAAGCCCAGGATGACCAGCAGGAAAAGACAGGTAACTCCCATGAACCAGCTGAACATGCGCTCATTGTTAGCCATCAGCAACGCCTGTTCGTTCCTGGCTTTTAAAGCTGCAATCTGCTGTTGTTGCTGGGAAGTCCTGTACCGGGTTTCCAGCTCCGTGACCTTCAGGTTGGTCTGCTGGTTGTAAATGCTGTCAGTGAGTGCACGGTGGCGGTTGAGCCAGTTATAAGCTTCGCGGTAGTCTTTCAGCTTTTCACTTGTTTGTGCAATTTCCAGATAGATAGCAGCCCTGTCATTGCTGTTGGCAGTCAGTGTTCCTTCCCTGACGATGTCCATTAGCAGCTGACGTGCTTTGACATAGTCTTTCATGGCCCCGTAAATCTCGTAGCGGCGAAACCGCAGCTGCTGGTAGAGCTGCTTTTGGTTGTATTTCTCTGCTAGCGTCATGCCCTTGTCTATACTTACCAGGGCATGGGTATATTCTTCAGTGGTTAGGTAGTATAGGGTCTCATTATAATAATACAGGGCATTGTTCAGCGACTGGGGAAATGGTGCTAACAGTTCATGGGCTTTCAGCAGAAATTCCCTGGCTTTTTCGGGATGGTGATCGTAGCAGTTGATGCTCACCGCGCTCAGATAGGCAAATAAAAGATCAGTGGAGCCGGGGCTTTCCCGTTCCAGCAGTTCAATGGCATTTTGACTGTATTGTGCCGCTTTTGTAAACTGGTAATTGTTCATCAGGATGGTCGAGAGCTGCGTGTAGTATTGTGCAACCAGTTTGGAGCCGCCACCCTTCTCCGCATTGGGGATCGCCTTCTCAAGCGTGATTTTGGCCAGGTAATCGTATCCTTTTTCTTCCCGGTTCATCAGCCCAAAATTGTACCATGCTGCAGCCAGTTTGGCATATGCTTTCTGAGTATGGAAAGGCGTGAGGGCATTAATGGCCCGTTCAAAAGCCTTCGCCGCTTTTGCATGGTCGGAATTGAAGTAATACTGTCCCTCATAAAAGTGCCCAAGCGCGCTATAATAGGAATTAGTCTTCGCATATTGCTTCCCCATCTCCAGGTACTGCCTGCATTTGACGGAGTCTTTTATCTTCCAGTATTCTACAAGCAGGAAGCTGGCATCGGCTTTCAGGCTATCAGCTGTTTTTAACCGGAGAATGCTTTGGAGGCTGTCCAGGTATCGCTGTTCATTAAAGGGAACCTGTTGCTGTGCATAGAGTTGACTTGATGCCAGCAGGAATAATATATATACAAGGAAGCTACGCATATGAGAATACTGTTGATCCGGCACTGATGCGTGGGATCAGCTGATTTAGTTGGCCGTAAATATCGGTTTTTAAATCAATATCGTTTACCTGCCGCACCCCGGGATAAAAAATACCTAAAAACCAGTAGAAAAAAAGCATCAGAACCCGGGATTTTCATTGCAAAATGGCTCCGGTAATTTTGCCTATACTTTATTTGATAAGCCTTTAGTAATGATAACGTTCTATTTAAAGCATCCAAAAGCTGTGTGTACAAACAGGCGTGTAAGTTTGGTAACGCTGATGTTGCTGTCAATAGCGGCCCTGACATTTTCTTCCTGCTCCAAGGATAAAGGAGGTGCCGCTCCTGCTCAGAATTATTATTTCAGGGCCAATGTTGGTGGAAAGAAGATCGATTTCCATACGGTCAACTTCCAGGGGGGAGGTAATGACGACCGCTGGGAGCAGATAGTGATTGGCGGCTATGAAACCTCTTATCCGACCACACAGGGCGCGCAGGTGCCTCCGTCGCTCGATTTCGAGATCTGGCGGCTGGGCGGCAACATAGGGCCTGGTACGTATGCTACACCTGCCGAGCAGGAAATGATTGCCCGTTATGCCATTCAGACAAAGGATGGCACACAGGTTTATAACACCTCCAATGGAGATGACGTTTTTACAGTTAATATAGAAACCATCAGCAAGAAAGGGATTAAAGGCACATTTTCCGGTACCGTGCGTGATATAAACGGTAATGCTATCAGTATTACAGAAGGTGTTTTCGATCTGCCTTATGAGACGATCGTAAATCCGTGATATTTCTGCAATCGGTGAGGAGCAATCCAACCCAATCATGATGATCAACAGAAGAAAACAAGGAATGATATGAGAACAAAGCGGACATTGACATGGCTGATCCTGTTGCTGCTCTCCTGGGAAATACCCGCTCAGGCACAATTGGATGTATTAATAAAAAAGGCAAAAGACAAGGCCGGAAAAGTCCTGGAAAAAGAAGTGAATACCGGTGATGCTAAAAAGTCAGGAACTTTTACCCCCGGGGAAAGATCAGGGAATTTCATTGCAGGGGACTCGCTGATCTTTGCAGAAGACTTTTCGGGCACGCCCGCGGGAACTTCCAGCAGGAGTTTCAAAAGTAACGGGGTGGCAAATGTGGAAACGGTGAGCGGGTTTGGCGGGAAATGGCTGGCGCTTCGTGATAAGGCCACTTACAAACTATCCAGGGCATTGATCTATCCCCGAAAGTTCACAGTTGAATTTGATCTGTTGGCAACGGGCGACAATGTGAAGGATATTGCACCGTTAACTTTCGGCTTTGCCACTGACAACAGCGCCAGGGAATACACCAGTGGTGCAGGGGCCTACACCGAACTGCAATATTACGATGGTGATGAAGTTAACTTTAGTAACAGCAGTCCTCAAAATTTTGTAAATACGACATTTGACCTGGCTGTTTACCTTAACCGGAAATTACATATTGCATTGTTCGTAGACGGCCAGCAAATGGCTGTATACCTGGATGGCCAAAAGCTGTATGACGGGACGATGTTTAATCCGTCTGCCGCCAAGAATTTCTACATTACCGCACCCTGGGAATATAAAAATGGTGCCAGGGTAGTGGTGGGAAACTTTAAAATTTATGGGTTCAGATAATAGTACCCGCTAACGAGATGGTGCCTTTGGGGGGCAGATCTTGTAGTCAATATCCTGGTGTCGCCTGTCACCTGACCAGGTGGCACCAGGATCTGCGTTAGCAAATGTCAGTGCACCTTCGGGGCTCAGGTGCTTAAAAACGGAGGGTTTCATTTTTCCATATACGCCTTCACTGAATACTTTTATTGAAGAACTCCTTCCGTCTATTCGTCAGTATGAGTTGGCCAGCTGGCAGCTTACCCGGGCATTTACCCAACTGCGATTATTAATTTTTATCTGCAGGCCTAATTTGCACGGGTTACTTTCATCCATTGTTTTTTAGATACAATCCGCTCACCTGCACCGCATTGCTGACATGCATACGTTGTGATTTTGCCGGGTCATTAAAGATCAGGACATGGCAACCTACCTTTCTCTTTTCCGTAGCGCCCCGAAATTGACTTCAGCCCGGGTGATAGCTTTCTGTTCAACTGATCGGGAACCGTATTACCCACAAATGCTGTTTAAAGCCAGCAGCAAAAGGTTCAGGGGACGCTTTTCCCACACAGTTATCCTTTTTTCACACCGCTGCTCTCCTTACCCCGAATTTCTATTACTTTTGTCCCCGGTATTTCCAGAAAGGTTTTAGATTCAGTTAGTATAGCATGCATATATTACTCAAAAACGTACAAATCATTGCGCCAGGTGCTCCAAACCATGGCCAGCAGCAAGACATTTTAATCGAGAATGGCATTATCAGCCAGATCGGAACCAACATTTCCGCAACCCATGCCCGGATTGTCGAAGGCAAAAACCTGCACGCATCCCCGGGGTGGACCGACCTGTTTGCTCACTTCTCTGATCCGGGTCAGGAATATAAGGAGGACCTCCAGAGTGGGGCTGCCGCTGCGGCAAAAGGTGGATATACCACAGTACTTATCGTACCGAACACCCAACCAGCCCTGCATACTAAACCACAAATTGAGTATGTCATCAGCCGTACCCGTCACACCGGTGTGCAGGTATTGCCTATAGGTGCAGTGACCAAAAACATCGAAGGCACGTCACTGGCAGAAATGTACGAAATGAAAGAAGCAGGCGCTGTTGCCTTCTCCGATGGCCTGAAGCCTATTCAGAGCCCCGGCATCCTGCTAAAAGCACTTCAATATGTAAAAGCCGTAGACGGCACTATCATACAACTGCCTGATGATCTGAGCATTTCCGCTCATGGTCTCATGCACGAAGGCATTTACAGCACACAGCTGGGGATGCCGGGAAAACCTGCCATTGCAGAGGAACTCATTATCCAGCGCGACCTTGAACTGGCAGCGTACACCGATTCAAAAATTCACTTTACAGGGGTAAGTACTGCAAAGGCCGTCCAGCTCATTGCGGAGGCAAAGAAAAAAGGTGTAAAAGTTACCTGCTCGGTAACGCCTTACCACCTGAGTCTTACGGATGGCCAGCTGGAAAGTTATGATTCCAACCTCAAGGTCAACCCACCGCTGCGCAGCAGGGAAGATGTAAAAGCCCTGCAACAGGCAGTGAAAGATGGCCTGATCGACTGCTTTGCGACCCATCACCTGCCACAGGATTGGGATGCCAAAGTGCTTGAATTTGAATATGCTAAGAATGGAATGATTGGCCTGGAAAGTGCCTTTGGGGTACTTCGCCTATACCTGCCGGAGGTGCCGCTGGAGAAACTGATCGATATGCTGGCAATTCAGCCACGCAGGATCTTCAACCTGCCGGCACATAGCCTGGTGGTAGGCGCTGTAGCAAACCTGACCATCTTTGATCCGGAAGAAGAGTGGACCCTGACCCCTGCACATCTGGCGAGCAGGTCCAAAAATTCGGCGTATCTTGGCGCCCGGTTAAAAGGTGCTGTAAAAGGCATCATAAACGGCACCAACGCACAGATAGCTGGTATAACTGCCTGATTCGGGCGATAAAGTGCCAGAAATAATGGGATCAAAGCCCAACTTTAATAAATGTCATTTTGAGTATGAGTAATGCACCTTCTCCCAACCAGGGCGTAAAATGGGGTTTAATAGCGGGCGTAATAGGTATCGTAGCCGGGCTCGTCTTCTATTTTACCAACCCGGTCAAGCTGCAAAGCCTTCTTTTTGGAGGTATTGAACTGGCAGCTACCGCCGCATGCGCGCTGCTGGCCGGCCTGGAACGCAGGAAAGCCTACGGGGGAAAAATCGAGTTTAAGACCGCCCTACAGCCTATTTTTACGACGTTCGTGATCTCCCTGTTCATCGGAGTCGTTTTTACCTATGTCCTATTCAATTTTGTAGATCCTTCGCTGGTAGAACAGATGAAACAGGCGCATATTGCCGATGTGAGGGATATGAAAAACCTATACAAAGCGCTGGGTTACTCTGAATCCGATTACAACACGGAACTGAAACAGGCAGAAACTGGTGAATATGGCGTGACAATTGCAGGCAGTGTCATAAATTATCTGCAAAAGCTGATTAAATCATTCATCCTTTCCGCGATACTTTCCCTGATTGTACGCAGAAAGTAACCATTAACACATAGAAATTTAAGATGGATATTTCCGTAATCGTTCCCTTAAAAAACGAAGATGAATCACTGCCGGAACTGGCAGCATGGATAGACCGTGTCATGAAGGAGAACCAGTTTTCCTATGAGGTGTGGATGGTAGATGATGGTAGTACAGACAATTCCTGGGAAGTGATCCAGCAACTGGCTGCCGCCAATGCGAGTATTAAAGGCATCAAATTTCAGCGTAACTATGGCAAATCGGCTGCCCTCAATGAAGGCTTCAAGATGGCCAAAGGTGATGTAATCATCACCATGGACGCGGACCTGCAGGATAGTCCTGACGAAATTCCGGAGCTGTATAACATGATCAAAAGAGACGGTTATGACATCGTGAGCGGCTGGAAGAAGAAACGCTATGACAGCGCCCTGACTAAAAACCTCCCTTCCAAATTATACAACTGGACCACTACCAGGATGAGTGGGGTGAAGCTGCACGATATGAACTGTGGCCTCAAATCCTACCGTAAAAAAGTGGTGAAGAGCATTGAAGTATACGGCGAAATGCATCGTTACATTCCCGTAATAGCAAAGTGGAATGGTTTCCGCAATATCGGCGAAAAAGTAGTAGAGCACCGCGCCCGTAAATACGGGGTATCCAAGTTCGGTCTGGAACGTTTTATCAACGGTTTTCTCGACCTGGCTACTATCATGTTCATCGGCAAGTTCGGCAAGCGCCCTATGCACCTTTTCGGTGCGCTGGGTACCTTGTTCTTTATGATCGGTTTCCTCATAGCCGCTTATCTCGGTTATGAGAAGTTGTTTCATGACGTCTATAAAATGACGGATCGTCCGATCTTCTACCTGGCACTGCTGGCCATGATCATTGGTTCTCAGCTGTTCCTGGCCGGGTTCATTGGTGAACTGGTAACCAGGAATGCAGTTGAAAGAAACGACTACCTCGTAGAAACTACACTTGACCGAACGAAATAATCGCCTAATGGGAAGAAAGAAGATACTTATCCTGGGACCCGCCTGGCCTTATCGGGGCGGTCTTGCTGCCTATAATGAAAGACTGGCAGAAGAACTGCAAAAAGATGCAGATGTAGAGATCTGGACATTCACCCTGCAATATCCAAAATTCCTTTTTCCCGGCAAGAGTCAATATGCAACTGAAGCGGCACCGCCTCACCTGAACATCACCCGCAGGATCAATTCTATTAATCCGCTGAACTGGCTGAAGTTAGGACGGCAGATCCGCAAAATGAAGCCGGACCTCATTATTGCCAAATACTGGCTGCCGCTCATGGGACCAGCATTGGGTTCCCTGCTGCGTTTGGGTAAAAGAGGTACTACCAAAGCATTTTCTATTCTGGACAACGTGGTACCTCATGAAAAACGTCCGGGAGATGTGGCGTTCACTAAATATTTCCTGAAACCGGTAGATGCATTCATCGCCATGAGCCAGTCTGTACTGGATGACCTCAAGGTGTTTGAACCTAACAAACCGGTGTCACTCATACCTCATCCGATCTATGACAACTATGGTACACCGATTTCCAAGGCGGCTGCCAGAGCGGTGTTGAAGTTGGACGAGCACAAAAAATACATTCTTTTCTTCGGCTTCATCCGCCAGTATAAAGGGTTAGATCTGCTCATGCGGGCAATGGCCGATGAAAGGCTGAAGCAGCTGGATGTACACCTGATCGTAGCAGGAGAATACTACGAAGACGCGGCTCCTTACCAGGAGTTGCTGGCAAAACTACAACTGGGTGATCGCATTCTCATGCACACCGATTTCATTCCGAACGATGCGGTGAAAAATTACTTCTGTGCTGCTGACCTGGTAGTACAACCATATAAAAGTGCTACCCAGAGTGGTATTTCGCAAATCGCCTATCACTTTGAGAAGCCAATGGTGGTAACAAGGGTAGGAGGATTGCTGGAGATGGTACCGGATAACGTAATAGGTTTTCAATGCGAACCTGAACCGGCAGATATTGCGGCTAAGATTGAACAATACTACCGGGATAACAGGGAAGCAGATATGACTGCGGCAGTTCACGTTGAGAAGCAAAAGTATTCGTGGGACAGACTGGCGAAAGAGATTCTTCGTCTTACCGGATTATAGGAGAGGAATGGAACAAAGGGATTTTTTTGCTGTCAGTATGGTAATTCCTTGAACATATCGGCCGGGAAATGTTTTCCTGGCCGGGTATAGTAAATATTCGTGATCCGGGCTCACAAAGGAGATGCTTTTGCTGACAGTATTTCGGGCCATATATTCTTCTATTGGCTGGACAATAAGCAGCACCTCCTGGCTGGATAATGAGCCGCACCTACAACAAATTGGCGGAGAAATGCCTTCCCGTACAAGTTTATAAGTATATTTTAACGGTTTTTTACATCTTTGGCCGCAGGAATCATTTATCTTGCCGGTCCATATAAATTAAATATGATCTATCGTAGTAAAGCACCATTACGCCTGGGACTGGCAGGCGGTGGTACGGATGTAAGTCCTTATTCTGATATGTTTGGTGGCGCCATTCTGAATGCTACCATCTCTTTATACGCCAGAGCAGCTATTGAGCCAATCGCTGAGAACAAGGTCATCTTTGAATCGGCCGACAGAAAAGAGCAGCTGGAATGCGAAGCCGTTTTCCCACTCACCTGCGATGGCAAACTGGATATCCTGAAAGGAGTGATCAACCGTATTGCGAAAGATTATGGTATTCCTTCTGGTTTTAAATTGACCACATTCGTAGATGCACCGGCGGGTTCAGGCCTGGGTACTTCATCTACATTGGTGGTCGCCATACTGGGTGCCTTTGCGGAATGGCTGAAATTACCTTTGGGTGAGTATGATATGGCACACCTTGCTTACTGCATAGAGAGAGAAGACCTGCAACAGGCCGGTGGTAAACAGGACCAGTATGCAGCTACTTTCGGGGGGGTGAACTTCATGGAATTCTACGGCGATAAAGTGATCGTAAATCCCTTGCGCATCAAGGAGAAATACCTCGATGAACTGGAGAATAACCTGGTGTTATACTACACCTCTACCAGCCGTTTATCCAGCAGCATTATTTCTGAGCAACAGAAGAATGTAACGGAAAAAAAAGAGGCGAGTATAGACGCGATGCATCACCTGAAAGAGCAGGCGGTCATGATGAAAGAGGCGTTACTGAGAGGAGAGATCGATAAGATAGGAGAGATCCTGGACTTTGGTTTTCAGCATAAGAAGAACATGGCAAAGGGTATTTCCAATACTCAACTGGATGAAATTTATGAGGCAGCTAAACGTGCGGGGGCATCAGGCGGTAAGATCTCTGGTGCAGGCGGCGGTGGCTTTATGATATTTTACTGTCCCGGGAATACACGTTATGCTGTAGTAGATGCACTGAGTGCCTTTGGCGGACAGGTGAAACGTTATCATTTCACGCATCAGGGCGTGAATACGTGGACGATGTAGTACAGGAGCATATGCATCAGAGTGTGATTATGGGGACGATGTCGTGCGGAGTAAGTGTTGCAGTTGTGTGCGGCAGGGCGTGATGATGTGAACTATTATTACAGTTGTATGCCTCAGGTAGTGCACATCAGCACCTTGTGTTACTCTTCAAACAGGCACACTTTTTAAAGAAAGGTTAAACGTGCTTATATTACAGATCATGTATCAGACAACCTGGCCATTACCGGAAAGGTAAACATGAACAGGGCGTGGAACTTTTAAATGTAGCAGTAATGACAGAAAAAATAATCAGAACAATTCAGGAAAGCATCGCAGTAAAAGAGGCAATTATAAAGGATGAAGAATTAGTAAGAACCATTGCACAGGTAGCCAGTGTAATGACAGCCTGCTTTCAACAAAACCATAAGGTATTATTTGCCGGAAACGGCGGTAGTGCAGCGGATGCACAACACCTGGCGGCGGAATTTTCCGGCCGGTTTTATAAAGACAGGTCACCCCTGTATTCCGAAGCATTACATTGTAATACATCCTTCCTGACAGCGGTTGGAAATGATTATGGTTACAATGAGGTATATGCCCGCATGCTGCGGGGAATAGGCCAGCCAGGCGACGTGTTTGTCGGCATTTCTACTTCAGGTAATTCTGCGAATATCCTGGAGGCTATCAAAGTGGCAAAATCCAAAGGTATGATCGTGGTAAGTATGACAGGACTCTCCGGTGGAAAAATGAAAGATGGAAGCGATTACTTGCTGAATGTACCTTCTTCCGATACCCCTCGTATCCAGGAGTCGCATATCACTATTGGTCATATCATTTGTGAAATCGTAGAAAATAATCTGTTTGGATCATGATTACAGAATGTATTGTATTAGCCGGAGGGCTTGGTACCCGCTTGCGTAGTGTAGTGGCAGATAAACCGAAGTGCATGGCGCCTGTGGGCGAAGTGCCTTTTATAGATTACCTGTTGCGATACCTGCTGAAGGAAGGTATGACGCACGTCGTATTCTCTTTAGGACACCTGTCAGAGCAGGTAATAGCATATATTGAATCCAACGAATGGGCCATGAAGGTCGATTTTGTGATCGAAGCGGAGCCACTCGGTACCGGTGGTGCAATCATGAATGCACTGGAAGAGCTGGAAGAGGACGAATTCTTTATCATGAATGGAGATACACTATTCAATGTAGACTTGTTCGATTACTCCAACTGGCACCAGGAAAAGGGAAGCAAATTGTCACTGGCCCTTAAACCAATGCAGCAATTTGATCGTTACGGAAGTGTGCAACTGGACGAAAATAACAGGATCACCGCTTTCCTGGAAAAACAGTATTGCGATGAAGGGCTGATCAATGGCGGTATCTACATTGCCAACAGGGAGTACCTGGAAAGCCTGCACCTGCCCGAGAAATTTTCCTTTGAAAAAGATGTACTGGAAACACAGGTAAAAGCCGGGAATGTATACGGTTTTGAAAGTGATTCCTATTTTATTGACATTGGCGTACCTGCAGACTATGAGCGTGCGCAGCAAGAATTGGCATGATAGCAATAGACAAAAGCTGGACATTGTTCCTGGACCGCGATGGGGTCATGAATGAAGAGATCAGGGATGGGTATGTGTTGCGATGGGATATGTTCCGGTTTGCGGAAGGTGTGCTGGCAGCCATGCCTGTTTTAAATGCCCGGTTTGGCCGTATCGTGATCACCACGAACCAGCGATGTATTGGCCGGGGATTACTGACGGAAGAAGGATTACAGACCATTCATCACCATATGCTGGCTGAGATCCGTTTACATGGGGGTAGGATAGATGCTATTTACCATTGTCCGGATGTCAATAATGACAGCCCCTGCCGTAAGCCGCAATCAGGTATGGCCATGCAGGCAAAGGCAGCGTTTCCGGAGATAGATTTCAGTAAATCAGTAATGGTGGGCAATACCATGGGGGATATGAAATTTGGGAAGCAGTTGGGAATGACAACGGTATTTATCCCTTCTACAAAACCGGAGCAGGCATTTCCTGATCCGATGATCGATTTTAAGTGTGACAATTTATTGGAATTTTCGAAGGTCATACAATAAATTTGTTTCATATAACGTAAATAAGGCTATGAAGAAAGTGCGCATAATTGGGTTATCCTGTCTGTTGTTTATAGCGGCCGCTGTGAAAGGCCAAAGAATCAAGACTGCTGACGCTGCGTTGCTGAACGCACAACAGGATTCTCTGAAATACTTATCTGACCTTATCTTACGTGGCAGGGATGAAGATGCCCGCCAGAATGCCAACGACCGCTTTATTCCCAAGCTGGTACAGGCACTGAAAACCCCGAATTCTTTCTATTTTCCTTTTGATTCTGTTACGACGATCTCTATACAATATCCGCAGGACAGTACCTTCCGCATCTTTACATGGGGGGTTGAGAGTGAGAACACCTTTTTCCACCATTATGGTGCGATACAGATGCGTACTGAGGATGGGAAGTTAAAATTGTTCCCGTTGTTCGATGCGTCGGACTATATTCTCAATACGGATACAATTACGGATAATAAGAACTGGTATGGTTGTATGTATTATAAGATCCTGCAGCGCAGGTTTTTTAATACAGATTATTATACATTGTTTGGCTGGGATGCAAATAATATGCGGAGCCAGAAGAAACTGATTGAGATGCTGTCATTCAAGGATGGCAAGCCTGTGTTTGGTGGACCGTTCTTTAGTTTTGCAGAGGATAGTGTGCCCAGGCCGTTGAAGAACCGGTTCATACTGGAGTATAAAAAGGATGGAACGGTGAGCCTGAGTTATAATCAGGAGATGGATATGATCGTGTATGACCACTTGATTTCCGAGACGAATCAGCCGGGTAAACCGTCTACTTTTGTATCAGACCTGGATTATGAAGGGTTTAAATGGAAAGGTGGGAAGTGGGTGCATATTGACAAAGTGTTTCATGATGCGCTGCAGTTAGGGAAGTATCCCGTGGGGCAGCCGCTGGATATGAAGAGGAAAGACCTGACCAAACCGCGGACGGCAGAGGAAATGAATGAGGAGACCATACAGCAGCAACCGTCGAAGAAGAAGCCAAAATAATGGCTTATTGTAAATAATAATGCCTGATCCGGCTTAAATCATCATTTAACTCATACACCCACGGTGTACCGGTAGGAATATCCAAATCCGTTACCTCCTCATCAGTCAGATGATCAATATACTGTATCAGCGCACGTAAGCTGTTTCCATGTGCCACAATAATCACCTGCCTGTGTTGACGAAGTACTGGTATAATTGTATTTGTCCAATAAGGAAGTACCCGATCCATCGTTTCACTCAGGTTCTCTGTAACCGGTAACTCACCCGGCAACAAATCCTTATACCTTGGATCATTCCCGGGAAAACGGGGATCTGTTTTTTCCAGCACGGGGGGATGTTCATGCGGATCTCTTCTCCATTTATGTACCTGTTCCGCACCATACTGTTTCACCGTCTCCGCCTTATTCAACCCCTGCAATGCGCCATAAAACCGCTCATTCAGCCGCCACGATTTCTGCTCAGGAATATATAACTGATTCATTTGCTCAAGCGCTAAATGCAATGTCTTAATCGCTCTCTTAAGTACAGATGTAAAAGCGACGTCAAAATGAAAACCATTATCGGCCAGTAATTTACCGGCATGTATGGCCTGTTCAACCCCCGTTTGGGATAAATCTACATCTGTCCATCCGGTAAACCTGTTTTCCAGGTTCCAGACGCTCTCACCGTGGCGTAGGAGTACTAATTTCTGCATGCAGACAGATGCGCAAAAATGATGCTATTTTTTATGCCCGCATACCTCTCTTAATGTGTCTTATGTTTCCTATGGCGCCTCCACCTGCTTCTCAGGTAGGTCGCTGCCCGCCGTTTTAATTACATCGACCGGAAAGGAATGGTGTTACAGGAGAAGCTTAAAACGAAGTGCTTCGTCGTTCATTTTAGCAAAGGTGGCGCCCGCAAATCCTTTGTGGTATTCGGTTTGGCGAACTTGTCATTTGCCCGGTGGCACTATTTATGAAAGAATAAGTAAAACATATTCTATGCTCGTACCATTCATCGCACTAGCTGTAGTTGTCATAGGTGTAATTATCTATATTATCACGCAGGCAAGTAGAAAAACCCGTGATCAGGGTAACAGGTGACACAAAAAAAACAAGAGGTTGAGTCAAAAGTAATTTGAAAGCTTCGGAATTTTTATAAGAAATTTCGTTCTTTCAGTACCCGAATCAAATCAGGTAATTATTACTTTTGACTACCTCCTGCAGCATTCATGAAACGACCTGGTCAACATTGAGAATTGTTCAAAACTCTTAGTCACAGCACTAGGATTATGAATTGGCTAGAAATTATGCAGCCTATAGTCAATTATAGGCTTCCTATTTGACAGAGATATATAATACATCAGCCATTTAGCAATTTTTCCAATCCTTTTGCCACAGCCTCAAATGGCCGGTTTCCAGTAAGCAGCAGCGCCTGTCCTGATATCCGTGAAGTCAGCAACAACGACGGAAAACGTTCAATCCGCCTGTAACTCACTTCCTGCAGGTCAGCTCTAAAAGCATCTACAGTAGCTTTGCAGCCCAACTGTATGCCAAACTTCTCCGCAGAAAAGCTTTCCGGATATGCATTTTCAAGCGCCGCCGCAATGTCGAGCAGTACCTCTTTCCTGGCAATATTTTTCCCTTTTACCATGACAGCTTCCCATAAGAGCCGAAGATATTTCTTCTCCATCTCCTGCGATTGTAAAGCCGCTGTTTTCACAGCCACACAAGCCGGATAGGAAGATGCCGGGGGATCTTTAAACCAGATCTTATCGTCAATAGCAGCTCCCGTCATTTGCTTAGCCTGCATCCATATGGGCCCCATTTGTAAAGGACGGGAAACTGCCTGCACCGGATCGTGGTAACGCTTCCAGTCAGCTAACATGCCCCCCATACAATATCGCAGGGAAATCATATCACCATACTCCACATTCATTTGCTGCAGTACCGGCTCAAAAGCCCAGCTCCAGCAACATAGTGGGTCGGTGTAACACACAACTTCTATTGCAGTACTATTTTTTATTTCTACGCTTGCTGCCATTTTCCAGTTCCTGATCTTTTGCTGACTGACTCCATACCTGTTCACCAATAGGCACTGCCATATTAATCTCTTCACTCCGCTGTGCACTCATACCGGCATTGATTTCATCGACACCTTGCAGTGTTCTGGCAGTTCCTTTAGGCTCGATATCTGTCAGACCATTCGTTTTGAGTACATAGCTTACAGGATCTTCTATAAACTGCCAGGTTTCGCCCAGCTGTGAAGATTCTCCCTCATTCCAGGGTCCTCTGATATCTGCGCCACTGCTCATGTTAAAGTATAAATTGCTGTAGCGTGGATCAGATTGTAACACCCCAGGCGGGAAGTTCGGCTGAATCGTTTCCAGCGCTGCCTCAAACATCTGGTAGTGTGCCACCTCTCTTGTCATCAGGAAATTGAGGGTTTCTTTTACGTAAGGGTCATCGGTAAATTGTAACAGGTATTCATAAGTGATCTTGGCCCGTGACTCTGCTGCTATATCAGAACGAAGATCTACCGTGAGGTCTCCATTACAATCGCCGTTGATGTAGGCGGCAGACCAGGGTACCCCCTGACTGTTTGTATACGCCGGTCCTCCTGCTGATGTGGTCAGGAATTGTGGCGCTATCAGCGATTTATGAATAATTTCTTCTTTCGCTTTTCTGCCATCCAGCATCTGCATGATCTCTGATTCATCGGCAGCTTTTTTCAGATCGCCATTCACCCCCTGTAGTAACATCTGGATCGTAGCACCTACTATCTCAAGGTGACTAAACTCCTCTGTTGCGATGTCCATTAGCAGGTCGTATTTGTCAGGGAATGGGTTTCTGGCCGCAAATGCCTGTCCGAAATACCGGAGGGCTGCTGCCAGTTCTCCATTTGCGCCCCCAAATTGTTCCAGTAACAATGTAGCAAACGCAGGGTCGGGTTTAGATACCCTTGCATTGAATTGAAGGTCTTTTACGTGGTAAAACATGCTTGTAATAGTTTAAATGATTAAACAAATCAGGGTTTGAGTATAACCTTTACACAGTCGTCTTCCTTGTGTTTAAAAATGTCATATCCATGCGATACCTGGGCTAAGGGTAACTGATGGCTTACGATATCATGCAAAATGACTTTTCCCTGTTCAATGAGTTGCAGAAGATGATCGATGTAGTTAGTAACCGGCGCCTGCCCAAACTGCATCTTGATTCCTTTGTCAAAGATCCGGTGCACCGGGAAGTTATCGTAAGGGCTGCCGTATACCCCTACTACTGTAACAGTTCCCCCTCTGCGCACCGCTTCAAAGCACTGCTCCAATACTTTCATTGTACCTTTTTCAAAGTTCACGACGGCTTTTACTTTGTCGAAGAAGGAGCGTTCTGCTTCTGTACCGACCGCATCCACACACACATCAGCACCACGCCCTCCGGTCATCTCACGGATCGCTTCCACCACATTTACTTCATGTGGATTCAGGGTTTCAACATTGTTCACTGTTCTGGCCTTGTTCAGCCTGTAATTCAAAGGATCGATGGCAATGACTCTGCCTGCTCCCTGCAGCCATGCAGCTTTTTGGGCCATCAGGCCTACCGGACCGGAACCGAAAATAGCGACTGTTTCTCCGCCCTTTAATTGTGCCCAGTCAATCGCCGCCCAGCCTGTAGGAAAAATATCTGTGAGAAATAATACCTGTTCGTCAGAAAGAAAGCCGGGTACCAGGCGTGGACTCACATCCGCATAAGGTACACGGACATATTCAGCCTGCCCGCCGCTATATCCACCATATAGGTCTGTATAGCCGAACAGTGCGCCTCCTTTACCTTTCAGCATATCACCTTCAGGACCATAATTTTCAGGATTGGAATGCTCACAGGCAGTAGGAAGCTTGTGCTGACAGAAATAACATTGCCCACAGGCAATAGGAAAAGGAACAACAATCCTGTCGCCAGCTTTAAACCTGGTGACACCACGACCAGTCTCTTCCACGATACCCATGAACTCGTGGCCCATGACCATATCTTTGCCCTGCGGAAAAAAGCCGTCATATATATGTAGATCTGAGCCGCAAATTGCTGTCGAGGTAACTTTCAGAATGAGATCCGTATCCTTTTCTATAATCGGGTCTGCTACACTATCATAAGAGATCTTACCGGGATGGTGGAATACTGCTGCTTTCATATTGTTCTTTTAGAATAGAACAAGGGGCAAAGACAGGGCCATGCCATTTTTAACAAACAATACCGGTTGAGGGCGCCAATACAATGTTTCTAATCATACACATAACAGGAAAATAAAAGAAATATAGCGTAACCCAAATAAAAAAGCGGCTCAATGCAAACCATTGAACCGCTTATTATCAAACACCATCCTTCTTATCGATCAAACACTTCAAATTCTGTCCTTCTATTGGCCTGATGTTCTTGTTCCGAACAATGCACACCGTTTGCGCAACGGTTAATTAATCTCGTTTCACCATATCCGGTCGCTGTCATACGCTCTTTTGCGATGCCTTTGGATATGAAATATTGTAATACTGACGCAGCTCTCTTCTGCGATAACTTCATGTTATAATTGTCATCTGAACGGCTGTCTGTATGGAAACCCATTGCCAACTTCCAGGATGGATTTTCCTTCATCAGCGCGATCAGCTTATCCAGTTCTTTTGCCGCATCCGGCCTTACAGCCGATTTACCCAGATCGAAGTATACATTGGCCGGATTGAAGCGGTTTCCTAAATCAATTTTATGCCCCGTCACGTTTGCTTTTGCAATGATCAAAGGCTTTTTCTCCGGTGCGGTGACCTGTTTGATTTCGATCTTTTGGAGGAATACATCCTGGTGTAAGATCTGCGATTCTGTCAGCCCGTTTGTTGTGACCACTGCATTTTCGGAAGGACTGTACGTTACCCTGTTGGCATTCAGACCGTAGTCAGACAAGCTATCGAGTACAAATTTGTAATTACCTTCCTCATCTGTTTCAGCTGTCACCACATGGCCCGTCACTTTGTTCGCCAGGGTAACCGTCGCATTGCTCAGGGGGGCCTTCGTCACTTTATCAAATGCTTTCCCTTCCAGGCTGAACACCAGGATTTTCCAGGGTGTAAAGCGGTAAATATCATCACTGCCATAACCACCTGGCCTGTTCGATGAGAAATACAAGGATTTGCCTGTGTTGTAAGCTGGACTGAAATCATCCTGCGCACTGTTGACAGGGTACCCCATATTCTTCACCGCCCACTGACCATCTTTCTGCGTGGCGGAGAAGATGTCCAATCCGCCAACACCAGGTCTGCCATCTGTTGCAAAATAAAAAACGCCGGTGCTATCCATGAACGGTGTCCGCTCGCTACCTGCAGTATTGATGGATGGGCCCATATTGACAGGAGTTTCCCATTTGCCGTCTTTACCACGTGTACAGTAATAAATATCTGTTCCTCCCAAGCCACGTGTGCCATAGTCGGCTACAAAATAAAGTGTACGTCCGTCTGCACTGATGAAAGGATCACCTACACTGTAATCAAAGATCTCATTATATGGAAAGCTGTCTATTTCCCAGTTGCCATTCGTATTGTTCCATTTGGCTGCTTTTAATGCGACGTTCAGGGTGTACAGCTGCTCTGCAAAACGACCTTTCTTCTTCACCATATTTGTCACAGCATAATACATGGTATTTCCATCAGCTGTATATGTTGCTTTTGCACTGTGGTAGTCGCCATTTACATTACGTGAAAGCAGGCGGGTAGTGCTGCTGTCAAATCCATCGCTTTCATACAGGTGAAGATAGCTGCGGCCTGTAAAACCGTATTTCTTCCTGCTGATATTAGAATTGTTAAACAACCGGTCATGACGCAATGAATCATAAGGACGATCAGATGCAAATACAAGGCGTCCGTTTCTGAAACCGGTACCCCAGTCTGCCCATTGCGTGTTCATGGCTTTCAGGTTTTCCAGGTCGCCTTTCACAGGTTTCATTTTCCACTTCACGGCACTGTCACAACCTTGTTTCATACTGAGCGCCAGTGCATCATTCGGTTGCTTAGCCAGGTAGCCGTTGAGTACTTCGTTCGCATCCCCATATTTTGCATTGTTGATCAGTACTTTTGCATAGTGTAGTTCATCGTTGGCCGTATGCTCCGGAAGTACTACCAGCTTATGGTACCAGGGTTCAGCGGCTACATAGTCATTCAGTAACTGGTAGCTATCTGCAACACCACGCGCTGCCCTGACTGTTACCTTTTTACTGAAGGCCTTCTTGTACAAAGGAATGGCAGCACTATAATTATATAAGGATGCCTGTTTATCTGCTTCTTTTAAAACATATTGTGCATTCGAAAGGGAGGCAGAGAGCAGCAAGATGCTGAACAGTGCAATCTTTTTATTCATATACAGGGAGAACGGTTAAAAAATGGATCCGTAGGATCAGTTTCACATAGGTCAAAAAGCTGCAACCTTTCATCTCATATCGCATTGCAAAATTACCGAGGGACTGGTCTACATCACATAGTAGATATTCTATAAGCCTGTAGTAGAAGTACTACAAATGGGGAAAATCTATTATTCTAGTTTTGTAGCATGTAATCATATGCCTTTATTGATGAAAACTATTTTGATAGCATTAGACCCATCTATCTTCAGCTATGGACTTAAACAGATCATAGCTACGATGCCCCTGCCAACAGACATTGAAACAACCGATACCTGCGATGATGCCCTGACCCTTTTGGATACCCGGTGTTTTGATTTACTTATCACTGACCTGCATCCCGATTTACTGGGGCCGGTTAAGGCCAAATGTCCCGGCATCAGGATCATGATCTACACCGCTGCAGATGAAAAGACCTTTGCGATTGACAATTTACTGGCGGGTGCCGATGGTTACCTGAGTAAGAGTGCGAAGAAAGAAGAAATGGAGTATGCAGTACGAACAGTACTAAACGGGGAGAAGTATATGAGTGCTACGGTGCGGCAGGAAATGCTGGACCAGCTCTGGCAAAAGAAAAGAGCTGGCCACAAAGGTATTTATTAACCGGTGGCCAGCTCTGGTATATTAAGCTTCTACTTTGAACGTAGCGGCGTATTTCAGGCCACTTTGCTGCTGTAAATTTTTCGGTATTCTGATCTCCAGTTTACCGTTGTTGAGTTTCCAGCTCAGCTTAGCTTTGGTTCCCAGCAAGGTGACACGTTTGATCTTTGCAGGCTTTTCGAAGGCGAATGCAACTGTCTCAGGCAGTTTCACCACATCGCTGTCAGAAGTGAAGAATGCATAGGTAGCAGAGCTATCTTTACGCTGTGTATAAAACACATTATTGTCTGAATAAGGTGCTACCGGGCGGGAAGCATGAATACCTTCGCCGTTGATCTTCATCCATGCACCGATGTCAGCCAGTCTTTCGTAAGCCTGCGGCGTCCAGTCTCCTTTTGCACTGGGGCCGATATTCAGCAGGAAGTTACCCCCTCTGGATACGATCTTCACCAGCAGTGTTACCAGTTTCAGGGAAGACTTCATCTGATCGGTATGGGTATAAGTCCAGCTGTCACCCATAGACATGCAGGTTTCCCATGGGTAGGGAAGGGGCTTTTCAGGCAGGGTTTGTTCCGGTGTGGCATAGTTTTCAAACTCGCCCGGTACTTCCCTGTCTACTACGATCAGGCCCGGTTGGTTCTTACGACCCATAGCAGCGATCTTTGGCATGTCGATCTCCTGTTTGCCACCTGGTCTTACCCAGCCACCGTCCAGCCAGAGAATGTCGATAGAACCGTAGTTGGTCATCAGCTCTTCAATCTGACGGTAGGTATATTCTTTAAATGCAGCCCATTTCTCAGGATACATTTTGATATTGTAGTTGGTATTACGGCCCATTACCGGGTAATATTTCCACCAGAAATCCTGGCTATGCCAGTCCGGTTTGGAAAAATATGCACCGATCATAAAACTGTCCTTACGGAAAGTATCAAAGATCTCCTTCGCAATGTTTGCCCTCGGATTTTTAGAGAAAGGTACGTTCGGAGCGGTGATCTTGTAGTCCGTTTGCTTTGTATCGAACATACAGAAACCATCGTGGTGTTTGGTAGTGAATACCACGTAGTTCATGCCTGCATTTTTAGCGGCTTTTGCCCATTTCTCCGGGTTGAAGTCTACCGGGTTGAACTCATTCGGCAATTTTTCATAGGCTTCGCGATATACGTTGTAATCTGCGGAATAAGGCCCTTTTCTCACCACCCAGTCGTCAGGGCAGATGCTCCAGCTCTCCACTTCTTCCCAAATGGTATAAGGCCCCCAGTGCATAAATAAGCCAAAGCGCTGGTCCTGCCATTTATCCAGTTTTTTGATCACCAGGGGATCAGTGGGAGCCACATAGTCCTTGGACATGTGGTGCAAGCCATCAGTTTCCTGGGCTGTTGCTTGTTTTACAGACAGCATAGCTGCAAATAAAACGGAGCAAGCAACGATTGTTTTCTTCATGTATTCGACCTGTTTTAATTTCAGCCACTAAGATGCGGAATATTGGTGGTTTGAGTGCGCATATTTTACCTGATATTGATAGAAAAAGAAAAAAACGCTTCTGCCTGGAGGGCAAAAGCGTTTTCTTTTGGTTGTATATGGAAGGGGTTAGTCGTTATTTAACGGCCTTCGCAGCATTTACCTGGCCGTCGCCGAAATATTTATCCTTGCCCGGAGCGCCATAGTCGGTAGAGGAGGCTTTCAGCACCAGGTCTACCAGTAATGGATTGGCGAAAGGATATTTCTGGTAGATCAGCGCGGCGACTGCAGCAGCATGCGGAGATGCCATACTCGTACCGGCAGACCAACCGTAGTAGTAAGTGCCGGAAGCTTCATCCCAGAAGCCGATATTGAATATGAAATCAAAGAGATACTCATAGTTGATAATACCGCCTACACTCACAATAGTGGTGTTTACAGGCAGGCTGTAGTTACCACCCGGAGCAGCATAGTGAATGAATGGCTTGCCATAGTTGGTAAAGATAGATGGGAGGTACAGGGAGGTATCCTGGTTGATACCCCATCCCAGCGGACCGGTAGATGAAATAGCCAATACACCTAAAGCCGCAGCAGGGTAGGTGATAAAGCGTTTTTCTGTATCATAGTCATAACCATTGTTACCGGCAGCTGCTATCACAGTAGTACCATTCAGGGTAGCATAGAGGGTGGCCCTGTTGATCGCTGTGATCAGTTCTTTTACGTCACGGTTATATTCTACCACATAGTCGTCAGAGGGATCATCGGGTGTCCCGTTATCATCCGTGAAGGTCTTGAGCGGCAGTTCACCACCCAGGCTCATGTTGATCACTTTTGCACCATGGTTGGTGGCATAGAAGATTCCGTCTATGATATTGCTGAAGGCACCGGAACCGGCATCGGACAATACTTTTACGAGTATCAGTTTCGCTTCGGGAGCCACACCGGCTACCCCATTGGAATCTTTCACAGCGGCAATTGTGCCTGCTACGTGGCTACCGTGGCTGAAACCTTCAGCACCATGGTATTGTACTTCTTCACCCTCTACAAAACTATGGGTGAGAATGATGTTAGGTTTAATTTCAGGATTGTTAAGCAGGAATCCACCATCGAGTACGGCTACCTTCACACCTGTACCTTTATACCCTTTGCCCCATGCTTCGGGGGCATGAACGGCCTGCAGGCCCCATTGCAGGAAACTATATCTGTCAGTGAGCGGAGCACCGGATTTAGCGTAGGCATGTGAAGGAGCTGTAGTACCGGTGCTGGAGCCATAAGGAATGGAAGAGCGGAAATTGCGCTCTGGCAGGCGCCAGTTCTGTACGATATCCACAGATACAGATTGTACTCCGGGCACCCTTCTCGCCTTTTCAGGGAAGGTCGGATCGGGTGTTTGTACACGAATAAAGCCTAATTCCTTATTCGCTTCTTTAAATACAAACTTCTTTACGCCAAGACTGGAGATGGCCTCCGAGATGGCGCTCTGATCAATGTTTTGCTCAGTAAGAATGAGGAATCCTCTGTCTTGTTTCGGGGTTTTTACCAGCCCTTTGGCCAGTTTCACTTCCTGCGTGTCTTTGGAACAGGCTGCCAGTAACAGTAAAAGTAAGAGGTGGAATGATAAAGGCGATAGATTTTTTTTCATGTGGTTTTGGTTTAACAATTATTGAATTTGGGTCATGGTTGAATAGTCAGGGTCTTCGAAAAACACGAATAGCGTTATAGGTGGTATTTTTATGCTATGGCTTTCAAGGGTATTATGAATGTACTTAATTACTTTGAAATTTCAATATAATTTATTTGTACTTTACATCGCTAAATTAAGTCACGTGAAATCATTCGTTAGTTTACTCCTTTGCCTGTTGTATTTAACTACAAATGCACAACAGGCCAAAGATCCCGCCACTTTAGTACAGGAATGGAATGCAGCCAACAACAAGCAGGATATCGGTATGCTCATTCTGTTTTATGACAATGAAGTATTGTTTTATGGAACCAAACTGAAAAAGCAGGATTGTATTGCCGGCAAACTGTCCATCTTTAAAAAATACCCAACACTCGATCAGCAGATTGCCGGTCCGGTAAAATCAGAGACACTGGATAACGGGGACGTAAAATGTAGTTTTGACAAGGCGGTCAATACCAGTGGCACAACCAAAACATATGCGTCATATCTGGTGTTTCATAAGGTAAACAATGCCTGGAAAATAATAGCAGAGAGTGACCTGACCACCGATGCCAATGTAGAAAAGAGGAAAATGAAAGCCAAAGGCGCCGTGTTGTGTGACGTAGATGGAGATGGTGTTAAAGAGTATGCTTATTTAACACCGGCACCTATTGACACCACCAAAGAAATGACTTGCCTGGATGATAGTTGTACCTCGGTTATTCGTTTCTCTAACAAGGCGATCCCTGAACTGAGAATTTCAAACTGCCTGGATGCAACAGTAGATATCCTGGGTGACCTGAATAACGACGGCAAAGACGAAATTGGCATTAACCCGCAATGGTGGACCAGCTGCTGGAGTGGCTATCATGTATATACTTTGAAGAATGGAAAATGGATCAATGCGGTACCAGTGATTTCTACACATTGTAACCAGTGGGAAGAAGGGGTAAAGCCAATTCAGAAAGATCCCAAAAAGCCTGGTTATGTGATCATTCATTACAGCCAGCTCACAGACGATGATATTGTTACCAAAACCAAATCAATTCCTATCATTAAATAAATTTTTAGCATCCCGCGCATAAATTTTTGCGGATTGCGTTCTCATTAATACAATTCTTTTTTCCAAAGCATAATAGGGGCTAATATCAGCATCAGGCTGGTGTTAGCTCTTTTTCATTTATTCAAAAAAAGGTACTGTCTCATGACACGCAATTCCAGTAAATTTCCACGACTCCTGGTCCTATTTGTTATTTTCGTCGCCTGCTGTAAAAAGGAACACACGAACACAACACCGTCTCCTGCAACTGATACGCCTGTTTTGCTTACACAACGTCCGCTGATGGTTGAATACTGGGGTGGCTGCTGTTATGATCGCAATGATGTAGGCCCCCTGGATGCTATACCTGATAGCGTAGATGTGGTGAACATCTTTACACTTGGTATAGGTAAAACGACGAACGGTAGCTGGGAATTCGAGCACAGGGGTGTATCGGGTTACAATGACTGGAATGATGTATTGACTAAGGCACACGCACTGCAAAAGAAAGGAATCAGGATAGTTTGTACGTCCTTTTCCGGCAACATGGTCAATTTATCGGGTGCAGAAGCCGCAAAAATGGCTGCCATCGTCAAAGATTCTCTGGATAAATGGCAATTGGACGGCGTGGATCTGGACCTGGAATACAGTGGTGCTACTACGAAGAATATTGACAGCGCTGTGATTGCTTTAGGTAAGTACCTGGGTCCGGACTCGAAGACCGGCAGGATACTGTCTGTTGTAGATTATAATAACTACAACATCAACCAGATCAAACGTACCAATAAATATATAGACTATGTAATGACGATGTCTTACTGGAATACAGCTGCACAGGTCCTGAATATCGTAAAGTCATACGGCGCGGCTATCGGGAACAACAGGAACGTACTGATCGGCGTAGGACAGGGGTGCGCGATCACTGCGGGACAGGCAACGCCGGCAGGGCAGGAGACAAAGATTGCTGATACCCTGCGAACAGCATCACCCGGATCAGGTATGATGGAGTTTGTATTTGGCTGCAGTTATCATCATAAAGATGCCAATGGGAATATTACAAAGGATATTTCATATACACAGCAAATCATCAGGCACCTGAAAAAATGAGTTTTTCAATCGCTTTTGCCTAAATTTAGGCAAAAGCGATACCTATAATGAAACTGTACTTACTGCTATTTTCCACGTTATTGTTTGCCTGCGGGCCATCCGTTACCCAACAACCCGCTAACCATTTAATGGGTACCTGGAGACTATTGAACCAATATTCAATTGCCAAAGGGGATACGACCATTACCGATTATACAAAGGATCAGGAGATGATCAAGATAATCAACGACACACATTTTGCATTTCTGAAACATGGCAGCGCATTCGACGCTGGTGGAGGCCGCTATACCCTGAAAGGCGACCAGTATACTGAACACCTGGAATTTTATAATAACAAAGACTGGGAGGGAGGCGTGTTTAATTTCACCATTAGTATTCATGGTGATACGCTGATCCAGAAAGGCATTGAAAAGGTAGAAGGCGCCGGTGTAGATCATGAAATCATAGAGCATTACATCAAAGTAAAGTAGTAATGGCTTAATTTCGGTGCATGAAAGTATACCAGGCATCGATACAACTACGCGCAAGAGCCCGAGGGTTTCATCTCATTACAGCTGAAGTGTTGCAGGCTATCCCTCAGCTGAGGGAGATCAGGACCGGCATGTGCCAGGTATTCATTCAGCATACCTCTGCATCGCTGACCATCAATGAGAATGCTGATCCGACAGTAAGAATAGACTTCGAGACCTATTTTAATAAGGCAGTGCCTGAAAACGACCCTGACTACGAACACAACGACGAAGGGCCGGACGATATGCCTGCACACCTGAAAGCGGCCATGCTGGGCAGCTCTGTGATGATACCGGTCACAAATGGCCGGTTTAATCTCGGCACCTGGCAGGGAATTTATTTGTGCGAACACCGGGATTATGGTGGGGCGAGAAGTTTAGTAATAACAGTCTGGGGAGAATAAAAAATGATCATGAGAAAAGCATTTATCATTGGCCTGTGTGCCTTGTGGCTTACCAGCGCCAGGGCGCAGCAGGTAGATGTACAGCATTATGGAATAGACCTGACGCTGAATGATACCACGAATCGGATAGAGGGGAAGGTGACCATCACGGTAAATTATCTGCAAAAGACAAACAGCTTAAAATTTGATCTGGCAGGAATGAAGGTAAGCGAAGTACATGCCGGCTCAAAATCATTCCAATTTGAGCAGGATGCAAATTCCCTCTATATAAAAGTAAATGCAAAAGCAGGCGATAAAGCTGCTTTTACTATAGTGTATGCCGGTACACCCAAAGATGGCCTGATCATTTCCAGAAATAAATACGGGGACAGAACCTTCTTCACCGATCATTGGCCAGACAGGGCACATCAATGGTTACCCTGCATAGACCATCCTGCGGACAAGGCCACCGTCAGTTTTACGATCACGGCACCCGACCATTATACAGTGGTGGCGAATGGGGCAAAGGTGTCAGAACAACACTTGCCGGGAAACCTGAAAAGAACCCGGTATGAAGAGCAGGTACCGCTGGCCACAAAGGTCATGGCAATAGCGGCAGCTGATTTTACTGTTACGCATGCCGGTGATGTCGGGAACATACCAGTGTACAGTTATGTATTCAGGGAAGATGCAGCGCACCAGGGGTATGCACGAGCTACGAAGATCTTACCCTTTTTTATCCGGCAGGTAGGTCCCTTTCAATTCGAAAAGCTGGCGAATATTCAGTCTAAAACGATATTTGGCGGGATGGAAAATGCGGGGGCTATCTTTTATGCAGAGAACTCTGTTGGCTATGAGCGACTGGAATCTCTGCTGGCACATGAAATAGCCCACCAGTGGTTTGGAGATGCGATTACCGAAACGGATTGGCAGCATCTGTGGCTGAGTGAGGGGTTTGCCACTTATATGACGTTGTTGTATATGGAGCATACATATGGAAGTGATACCCTGCAATCTTCACTGAAAGAAGATAGAGAGAAAATTATCGGGTTTGCAAAAGAGCGGAAAACACCTGTAGTAGATACAACTGTGCATAGTAATTACATGCAGTTGCTGAATGCAAATAGTTATGAAAAAGGTAGCTGGGTGTTACACATGTTGAGAAGGAAGATAGGAGATGCGCCTTTCTGGGCGGGTATTCGCCAGTACTTCAAAGATTACAACGGCCGGAATGCATGTACAGATGATTTCAGGAGGGAAATGGAAAAGGCAAGTGGACAGGACCTGCAGCCTTTCTTTACGCAATGGTTATACACGTCCGCTATGCCGGAGTTGCAGGTGAACCTGGGGTACAATGAAAGTACCCATACTGTAAAAATGGAAGTCGTGCAGCAGCAGGCTACGTTATTTGAGTTCCCGCTGGAATATACACTGGACAAGACGAAACCGGTACAAACAGTACAGGTGAAGGATAGAATAACTACAATTATGATACCGGCAGCCACAAAGCCTGCCGGCATTTGGCTGGATCCGGATACGAATTTGCTGGCGGATATTGCGAAGTAGGTATCGACGTCCTTACTTCCGCAGCACTTTTTCCAACTCATACAATCTTCTCCTTAGCTCGGTCAGCTCTACCTCCAAAAGGTCTACTTTTTCACTCAGCAGGTACTGGTTGTAGTCAGAAATAATAGAAAGCTCTCTGAGCTTTGGAAAGAGATCGTGTTTGAAAAAGTGAAGCCCGGTTTCCTCCCCGAAAAACTCGTGGGCAGTCTTGGTTAAATGATTGTACAAACAATAGCGGAGACCATCAGAACTATGCGTCCAGGGGCTGATATACAACAATTCCCAGTTATTGATCCGCAACAATTCCACATCTCCTTTCTCATTGACAAATTGATAAGTTGTCGACTCCACATAACCATTCGGTTTTAGTGTATCCGTTGTCATTAAAATGTAGGAATATTCCGGAAGTATAGAGACCGATTCCAGGGAATGCAAGGGACTGTAACTACCATCTCCAAATATTGCATAGTATCTCACCATCATTTTCTATTGATTTAAATCATTCACATAACCTCTATAAACCTTGACACTGAGGGCGATATGAATTTAATACAATTGAAACGAAAATATACCAAATATAAAAAAAGTATCTGATACGGGACTGTTCTGAGCAAATTATTTACAATTCTGGACCAAAACCGTTCATAAATTACTAGTCTATCAAATTTGTAGGTTTTTGTACATTAGCCAACAGAAAATGAAAAACTATGCAATGTAGCTTTTACAAAATATTGCTGGCAGGCTGCCTGCTTATTTCCGCTATTCCCGCCATGGCACAGCAAAAGAAGCATCCTGACAAACCCAATATCATCTTTATCCTGGCAGACGATCTGGGTTATGGCAACCTCACATCATATAACCCCAAGAGCCCGATTCCAACCCCAAATATTGATAACCTGGGGACAGAGGGCATCCGCTTTACCCGCTTTTATGCCGGTAATACGGTTTGTGCACCCTCCCGTTGTGCATTACTAACGGGGAGGAATATGGGACATGCTTACATCAGGGGCAATACCCGCCTGCCATTACGCCCGCAGGATAGTACCATGGCGCAGCTACTGCAGCAGAATGGCTATGCTACAGGGATGTTCGGCAAATGGGGCCTGGGCGAAATAGGAACGACCTGCTCTCCGGAAATTAAAGGCTTTGATGAGTTTTATGGCTACCTGAATCAAAGCCATGCACATGACTATTATACCAGTTACCTCTTCCAGGTAAGAAAAGGCAGGATCAGTAAGATCCCTCATGATACGACGGTGTTTACCCATGATGATATCATGGAACATGCTTATTCTTTTATCAATGAAAATAAGGACAAACCGTTCTTTCTATACCTTTCTATTACCATTCCGCACGCAGAACTGGCTCCCCCGCAAAAGGACCTGCAGCAATGGCTGAATCCTGATGGGAGTTCCAGGCTGGCGCCTGAAACACCCTACGTGCAGAATCGGAGCACCTATCGCAGCCAGCAGTACCCCCATGCCGCATTTGCAGCCATGGTAAGTAAGCTCGATCAAAATGTAGGGCAGATCCAGGCACTGATTAAACAACTGGGACTGGATGATAACACTTATATTTTCTTCACCAGTGATAACGGACCTCACAGGGAAGGAGGTGCTGATCCTGCCTACTTTAATAGCGCCGGGCCGTTGAAAGGTCTGAAACGGGACCTGTATGAAGGGGGCATCCGCGTGCCACTGCTGGTACGTGCACCCGGTCGTGTTCCTGCCGGCAAAGTCAGCGGAGAGGAATGGGCATTCTGGGACGTGCTGCCTACATTGAGTGCGTTGACCCAATCAAAGACCCTGGCGGGCATCGATGGCCTGAACTATTCAGCGGCACTGGCAGGCAGGAAACCAGCAAAGACACATGATTACCTGTACTGGCAGTTTAATGAAGGCTATATCCAGGAGGCTGTATTACAGGGTGACTGGAAATTGATCCGTTTTAAATACAAAGGAAAACAGGAAAGATTTGAATTGTACAATATAGTTGACGATATTGGCGAGACAAAGGACCTTGCTGCTGATAACCCGGCTAAAGTGAAGGCGCTCCAGGCCATCATGGCAAAAGCGAAAACCCCGGCAGAGAATAGGGAATTTGACTGGTCTGATACCGAGAAATAAAAGATATATGCATCCACGTTTTTACCGGCTGGCTACCATTGGCCTGCTCTTTTGCGCCTTTCAGGCGACTGCACAAACCTCTGTATGGCCTTCTGTAAAGAAGGAAACAAAGCCATGGACCCGCTGGTGGTGGATGGGAAACGCCGTGGATAGCGCAGGCCTGACCAATGCCCTGCATACCTACAATGAAGTGGGATTGGGTGGGGTAGAAATAGCACCTATTTATGGGGCAAAAGGGTTTGAAAGGAAGTATGTGAACTTTCTGTCACCCCAATGGCTGCATTTGCTGAACCTGACCATCCGGCAGGCGACCCGTTTACACATGGGGGTGGATCTCACTACAGGCACTGGCTGGCCTTTCGGCGGCCCACAAATAGACCTGAAGCATGCAGCTGCCAGGATGGAGCTGAGAGTGCTCCGGCAATCTATAGATACAGCACTACCCGAAAAGATAGATACCACACCCGGCATCCTGCAGGCGTTGGTGGCCTACAATGGCGCCACACCGGAATCTATTTCAGACAAAGTGAAAAATGGTACCCTTCACTGGCAGCACCCTGCCGGTAATATCAGTGTATATGCACTGTATAGCTCCCATACTAAACAGAAGGTTAAACGTGCAGCGCCTGGAGGAGAGGGATATACACTGGATCATCTTTCTGCGGAAGCAGTACAGGTATACCTGCATCGCTTTGATACCGCTTTTCATGGTAAAGTACCTGGTATCAGGGCGTTCTACAATGATAGTTACGAAGTATACGGCGCCGACTGGACACCTTCTTTTTTACCTGAGTTTAAGAAGCGGAGGGGCTATGACCTCACACCTTTTATAAAGGAATTGACCGGAAAAGGAACCGGCGATACGACCGCCCGGATAAAATCTGATTACAGGGAAACAATGGCCGACCTGCTGCTGGATAATTTTACAAAGCCCTGGACAGCCTGGGCGCATCATTCCCATCGTATTACCCGGAACCAGGCCCACGGCTCGCCGGGGAACCTGATTGACTTATACGCAACAGTAGATATCCCGGAGTGCGAGACCTTCGGGTCCACTTACTTTCCTATTCCTGGCCTGAGAAGGGATAGTGCAGATATCCGGAATGTAAGCCCCGATCCGATTATGATGCAGTTTGCTACGTCTGCTGGTCATATTGCAGGGCACCCGCTTATTTCCAGTGAGACATTTACGTGGTTGACAGAGCATTTTAAGACGTCATTGTCGCAATGTAAACCAGAGGTAGAGCAGGCGTTTCTGGCTGGGGTGAACCATGTGTTTTATCATGGAACTACGTATTCTCCAAAGGAGGTGCCTTTTCCGGGTTGGTTGTTTTATGCCTCGGTGAATTTTGTGCCTGCTAATAGCTGGTGGTCACATTTGCCGGGACTGAATGAATATATCACAAGAGTGCAATCCGTGTTACAGGCAGGTAAGCCGGACAACGATGTGCTGGTGTACTGGCCGGTATATGATATATGGAACGACGCGGCTGGGATGGAAATGCCATTGTCCGTGCATCATATTGATAAGTGGTTGTACCCCACCGATTTTTATAAGCAGGTGATGGGGTTGCAGCAGAAGGGGTTCACATTGGATTTTGTGTCGGATCATTGGATAGATAAAACGAAGGGATACAAAGGTTTGATCATTCCGAAGGCACACTTCCTGCCACTAAGTACTCTGAAGAAGATTATTGCACTGGCAGACAGCGGTACCAGGGTCATTTTCGATGCATTGCCAGAAGATGTACCGGGATTGAATGACCTCGAAGCACGCAGAAAAGAAATGAAGGTACTCCTGAAATCTCTGGCAGGTAAAAAGAATGTCATCATCACAGCTGATGTGGAAAGTGCACTATACCAGCTGGGCGTGCGTCGTGAAGCATTGACAGATGCAGGGCTGAAATTCATTCGCCGGAAAGAAGGAGCAGATACCTGGTATTACCTGGTGAATCATACAGCAGGTACAATAGAAAAAAACATCCCGATTAACAGCCGTGTATCCCGTGTGATACTGTTAGATCCATTAAGAGGAGATAGCGGATTGGCGGCAATTTCGGCAACTGATACCACTACTTTGGTAAAGGTACAGTTGGCCGCCGGAGAATCTGTTATACTAAAGGCAGAAGGCATGCATTCAAAAGCGAACTACCCTGCATGGATGTATTTGAATACTTCCACTGCG
Organism: Chitinophaga sp.; assembly: GCF_039596155.1. GTDB lineage: Bacteria > Bacteroidota > Bacteroidia > Chitinophagales > Chitinophagaceae > Chitinophaga. The sequence continues at coordinate 97,375 of NZ_JBCNKF010000017.1, forward strand.
CAGGAACCAGTGATCCTGTCCGGGCCCTGGCAATTGGAATTCAAAGATGGAGGGCCATTTATTCCCGCTGCTGTAAAACTGGATAGCCTGGTAGATTGGACTACATTACTGGATACAGCTGTTACATCTTTCTCAGGAAAAGGCGTCTATACCACAAATTTTAATCTACCCGCCAGGAGTGCCAGAGAATACCTGCTCCGCCTGGATAAAGTGCATGAAAGTGCGCATATATGGGTTAACGGACAGGATGCAGGCATTATGTGGAGCATTCCTTTTACACTGAGAATCGGCAAATACCTGCGCGCCGGTAAGAACGAAATTCGTATTGAAGTCGCTAATCTCATGGCAAATCGTATCAGGTACATGGACCAACACCATATACCCTGGCGGCAGTATCATGAAATCAATTTCGTGAATATTAACTACAAGGATTTCGATGCTTCGAACTGGCAGATACAGCCTTCGGGGTTAGCTGGCCAGGTAACGATTACCGCATTTAATTAAAATCCCGGGCATATCAGCCCTTTCACTGAAGTGACCGACAGGAAGGTGAAGGAGTGCGAAAGTCTCCTTTCATCTTCAGGGGAATTATATGTCAGCACAACTGCGCAAATACCCTTCACACATCTTTCTCAAATTTGCAGATATATTTTATATTGCAAATATGTTATTAACTATCACAAACTTACGTTACCCCGCTACTGACCTGAGTTTCTTGCTTCACAAACATCCCGCAAAGGTTCAATCTGTTGAAGTTGTAAACGGCAAAGCACATGTCTTTTACCCGGAAGTAAGCGAAGAAAAATGTACCTGCGCGATATTGCTGGACATGGACCCTGTTGGACTGGTCAGGAACAGTGACGGCAACTCCTTTGCTTTGGATCAATACGTTAATGACCGCCCTTATGTTGCTTCCTCTTTTATGGCCAGCGCCATATCAAAGGGCTTTAGCTCTGCGCTGAATGGCAACTGCAAAGCCAGACCAGAATTGGTAGACATACCTCTGCAACTTGAAGTAAAGTTGTCTGTCCTCTCCATCAGAGGAGGCGAACCCATATTGCAGCAATTGTTCGAACCACTGGGATATGAAATTTCCGCTATACAGCATCCTCTGGATCCGCATTTTCCTGAATGGGGCAATAGCCGGTACTTTACAGTGACCCTGAAGCATACCATCACCCTGCAGGCTTTGCTTTCCCATCTATATGTACTCATCCCGGTTATGGACAATGAAAAACATTACTGGGTAAATGAAGATGAGATCACAAAGCTCATGAACAAAGGGAAAGGCTGGCTGGAAGCACATCCTGCAAGGGAACTGATTGTGCGCCGGTACCTGCGTAATCAGCATAAGCTCTCCAACGAAGCACTGGCAGCCATGACTGTATTGGAAGATGCGCCTGTGGTAGAAAAAGAGCCGAAACAACGCCTGCATGATGTGAGATTGCAAGCAGTCAGCGATGAAATCGCGCGCCTGCCGGTGACATCCATCATCGACCTGGGATGCGGGGAGGGGCGCCTGCTTAAACTGCTCCTGGAGAATAAACAATTGCAGCGCATCACGGGTATGGATGTTTCAGCCTACAGCCTTGAAATAGCCGCCAGAAGGCTCAAACTGGATAAGATGATCGACAGCCAGCGTAAGCGTATCAATCTCCTGCAGGGATCTCTTTTATACCGCGATAAGCGCTTACAGGGCTATGACGTCGCTACAATGGTTGAAGTGATAGAACACCTGGACGAAGACAGGTTGACGGCATTGGAAAAGAATGTATTCAACGAAATTCAACCCAGCACAGTCGTGCTCACTACGCCTAACAAGGAATGGAACTCGACCTTCACCGAAGATGAAAATAAAATGCGTCATGCAGATCACCGGTTCGAATGGACACGTGCTGAATTCCAGGCATGGTGTGAGCACATCAGAGACGCATATAAATATACCTACGACATAAAGCCATTGGGTGAGGAGATCGAAGCGGTAGGCGCACCCAGCCAGATGGCCATTTTCTCAAAACAATAACGAATGATGACATTAAATATTCCGGAACTTTCCCTGGTGGTATTGGTAGGCGCATCGGGATCAGGGAAAAGTACCTTTGCAAAAAAATGGTTCAGGCCATCAGAGATCGTTAGCAGTGATGCTATCCGGCTGATGCTTAGCAATGATGAAAATACCACCGGCATCTCTGAAGATGCATTTGAACTACTGCACCTTATCATCGCCAAAAGGCTGAAGAGAGGCTTGCTCACAGTAGTAGACGCCACCAACGTAAACACACAATACAGGAAACAACTGGTGTCGCTGGCAAGGGAATACCATGTATTGCCTGTAGCGATCATCCTGAATATGTCTGACAGGGTTTGCCAGGATAGAAATAAACTACGTACAGACCGGGACCTGCCATCACGGGTGATCAAGGGCCAGATGATGGCATTGAAAAGTGGGATCAGCAAGATCAGGGAAGAAGGATTTAGACGGCATTTTGAATTCCGAACTCCGGAAGCGCTAAACGACATACAGGGCATTGTCAGAGAGCCGCTCTACAATGATCTCAAAACTGAAGAAGGACCTTTCGATATCATCGGTGATATACATGGTTGTTACGACGAACTGTGTACACTGCTTACGAAACTGGGTCATACCGTAGATAAGGAGGCCCATCGTGTGACCGTCGGCAATGGCAGAAAACTGATCTTCCTGGGTGACCTTGTTGATAGAGGGCCAGCTTCGCCTGCTGTACTAAAACTCGTGATGCAGGCGACGACAGAAAAGATCGCTTATTGTGTGCCGGGTAACCATGACGCCAAATTACTGAAATACCTGACAGGCAGGAATGTACAGCTTCAGCACGGCCTGAAGCAGACAGTAGAACAGCTGGAAGGCACCGATCAGGAATGGATAGAAGCCCTGAAAAAATGGTTGGATGGCCTTGTGAGCCATTATGTACTGGATCATGGCAACCTGGTAGTTGCACATGCGGGACTCAAGGAAAGCATGCAGGGCCGGGGATCTGGTGCAGTGAGAGAATTCTGTTTATATGGTGAAACCACCGGAGAAACCGATGAATTTGGACTACCTGTGCGTTTCAACTGGGCGGCGAATTACAGTGGTAAGGCGGCTGTCGTATACGGTCACACACCGGTGGTGCGTCCTGAATGGTTCAATAACACAATTGATATAGATACAGGTTGTGTATTTGGCGGTAGCCTGACAGCGCTGCGTTATCCTGAAAGAGAATTGGTGAGTGTGCCTGCTGCACAGGAATATGCGGTACCCGCAAGACCGATCAAAGCGTCAATGAATGAACTGAGTTTACAGCAGACGCATGATAGTGTACTTGACATCAGTGACGTCATAGGAAAACAACTGATAGAAACGCGCCTGATGAAAAAGATCAGTATCCGTGAGGGTAATGCCGCAGCTGCATTGGAAATCATGAGCCGTTTCGGGGTAAATCCTAAATGGCTGATCTATCTGCCTCCTACAATGTCTCCAACTGCTACCAGTGCATTGCCTGATTACCTGGAACATCCTGCTGAGGCATTCAGCTATTTCGCAGGAGAAGGGGTAAAGAAGGTCATTTGTGAGGAAAAGCATATGGGCTCGAGGGCAGTGGTGATAGTATGTAAAGATAAAAAGGTGGTAAAAGAGCGTTTCGGCATCATAGAAGAAAGTATCGGTATCATCTATACCCGCACCGGGCGTGTGTTTTTTGATGATGAGGGCATAGAGCAGGCTTTCCTGAAAAAAATCGCAGCCATCATTACAGCACGTGGTGGATGGGAGGCCTTTGATACAGACTGGATGTGCCTGGATTGTGAGCTGATGCCATGGAACCTGAAAGCACAGCAGTTGCTGCGTAATCAATATGGTGCCACAGCAGCTGCAGGCAGGTATGCCATGATGGATGCGGTAGCAAGCCTGGAGCAGGCGGCTACTAATCCGGATGCGTTGCCACTGTTGAGAGAGTATAGAGACAGGGCCATCATGGTCGATCAGTTTGCCACAGCTTACAGGCAATATTGCTGGGATGTGAAGGGACTGGACGATTATCAGCTGGCACCGTTTCACTTATTAGCTACAGAAGGCAGGACTTACTTCGATAAGGACCATGAATGGCATATGGAGCAGTTAGCTGTATTTGCCGGTGGTGAAGGGAATCCCGTCATTGCGACGAAGTATCAGGTCGTCGACCTGGCCGATGACGCAAAGGTGGCTGATGCCACGGCGTGGTGGATATCTATGACAACAAATGGGGGAGAAGGGATGGTGGTAAAACCATATGACTTTATCACGATGAATGAGAAGTTCTTTGTGCAGCCTGCAGTGAAGGTGAGGGGGAGAGAATATTTGCGGATTATTTATGGACCTGAGTATACGTTGGAAAGAAACCTGACCCGGTTAAAAGAGAGAGGATTGAGTACAAAGCGGATCATGGCGCAAAAGGAGTTTGCGCTGGGCGTGGAGGCGTTGGAAAGATTTGCGGGTAAGGCGCAGTTGAGTAGGGTGCATCAATGTGTGTTTGGTGTGCTGGCGATGGAGAGTGAGGCGGTGGATCCGAGATTGTAACAAGTGCATATCAGGGTTGGTAATTACAGTATGTGAACGATCCTGATTCATGGTATAAATACGTATGTGATTTATTCGAACTGGAGACTATTAACTATGCATATAGCAGATCGGTTTAAAGGCTGTATTATCGGTGGCGCCATTGGCGATGCCTGGGGAAGTGCCTGGGAGTCTGACAATCAAATGGATGACCAGACGACCTGGTACTGGGGCAAAAAGCCCGAGCCGGATCGCAGCTGGAAGTTAACAGACGATACACAACTCACGCTCGCAACGTGTGAGATATTAGGGATGCACAGGAAAATTGAGCCTGCCGTACTGGCGGCTCATTTTCTATTATATTACAAGCAAGGAAGGCTAAGCGGGGTAGGGGCCAGCACGCTCAAAGCCCTGAGAGATCTCGAAGCGGTATTCCATGGCAATACGCTGGCCGTATAGGGGAGTATGCTGCTGGTAATGGCGCTGCAATGCGAATTGCGCCGCTGGCATTTTGTGATATTAGCCGGGAAGGGATTTATGATGTTTGCAGGATCACACATCACCATACAGAAGCCTATGCCGGTGCACTGGCGGTTGTATTGGCGATTAGGGCCATTATCGAAGAAAAGGAAGTATGGACCGCACTTATTGATCACCTGCCTGATACCCTGGTACGTGACAGGATTATTGAAATAGAACGTTGTAATTCTATAACAGCAGCCGCAGCTTTAGGCAATAATGGTTACGTAGTAAACTCAGTACCTCTGGCCATTTTCGCAGCAACTAATGAAAGCGATATGGAACAAATGTATATCGAGTTAATCAAAGCTGGTGGTGATACCGATACCAATGCCTCTATAGCTGGTCAGATCCGGGGCGCTCAGCTTGGAATAGATCAAATCCCCGGAACATTGTACAGGAAGCTCCAAATCCTGCCTGAATATGAATGGATACAACGTATCCTCCATTCTGTTTGAATTTCGTAACTTCGCCCCATGGCAAACAGGGAAACACTCGAAGACTTTTACCAGCATAAATTTAACTGGCTGCCTGATAACCTCAAACAGGATATCGGGCATTTTAACGTATTTCGAATAGAAGACACACTCGCCCCCGGCGCTACACCTATTCATTATGCCCGCAGGGATTTTTATAAAATCAGCCTGGTCCGTGGCCGTACTGTCTACCATTACGCAGATAAAAGTATAGAAACAGACGGGACTGCCCTGATGTTCTTTAATCCTAACGTACCTTATACATACGAGTCTTTGAATGACGAGAGGAGCGGCTTCTTCTGTATCTTCAAAGAGTCATTTTTCACCGAATCATTGAGAACAAACATCAATGAACTCCCCATGTTCGCTACCGGCAGCAAACCAGCCTACATGCTGAACAAAACCCAGGATAAGCATGTCAGTGCCATCTTTAAGAAGATGCTGGAGGAGATCAACTCCGATTATAAATATAAGTATGACCTGTTGCGGAACTATGTAACTGAAATGATTCACTATGCCCTGAAGATGCAACCGTCTGAAATGCTGTACCAGCATACAGATGCCAATGCCCGCATTACAGCCATCTTTACAGAGTTGCTTGAAAGACAATTCCCGATAGAAACTACCCACCAGCGCTTTACGATGCGCTCCGCACGTGACTTTGCTGATAAACTGGCGGTCCATGTCAATCACCTGAACAGGGCGATCCGGGAAACGACCGGTAAGACCACGACTGACCATATTGCAGAAAGATTGCTGGGAGAGGCGAAGGCCCTGCTCAAACATACAAACTGGAACATCGCTGAGATCAGTTATAGCCTGGGCTTTGAAGAACCGGCACACTTTAATAATTTCTTTAAGAAGCATACGAGGAGTACACCTTCTTCTTATAGAGTCGTGTAGAAAAAGTGTAATAAGAGGTACCATAGGTCCGTCACTCTCCTCTATTCCTATCTCAAATCGTTGTTGTTTGAATTTTGCAATCAATCGTTTGAACCTTGTAATAACCGGCATCCCTTCCTGGTCTAATTTTGTCCTATCAAAACGAGCAAAGATATGGACAACAAAAAGACCTGGTTTGTAACAGGAGCTTCCAAAGGCCTTGGCCTCACACTGGTAAAGCATTTGCTTACCGCCGGCCAGTCCGTGGCAGCTACTTCCCGCAATGCTGCGGCATTAACTGAAGCCGTAGACACAGATACAACAAATTTCCTTCCCTTACAGGCTGACCTCGCTGATGACAGCAGTGTAGCCGCCGCTATTCAATCTACGATCGAGAAATTCGGCCGGATAGATGTCGTTGTCAATAACGCCGGCTACGGCATCGGCGGCAGCATAGAAGAACTCTCTGACACGGTAACCCGTACCAGCTTTGACATCAATGTGTTCGGTACATTGAACGTTATCAGACATGCACTGCCTTTCATGCGCCGGCAAAGAAGCGGGCATATTATCAATATCTCATCTATCGCTGGTATTTCCGGCAATACAGGCTGGTCTGTATATGCAGCCGCCAAATATGCTGTCACCGGGCTCACAGATGTACTGGCACAGGACGTTAAAGAGTTCGGTATCAACGTTACCTTAGTCGCCCCCGGCGCTTTCCGAACCAGTTTCCTCACGGCCGATTCATTAGTCCTGACAGATACACCTATCGATGATTACACGGCTATCAGGGCTTCTCATGCAAAATATGCTACCATGAACGGGGAGCAGCAGGGTGATCCTGACAAAGCCGCAACAGTCATGATGGAACTGGTCAATATGCCGGAACCACCATTGTATCTGTTATTAGGCAGCGATGCATATAGAAGGGCACTGAATAAACTTGAACAGCTAAGTGAAGCTTTCAAAGCCAGTGAATCATTAACAAAATCCACAGATTACCAGTTGAATTTTTAACGATCAACCCATTATTAATTATGAGTCAAGTTTGGTTTGTAACCGGTGCCTCCAAAGGTTTTGGACGCATCTTAGTATCTCAGTTATTAGCACAGGGATATCAGGTAGCAGCTACCTCCCGTGATGCTGCTTCCTTAAGCGGATTCTCAGGAAATAATTTCCTGCCGCTCACAGTTTCCCTCACAGACGAGGCCAGCGTGAAAGCTGCAATTGACAAGACTATTAACACCTTTGGTAAAATAGATGTAGTCGTAAACAATGCCGGCTATGGCCAGGTAGGCGCTTTAGAAGAAGTAAGTGACAAAGATGCGCGTGAGAACTACAACGTGAATGTATTTGGCCTGCTGAATGTAATCAGGCAAGTGATGCCACATTTACGTGAACAACGCTCCGGGCATATCATCAATATCGCATCTGTAGGTGGCATGCTGGGCGGTTTCCCGGGTTGGGCCATCTATTGTTCTACGAAGTTTGCAGTAGTAGGATTGACAGAAGGACTGCGTGAAGAGATCCGGGAATTCGGTGTGAAAGCAACAGTAGTACTACCAGGTTATTTCAGAACCTCCTTCTTAGGTGCCGATCTGAGCGTCACTGAAAGTAAATACCAGTCAGTAAAGGATTCTATCCAGTGGCATGCGGACATGAATGGTAAACAACCCGGAGATCCGGAAAAAGGGGTAGCAGCTATCATTGAAATGGCAAAAAGTGAAAATCCTCCGTTGAATTTCCTGATTGGAAAGGATGCTTTTGAAATGGTGCCTGAAAAATTTAAGAGCGTGCTGGATGAGATCAATGAATGGAAGGAACTTACTGTGAATACTGTTTATTAATGTGAGGCGCTGTCTCACATGGCGCACAGTCTGATGTAACAGCATGCTAATAAAAAAGGTACCGCTCGCTGCATAAAATGACACAAAAGTTGGTCTTTTTTTAAACGTGAAAAATGCGTAACTTCATTACTCATCAAAGAAAAGGAGGTATTCATGGCATCTACAGTATATTCATGGAAACCTTCAGTTAGTATCGCCTAACTGGGTTGCTCCATCAAAAATAACTGTGACGCGGACGCGTCAAATTTCCGCTCCGGGCAAAACACCCGGAGCATTTTTTTTGAAACACCCAACGGCACTTTTGAGCAAAAAATCTTCCCATTATCCAACTATGCCCCAACGGTACTATTGAGCAATCAATCACATCATTATCCAACTATGCCCCAACGGTACTATTGAGCAATCAATCACATCATTATCCACCTCCGCCCCAACGGCACTTTTGAGCAATCAATCACATCATTATCCGCCTCCGCCCCAACGATACTATTGAACAGCCAATCACACCATTATTCAACTCTTCCAACGACGCTTTTGAGCAACCAATCTTCCCATTATCCACCTCCGTCCTCACACACTTTTGAACACCATCCTGCAAAACACCTCTCCCAGGTCCCTTTTTCATAATAACCAAATTATTTTCCACTATTTATCAAGTGTTATAAAATATCCCGATCCCTCCTTCGTCTACCATTTTGGCGTAAATTAGCCGCTGCCGCCGGCACACCGGCAAGACAACTATTACTATTACTTTATGAGGAAAAAACAAAGCCCCCCTGCTGACAAAGCACCGGCCCTTCCTGGTATCACCTCCATCCTGAAGCCCTACAAAGGAATGCTCACCCTGCTGATCTTCCTGGCCCTGCTCAGCAATGGCCTGAACCTGGTTTTGCCCTGGCTCATCTCCAGAGGAATCGACGCCTACACCAATGACCACCTCAATATGTCGGGACTGGTCACAGAATTCGTGGTCGCTGCCGCATGCATATTCATCTTAAGCTACCTGCAGAGCGTGATCCAAACCTACACCTCTGAGAAAGTGGCACGTGAACAGCGTACCAAACTGGCCGACAAGATCTCCCGTCAGCAATACGCCGCCATCCAGGCCGCCAACCCATCCAGGTTACTGACCAACCTTACCTCCGATATTGACACAGTAAAACTGTTCGTATCACAGGGTATCGTGTCCGTGTCTTCCTCCCTTTTTATTATCATCGGCGCCAGCACCCTGCTCCTCGTCATGAACTGGAAACTGGGACTCTGTGTCATCACCATCATCCCGGTCATTGGCCTGGCCTTCTACATGGTGCTCAATAAGGTACGGGCCATCTTTAAAAAGAGCAGGGAAGTGATCGACCGCCTGAATAAAATCATCAATGAAAGTGTCATGGGCGCTGCCCTCATCCGCGTGCTCAATGCCCAGCAACAGGAGTACGACCGCTTCATCACACCCAACGGCGAATCCAGAACACTAGGCATGGCCGTAGTACGGCTTTTTGCCGGACTGGTTCCTGTCATCTCCTTCATGGCAAATATGTCCCTGCTGGCCATACTGCTGCTCGGTGGCCATTTCGTCATCACAGGAAGCATGTCACTCGGTGAACTGGCCGCCTATAACAGCTACGTTGCCATCCTTATCTTCCCCATCGTTGTCATCGGCTTTATGAGTGGCCTCATCGCTCAATCTGCCGCATCCTATGCCCGCATTGCCGAAGTGCTCTACGCACCCGATGTCGTCGATACCGGTACGATACAGCGTAAGATCGATGGCGACGTAACAATGGAAAACATCCACCTGACACTCGCCGGCAAACCTGTTTTGAAAAATATCTCTTTCAGCGTAAAAGCTGGTACCCGCACCGCCATCATCGGTCCTACAGCGGCAGGAAAAACCCAGTTGCTCAACGTACTCGTTGGCCTTCTCAATCCCAATGAGGGAAAGGTTACCTACGATGGTACCGACCTGAAAGAATACGATAAGGAACATCTGTTACAACAAATAGGTCTCGTATTCCAGGATAGTATCCTGTTCAATATGAGCTTAAAGGAAAACATCGCTTTCAACGACTCCGTCAGCGATGCACTGATGGACAAAGCCATCTCCACCGCAGAACTCAAAGACTTTATCACGACCCTGCCGGAAGGTATGGAAACCATCGTTTCCGAACGTGGTACCAGCTTGTCAGGTGGTCAGAAGCAACGCCTGATGCTGGCAAGAGCACTGGCGATCAACCCGACCATTTTACTGCTGGACGACTTCACCGCCAGGGTAGACCCTAATACAGAACAACGCATTCTGCAAAATGTACAGGAAAATTACCCGGATCTGACCCTGATCTCTGTGACGCAAAAGATCGCTTCTGCTGCTCACTTCGATCAGATCATCCTCCTGATGGAAGGAGAGGTGGTGGCTATCGGCACACATAGTGAGCTGATGCAATCCTGCCCTGAATATGTACAGATCTATAACTCTCAACGCAGCACCAGCAACTATGAGCTACAACCTGAATAAACTGGCTGCGGGCCAGGAAACGAAAACCGGTAAGGTGCTCAGGAACTTTTTACCTTATCTGCGACCAGACCGGAATACACTGCTCGCCGCGATATTCGCGATCCTGATCAGTACCTCCATGAACTTATCTATCCCTATCCTGATAGGGCATACTATCGACGTATACGTTACACACAAAGACTATAACGGTGTCCTGTTATTCTCAGGCATCCTCTTTGGCATATTCCTCATTTCCCTTACTGCCAGCTATTTTCAGACAAGCCTCATGGGAACGGTGGGTCAGAATATCCTGTACCGGCTGCGCAACGATGTTTTCAGCCGCCTGCAGGCATTGCCGATCGCTTTCTTCAACCAGAACAAAGCCGGCGACCTCATTTCCCGCATCAATAATGATACGGACAAATTGAACCAGTTCTTCGCACAATCACTGGTACAATTCATATCCGGTTTCGCCTCCATGATCGGCGCCGCCATCTTCCTGCTCAGTATCCATTTCACATTGGGTATTGCCGCCATTGCCCCGGCATTGTTATTACTGATCGTCACCAGGATTACTGGTCCGATCGTAAAAAAGAAGAACGCAGAGAATATGAAAAGCACGGGCAGCATGAGTGCAGAGATCCAGGAAAGCCTGAATAATTTCAAAGTGATCATTGCCTTTAACCGCAGAGATTATTTCCGCAATCGCTTTGATATTGCCAATAATGAGCAATACAAAACCGCGGTCACTGCAGGGCTGGTAAATAACTTCTTCATGCCTTTATTCAGCCTCTGTGCCAACCTCGCACAACTGGCCGTTTTAGCATACGGTATCTACCTCATTTCCCAACATGAGTTCACTATCGGCTTACTCATTAGTTATCTGTCTTACTGTACTTACTTCTACAACCCAATGCGCCAGTTCGCTATCCTGTACACGAACTTCCAGGTAGCTATGGCCGGATGGGACAGGATCTCGCATATCCTCAATATGGAGTCTGACCTGCATGTAGTACCCGCTGCCATTAAGGAAACAAATGCCCCCCTGCTTACATTTAAAGATGTCAACTTCCATTATCCCGATGGTAAAGACATCCTGCATCATATCAGTTTCGAAATGGAAAAAGGCAAAACCTACGCATTGGTAGGACCTACAGGTGGTGGGAAAACTACGACCGCATCCCTGATCGCGAGGTTGTTTGATCCCACAGGAGGAGAGGTGCTGCTGGACGGAAGAGACATCCGCAGCTTTACTGATGAAGAACGTACCCGGAAGATCGGGTTTATCCTGCAGGAGCCGTTTTTATTTACCGGTAGTATCTACGAGAATATTATCTATGGCAATAAGAAGTACGAACACTATACCATAGAGCAACTCCTCGAGGTAATTCGCACGACCGGGTTAGATACTTTGCTTACCCGTTTCGACGGTGGACTGGAAACACAGGTTGTGAGTAGCGGAGATAGTCTGAGCCTGGGACAGAAACAGCTCATCGCTTTTATGAGAGCGGTGCTGAGAGAACCGGAGTTATTAGTATTGGATGAGGCAACCGCCAATATTGACACGGTCACCGAACAACTCCTCGAAGAGATTTTACAAAAATTACCAGCGCATACCACACGCGTGATCATCGCACATAGATTAAATACGATCGAAAATGCTGATGAGATCTTCTTTATCAATGCAGGAGAAATCGTGCGGGCAGGATCTTTCAGTCATGCTATGAATATGCTGCTGCATCATGAAAGGAATTCATAAAAAGATGCCTGCAACAATTATGTAGCAGCCATCCCCTCAGCGAACTAAAACATCGCTGATAACCAGCAGGACTGGGAGGATCAACCTCCCAGTCCGCTGAATATACTAAAGATAATTATACTCAAAACGATCAGGGTAATCACCACGTAAAGTTTATCTTTTTCCATCGCAAATGCGACAACCGAAAATGCAATACGTGTAATTGGCGTTGCCAATAATACAACGACGCCCAACTGAATAATCGCCATTCCATCCAGTCTGGCAACTCCCTGAAATATACCCGGTAAGTGCCTTACATATTCAGGAGCACCATTGAAAACATGGTATGCCGGTATGCCATTACCATGACTGATCAGGTAGATAATGCCACCAATAAATGCAATCACGCTTGCCGTAATCACGCCCCAGCGTAATTGTTGCCCGATAAACATCTCTACATCTCTTTCCTGCCAGAATTCTTTTGAAAATATCCGTTTCATCGTGCTTACAATTTACCAGTTATACCATTATAGATCATCTGTATGGCCAGTGCGCTGATCACTACACTAAACAACAACCTTAGTTTCTTTACATCCATTTTCATCAGCAGCTTCGAACCACCAAAAGCACCTGCCAATACACCCAATACCACCGGCATCGCAATACCCGGATCAATGTACCCTCTTTGCAGATACACTACAGCACTCGCAGCCGCTGTTACACCAATCATGAAGTTGCTGGTAGTAGTAGATACTTTAAATGGAATCCGCATGACGTTGTCCATCGCTAGTACTTTCAGTGCACCTGAACCTATACCCAGCAAACCAGATACGATTCCCGCAAGCGTCATCAAGGCATATCCTCCACCTACACCACGCACCTTGTAAGGCACCATCTCTCCATTTACAGGGTAGGAGTTGTTCAGTTTGAGCACCTCGGCCAGTTTGCTGTTGCTGGTGTTATCTCCGTGTTCGTTCTTCTTTCGGATCGTCATCGCAGCGCTAAAGAGCAGTACAATACCAAACAGGATCGCTACCAGTGAAGTCGGTGTATAGATCGCCAGCAAAGCACCAATAATTGCCCCTGTCGTCGTTGCAATTTCGAGGAACATACCGATACGTACATTGGTAATACCTTCCTTAATATAAGCCGCCGCAGCCCCGGAAGAGTTAGCGATAGAGGCAACGAGCGAAGCACCCACCGCGTAGCGGATGTCTACATGAAATACAAGTGTGAGCAGAGGGATTAGCACAACGCCTCCCCCGAGACCTGTAAGGCTACCCAGCAGGCCGGCCATGAAAGCCCCGGCAAGCAGGATCAGTGAAAATACTAATATTGACATGACAATAAGTTTAGAAGTTCGTTTCCAGGATTTGTGTAACTACCTTGGTAGCAGCAGCTGCATCCTGGTTTTTAATAGCAGTGAGTAAATCGGCGTGCAACTGGTGCGTTTGTTGAAACTGCTGTACATGCGGTTTTTCACGCTGAGAGAATGATTCCCGTATCACGGTCGTAAAGGTCTGGTACAGGTCTGCCAGCACACTGTTGTGAGAAGCAAGGGCAACCGATTTGTGAAACCTGATATCTGCATCCGCAGCCGCTTCATAATGCGATGATTGAATAGCCAGCGATCTGTCTGCCAGCGCGGCTGAAATGTGTTCAAGGTCCTGCTCATCCCTGAACTGGGCTGCTAGCTTTGCGATTTCTATTTCCAGCAGCGACCTTACCTGGTTTACCTCCAGCCGGGCAGCACGCCTGAGACGCTGGTCCAGCGGCTCATTGTTTTCTATATTACATACAAAGGTGCCAGCGCCCTGTTGTACCCTTAAAATCCCCGCATTGGATAGTGTCTTTATCGCTTCCCGGATCGTTGAGCGGCCTACCTGGAACAGCTCCATCAACACCGGCTCAGGGGGAATAAGCTCACCGGGCTTATATTTACCCAGCGAAATGTCCTGTTGTAATTGGTAGATGACCTTATCTGCCAGTTTAATTGCGTTTGCCATCTTTATTAAACGTCTGATGTTTCACAAAGGTAGGATGTTTTGGTTAAACATCAGATGTTTGGTGTAAAAAAGCATAAAAAAAACTCCCGCCTTTATCAGACGGGAGTTTGACTATTTTGAAATCACATTATTTATTTACTTCTATGGCATCATTCGCTGGGAAACTAGGCTCCAGTCGCTTGCCACCTTCTTTCAACTTGTTCGAATTCTTCACTTTCTCAGGTACCCCCCTGATATCCCACACAATACCAAAAGCACCTAATGTCCTGATAATGTAGTAGGTAATATCAATTTCCCACCAGTAGAAACCTTGTCTTGTAGCAGACTGGTAGTAGTGGTGGTTATTATGCCATCCTTCACCCAGGGTCAGCAGCGCCAGCACCACGCTATTCTTGGAATAGTCGCCGGTTTCATATCTTGGCTTACCTACCTTATGCATCAGGGAGTTGATAGTAAATGTAGCATGGTATACGAGGATCGTACTCAGGAAGAAACCGATCCACAATGTAGAAAGGCCTGCATGCCAGTCGAACCAGCCCGTACCGTTTATTTTATTACCCAGGAAATAGCTCACCGTCATCAACACTAAACCCGGTACCCAGTGGTACTTATTCAACCAGTAAAGCTCAGGTTGTTTGAAATCCTTGATCAGGTCAAAACGGGTTGGTTTATATTCAGGCCCCATGATCCATCCCATATGCGCATACCAAAAACCATATACGTTTGCTGAGTGTGGATCCTCCGGCGTATCAGAGTGTTTGTGGTGAATTCTGTGATTCGCACCCCACCATAACACACCTTTCTGGAAAGTACTCTGTGCACCACCTGCCAGTACAAACTGGAACCAGCGGGACGTTTTAAAAGTACGATGAGAAAAATAGCGATGATATCCGCCGGTGACAAAAAACATCCTTGTTACGTACAAAAATGCGCACAATATCCAATCGAATGTAGTCACATGCGTGAAAAATGCCAGTAAAGGCAGTAAGTGCATACCTAAAAAGTCAATTTGATGCCACCAGTTCGGGCTCTTCCTCAGTTGTTTTTCAGAATTCATAATACAAAAGTATTTATTTATCCTGATATATATCACTGACGAATATCAGTCTCCGGTCATTTTACCAGCTACTTGTTGAGCCCCCGCCGCCAGAAGAGCCACCACCCCAGCTTCCGCCGGAAGAAGAGGAGGAAGAACTGCCTGATGAAGAGGAGGATGATGAGGAACTTAACCTTGCTATAACATAAGGCTCTTTTTTTACATAATTACAGTATCTGCACTCATAAAACTGGATACCTTCTCCCTGTGAATGTTGCGTTGCACGCTTCACTGTTTGCGTATGTGTTGCTTCAAAGGTTTTGTTGTTACATTTTGGACAGGTCGTCACTTTGGTATAAATACTATCGTACCCGATTGTCTTGTGTGTATTGCAATGCTTACATTCCCATACATCGTAAATGACTGATCCAACTTTCTCCTCTGCAGCCTGAATAGCGTTCAGGAAAGGCTTCTTCTTATTTCTGTTCAGCAGCACCATTGGTTGTGAACAGGTGTCGCAGTTATAAGGCTGGTAACGTAGTTGCTTCATCCGCTGCTCATGCCAGCGATAATAAGCGAGGAAAGGTATTGGAAATACAAAGGCTGTAAAGAGCAGGTTCTTATGTGCGATATTCAATGCTTCATAACGTTGATGCCTGTCGGCCATTTCGAGTTTCCGCTCCCTCGCATTTACCAGCATGTACCGGTAGGAGAGATATACGATCCAGGCGCCGTAGCAAAGCCCCAGGGTCATCCAGATGGAATACGATATATCAAGGCCGTAGCAGAGTACCAGCATCACGGTAGCCGGTACAAAGAAGATAAAACATCTTGCCAGCCAGGTGGTGTTGTACAGGTCTCCTTTGTGTTTGTTGCCTTTCAGTACTAAAAATGAAATAGCACTAAAGATGATATAAAAAATATAAAAAACGAACGTGCCTACCCCCGGGCGGGAAATGTCATTCCCTGACGGGATATATGCCGCAGTTTCATCTTCTGTGGCACTTTTGGCACTATCGGCTGCCGGCATAGGGGAATCACTCATTACAATACCACCATCCGGCGTGCTATCCATATTCCCGGTGGTATGATTGCTCCCATGCGCTGCATGGCCGGCAAATGCCTGACCCGCTTCTGCTATGTCGGCAGTTGTGTCTCCGGCCGCTGCCTGTATGGAGGAATCAACTGTCAGCACACCATCGTCAGCCACGTTTACTGCGCCTTCCGGATTTGTCAGCACAGTCGCTACTGCCTGAAGGCCTTTTATTATGCCGGCGTCATAATCATCCTTTTTAAAGTAAGGCAACATCACCGCCTGTTGTATACGAAAGCAGATCACATCAGGCAGATCTCCTTCCAGGCCATACCCGGTTTCAAACCGGATCTTGTGCTGGTCTTTTACAAGCAATACAACTAAACCATTGTTAGTGGCTTTATTGCCCGGCTTCCAGGTGGTAAATATATTGTGCGAGACATCCTCGATCACCTGGTTGCCAATACTATTCAGCAGCACTACGGCAATCTGTGCCTTGCCTGTCTGATCCAGGTTGCCAAGCAGGTCGTTGAGCTGCGCAGTAGCATCCTCCGAAATAATATGATCCGGATTGCTCACGTATCCACCCTGTTTCATAGGATCAGGGATTTCTTCGGCGTAATTGTGTTTTTTAGAAGTACACTGTACCAGTAACAGGAGCAATAAAATGAAAAGCTGACATTTTCTGTTTCTCATGATGGGTCCAAAAGTATAAAAAAAGTAAGTGATCACCCTGCTTTGCGGTCCCCATCCCACTGAATCACTACAATTGTGTATAATAATACCCATTTCTCAGCTATTTTCTAATGAAAAACCTGCAAAAAAGGGTGGCATGAAATTACATCTATTTCTACTAGCAGCATCATCAGAATGAAACCTTAACCAATGCGAACGATTATGGCTAGTGCAATTACTTCATCCTTAAACAGATACATGGCCGCGGTGGGAGAGCAGGTCGCTTTTGCCAGCAAGTTTGGCCGGAATATTTTTCGGAATGGTTTCGAATGGAACGAATTTCTACGTCAATGTTATATAGTAGGTGTCCGTTCTATTTCACTGGTCGCCATTTCCGGTTTTATTATAGGGTTTGTGCTCACCCTCCAGACACAGCCTACCATGAAACAGTTTGGTGCGGAGAGCTTCGTACCCGGTATGGTGGCTATTTCCATTGTACGTGAAATAGGACCTATGATCATTGCCCTGATCTGTACGGGAAAGATCGCATCCAGTATAGGCGCAGAACTGGGTAGCATGAAAGTGACGGAACAGATCGATGCCATGGAAGTGTCCAGTGCCAACCCTGTTCAGTACCTGGTAGTGACCCGTATCCTGGCTTGTACACTCATGGTGCCGCTACTTACCGTAATGGCCGATGCACTGGCATTAACCGGTGGTTGGCTGGGCGTAAACCTGCAGGGCCATGTAAGCGCTACGCTGTTTTACCGAAAAGCCTTTGCCGCACTTGAATTTAGTGATGTGATACCCGCTGTTATCAAGACGTTCTTCTTCGGATTTGCCATCGGTTTTGTGGGTTGTTACAAAGGCTACCATGCTGCCAGAGGCACTGAAAGCGTAGGACTGGCTGCCAATTCTGCGGTTGTTACCGCTTCTCTGTGGATCATATTGCTGGACGCAATTGCGGTACAGATCACTAACCTATTATATTATTAATTATGGAGCAGGCGCTAACAGATAAAACAGAACAGGCTCCAGCCACTGAAGTGGAGCAGGAGACCGCCAGTAACGAGGACCAGACGCCGGCAGATGGCGTCGTGATCCGCATCGAACACCTGAAAAAATCTTTTGGTGAAAATGAAGTGCTGAAAGATATCAACCTCGAACTGCACAAAGGCGAAAACATTGTCGTATTAGGCCGTTCAGGACAAGGTAAGTCTGTCACCATCCAATGTATAGCCGGCCTGATGGATCCCGACGAAGGCAAGCTGGAGGTATTGGGGAAAGAGATCCCGTCATTGAACGAAGATGAATTGAAAGAGATCAGGAAAAAGATCGGTTTTCTTTTCCAGAGTGGTGCTTTATACGATTCAATGACCGTAAGAGAAAACCTGGAATTTCCGCTTACCCGGGTATTGCAGATAACAGACAAAGAGGAACTGACCAAAAGGGTAGAAGATGCACTGGAAAGTGTGGGCCTCAAAGATGCGATAGACAAGTATCCTTCCAGCCTTTCAGGAGGCATGCGGAAAAGAGTAGGACTGGCGAGGACATTGATCCTGCGGCCGCAGATCATTTTGTACGACGAACCGACTACCGGTCTGGATCCGATCACGGCCAGAGAAATCAGTGAATTGATTGTGGCACTGCAGGAAAAATACGATACATCGTCCATTATTATTACCCACGATATGCCCTGCGCAAGAATTACGGCTGATAGAATTGTAGTGATGAACGACGGAAAATATATAGCAACCGGTACATATGACGAGCTGGCAAAATCACCGGATGAACTTATTAATAACTTCTTCAAATAATACGATATGCACGACAAGACATCTCAGAAAGTGAAGGTTGGAATCTTTACATCGGTTACCATCCTGTTGTTGCTGGTAGGGGTTTTCCTTATCGGTAGGAATAAGAATATGTTTCGAAGCACCTTTACCCTGTACGGTACGTTTAAAAACGTAGGCGGATTACAGGTAGGGAACAATATCCGGTTTGTAGGGATTGATGTAGGAACCGTTGAGAATATCGATATCCTGTCAGACTCTACTGCGCGGGTTACTTTAAGAGTACAAAAGAAGGTGCAGCCCTTTATCAAAAAAGGTGCGATAGCAAATATCACCTCTGATGGGCTGATGGGAGACAAGCTGGTGGCAATCAGTTCCGGAGCTAATTCCAACGTGCCGGTGAAAGACGGCGAGACAATTGAGGCAGTTGATCCATTGCAATTTGATAAAGTACTCGACAGGATTTCCGGGGTAGCTACCAATGCCGAGGTAATCACAGGCCAGCTGGCAGGTATTGCTACGCAGGTGAACCAGGGAAAGGGTAGTATAGGTAGATTATTGTATAGCGATAGTATGGCCAATGACCTGGAAGGTACTGTGAATGAGGCAAAGAAAACGATGAAGGCCGTACACAAAGGGTCGGAAGGATTTAGTGAGAATATGGAGGCCTTAAAGCACAATTTCCTGTTAAGAGGATATTTCCGCAAAAAAGAAAAAGCGGCAAAGGAAGCACAGGAAAAAAAGGAAGAAGCACAGGAGAAAAAGGAAAAAGAACAGGAAAAAAAGGAGAAGAAGAAAAATAAAAAAAGTGATAAAGACAGTTCTACTTTAAATATCCCAAAAGATAATTGACAGGCGAGTTGCATGTCGGACAAAGTGTTCAAAAAAATCCTGCTGTTTTCGCAAGAAAAAGCAGGATTTTTTGTTTTATTTTACGCATTATGATAAAAATACTCACCTGTACCACGCCCGGGCAGTTTGATTACGGCCAGAAAGAAATGCCAGCATTGACTGCTAATCATGCCATCATTAAAATCAAACGCATCGGTATCTGTGGCACGGACCTCCACGCTTTTGAAGGAACACAACCTTATTTTGCTTATCCGCGTATCCTTGGTCATGAACTGGCCGGGGAACTGGTAGCGATCGACAATGCCCCCGGTTTTGAAATCGGCGAGGCCGTGACCTTCATCCCTTATTTTAATTGCGGGACCTGTATCGCCTGTCGTAGCGGCAAACCAAACTGCTGTACCCGCATCCAGGTTTGTGGCGTACACATCGATGGTGGCATGGCCGAGTACCTTTCCGTACCGTCGTCGTCCTTAATTCATGGAGAAGGCCTGAGTATGGAAGCACTGGCATTGGTGGAACCACTGGCGATCGGCGCCCACGGGGTAAGACGTGCCGGTGTTACTCCCGGAGAATTTGTACTGGTGATCGGTGCCGGGCCTATCGGACTGGGTATTATGGAGTTTGCCCGTATAGCCGGTGGCAAAGTCATCGCTATGGACATTAATGAAGGACGCCTCCAGTTCTGTAAGGATAAATTAAAGGTCGCTCATACAATTAATCCGGTAACGGAAGATGTAATGGCTGTACTGCAGGAAATCACCAACGGTGATATGCCCACTGTTGTGATTGATGCTACAGGAAGCCAGAAAGCTATCAACAACGGTTTTGAATATATGGCACATGGCGCCCGGTATGTGCTGGTAGGATTGCAAAAAGGCGAGATCAGTGTAAGCCATCCGGAGTTTCATAAAAGAGAAGCGACCCTGATGAGTAGCCGGAATGCAACAAGAGAAGACTTCGAACATGTAGTGAAGAATATGAAGAGCGGAGAAGTAGATCCGGTAACCTATATCACGCATCGTGTGCAGTTTGACCAGGTAAAAGACCAGTTTAATAGCTGGTTAGATCCAAAGACAGGTGTCATCAAAGCAATGGTAGAACTGGAATAGTAATATATATTGATAGTTGCAGGCCGGGAAGTTGAACAATTTGCCGGTCTGCAATAATCCATTCGGCGTCGAAGCCCTTCCATCGTACTGCTGGCGAATAACTAACACTTTTTCAATATCTTGTAAAAAAATATCACAGCATGGAAGAATTAACTGCAGGCAAAGGTTCCAGGGTACAACACGCCAAATATGGTCCGGGTGTCATTATCGGTGTTAAATACGCACAATACGTAGTCACTTTTATGGACCAGGGCATCATCGACATAGACAAAACTGACCCCCTCTTCGAAATCCTCCACATT
The DNA here is from genome assembly GCF_039596155.1 of Chitinophaga sp. Lineage (GTDB taxonomy): Bacteria > Bacteroidota > Bacteroidia > Chitinophagales > Chitinophagaceae > Chitinophaga. The sequence goes on from NZ_JBCNKF010000017.1 coordinate 118,689, forward strand.
GAAAACCAATCTGTCGAAGTCGAAACTACTTCCGCCGTCGAAACCTCTCTATTAAAAATCCTCCGGCTCTGGGGTGAACCCACCGAAATTATTCCCCTCGGTGATAAATGGGAGGGAGGTACGATCCTGCTCCAGCCAAAAGATGCATCGCTGAAACCAAAAGAACTACCTATAGAGGTTTTCTTTCATAAAATAGTCATGGTAAGAGACCGGTTGCGCGTACTGGAACAACAGGTCAACAGTCATAAGCAGCTCTCTGACGAAGACAAAGTGAACATGCAGCAATACATTACCCGCATATACGGCTCCCTCACCACCTTCAACGTGCTCTTCAAACAAAAAGAACATTGGTTCACGGGTGAAAAAGGAGGAAAAGAAGACTAATTGTTAATAGATTTTTTGCAACTGCGTGGCCTTAATTTTGTTATATTTATATAACGCAAAAAGAGCAGCAGACAATCTACAACTACAACCTATTACGCTGTATGGACAATTTTGCGTATTGCATTTAAAAGTGATGCCATATGAAAGATTTCACCTTAGACTTTGACCTGAAAGGTAGCAACTACATCGTAGTTGTGCAACCGCATGAATCAAGAGGTATCGAGCACTACAAAGCAGTGCTGGACGACGAACATTCCATCGATTATTTACTGCAGGTAAACGGCGATTTACAACCTAACCCGGATTACGCAGCAGATCCGCAACTGGTAAATGCAATTGCTACCCGCATCCTCGAGGTAGTACATGTGGAAGATCGTGGAAATGCCGCCACATCTTACCCATGAATCCACAACACTTTGTAGGTAGAAGGTCAGGTAACCGGGGTACGATCATGGATGTCGTCAACGGTGTGAGTCAGTTCCGCGTAAAAGACGTTTATACTAACCAACCTTTATAACACTGTATAGGGGAGGTCTATGTTGAAGACAGTACCTTTGTTTTCTTGTGATGAAACGTAGATATTACCACCGTGTTGCTGTACCAGCTGCTTACAAATGTGCAGACCCAGACCGGTGGAAGGTTCATGATGAAGGCCCTTCCGCCGGGCTGAAGTAAACCTGTCGAAGATATTTGGTAGCATTTCCTGCGGAATACCTATTCCCGTATCAGTTACAGAAATCCGCACACCTCCGCGATGCGGCCGCATGCCAAGGGTAATAGCCCCGCCATCAGGCGTAAACTTCAACGCATTGTGCACCAGATTATCCACCACCCGCTGTAATTTACCGGTATGTATATGTGCCTTTATTTCTCCCTGAGGTAACTCCAGCAATAATCGTTGCTGATGCTTCACCTGTTGCTGCCAGTTATCCCGTACATTCTCCAGCCAGTCATTCAGGCACACATAGTTCGTTTGTAACTTGTCTCCTTCTGATTGCCGTGCAGCGGTGAGCAGCTCCTCTATGATCTGATCTGCCGTTCCACAAGCTTCCCCGATCCACTGCAGGTATTTATTCTCCTGTTCAGGCGTAAACGGATACTCCTGCATCAGGTGCAATACAGAACGGATCCCAGAAATGGGACTTCGTAGATCATGCGCCACGATCCCCAGTATCTCCGTCTTCAACTTGTTCGCCGCCGCTATCTCCTCATTTTTCCGCTCAATTGTTTTGATCTTAATAAAATAATTGGCATGGTAAGAATATAACATCCTGGAAACCACATAGAAAGCACACATCATCAGCCAGAATATATTAATATTACCTACCAGTTGTAACGGGTCCACCTGGAAAAGATGAAGAAAAGACGAAAAAGTAACTCCCGTTATAAAACATATAGTTAAAAGCTGAAAGAACGAAAAAACCTGTACCATCGCAATCACCAAAAGTCCGATCACCATCATGGTCATGGTATTTTTGGGGTTGTGCTGCGCCAGGAATGTCAGCGCCATACAACTGCCAATAAAACATAACGAATAGAGAATCACTAAAAAATGGTACCGAATTTGCTGTATAAATGGCAGTTTTTTACGAATAAGGTAGATAATCAAAGCAATAATAGCTGAACTTAATATTAAGAATCGCTGTATTGTAGTAAGAATGTCAAATTGCACCACAGGCATAGTTCTACCTACCGGTAGAGTAATCGTCAGAATATGTGTGATCAGCGTGGTAAGTGTAATAACTGCAGTTGTTATACCAGTTACCCGCAAATTCTGCGCTTGTATCTGCTGGTAAAACTCTTTTTTGAACTCCTGTTCGATTGCAGTGAATAAATATATTTTCATTTAATTCTTAACGAGGTAAATTCCTGGATAAGGTTAATACTAAAATGTGCCAAAACGCGTCTTATATTACCGGTAGTTGTGCATAGTACACAAATGTACCGGATTTGCAATAAAATAGATTCATTGTTTCCGTTAAACCCAGTCCTATTCCCACCTGTTGAAGCTTAACTAGAGTCATTTATTGAAGAAACCAAGGCGTGGCCAACGCCCCCAAAACTAAACCAGACATGGAACAACGCACAACTTTAGAGCATCCGGCGGAAATAGCAGAATTCCTTACCAGCGTGGTAGGAAAGGAGAAAATTAAGGACATCCGTTTCGGTTACAGGCTACAGGACGATGAACCTGCTATTAAATTTAAGATTACGTTAAAATTTCCTTACAGCATGTTTGCAAAAAAGAAGATTGAAGAACTGGTAGAAGAAAAAATCCAGTACATCCGGTTAGCAGCAGCGCTGCCTGCCAGGTTGATGTTTTCAATCGTCTGAATGCATACATGCAGCGCTTCACCGATGCACATATGAGTTAGTTGCATCTGTACCGGCATTCATTCACGTATTTCGCTAAATTGATCAGTAAAATTTTTCTTGTCCCGTTAGTACGGACAAATGTAATCCTCAGCAGGCGGCCAGCTAGCTGAGGATTTTCTTATATTTATAAAAAACTCCCCATATGGCAGTAAAATTTTCCACGATCAGACAGGCATTTCACTTACTCAAAAGTATTGATTTCGAACAGCTCGGACATATTGCTGAAAAAGTAGACCTGCCAAAAGTAATGGCCGCCGTTGGCAAAATGAACGACCAGCAACTGGCCGGATTAACCAAAATGCTTACCGGGGGCAGTGGACGAAAAAGAGAACTCCCACCTGTCAACGGTGACTTCTACGATCTTTCGGCTATGCTCACAGATGAAGAACGTGCCCTTCAGCTGAAAGTCCGTCATTTCATGGAAACGGAAATACAACCTATCGTCAACGAATATTGGTTTAAAGCCGAATTCCCTTTTGAAATTATTCCTAAACTGGCCGAATTAAATATCTGCGGCGGTACCTTCCGGGGCGATTACTCCTTCGTTATGGAAGGCATCATTGCCATGGAGATGGCTCGGGTAGATTGCTCTATCGCTACCTTCTTCGGTGTACAGAATGGGCTGGCCATGGGATCTATCCATACCCTGGGCTCAGAAGAACAAAAGCAGGAATGGCTGCCGGGTATGGAGCAATTAAAGATAATCGGGGCCTTCGGACTGACCGAGCCCGAAGTAGGCTCCGGTGCCGCCGGTGGTCTTACTACCACTGCAAAAAGAGTAGGGGACAGGTGGGTGCTGAACGGGCAAAAGAAATGGATTGGCAATGCCACCTTTGCAGACGTATTGGTAATCTGGGCAAGAGATGTAGATGATAACCAGGTAAAAGGATTCCTCCTGAGAAAAGGGACGCCCGGTTTCAGCGTTGAAAAAATGCATGATAAAATGGCCTTACGCATCGTCCAGAATGGCATCATCACTTTAAAAGATTGTGAAGTAGCCGAAAGTGATCGCTTAGCCAACGCCAATTCCTTTAAAGATACCGCCAAAGTATTGCAAATGACCAGGGCCGGCGTTGCCTGGTTAGCAGTAGGCTGTGCCAGGGGAGCGTATGAAAATGCATTGACCTATACCCGTCAGCGCAAACAGTTCGGAAAGCCCATCGCCAGTTTCCAGCTTATACAAAACCACCTCGTAGAAATGCTCTCTAACCTGACAGCCATGCAAACCATGGTATTCAGGTTATCCCAGTTACAGGACGATGGCCTGCTGGAAGATGAACATGCATCTATCGCAAAAGTATTCTGCTCTTTACGCACCCGGGATATCGTGAGCAGGGCCAGGGAAGTAATGGGTGGAAACGGGATACTGCTGGAGTATAACGTAGCCCGCTTTGTCGCAGATGCGGAGGCAATCTATTCTTATGAGGGCACAAAAGAAATCAACTCACTGATCGTAGGCCGGGCCATCACCGGCTTCAGTGCCTTTGTATAATCTAAAACCGCCCCTGTTGAACAAACAGGGGCGGTTTTAAAACTAAATATTCTTAGCAAATAATGGCTTCAACGTCATCCAGCCCAGTACCGGGAAGAAGTGCATTGGAATCGCTAATCCCGGGAACAATTCCGGCATCTCAACATCCAACGGCAGCTTATACCCGATAGGATATACAATCGTCACAATGGTAATAACTGCAAACAGCAGGTTGAATACCGCCTCTGTATGACTTTTCAGCACTTTGCTCAGTAAGAAATAACCGATCGCTGCTACGATGTTCGCTCCTAAACAGGCGGCAAAGATCTTCTGCAGGGTAACGATATTCTTAAAACCATCCCCCAGCGATTCTGCATATACTTTCTGGTATACCAAACTCGCTACTGCTGCCAGCACACCTGAAACTACTGCTAATATTAATAACTTCTTCAGCATACGTTCGATTTAATAATTACTTCGTAACAGGTACCGCGATCTCCACCTTGATCACATCCGCAACATCCCCACCTGGTTTGCCAATATGGAAATCATTTCTGTTCACATTAAATGTACCAGCGAAGGTCGCACCAGCTCCTTTCTTCACAAAATTAAAAGGAATAGTAAATTCCTTTTTCACTCCATGGATCTCCAGATCACCGGTTACCTGGTAACCCGCACCAGCCTTCACGATCTTTTTAGATACATAGTGAATCACCGGATACTTCGCTGCATCAAACCACTCATCACTCTTGGCATGCTTGTTCTGCAACGCATTACCAGTCTGGATAGAAGCCACATCAACGGTTACATCAAAATTAGAAACCGCCGGATTCGCTTCGTCAAAATTAATAGTGCCTTTGAATACCTTGAATATACCACTCACTTCATTAGAAGAAAACGAAATGTTGTATTTGTCGCCAATCTTCCACAGCGGTGATACCAGGTTAAAGGCAAACACTGCTGCCGTGAGCAGCAGTGTTCCTGAAAATATCATTAGTTTTTTCATTGCCATTATCCTTTTACGAATTCGCCGTTAGCTTTCAGTACAACTTCGTCGCTCAGCATCTGAGTTGGCATAGAAGCGCCGATACCGAAATCAGTACGTTTGAAAGTACCAGTTACTTTGATACCTACTTCTTCCTTCTTGCTCATTGGGTTAGTAGTAGTACCGTTGATAGTCAGCTCCAGCGTTACTGGCTTAGTTACACCGTGCATAGTCAGGTCGCCGGTTACTTTGAAAGTCTTGCCGCTTGCTTTCTTGATAGAAGTGCTCTTGAAAGTAATGGTACCGAATTTCTCAGCATCGAAGAAATCCGGGCTCTTTACGTGCTTGTCGCGCATTTCGTTGTCAGTGTTGATGCTGTTAACATCTGCAGTTACTTCGATTACCGCGTCAGAAAAATCTGCTTTAGATGCAGTGATCTTTGCTTCGTAAGATTTGAAGTTACCTTCACTTTCAGCAATACCCAGGTGAGTAACGCCATAACCCAGTCTGCTGTGCGCTTTGTCTACAGTCCATGTAGCCTGTGCGAAAGATGCAGATGCAAATAATAACAGTGCTGATGCAACGATTGAGATTTTTTTCATGTTAGCTGGTGTTTTTAAGATTGCTTTTATTTTAAAAAAATGTTCTGCCTGTTTGTAAATGAATTTTTGTCAAAAATGTTTTGACCCGTGTATTACCATTCGTTTAATTCCTTCACTCACTATTACCGGTCTATATAACCCTGCAATTGAAAAAATACCGATTATAGTTCTGCTCGTTTGTCTCAATTGCAGGCCGAAGATATATACTTTTTTAAATAAAATGTGTTTCAACAGATATTTTAATATAAATTCTTTGTGGTGGCTGTTTTCATTTTCACTTATTGAATCCTTACACTTATTTATCAGAAATTTTGTGCTACTTTTACGTAGCGGAGAGAGTCACTCTCTTTTGGAGAGCCAAAGGTAAATGGTGTGTAACTTTTAACAAAGAAGGCACCTGCCAGCGCCCAACTTACCAATTGGTAACTATAGTTATAAATCAGTGAGTTATGATTGAAAATAATGATGAAAAATTTAAGCCGGCTTTTTGTCCTATCCGTCATGTGCTGGATAGGTTTGGTGATAAATGGTCCATTCTGGTCGTGGAATTGTTGTCTCAAAAAGGAAAGTTGCGGTTTAGCGAGATTTCAGGCCATATTGGAGATATTTCCCAGAAAATGCTCACTGTTACTTTGAGATCGCTGGAAGCAGACGGATTGATTTCGCGTGAGTTCTTTCCTGAAATACCCCCAAGAGTAGAATACGAACTGACCGAACTGGGTAACAGCCTGATTCCTCCCATCAATAACCTGCTGCATTGGGGACAGGCACATATTGAGACAATTTTAGACAACAGAAAGCAATACGGGGATAAGGAAAAGGCGAAAGCTAAAAAGACGACCGCCTGAAATGGCAGGACATAAAAAAAGAGGCCGTAAAGGCCTCTTCCCTGGATCAAGAAATCAGGTTCTACCTGAAAAGATGTCTATCCCTGCTGCTCAAAACGTCGTGTGCTTTCAAATACGCCATCATTTTAAACTCCGCCTCAAATTCCGCCTGCAGTAAAGGATGCTGAATATGCTTATTCGGATCATTCGTATCGAGCCCCAGCTCATTCGTCATGACTACATCCGCTACATCTATAGGAAAGTAAGCACAAGCGGCTATAAATTCGAAGTTCTTTTCTTCTATATACACCAGCGAACTTTCCAGGCACTCCATCAGTTTCATCACCCCAGTACCTTTTTCCTCCTCCAGGTTCAGCTGGTCTATATCAATATCATGCAGGCGCAGGATCTGCGCATCTACTTCCTCCTCTTCCACGTTAGCCGTTTTGTCCACCGCATCCCACAGGTAAGTAAGGGCTTCTGTTACGATCTCGTAGCCTTCCTCATCTTCCAGTGTCAACAGGTGATTGGCGTATTTGTTATACAGGTACTCTGCATTCCAGGCACCAAAGAACAGGCACTGGTCAAAGGAAAGATTCGCAAAGTTTTCTCTTAAGGTTTTATCAAAAGAAGAAAAGGTTAATTGTTCCATCATCCGAATAATAAATTTATTGGCAGGCAGTTAACCTGCTACTACCTATTTTAAACACCGCTATCTAAATATTGATTTATTTGCACTGCTAAAAGCTTTCCCTTCAGCCAGGTAAGCCAACAATTTTAACTGTGCTTCCAATTCCTCCGCAAAAAACGGGTCATCCAGTTTATACTTCGGCGGTGTTTCATTCATCACGTACTTTTCATCCTTTTGTGCATTCAGCACATCCATTGGAAACCATGCCGTCATCAGTATTCCATCCAATTTCCTGTCTTTCACATAACTCAATGTACTCTCCACTGCCTCCATCAGTTTCAGAATGCCGCAATCTTTTGGTTTTGCGAAATCCAGACCATCAATATCAATATTCCTCACCTGCTTCAACTGTTTCTTCACATCTGCTTCCACCAATGTCGCCGGATCATCTACTCCCTTCCACAAAAATGCAATCGCATTTTGCAACACTTCATGTTCCCGTGCGAACCCATCACCATCCAGGATTGTTCCATATTGTCTATCCAGGTATTCTGTTGTCCATGCACCTACAAAGAGCAATTGCTCAGGTGATAATTTTGCCAGCTCAGGTTGTACTTTCTTTTTGTACGCTGAATAAGGTAATGCCATTTATATCGATTACTTGTTTTATGATGCACATTCCACATGGGGCTTACAGTTACTACATGGTTCATTCCGCTGATATTTCGCCCACGAGATACCCCATCGTGTAAATTTAGTACCTTCCGGCGCGTTCCTGATAATTACCCGCTCCGCATGGTTCTCCAGGTTGTAAGCTTTCCTTACTGATTTCACTTTCGATTTGTTGACCGGCTGCTTCATATAAGCCACGCCACTATAGATGTTCTCTGGTGGTACACCCAGCTCTACCAGTTTGGCGCGCTGCGCCGGTGTTAACTTTGCACCATTACCAGAGGCAAACAATTGCTTTTCTCCACTGGGCAGGGTACCCTCAGCAATGGATACCGTGGACTGGTTAAACCCGATCTCCGGTTTACCTTCTATATTCCGCTTTAGCAGGTTATGCGCCTGTCTGGCTTTTTCTGCCAGCGCATCATCGAAGATGGGGTGCAATCCCAGTAAGTCAAACAGGTTGGTTGGATCATTCACAAAGCTATACAACCTGCTGCCGCCATCCAGGCCGATAGGATCTTTACTGATGTAAATGCCTTCGTCTGGACTGTAATAACGGAAACGGTTATAATATAATCCCGTTTCTACATCTTCATACTGCCCCTGGTAGCGGAAGGGGATGAAACCCTTACTCCCTGCTAACTTACGAACCTTTCCATAAATATCCAATTCACAGGACCAGCGCTCTTCGCCGGCGTCGTCGTATGCAGCAAAAGGTACGCCGAGGTAGTCAGACAGGATAGAATATTGCCTGCCATTTACAATCTTTGCCACCGGGATAGAGGAATCACCTTCAAATACCCAGGTGATCAAAGTATCTTCCGGCACCGGCTCGGGTGCCTGGGTGATATTGCCCAAATCATCGATCCTCGTCTGTGGCCGGTCATTGACGTTGTATGTCCATTCGTGTACGGGATTTCTGCCATCCCATACCCACCGCGTAATCTCCTGTTTATATATCTTGGCTGTCCTTCTGCCCAGCGCATCATATTCAAAACGCACCGTTCTGCCATCTGGTCTTGTTACCTGTTGCAAGGTGCCCCTGCCTGTCCATTCATACGTCCATTCCTGCAGATCTGCCGTGATCTTTCTGACCATAAATCCTTCTGCATCGTACTCAAATCTTGCGGCCGGCGTTTCCTGCAGTTGACCACCAGGCGCGTATTTACGGTCCTGCTGCGAAACAGTTCTGAAAAGGTTACCTGTTTTATCCGGTTGCCTGTAATCGAAGTGCCCATCTTCATACTGCGCCCAGGCAAGGTTGCCAAAACTATCGTGGGCATACTTCACGCTGCTGTTGTTAATGGCGTTTACCATTTCACGCAGGCGCTGATTGGCATCCCAGCGATAATACGTTTTGCGTATGGTGCGGCTGTTACTGTTCACCGTTTGCGAAGCAGGCATCCCCGCTTTGTCGTATGTCCAGCTGCTGCTGATGCCTCCGGGAAGTAAACGTTCCGTCTCCATCCCCAGCAGGTCATATTTTATTTGCAGTGTCCATGGATCAATAACACCACCCGCCATCGCATGACTGCCATTTACACTACTTCTTTCTACCGTAGCCCGCATGCCGGTAATATCCCCCATCCGGTTTCGTAGTAAATTTACCTGCGCCCCTAATGAAGTTTGCAACTGCATTCTCCTGCTGTTCTCATCGTATTGGGTACTTACCACGTGCCCGTTCTGGCACTCTTCTATCACATTGCCCATGGCATCCCGCCTGAAACTGACCGTGCTGTTTTCATTGACCGCTTCTATCAGCAATCCATTCCGGTCATAAGCAAAGGAAGACCAGGTACCGTCACTATGTTCCGCACGTACGAGCATACCATTATAATCATATTCGTACACTGTATGCTTCTGACCAGGTCTTTCTACCCTGATCACCTTACCCGTCGTATCGCGTACAAAGCCATAACTGATACCATCAAAACCTGTCTCATGAATACTTTCACCTTTTGCATTGCGTACAAACTGGTAAGATTCTCCTTTCTCATTGATGATGGTCCGTAGTCTGCACTCCGTGTCGTAGATGTAATTCATCTTTGCTCCATTCTCTTCCCTGGTACGCAGGTTCCCCAGCGGGGTGTAAGAGAACTTTACGTCATGGTGTTTATCAACTGCGCGCAGTACCTGGAAGTAAGCATCATATTCCATCCGGATATGATTACCATCGGGGGTATCAATAGTGGTGATACGACCGAGGGCATCGTACTGGAATCGCTGTACCTGTTTTGCAGGATTACCAGAGCTGGTACATTGGCCCCATACATCGTAGGTCCATGTGGCCTCACCTCCATCCGGCAGGATCATTTTTACAAGGTTCAGGTCCTCATCATACTCCATTAGAGTGGCATTATCATCTGTATCCTCCACACTGGCCAGCAATAAATGTTCATTATAACGCATGATCTGGATACTGCCATCCGGCCGGGTATTGGTATGTAGCAAACCATTCTCCGGGTAATAGGTATAGGTACTGCTATTACCCTCAGCATCCATACCCAGTATCATTTCACCCTCGTCATTGTACAGGAAGGAATAACTACTGCCATCCGGTTGTACTACGCTGGCTAAATTGCCCATATCATCGTAGGTGTACCCGGCTACTGTACCTTCTTCATCTATTTCCTGGTAGATCTCGAAGTCTTCGGTATAATTAATAAAGGTAGAATTCCCCATAGGGTCTTTGATCTGGGAAATGACAAAGTCAGGGGAATAATAATAGGTGGTCGTTTGACCCAGTGAATTGGTTACAAGATTATATCCTTCTTTCGGATGGTATGCTATATGACCCTCGAGCAGACCACCATCGCCCCAGGTATGAATACAACGTTTCTTATTATCATATTCCCAATAAAAGGTTTGCCCGGTGCGATCTGTTTTGGAGATCATGAGGTGATGCCTGTACTGGATACGGGTAGCTTGCCCTAAAGCATCGGCAATGGTGATTAAATCACCTTCTTCATTATATTCATAAGATACCAGCAGCTTTTCCTGACCGCGGTGATGCGCTGTAACACTGGTAATGCGGCCTTCAAAGTCGTTCCTGATATGGAACTGTCTGCCAATGCTGTCCGTGATGCGCAATAAATGACCCTGCTGGTTGTAATGAAGGGTCACCAGGAAATTCATTTTATTGTGAATGGCGAACAACCGGTACTGCTCGTCCGTGTCACGGATCTTTTTAAAGGTATAATAGAGCTTCTCTTCGTAGTTGTACAGTACAAATTCGTCGGCATCTGTACGGGTCAGCAACAGCTTTTCATGCCGGTTATATTCTTTGTCGCCACTGTAAGGCAGGGCGTCGAATACTGCACTGCGCCCATCCCGGAGTAAAACAACCGTAGCATTATCTGTGGTAAACTCCTGTACCCTCATGTCATAGAAGAGGTGATTGCCGTGTCCCAGTATTCCTTTATGGTTACTATCGCTGTTCCAGGTACGTTCCCATACAATCGGGATCGGGCCTGACATTTCAAAATCAAGACCTTCCGAAATCACGATGCCCTGCACGAGATCTACGGGCTCAAAACCGCGCTTACAAAGGAACTTGCTCAGCTTATTACTACCCAGTTTTCCTTTGAGGGCATGGTTGAATTTAGTCATCATTTTCTTCCCCAGTTTGCCGATGCCTTTCATCAAAGCTCCAAACCCGAAGGAGGTAATGAGGTTCATGAGTACTCCTGCCCAGTCAGGTACATAGGGGCCGCCTACAATCACAGGTTTGCCAAAGGAGAGGGGAATGGAAAAAGAGGTAGGCAGGTACATACTGGGCATCGGGATCAGCTTTTTGCCGGGTTTCAGGGAAAGCGGCAAGCCGATATCGTTACAGGTCATGAGCATATGACCTGTAGGGCTGAGCATTCTGCCTTCTGCCAGGGTATTTTTGGCGCCGAAGAAGTTGACAGAATCATGGGCAATGAGTGGCGCCAGCAGCCAGGGACCACCCATGGGAAAGTGAAAGAGGATAATGATGATACCACTGGTATCACTAACCCCCCTGGGTACGTGGTTGACCTTTGTAGTGGCACCAAGGAAAGGAATGTAATCCATGGGGTCCAGCACAAAGCCAATGTAAGGGTGGGGCAGGGGAATGGGAAATCCGAAAAGGATAACGATATGGATATCCAGTCCAATGACCGGAACAAAATGTTTATTGCTGATGAGCATAAGTTTCCGTTTTTACGACAATTAGGGCCGGTAAGCGCCCTGTAAGTATGATAACTGCGGCTTACCGTTAACAATTCAACTTCAGTGTTCCTCCATTGATCCCTGTATCTGCCTCTCCATTTACCAGCACACTCTTACTCGCCATGCCTATTTTTGTTCCGCTGGTCACCTGGTACACTTCCGACTTCATCCTGATATTTGCACTGCTAATCGTCTCGTGCAGCGTCACCGCATTGTGGGTGATCTTATCTGCCCCTGAGGTAATCTTATTTGCTTTATTATCCACCTTCACCTGTGCAGCACCTTCCCCGATCACAACCAGTTCACTTCCTTTCAAATGGATCTCCTTCGACAGGAACTCAATTTTATTGGGTGCATCTACGATAATATGATCATCCGTCTTCACCGTTACCAGCGTCTGGCTGCTGATGGTGATATTTCCTGCACCGTCCATGGCCATTGAACTGCCATTTTTATCCGTCACGGTCACACTACCTGCGGCATCATTCAGCAGGATGGTATTGCCGCTTCTCGTTTTCAATGCTTTCACATCATTTCCTGCATTCCCATAACTACTTTTCGCTTTCCCATTATAGGTAGCACCGATCACAAACGGCTGTTCGGCATTCCCCCCTTCAAATTCCGTAATCACTTCTTCACCCACTTCCGGCATGATAAACATGCCTTTGTCTCCACCACCGGAGGCGGATACTACGCGGATCCACGGGGTTTGTCCGGACTGCATCCAGCGGAATTTCACCCGCACCCTGCCTAATGCCTTCGGATCATTATTATCGGTCACCGTTGCAGACTGGGGCTCACAATAAGGAATATTGGTATAATCGACATGAGGGGCGGCTACATCAGTAGGAATGCCTTCGAACACATTATAGTAACTGCCATTGGCACCACAGTAATGGCGCACGCTTGTAATCATATATTCTCCGTGATGCTGTTCCTGCGCAAAAGCAGAATCCTTGATGCTCACAGTATCTCCAATCCTGAAAGAGGGGTTCGTACTGCTTCCCTGCAGCTGCACCATCCGGGACAACCGGCTTTTCTTTTGCAGCGTTGTCAGTTTGTCAATTTGTGACTTTGCACTGCTGGTAAAGGGATAGTTCATTTTGAACAAGCCTTCCCTGTTGTACAACTTCGCACTTACATCACTTGCCTTCTGTGAGTAGGCATTCATCTTTCCGGCCGCTTTTGCGTTAGTGGTATCTTCCACTACGCTATCCTGCCGGTAATCGTAGCCATTGAACCTGGCATTGTTGGGCACCACTGATACTTCAATGTTGAAATCCAGCAGGTCTACCTGGTGAGTGAGTACAGTGGTTTTCGGGCTGTTCTTCCCGAATACCAGTTGCTGGCCGTCATAGAAGAACCATTCTCCATAACGCTCTGCCAATCTTTTGATAAAGGCATAGGAGGTCTCTTTATATTGAACGATGTATTTGAGTGATTCTTTGGTGTCGGGGTTGATGCTGGTGCGTAGCAGGTTAGGAGGGTAGCTTTGGGTGGTCGTGGAAATAATATCAGCGAGGGACTTGTTTTCAAATGCGGCAGTATGCGAGTCATCTTCCAGCAGGATGCTGGGGCTTTGGCCCCTGATGATGCAGTTACCGTGTGTACCATCACCCTGTTTGCCGGTGGCGATCTGCATAACGATCCCTTTAAAGATCAGGTTTTGTACATCGGGAAGTTGCTCGGCGGGGGCGACATTGATTTCAATCTCTTCTCCCAGGAATTTTGCAGAGGCACCGGAGATCCCTCCTCCTAATTTCTCGAACCAGTCATAGCTGACGTAAATCTCAAACTCGTGATGGCCGTTCAGGTATTGCCTTAATTCAATAGACTGAAAGGTGTCGAACTGATTGCCGGCAATAGAAAATGAGGTTGCAGTATTAAGTGCCATATTATGGGTTTTTCTTCAAAGAATGGGGTATTTGGGTAAACAGGCTACAGTGAAAATAAAAACATGGTTACTACGAAAATAACAAAAAAAGGGGCCACTTCGGCAATAAAATGCTGAATAATTTAATAGTAACGAGCGGGAAAAATACGGTGCCAGCCGGCTGATCTATTTAAATATTCATGGCTAAAGGAAATCGGATCACAGCGTAGATATCTCATATCGCGGGTAAAACTCGAACAGCCATTTATCACCAATGAAAAAGGCCTGGTAACCGGCTTAAATAGTCATTGTAAAAGGAAATCGGATCACAGCGTAGATATCTCATATCGCGGGTAAAACTCGAACAGCCATTTATCACCAATGAAAAAGGCCTGGTAACCGGCTTAAATAGTCATTGTAAAAGGAAATCGGATCACAGCGTAGATATCTCATATCGCGGTTAAAACTCGAACAGCCATTTATCACCAATAAAAAAGGCCTGGTAACCGGCTTAAATAGTCATCGTAAAAGGAAATGGGATCACAGCATAGATATCTCATATCGCGGTTAAAACTCGAACAGCCATTTATCACCAATAAAAAAGGTCTGGTAACCGGCTTAAATAATCATCGTAAAAGGGAATCGGATCTCAACGCAGATATCTCAGTTATCCAAACGTAAAACAGGCACAGCCCACCACCAATAAAAAAGGTGTATCAACTAAATGATACACCTATCAGCATATTTATAGGAAAATAAGATAATAAAAATCCTGCCTCAAAACTTTGAAGAAAATGTTCGCATATCCCTATTTGTGTCCTGGCCCTTATTTCACGATACCGGCAAAGCGCTGGTAGAACTGGGTAGGACTGTTCTCATCTTTCGGGGCATATTTCCCGGCGATGATAGGCACATAGATCACTCTTCTGCGGCTTTCTTCACCAATTACAGAGCTCAGCGCCACGCGGTGCCAGAGTCGGCCATCATGTACAGTTACGTCACCGGCTGTAGGCGTGATAGCAATTTCATTCTTGTCTGGCGTGTGGTCAATGAAGTATCTCTTCTTGAACAGCATGCTCAGTCTGCTCTGTTTGTGTGTACCTGGAATAATTCTCAGACCACCGTTCTCAACTTTCAGTGTGCTCAGGTGCAAACCGACGTTGAGCATTGGATTCAGTTTACCGCCCATGAAGATGTCACGTAAACCGTCTGTATGCCAGCCCATTTTGGTGAACTTGCTTTCAGGACCATTTACGTAATGATTAAATACCATTCCGTCTTTCTCGTTGATACCCAGGCGGGCGCCAGGGCCAATCAGGCTTAACAGCGCATCAAAACGCTTGTCTTGCAATACCTCGGCCAAAACTGGTGCATGCTGATTGATGAAGGCAAAGCGTTGCACAATAGGATTACCATTCAAGTCTTTACCATACTTGATGGGAACTCCATTTACTTTCTCTCTTTTTTCAGCGATCCATTTCTCTTGTACTTCTTCAGATGCTTTAATGATTTCCTGCACTTGTTCAGGAGTAAAGAACCTGGAAAAGTGAATGTATCCATGCTGGTCAAAAAATGCTCTTTGTTCTTCGGTTAGCGTATCACCTAGTGTAAACGTAGTATAAGCCGTAGACATGATGTGGTAAATTTATAGATGATTGGTGATTGATCACGAATTATTGAAAATAATTAATTTTTATAAATCCCTGTCAGTACAGGATAAATAGGTCTTTGTTCTCAACAATACGGACACCATTTACTTTGCGATAAGCAGGTTAGCTGCAGTATTTTGATAGATAATAATCTGTAACGCATCTTTTAGTCTACTAAATTTGTAGGGTAAAGATAATAGTATTTTATCTTGTACCCAAATTATAAATTGCATGTCAATTTGAGGGATGAATTTACTTATTTTTTATATAGATTACCAGCAATTTTTTCTACCATCGCCTTGGGAACCAATCTGGTGAAGAATACGGTGGCTGCATTTAATGCACCAGGTACCACTTCCGATTTCCTGTCGAACATCGCTTTTACGGCTATCCGTGCTACCTCATCTGGCATCATACCATATTTTTCAGCGGTCGCCTTGATCACCTGCATCCCCGCCCTGTCGATGAAATTAGTATTCACCGGTCCTGGCGATAAACAGGTCACTGATACATTTGTACCTTTCAGGTCTGCCCTGATGCCCCTGGTGAATAATAACATGAAAGCTTTGGAGGCCGCATACGTACTAAGCGTGGGCACTGCCTGGTAGGCTGCTGTACTGGCCACATTCATAATGTAAGCCGTGGGTTGCTGCTTCAACATAGGCAGAAAATGATGACAAAGTGCAACCGGTGTCTGCATATTTACCTGCAACATCCTGTTTTGCTCTTCCAATGAAGTGATATCAAATTCACCCCATACCGCATACCCAGCATTGTTGACCAGGATGGAAATGTTGTACCTGTTCTTTTGAACCCATTCAAACAATTCTCCTGCTGCTGTAGGTACAGACAGGTCTAGCGCGATATATTCAACCTGTACACCATATTTGGTTATCAACTCCGACGAGACCACTTGCAATTCACTCGTGGACCTTGCTACAAGAATGAGGTTATACTTTTTTTCAGCCAATATAGCGGCGATGGAACGTCCAATTCCCTTGCTTGCGCCCGTAATTAGTGCATAATTCATATATAATACTGGTTAGCCGTTGTGCTTAAGGAATACAGGAACAGCTGAGAACAAAATACAAAAATAAGTTATTTATTGAAGCGATAATGAGAGAATTTAATATAAATCTGTAAGAGAAGTGTAAAAATCCCTGAAAATGAAGCGTCTAAGTCATTTTTAACAAAATAGAGAAGGGCGGTAAGAATACCGCCCTTAATTTTTTAACCATATCCTATGAAAAACCTGAACCAAAGATATAAGACAGCTCCATACCGCCTAGTCAATTTTGGTAAAGGCTATATTTTATCTGGTAAACGTCACGAATTAATGGCCGTTAACGAAAAATTAACAAAATATCCCTCGTTTTAGGTAACTAGTACTCAATATAATTTGAAAACTTAACGCATTGTTAGTAAGGTCTCACAAGGAGGCCATACCGCCTCTTTGTGGCTGCATGCACATTCCCCCCGATTATTATGTTAACACACATATTTAATTAATATAACGTTTCAGCTTTTTTCAGTAGCACCAGTCTGCCTGTGAACAGGACGACTGCCTTATTTTAGGTAAGCAGCTAATGGGGCAACTTGTCCTTCACCGCCCCATATACCCAGGTCCCCGCTATCGCACTCAGCAACGCTGCTGCCATTACCGTAAATCCGGCCCCCACCTGTGCAAATAATGGCCCCGGACACGCCCCCGTCAATGCCCAGCCAAACCCAAATAACAACCCTCCATAGATATTTCCTTTTGAAAATTGCTTCTTCGGTATTACAATCTCATCGCCACCGAACGTTCTGATTTTAAACTTCTTAATGAGTGTTACGGAAAGAAGACCTGTAATTACAGCCGACCCGATCACCCCATACATATGAAACGACTCTAAATGAAACATCTCCTGGATCCTGAACCAGGATAACACCTGCGATTTTACCAGCACTATGCCAAAAAGCATCCCGGCAAATGTGTATTTTATGTTCTTCATGACAATGAAAGGATAAATGGTAAGACTAAATTTGACATAATAAACCCACCCGCCATAAAACAGCAGGTCGCTACCAATGATGGCCATTGCAAAGTCGATAATCCGAAAATTGCATGCCCCGAAGTACAGCCTCCGGCATACCTCGTTCCAAACCCGACAAGGAATCCACCCACAATTATGAGGATAAAACCGCGCGTGGTCAGCAATGCCGGCCAATTAAATAACTGGCTGGGTAACAGGTCGTTGTGGTTGCTGATGCCAAATTCACCTAAAGCATTTTCCAGCTTTGGACTGATCTGAACAGGCGCCGGATCCGCCAACCAGTGTGCTGCTATAAATCCTCCCAGCACGATACCTGCCACAAAGAATAAGTTCCAGCTTTCCCGCTTCCACTCATAGTTGAAAAAGGGAATGTTCGCCGGAAAACAGGCCGCACAAATATGCCTGAGTGATGATGAAATACCAAAGGCCCGGTTACCCAACAGTAAAAGTAAAGGTACCGTAAGACCGATAACCGGTCCCGCCACATACCAGGGCCAGGGTGCAGAGAGTAGTTTTAATAACATAACTTTATGGTTGGAGGATGTATATACAAATATACTCACCTGTAAATATCCACATAATGTTAATAGAATGCAATAGTCCTAATATGTTGCAACACCCATATTTCTTATCTTTGACCCATGAGAATTGAACAAGCCATTAATCAGCGCAAGTTTAAGGATGATCACCACAAGATGGTGGTGAACCTCCTGTATACGGGTAACTGGTTGAGAGACTCGCTGGGTGCCAACCTGAAATCGTACGGGCTGTTGCCCCAGCATTACAACGCTTTGCGCATTATCCGCGGCCGCCATCCGGAACCAGTGTCCGCAGGTAGCATCAAGGAAGTAATGCTTGACAAAGCCAGCGATGTAACCCGTCTGCTCGACAAACTTGAAAAACTGGAGTACGTACAGCGCCGGTTATGCCCACACAACCGTCGTAAAATGGACATCAATATCACGCCAAAAGGATTGAAACTGCTGGACGAAGTGGATGTACCCATGGATAATTTCTACAACGATATAGCCGAACGGTTAAGTGCTGAAGAAGCCGCGCAGCTGAGCGATCTGCTGGATAAGGTGAGGAGATAGGAGCAGAAAAACGTATCTTCGTCCTCATGCGTCACCTTCTTCTATATATCATCATATTGTTCTCTTTTTGCCAGGCGGGTGCCCACGTGTGCAAAAAACAATATGACGCTGTTGCGAAAAGGAAACCTGCAACCACTGTACTGAAAGTAATAAAAAGCCATCCCAAACCAGGATGGCATATCGGTACCGGATACCTGCCGGAAACCATCGTTGATTTCAATAGCAGTTTTAGTTCCCCCAATAAGTGCGTTGACAGACCTGGTCCAGGTCATTTCAGTGGGTACTTTTTACCGCGCCTCCCTTTGTATGGGGCAGTATTGTCTACAGGAAGACTCCTGGTAGATTTGCATGCTATTGTCAAAACCCTCATCTTTCCCAATCATATTTTCTGGTAACCAGTTGCATGTTGTGTGGTTGGTGTAACATACACGCTTATGCAAAAAAGGTAAGCACTTCAACTACTGTAAGTATTTCCCAAAAGGATGCGCACAATTCCTAAACTCGTCGTTTTTGAAAGCATCCAGGTAATTGTCCGGCTGTAGGTTGCCCGCCTGCAAGCAGCTGGAATGGAATTAGCCATTACTTTATTAATTAATCCGACTGACCAGATGATCCATTTAGCACCGTTAATTAAAGACCTGGCATTGATCCTCATTGCCGCAGCTGTTACCACCCTGATTTTCAAGCGTCTTCGTCAGCCGCTGGTATTAGGGTACATTGTAGCAGGTCTGCTGGTAGGCCAACACGTCTCGCTTGTTCCAACCGTTTCCGATGAAAAGAATATCCATATATGGTCTGAAATAGGTGTGATCTTTTTACTCTTCAGCCTCGGCCTTGAATTCAGTTTTAAGAAACTGATCAAAGTAGGAGGGGCTGCCTCCATTACCGCCATCGTAGAAGTCATCTTCATGCTCGCCCTCGGTTACCTGTTAGGGCAGATCATGGGATGGTCTCCCATGGATAGCATCTTCCTCGGCGGTATTATCTCCATTTCGTCTACTACTATTATCATAAGAGCTTTCGAAGAACTGGGCGTTAAAGGACTGAAATTCGCAGGTCTCGTATTTGGCATCCTCGTGGTTGAAGACCTGGTGGCCATCGTACTCATGGTACTGCTGTCTACCCTGGCCGTGAGCCGTCAGTTCGAAGGCGGAGAAATGCTCATCTCCGTTGTCAAACTCGTCTTTTTCCTCATTGCCTGGTTTGTGACAGGGATCTTCTTTATCCCTTCCTTACTCCGCATGACGAAAAAACTCATGAATGAAGAAACCCTGCTCGTTACTGCCGTAGGCCTTTGTCTGCTTATGGTCGTACTGGCTACTCAGGCCGGTTTTTCTCCCGCACTGGGCGCCTTCATTATGGGATCTATCCTGGCTGAAACCACGCAGGCTGAGAAAATAGAACACCTCGTAAAACCAGTAAAGGAATTATTCGGTGCTGTCTTCTTTGTTTCTGTTGGTATGTTGATCGACCCGGCCATGCTGGTAAAATATGCGGTTCCGGTACTTATTATTACTGTGGTGACCCTTGTGGGTAAAACACTGAGCACTGCCCTGG
This sequence comes from Chitinophaga sp., assembly GCF_039596155.1. Classification (GTDB taxonomy): domain Bacteria; phylum Bacteroidota; class Bacteroidia; order Chitinophagales; family Chitinophagaceae; genus Chitinophaga. Next base: position 139,040 of record NZ_JBCNKF010000017.1, read on the forward strand.
GTGCCCTGCTATCCGGCCAGCCACTCAAGACTTCTGTACAGGCAGGGATGAGCCTTGCGCAGATCGGGGAGTTTTCCTTTATCATCGCCCAACTCGGGTTGACCCTCAATGTAACGGGCGAATTTCTCTACCCTGTTGCGGTAGCCGTATCGGCAGTGACCACTTTCACTACACCTTACATGGTTAAGTTGTCCGGCCCCGTTTACGAAAAACTCTCGGCCATTATGCCGCATCGCTGGAAGACAGCCATCAACCGGTACAGTGCCGCCGCCCAGACCATTTCCGTGGTGAGTGACTGGAAGGTATTGCTCAGAAGCTACTTTACCAACATCGTTATATATACCGTCGTACTGCTGGCCATTATATTATTATCCTCGTACTACCTGCTACCTATGTCCGGCGTATATCAATGGGGACGGATTGTCAGTGCCATCATCACCTTTTTCCTCCTGATGCCCTTCCTCTGGGCACTGGGCTTCAGGAATATCGCCAGTGCAGAGTCCAACCGCATCTGGGAGCAGAAGAAATACAGGGGGCCACTGATGCTACTGCGTATCGCACGTATTGTCATTGCCGTATTCCTGCTTGGGTTCTTTATCGACCGTTTCTTCTCTTACTCGGTGGCAATAGCCGTTACCGCGATCATGATCTTACTCATCTTCGTGTTGCGGCATAAGATCGGGGATTTTTATACCACTATCGAAGAAAGGTTCTTTTCCAACTTCAATGCCCGGGAGACCAAGGTGGGCAATATCAATAAGTCGGTATTAGCACCCTGGGATGCACATCTTGCCGTGGCGGAGATCAAACCACTTTCGCCGGTGGCAGGTGGCACACTGGAAGAGTTGCAGCTGAGAGAGAACTATGGAATCAATATCGCCCTGATTAACCGAAGCGGGATCAAGATGTATGCGCCGGATAAATACACCCGGTTGTTTCCGGGGGATGTGGTAACGGCCATCGGTACAGATGAACAGCTCCAGAAATTCAACGACTACCTGGAGCCCTCGAATGGTGCCGTTGCCGCGCCGGTGAATGATGGAGATCCGATTGCACTGAAGCAGTTTCTGGTAGCAGAGAAATCCCCCCTGGAAGGGAAAACGATCCGGGAAGCAGGGATCAGGGAGCGCACCAGCGGTATCGTATTGGGGATAGAGAGAAAGGGACAGCGATTACTGAACCCGGCTTCAGTCACCGTGTTACAGGCTGGAGATATCGTGTGGATTGCAGGAAGCGGGGGCAGGTTGTATACCTGGTTGAAAGAGATCAATAGCAATCGCCCATAAAAAGCATTAATAGGAAGGATGAATAGTAAAGGGTGTCTCAGCTGAATGAGACACCCTTTCGTTTCAATAAAGATTAAGATATTATTCCCAGGTCAATTCAGTAATCACTTCTTCATTGTTATTTTTCGTAGTCACCTTTTCAGGATACTTGTTGCTGTTGTAAGCATACACATAACTCTTTGCAGTCGCATTTGCACCATTAGCAGGTGTAATTACCTCAGACACGATATTATTCGTAGACAGGTTCACCGCATTCAGGTCAGTGATATACCCAAAATCTGCCACGCTACGCTGTGAATTCTTCTTGTCATCATACTTGTACGCTACAGTTGAACTCAGGGCAAACTCAACATTGTCAGACCGGCGCCCCATATTCTCCTGCTGGATAATATTGCCCTTTGCATCCCAGGTATACAGCTGGCAATAATGATTCTCAAAAGTTTGCTTGCCGGCTGGCATGACAAAGAAATACCTGGCGGCCAACTGACCTTTATTGTCATACACCAGCGAGTCATAACCAGATACCCGGTTCTCTTCATAATAACTGATCCTCTCAATGCGTCCACTGGCATCGTAACCAAAAGCAGAGAACAGGGTAGGAGCCTGCTCCTTTTCGTTAGAAGTACTCATTGTTTTTACCAGCTTGCCGGATTGATACACCGGGATACGTATATCGGTGTATTGATCGTCGCCCATCGCATGGGTAGTGACCAGTTTGGCAATACTTTTGTCTTCATTGTAGCTGATGACGGTTTTGTCTGTCGGCGACGAAATCGCATGTAGCAAGCCCCCGTTATGGGAAATTGTTGCAGACTTAAATGCGCTAAAGGCAAATGCTGCTAACAGTACGGTAGCGCTCAACGCTCCCCTGTGTAAGGATAAACTCATGTTGGCAATAGTTAGGTTGTATAAAGATACCTTTCGGGATTACTTACGGAATACATCGAATGTTGGATTTTGTAAGTTTTTTATATATGTACTGACGTAAATATGTTATAGATTGTGGCGGAATGTGGTGAAGATGTTTCTCACATTGTGAAAAGGGTGTCTGGCGAACACTACACAAATGAGCAAAAACTTTACGAAATTACGCCCGGGAATAAAAGATTAATGAATCGATAATGAAGGAGCACGTGCACCATTTGAAGGATGAGGAAGTAAATGTATTGTTGAACGATTTGTTAGAACAATATGGGTACGACTTTACTGATTACTCATTCGCTTCTGTGAAGCGAAGATTGCAGCGGGTGTTTATCAATGACAGATTTCCCAGCTTCGCTGAATTTCGCTATAAGGTCAGGAATGATGAAAGCTATCTCACACACCTGATGGAACAGATAACTGTGAATGTGACGGAGATGTTCCGGGATCCGGCGTTCTTCCTCGCATTGCGTAAGCAGGTACTGCCAGTGCTGGCCACCTATCCGTTAATCAGGATCTGGCATGCCGGCTGCTCTACCGGTGAAGAAGTGTATTCCATGGCCATCCTTCTCAAGGAGATGAACCTCCTTCACAAGTCTGTCATATACGCCACAGATATCAATGAAAGTGTGTTGGATAAAGCCCGTAAAGGAATTTTCCCGTTAGCTTTCATGCAACAGTATTCACAGAATTATCTGCAGTCAGGCGGGCAGCATGATTTCTCCCAGTATTATGCAGCCAATTACGAATACGCTAAATTTTCGGAGAGCCTGGGTGAGAAGGTTATCTTTGCAGCGCACAATTTAGTGACAGATCGTTCCTTTAACGAATTTCAACTGATCATCTGCCGCAATGTGTTGATTTATTTTAACAAAGAATTGCAGGACAAGGTACTTCACCTGTTCAGTGATAGCCTTGAGCAATTAGGATTCCTGGCACTTGGGGCCAAGGAGACGTTGCGGTTTACTGCTGTGGCGCCGTTGTTTAAACCAGTGGCACACAAAGAAAAAATCTGGAGAAAAATAACTACATGACAGTTTCGCTTCCCCGAACACTCGTGATTGGAGGTTCCGCAGGTAGTCTGGATGTTTTATTAAAACTATTGCCTTTATTAAACCCGGCTTGTCAGCTGGCAATTATTATTGTGTTACATCGAAAGAGTGATAACGATACATTGTTGTCCAATGTCCTGGCTGCCAGGAGCGTGCTGCCTGTAAAGGAGGCAGAAGAGAAAGATCAGCTGACGCCGGGAATGGTGTATGTGGCACCGGCGGATTATCATTTGCTGATTGAGCCGGATGGTACACTGACGCTGGATTATTCTGAGAAGGTACATTATAGCAGGCCGAGCATAGACGTGACGTTTATGTCGGCAGCAGATGTATTGGGCAGCCGGTTGGCGTGTTTCTTATTGTCTGGTGCAAACACAGACGGTACAGAGGGATTGCAGGTGGCGCAGTTAATGGGAGCGGTAACCGCGGTGCAGGATCCTGTCGAGGCTGAGGTCGCGTTGATGCCCAGGCATGCAATGACGGTGGTGAAGGTAGACAGGGTATTGAAACAGGTGGAGATGGCAGAATGGGTGATGTCGTTATAAGAAATAGTAAAAAAAAACCGCTTCAACCTTTGGCTGAAGCGGTTTTTTTATGGCCATATTCGCCTGTGGCCAGTCATAAAATCTTATTACGCAAATAGGTCTGCTCACGGTCAGCAATTTATGCTTTGCCGCCCCGGCACTATGTCAGTTGGATTGCTTCAGCGGCAGTACCAGGATAAATCTTGCCCCTTCATCTTCTTTACTCTGTGCACTGATCAGTCCCTGGTGTTTCTCTATCACTTTCTTTGCAATACTTAGCCCAATCCCGGTCCCTTCATATGCATCAGTACTATGCAATCGCTGGAACAGTGTAAAAATCTTCGGCAAATACTTTTCATCAAACCCGATCCCATTGTCACTCACCACGATCCGGCAATACTGACCAGCTTCCAGTGCTTCACTTTCCAGATCTTTTCCCTCTATAATTTCCGCCTTGATTGTAATCACAGGGCGCACCTCCGGTCTCCGGAACTTCAATGCATTACTGATTATATTCTGCAATGCCTGCCTGATCTGCCCCGGTATCGCCTCCACAACAGGCAGGTCCTCCACTATGATTTCCGCATTCGCATCCCTGACTGACAATTCCAGGTCCGCCAGTATATCGCTGATCAACCCATTCAGGTTAACCGGCTCAAAAGTATTATCTGCTGACAACCTGGAATACTTTAATAAATCACTGATCAATCGGCTCATCCGCTCAGAAGAACTCACGATTCGCTCCATATACTGCAGCGCATCCGGGTTGGTGCCCAGATGCCGGTCCCGCAGGATGGTACCGAACAACTGAATTTTTCTCAGCGGCTCTTTCAGATCGTGCGATGCCACACTGGCAAACTGCTGCAACTCATAGTTACTCGCCTCCAGTGCCTGGTTCATTTCCTGCAACTCATGCGTGCGTTCCTCTACCCGCTGTTCCAGGATCTCGTTCGCCTGCTTCTGGTGCGCAATATCTGTAAAGGTGCCCACCCATTTCACAATGCGGCCCTCTTCCTCAATAGGCGTGGCACGCAGCAAATGACACCTGTAATGGTGGGTGAACCGGTTGTGAAGGTAGACCTCTTTTTCAATGGGCTGTCCCGCCAGGATCGCATTTTCCCACACCCGTTGCTGCTCATGATCCTGGTCGTAGGTAGCAGGAAACGCATCCAGCGATGGGGAATAATAGAACCAGTGACGATTCGCATATTCCACAGTACCATCACCCCTGGCTGTGAATGCCACCTGTGGCAACGATTCCAGTATGGAATGCTGCTCCTGTACCTTCGCATTCAGGGCCGCCTGCGCCTGCTTACGCACTTCTACCTCCTGTCGGAGGTTTTCATGCATGGTCTGCAACTGCCGGTTCTGCTCATATAATTTAATGAAGGTCTTGACCTTGAGTAGTAATATATCAGGGTCTACAGGTTTGGTGATGTAATCCAAACCTCCAGATGCATACCCTTTCGCTATGAATTTTTTATCCTTATTGACTGCAGAGAGGAACAGAATGGGCACGTCCCTTGCTTTACTATATCCGGAAATGGTTTCAGCTACTTCAAAACCATCCATACTAGGCATCTGTACATCCAGAATGATGAGTGCATAGTTGTTCTTAAGGATCTTCCTGAGCGCTTCTTCACCTGATAACGCGGTATCTACCTCAAAATCATGTAGCTCTAGTGTCTTCCTAAGGGATAAAATATTTTCCGGCTTATCATCGACGATTAATATCATTCTTCCTATATATTACTGGCCACGGGACTACCTCAAAAATCGCGCCGCGCCCATATAAATGTATGTAAAAATAAATTAATGCAAATGTTGGGAGTCCTGATACACAGTTACTGAAAGTATCTTAAATCAACAACCCCCACCTGCCTAAGCAAATGAGGGTTGTACTTCATCAATCCTCTAACTTTATATACTACTACTACTACTACTACTACTACTACTACTACTTACATTCCACCCAGTGCACGGTACAATTCAATCGCTCCCAGGAATAACTCCCTTCTGCTATTCGCCAGCGCCAGCTCCGCTTCCAGCACACTCTTCTGCGCGGTGATCACCTCCAGGTAATTCGCATACCCCGTCATATACAGATCGTTCGCTGTCGACACCCCATCTCTCAGCATAATCACTTCCGCTTCCTTCAGCTTAAATGCCTCCTGCCCATTGTGCAACTGGCTCAATGCCGTCATCACCTCCTGGTACCCATCAATCACCCGCTGCCTGTAATTATAAAATGCACTCAATGCATTTGCTGAATTCACCTTGTACTGTGCAGACAGTTGTCGTTTATTAAAGATCGGTGCCGTCACTCCACCTAATAATCCATACGCCGCTGACCCTGCATTGAATAATAAGTTCCCCCTGAAACTATTGAACCCTACATAAGGATTAATATTCAATGAAGGCAAAAAGGAAGCTTTCGCTGCTGCCACATCCGCTTTGGCTGCACCCAATTCCAACGCCGCCTGCTGAATATCCGGGCGATGCGCCAGCATAGTAGCCGGCATACCCATGCTCGTATAAGGAGGCAAAGGCGCCGTCAACAGCGAAGTGTCTCTCGGTATGGCCTGCGGAAATCTTCCCAGCAGCGCATTCAACTGGTTCTCCAGTCTCGAGGTCTGCTGCCTGATCCCCATCATAACACTCCGGGTATTCAGCAGCTGTGCATGAAACTGTTGCACTGCCAGCAACGTCGCCCTGCCTGCTTCCTGCTGAATACGCACAGTCGCCAAAGCACTTTCCTGCAAAGCAATGTTCCTTTCCAATACTACCCGCTCATTATCCAGCGCTAATAACTGGTAATATAACCCGGCCACATTGGCAATCAGCTGCGTTGTTACTAATCGGCGCCCCTGTTCACTGGCCAGCATCCGCTGCTGCGCTGCCTTCCTGCCATTCTTCAACTTCCCCCACAGATCTATTTCCCATGCACTCTTCAAGCCGATAAAGTAGTTGGGTACCGGGTTCGGAATACGTTGCTTATCGTCGATGTTCGGCGACAGATTGGTATCATAGTTACCTACGCCATTCATCGTATAATCACCGTATTTTTCAACACCCGCATCTACCGCAGCGTTTACTGAAGGCAACCAGGCCCGGTTTGCCACCATCAGTTGCGCCTTTGTAATTTCTACCCGCTGCAAAGCCAGCCGGATATCCGTATTATTATGCAATGCAGTGTCCAGTAATTGTTTCAGATAGGGGTCTGCAAAGAACTGCTGGTAGGAGAGGACAGGCACTACCGCACTGTCTCCTGCAATTGTCTTTCCTTCCGGAAGAACGCCTCCGGCTGAAGCGGTATCAAATGCCGCAGGCACTACCGGTGCAGCCGGATATTCCACTGCCTTCGGCGTGTAACAACTACTTATCAACAATCCCAACACCAGCACCGTCGCTACATGATGTGCTTTTACCACATGTGGCTTCCTTCTTTTTTCCGCGATACTGGCAAACAACACATACAATCCCGGGATCACCAATACTCCGAATATCGTTCCTATCAACATGCCACCCGCAGCCGCTGTACCAATCGACCTGTTACCCATCGCACCCGCACCACTCGCTATACACAATGGAATCAGACCCGCAATGAATGCGAACGATGTCATCAGGATGGGACGTAAACGGGATACTGCACCTTCCATTGCACTCTGCAATACCGTGGCCCCCTGCTTGTGTTTCAGGATCGCAAATTCTACGATCAGGATCGCATTCTTACCCAGCAAACCTACCAGCATTACCAATGCTACCTGCGCATATATATTATTTTCCAATCCGGCCAGCTTCAGTGTAATGAACGCCCCGAAGATCCCCGCAGGCAGGGATAAGATGACCGGTAATGGCAGTAAGAAACTCTCATATTGTGCGGCCAGCAGTAAATAGACAAAGAGCAATACGATGGCGAAAATGTATACTGCCTGGTTACCGGAAAGGATCTGTTCTCTCGTCATACCACTCCATTCATAACTATAGCCTCTCGGTAATTGTTGTTTCGCCACTTCCTCAATTGCCCTGATCGCATCGCCGCTGCTATAACCAGGCGCTGCATCCCCGTTGATCATTGCCGCTGTATACATATTGTAACGTGTCAGCTGCTCAGGACCAAATACCCTTTCCAACCTGATGAAGTTAGAATAAGGTACCATCTCACCTTTATCATTCTTTACATACAAATGCAGGATGTCTTCCGGCTTGGTTCTATAGCGGGGAGAAGCCTGTACCATTACCTTATACATCTGTCCGAAGCGAATAAAGTTCGACGCATAATAACTACCCAGCAATGTCTGCAACGTACTCATCGCATTGTCAATACTCACGCCCTTCTTTGCTGCCATGGCCTGGTCCACATGAATCATATACTGCGGGAAGTCGGGATCAAAACTGGTAAATGCACTTCCTATTTCCTTTCTCTCCTTCAACGCATTGATGAATGCCGTCGTTACATCCGCTGTCTGCCTGAGATCACCCGTACCGCTCTTATCCAGTACACGCAATTCAAAACCGCTGGAGTTACCAAATCCGGGTACAGTAGGAGGTGGGAAAAACTCGATACTTGCATCCCCGATATTTTTTGTATCCTTCTCCAGTTGTGCAATGATCTCTTTTACAGAACGTTTTCTTTCTTCCCAGGGTTTCAGGTTCACCATGCCCATACCATAAGAGGCTCCTGCTACTTCACTCACCAGGCTATACCCGGCCAGTGTAGATACGGATTCTGTTTCTTTCAGATTGGCGGCGACCTTCTGTACTTCGTCCAGCACGGCTTCTGTTCTGGACACAGTCGCACCTGCAGGCGTCGTTACGTTCACATAGATCATACCCTGGTCCTCCGAAGGAATGAAGCCACCCGGCAGAATGGCACTCACACCCCAGGTAGCCGCGAAAAACAGCACCAGCATGCCAATTGTGATCATGCGCCTGCCGGCAATGTATCCTACCAGGTGCTGGTATTTCTTTTCAGTCTGGTTATACCTGTGGTTGAACTTGTCGAAGAACTTCTGCAGCCAGCTGCGTTTTTTGCCAGCTGCATGATGTGTTTTCAGCATGATGGCACACAGGGCAGGAGTAAGGGTCACGGCATTGATACCCGAGATCACGATCGCGATGGCCAGTGTGAGGGAGAATTGCCTGTAGAATACGCCCACAGGTCCTGAGAGGAAAGCCACGGGAACAAACACGGCAGACATGACCAGGGTAATAGCTACCAGGGCCCCGCTGATTTCCCGCATGGCAGCCAGTGTAGCCTGCAAAGGAGCCATGTGGTGATCATGCATTTTTACATGGACGGCTTCTACCACCACAATCGCGTTGTCCACCACAATACCGATCGCAAGTACCAGTGCAAAGAGCGTGAGCAGGTTGATGGAGAAGCCCATCATCTGCATAAATGCCAGTGTACCGATCAGGGCCACCGGCACGGCGAGTGCAGGAATAAGGGTAGAGCGGAAGTCCTGTATAAAGAGGAACACCACCACGAACACCAGCAGAAACGCTTCTACAAGTGTGCGTAATACTTCGTGAATAGACGCATCCAGGAAGCGGGATACATCGTAGTTGAAGTTGTACGTCATGCCCGGCGGGAAGGATGTTTCCTTTAGTTCCGCCATGCGTTTTTTAACATTGGCAATCACGTCCTGTGCATTGGACCCCGGGCGTTGCTTCAGCATGATAGAAGCAGATGGTTTGCCGTCAGTTTTAGACACCATGCCGTAGCTAAGTGCCCCAAATTCCACATCCGCTACTTCCTTCAGCATTAAGACGGAACCATCTGTATTGGCACGAACGATGATATTCTGATATTGTTCAGGTTCGAAAAATTTACCTGTATAGCGTAATACATATTGTAACACCTGCGGATCATTGTCTGCCGCTTCACCGGTTTTACCGGGAGCAGCTTCAATGTTTTGCTTACGGATGGCTTCCACCACTTCCTCCGCAGATACGTCGTAAGCCAGCATACGGTCGGGCTTCAGCCATACACGCATGGCATATTCCTTGGCGCCCATGATCTCCGCAAACCCTACCCCGTCAATTCTTTTCAGTTCCTGCAGTACGTTGATGTCTGCAAAGTTGTAAATGAATTTTTCATTAAGCGTGCTGTCTTCACTCATAATATTGAGGTAGAGCAGCATACTGTTCACTTCTTTTTCCGTGCTCACACCGGCTTTGATCACTTCTTCCGGGAGCTCATCGAGAATGGTTGCCACACGGTTCTGTACGTTTACCGCTGCCTGATCCGGGTCGGTACCTACGGCAAAGGACACGGAGATGAGTGTAACCCCTGTATTGCTGGATACGGATGACATGTAAGTCATACCCGGTACACCATTGATTGCACGCTCCAGTGGCGTGGCTACGGCTTTGGCACATACTTCTGCATTTGCACCGGTGTACTTAGCCGTAACGGTGACGGATGGTGGAACGATATCGGGGAACTGGGTAACCGGCAGAGAGAAAAGGGCCAGTAAGCCCAGCAGGACGATGAGTAATGAAATGACCAGCGACAATACTGGTCGTTTAATAAAAGTATCGAACATAAAATAATGTAAAAGATGAAAATGGATCTAGCCAAAAAATGATCAATCAGTTGTTTTGAATGCACAGTGATATCAATCCGGTCCATGTAACACGATGCAGTAGCATGATCGCTGATTCACTCCAAACGGGAATCAGTTGTATACCCATCATCGCCGAAGCGGTGCATCATTGCCATTGCCCCCATGCAGGCAGCTGACCTGGTCAGGAAACCTTAGCGTAAGCTATATGGCTAACTACCTACAAGGCCCTGATACTATCCAGCGACACCGGTGCCGGGTTGATCTGCATGCCCTCCCTCAGATTGCGTACACCTTCGTATACGATCCTGTCTCCGGGCTGCAGACCTGCCTGTACGATATAGCAGTTTGCCATTCTTGGCCCGGGGCTAAAACTTTTCATCTTTACATGATTATTTGCGTCGAGCAGGAATACGTAGTTCTTATCCTGCATTTCAAAGACAGCTTTTTGTGGAACGAGCATGGTGCTATCCAGGTCGGCCGACAATTGTACCTTGCCGCTGGCGCCATGTTTCAGCAGTGCTTTTGGATTCGGAAATTTCGCCCTGAAAGCAATGGAACCGGTACTTTCCTCAAATTCGCTTTCGATGGTTTCAATCTTGCCTACGTAGGGGTAGAGCGTACCATCTGCCAGCAGGAGCCGTACTTCGGCATGGTTATTCGCATTTTTATTGCGGCTATGTTGCAGGTATTCCGTTTCAGATACATTGAAGTAGGCATACACATCCTGGATGTCGGAAACAGAGGTCAGCAAAGCACCTTCAGCGATCAGGCTACCTGCCTTGGAAGGGATACGGTCGATATAACCGGTAAACGGTGCGCGGATGATCGTATAAGAAAGTCGGGTGGCGGCATTACTTTCCGCACTGCGTGCTTCATCTATTTTCGCGTTGGCCGCGGCCACTTTTGCAGCAGCCACCTCCAGTTCTGTTTTGGCAATCACTTTTTTATCTACTAGCAGTTGTACCCGCTGTTGTTCAAGCTGCGCGCCTTTTGCATCGGCAATCGCACTGCTGAGGGCCGCTTTGGCGCGGGCCAGCTCCGCTCTGAACTCTTCGTCGTTCAGGCTAAAAAGCAGTTGTCCCTGTTGTACATGTTGCCCCTCGTCGACATAGATCTTATTGAGAAAACCGTTTACACGGGCACGGATCTCCACATTCCGTACTGCCTCAATATCAGCTACGTAGTTCTTGTGTAATACAGTGTCAGTAATAGCAAGTTGCACGACAGGATATGTAGTCAGGTTGTCCGTTGAATTAGTTTTTTCTCCTTTAGTAATACATCCCCCCAGGGCGATGCTCATCAATATCACAGTAGTTGTGCGCATGATAGGTATCCATCTTTTTTCGCGTATACAATGCTTTTCCCCGATGACGTATCATTCATAACGGGGGCTTTGTATAGCTGGTAATACAATTCTGGTGACGCATTTATTCTATGTATGTACAAAATCTTTCCCTGATGACGTATCATTCATAACGGGGAAGCGATGTACAAGTGAATGCAATGCGATATTATCATCTGTAGATGAGGGGTCAGACGCGTTCCTGTTTTTGCAGCCGGCGGAAGACCGATGCCTGAACGGCTTTCTTCGGCTATAAAACAGCAGGAGTCATTACCTCAATGAAGGAATTGCTCAAAAGAGGGTGTACCGGAAGAGAAACTTATAATAAGCGGGTAGAAAGGCATCATGCCACTGGTAGATACCGGTTTTATCCTCATCTTCTGGTATATATTGATCCAGAAGGAGCTGTAACTGTTGTAGGCGGGTAGTAAAAGAATATTGCTGACTGGTAACAGAAATATAGAACCTGCGCTTGTGACGGGGTTCGTGTGCGCGGAAAATGAAGGCAACCTGGTCTTCCGTAATGTCTTCAGGAATGTCTTCCATTAAGGAATGGGGAAGATGTATGAAGAAGTTGGAAGGTTTATTCAGGTCGAAATGAGGGCGATAAGCAAGTGGGCGGAATGATAAGTGCTGTTGACGGCGGGAGGGCTGTGCACGGAATGTCAGTTCCTGGTAGCGGTGGGCTGTCTGAGAGCAAGCCGCCGGATCATGTTCCAGGTGAACAGTTGTAACACTGCTATTGGCCGTCTGGAAATGGATGGATATATCGTGATCTGCATGAACAGCCGATACACTGCCATTGACAATCTTTACATCATTCGTACTATCAATGGGAAGATCAATAGAAATATTACCTGCACGACCTGTCAAACCACCCAAAATGGTCATGAACAGGAAAACAAATAAAAACCTGTTCCGAATGGTATTGTCGGTTTTTAGTTGAAGCATATTAGTTCGCACTCGTCAGTTGATCATCACAAATATATAATTTTGCCCTTACATATCAAACAGCTAATGGATAAATGGTGATGGCATATTCCTTGTTGCACATTATAATAAAAGCAATAGGATGAAAGCTCTACAAATTTTAGGATTAGCAGTAATGGCAGCAATGGCCTGTAATGAACCGGTAAAGAATCCTGCCCAGATGCAGGAAGAAAGGGATGCAAACCCATCTCAGCCATCCAGTGAGGAAGTGGCTACACAGGCACAGCAATTCGCTAAGTCAGAAGGGATGCGCAGTTCAGGTACCATGATCCAGGGCCATTACAAAATTGTAGTAAAGGTAAATGGAGATGGTACGGGAAGAACGGTTATGATCGCTGCACAGGATATGAGAGGGGACACCACCAAGCCTACCAGGGATAGTACTATTATACACGATGTGAAGGGAAAAGTAACCAATACGGCTGTGAGTGACCTGGATAAGGACGGTAACCCGGAAGTGTTCACTTTTACAAAATCAGATGGAACCGATGCGGTGGGTACAATATATGGGGTAACTTTTATCAATCACCAGCCGGTGAGGATCTTTTCAGGAGATGTAGACAATGAAATACAGGATTATAAAGGGAGTGACACTTTTTATATCCAGCAGCCTTATGTAGTGAGGAAGTATCTCGCTGAAAAAGAAATGAAGACGGTGAAATACGCACTGAAAAAAGACAATCAGAAATATATATTAAAGGAAGCAAAATAGGGAAACAGGTTGTCTCAGAGATAAATGCTGGCTGGTATGGTCCGGTAACCGGCTGAACAGGAATATCAGGTAAGGTGCCGGGACAGCCCGATTACTTTGAGACAACCTTTTCAATATTACATAAAGCCTAGTTCGAGTTTAGCCTCTTCGCTCATCATATCTTTGTTCCATGCAGGATCAAAAGTGAGCGTCACATCACAATCACTCACACCTTCTATGGCCTTCACTTTCTCGTCTACCTCGCGCACGATATCTCCTGCTACGGGGCAGGCTGGTGCTGTCAGTGTCATGGTAATGCCGACCCTGTTATTATCACCAATCCTTACTTCATAAATCAAACCCAGTTCCCAGATATTCACGGGGATCTCGGGGTCATACACTGTTTTCAGTACTTCTTCTATCTGATCTCTTAAGTTCATTGTTGCGATTTTACCTGATAAGCTAATCCGTATATTTTCATTTGCTTGAGCATGCTCAGCAAGCCGTTTGAGCGGGTGGGAGACAAGTGACTTTTCAAACCGATTTCATCGATGAAATAGATTTCGGATTCTGCAATTTCTTTCGGCGTGTGGCCTGAAAGCACACTTACCAGCAGACTTACCAGTCCTTTTGTGATCACGGCATCGCTATCTGCAGTGAAGATCAGCTTACCATCCACGAGGTCAGTGTGTAACCATACCTGCGACTGGCAGCCTTTGATGAGGTTATCATCTGTTTTATATTTCGGGTCTATCAGTGGGAGATCTTTACCCAGCTGGATAATGTATTCGTACTTATCCATCCATTCATCCATAAAGGAGAAATCGGAAATGAGCTCATCCTGTTTTTCGTTGATCGTCATTACTTCCTTTTTATGTTAGTTGACCTGCAATAGCGGCGTTAAAAATTCAAGTGGAGCCGGAGTGAAAATGGAATGGCACCCAACCAGGTGCCGTCCAGGTTATCTCAGCATCCCGACAGCTTTGTTGATCGCCACCACCAGTCTATCAATATCTTCCTTGTTTGTATACATTGCAAAGCTTGCCCTTACGGTACCTGGAATGCAGAAGAAGTCCATCACGGGCTCTGCGCAGTGGTGTCCTGTTCTGATGGCCACACCCTGTTTATCCAGGAGCTCTCCCAGGTCATACGGATGGATGGTATCTACGAGGAAGGAGATGGCGCCGGATCTGTGCCTTGGAAGGCCAATAAAGCGTAATCCTTCAATAGCAGACAATTGTTCTACTGCGTAGTTCACCAGTTGTTCCTCATATGCATGAATGTTCTCCAGGCCGATTTCCTGTACATATTTCACGGCAGCGCCCAAAGCAATGGCGCCACTGATATCAGGTGTGCCGGCTTCGTATTTAAATGGCAGATCGTTATAAGTCGTCTTAGCGAAAGTAACGGTCTTGATCATATCGCCACCGCCCTGGTAGGGGGGCAGTTTATCCAGCCATGCTCTCTTGCCGTACAAGATACCAATGCCGGTCGGACCATACAGTTTATGGCCTGAAAAAGCGATGAAATCTACATCCAGTTCCTGTACATCCAGCGGCATATGTTGAATAGCCTGTGCAGCATCGAGCATGACGGGGATATTGCGGGCATGTGCCTGCGCAATGATTTCCCGCACGGGGTTCACGGTGCCCAGGGCATTGGAAACATATGTTACGCTTACAATTTTCGTTTTATCAGACAGGAGTGCAATGTATTCGCTCATGATCAGCTCTCCATGTTCATCCATGGGGATCACTTTCAGGACAGCTCCCCTGTCTTCGCACATGATCTGCCATGGAACGATGTTAGAGTGATGTTCCATCGCAGAAACGATCACTTCATCACCTGGTTGGATAACACCTCTGCCGAATACATTTGCGATCAGGTTGATGCTGTCGGTCGTGCCTTTGGTAAAGATCACTTCTTCATGTTCGCGGGCGTTGATAAAACCTGCGATGATGTGACGTGCGCCTTCATATTCTTCGGAAGCAACCTGGCTCAGGTGATGCACACCGCGATGTACATTACTGTTGTAATGTTTATAATATCGCTCCAGCGTATCCAGTACTACCTGTGGCTTTTGCGTCGTAGCTGAATTGTCAAGATATACGAGCGGTTTGCCGTACACCTTTTCCTGAAGCAGCGGAAAATCCTTCCTGATCTTATCTATATCTAATGCCGGTGCAGCAATATCTGGAACGTGTGCCATATTATTCAATTTTGAAAAGACGGAGGTCATGTCATACTAAGATGACATGACCTCCTGCAAAGATCGTAATTTCTAATAGTGTTGTCGTTTGAAAAAATTCTTTACAACTTTCTTCCCTGTAGACACTACCTGATTTCTTACGGAATTAATTATTGATAGCGCCGGTTACATACCTGCGGATCTTGTCTGACAGGAATTCCTGTAGTGCAGGGATATGTACCTGATCGGTAATATCAAATGCAAACGCATTTACCATGAGTGTTTTAGCAGCTTCTTCACCAATACCGCGGGAGCGGAGGTAGAACAAGGCTTCTTCGCTAAAGCGGCCTACGGTAAAACCATGGCTACACTTCACGTCGTCCGCATAAATTTCCAGCTGTGGCTGGGAGTTGATATTTGCCTTTTCGCTCATCAGCAGGTTGTTGTTCTGCTGGAAAGCGTTTGTTTTCTGTGCATCCTGGTGAACCATGATTTTGCCGGTGAATACACCTTTTGCATTATCGAGCAATACACCTTTGTACAGTTCATTACTGTTACAGTGTGCTACCTGGTGGTCCACGAAAGTATGGTTATCTACATGCTGCTGTTCGGTAGCAAGGAAGAGGCCATGCAGGTTGGTCTCTGTATTGCTGCCGGTGAGTGCTACGCTCAGGTTGTTGCGTGTCAGTTCAGCTGCAGGCAGGGTAAAGTTGAAGTGATGGTAGCGGCTATCAGCTTTCTGCAGGGCAGAGGTATGGTAGATGTGGCGGCTATTTTTGATAGTGCTCTGCACATTGTAATGCCAGAGTTCCGCGTTTTCTTCCAGTACGACTTCTGTAACGCTGTTTACGAAAGCGATGGCAGCTTCATTCAGGCCTACTGAAGTCTCGATGATTTCGAGGGTAGCGCTCTTATGCAGTACCACCAGGTGGCGGGGCTGAATGAAAGCGTTTACAGCGGCGGTATATACATGAATGATGTGCAGTGGTTTATCGAGACTGGCGTTTACACCTGCTTCAATGAACAGGCCATCGGCAAAGAAGGCAGCATTGAGGGCTGCAAAAGATTGTTTTTGCAGGTGCGGATGTTTGTCAAACCAGGTTTGTAAAGAAGCATTGCCTGCTGCGTCGCTGATGCGGGAGATGGTGATCTTTCCGTCGGCAGGCAGTTGAGACAGGGAAGGTTGCAGGCGGCCGTTTACCAGTACAGCTGTATAGCTGTCCAGCTTAGGAATGCTTGCGCCTTTCAGTTGTTCGGCAGTCACGGTGGATTGCTCTTCTTCTGCCAGGGTGAATGCATCTTTCAGATAGCGCTGAATGTTGGTATAGCGCCATTCTTCAGTTTTGAGGGTAGGGAGGCCCAGTGAGCGAAAGCGGCTGAAAGCCTCTTTGCGTGCAGGCAGGATGGCATTGCCTGCCGCTGCCTGTTGCTCGGGACCCGGTATCCCGTTAGATATAAAGTCGTAAAATGATTTATTGATATCGCTAGTCATGTGTTGAAATCTATAGACCGATTGCCTGAGTTAAAATAATTTGTACGTTGTCAAAACAGCATCCCTTATACGGATTCTTTCTGATGTACATCTTCTTTCAGCCAGTCGTAGCCTTTTTCTTCCAGTTCCAGCGCCAGATCTTTATTACCTGTTTTTACGATCACGCCATCAGCCAGTACGTGTACAAAGTCGGGCACGATATAATCGAGCAGGCGCTGATAGTGAGTGATCACCATGAATGCTTTGTCAGCACCACGCAGTTTGTTTACACCATTTGCTACAATACGCAGCGCATCGATGTCCAGACCGGAGTCAGTTTCATCGAGAATAGCGAATTTTGGATCCAGCATAGCCATCTGGAAAACTTCGTTACGTTTCTTTTCACCACCGGAGAAACCTTCATTCAGAGAGCGGTTCATCAGATTAGCATTAAAGTCCATCATCTGCTGTTTTTCTTTGGTCAGTTTCAGGAATTCCTTCGCTTCCATTGCAGGCAGATTATGGTAAGTTCTGATCTCGTTCAGGGCAGTCTTGAGGAAATTCAGGTTAGATACACCTGGAATTTCAACAGGGTACTGGAATGCCAGGAAGAGGCCTTCACGGGCACGGTCTTCAGGAGACAAGTCCAGCAGGTTTTTGCCGTCAAAGATCACTTCACCTTCAGTCACTGTGTAGTTCTCACGACCAGCGAGCACAGACGCCAGTGAGCTTTTGCCGGCACCGTTAGGTCCCATGATGGCATGCATCTCACCAGCTTTGATTTCCAGGTTCAGTCCCTTTAATATTTTCTTACCGTCTACTTCTGCGTGCAGATTTTTAATCGTCAGCATGATATGTTTTGTTTCTCTGTTGTTTGCTTTGTAAATAAATATATCGTTCCTATAACTGTTATCCTACGCTACCTTCAAGCGTGATGGACAGCAGTTTTTGAGCTTCTACCGCGAACTCCATAGGGAGCTGGTTCAGTACTTCCTTTGCATAACCGTTTACGATCAGGGCTACAGCCTGTTCTGTATTGATACCACGTTGATTGAGGTAGAAGATCTGGTCTTCCCCGATCTTGGAAGTAGTCGCTTCGTGTTCTACGGTAGCGGTGCTATTCTTTGATTCGATGTAAGGGAAGGTGTGAGCGCCACAGCGATCGCCTATGAGCAGGGAGTCGCACTGGGTAAAGTTACGTGCATTGGCAGCGCGTGGACCTACCTGTACGAGACCGCGATAGGTGTTATCACTGGTACCTGCAGAAATACCTTTTGAAATGATACGGCTGCGGGTATTGCGACCCAGGTGATATATTTTGGTACCGGTATCAGCGATCTGCTTATTGCGGGTCACTGCTACGGAATAGAATTCGCCTTCAGCATCATCGCCCTGCAGGATTACACTTGGATATTTCCAGGTGATAGCGGAGCCGGTTTCAACCTGTGTCCAGGAGATCTTGCTGCTATTTCCTTTACAGATACCACGTTTGGTAACGAAGTTGTAAATACCACCATTACCGTCTTTATCACCGGGATACCAGTTCTGAACGGTGGAGTATTTAATTTCTGCATGGTTCAGTGCGATGAGTTCCACTACAGCAGCGTGCAGCTGGTTTTCATCGCGGCGGGGAGCCGTACAGCCTTCGAGATAGCTCACGTAGGCATTATCGTCGCAGATGATGAGGGTACGCTCGAACTGGCCGGTATTTTCCGCGTTGATACGGAAATAGGTGCTCAGTTCCATGGGGCAGCGTACTCCTTTTGGAATATATACAAAAGAGCCGTCGGAGAATACAGCTGCATTCAGGGCGGCAAAGATGTTGTCGGAGTGAGGCACTACAGTACCCAGGTATTCTTTTACCAGTTCCGGATGTTCGCGTACTGCTTCCCCGAAGGAGCAGAAGATCACACCCAGTTCAGCTAATTTTTCGCGGAAAGTAGTAGCAACGGATACACTGTCGAACACCACGTCTACAGCTACACCGGAGAGCGCTTTCTGCTCATTCAGCGGGATACCCAGTTTCTCCATGGTAGCCAGGATTTCGGGATCCACCTCGTCCAGGCTTTTTAATGATTTTCTTTTTGGAGCGGCGTAGTAAGAGATCTTCTGCAGGTCCAGTTCAGGCATTTTAAAATGCTGCCAGCTGGGCCACTGCATTTTCTGGAAGGCAGCGAATGCCTTCAGGCGCCATTGCAGGAGCCATTCTGGTTCTTCCTTTTTAGCAGAGATGTAGCGAATGGTATCCTCGTTGAGGCCAACGGGGGCCATTTCCATCTCGATGTCGGTGGTGAAGCCAAACTCGTATTCCTTGTTGGCTATGTCGTCAATTATTTCGTTGCTATTTCTCATTTTCCGGATTAATTAAGTAAGCGGCCTGGCTGTTTTTATTTTATTATTATACAGCGAAGCTCTCGCCACAACTACAAGTACGGGTTGCATTCGGGTTGTTAAAGAAAAGCCCTTTGCCGTTGAGGCCGTCACTGTAGTCCAATTCTGTACCGTAAAGATACAAGAGGCTTTTCATCTGTACTACTATCTTAACACCTTTATCTTCAAAGATTTGATCACCGTCCTGTTTTTCTGATTCCTCAAATTTCAGTACATATTCCAGACCGGAGCAACCACCGCCTTTAACGCCTACGCGGACAAAGGTATCTGGTGCATGGTGTTCCTTCACCATCAGCTCCTTAATATATACACTAGCTTTATCTGATACTGTTATCATAATTCCTTCCTTTTTTATGATATTAACCTATTACTGTATGTGTTTTAATACCCTGGATTCACCTAATAAGGAGATCATGCGCTCGAACTTCATCTTGTATGGCTCGGTAAAGTCTTTACCATCGGCGGTATACAGATGTTCTTTCATGATGGGAACGGAGTAGGGTAGTACCCACGCTCTCAATGCTTTAGCTACGGAATCCATCGCGTTGATGCCCTGCATGGCCTGATGACCATCTCCCCAGCACACCAAAGCTACGACCTTTCCTGTTAAATATGGATTACTGAGTTTGCTGGTCATTTCCAGCCAATCCAGTGCATTTTTCATGACCCCCGTCATACTACCGTGATAAAGTGGTGTGAGCCAAACCAGCACATCTGCTTTCAGGAAAGCATCGCACATGGCCTTAACGGGTTCGGGCATATCCCCCTTGGGATATTCAAAGAACGGAATATGACCGCCTTTGGGGCTGAATACTTCCGTAGCGAAGCCTTTCTGGCGGAACTGTTCTTCAAAATAACCAGCTACTCTGTTAGCTGTGGTATAAGGAGCGCTGTCCATCGTTCCATTGAAGATCAAGACGTTCATCTGTGTCTTTTTATATTGTGTAGCTGAGTGGTGTGTGAGACCGCGGAGCTCGTTGATTGTCGCAACAAATTTTTTTTACTCCTACAAAATTACGACATTTGAGAATAAAACAAGTAAATACTTGGAAAATTATAAACCCATCACGAAGGCAACTGCAGATAGATTTTTGCAGTTACTGAAAACGAAGGGGCCTCAGTCGGCCGCTATGCTGGCGGCTGCGTTGAACATTACAGGAGAAGGCGCCCGGCTGCAACTGCTGAAACTGGCAGAAGAAGGACTGGTGATGTCGGTAACGACGTCTAAGGGGGTAGGTCGTCCCGTGCAGATATGGGATCTGACCCCGATGGGGCATGCCCATTTTCCTGATACGCATGCAGAATTCACTTTACAATTATTAGAGACCATCCGTGTTGAGCTCGGTGAGGACGCCCTGGACAAGGTGGTGGCCGCCCGGGAGCAGCAGCGGCATGAGAAATATTTTAATGCCTTGTCTGGTATTACGGATATAGGCGAGAAATTAGCCGCATTTGCAGCCTTGCGTACCCGGGAAGGGTACCTGGCGGAGTGGCAGGAAGATGGGGAAGGTGGCTATATATTTATAGAGAACCATTGTCCTATTTGTAATGCGGCCCAGAGTTGTGTAAATATTTGTAAGTCAGAACTGAAGACATTTAAGAACCTGATGGGTGACGGGGTGGAAGTAGAGCGCGCTGATCATATCATCAGCGGCGCCCGGAGATGTGTGTACAAGATTGTGGTATTGGTGAACCCCCTTTCCTGAATGGCTTAATAAATCCTTTTCCCTAATATATCCAGGCTTCTTTCGATCCCATCCAGTACCGCAATGTTGGGCAGGTGTGCCCAGGAAGTGAAGCCTAGTTGCTTAAATAATTTAATGCTCGGCTCATTATGGGAGAAGATAAATCCCAGCAGGGTCTTTACGCCTATCGTGGGGCATTGTTCCATGGCATACGCCAGGATTTTTTTTCCATATCCCTTACCTCGTTGATTTTCATCTAAATAGATGCTGATTTCGGCAGTGCCATCGTAGGCTGGCCGGCCATAAAAGGATTGGAAGCTCACCCAGCCTATCATGATACCATCTTCTTCTACGACCCATAAAGGGCGTTTTTCCGGATTATGTATGTTGAACCAGGGCATGCGGCTCTCTACTGATACAGGTGTTGTGTCGGCGGTGACCATTCTGCCGGCAATGGTGCTGTTGTAAATGGCTACAATAGCAGGCATGTCGAGGGTGGTGGCGTTTCTGAATTGCATAGGCGGCAAAAATAGAAAGTTTTGGGGATTTATATTTTGTGATGAGGGCTGTGTTTTTTTGGGTCGCATCTGGAGGGGCTGGTTCGCTGGAACTCCCGGGGTGGTGTAGTATAAACCGCTGACAGGACTGGACCGCGATAGCGCTTCTTCGGAGATATTCCGCCTATAACCCGCAGATATCCCGCCTATAAGCCGCTGATATCCCGCATTTATAAAGAGGCGGGATATCTGCGGGATATCTCCGGGTTACACCCGGGAAAAGTAGGGGTTATCCCTATTTTAGGCTCGAATAGGTCTCAGCGTGACGAGGTTTTTTAAAAAAGGAAGGAGAGGAGTAACTGGTATGGAGGTCGCAGCGGTGGGATATCTCCGGGTTACACCCGGGAGAAATAAAGGTTATCCCTATTTTGGCCCCGAATAGCGCTTTAGGCGTGAGATGCTAAGTGTAATTCCCCGATTTTGCTAATTTACAATGGACTCATTTTTCGGGAGGAAGTCACAGTTAAAAAGTTATAAGAAAGTTGATTGAATAACTAATAATGCAGGTCGTAACGGTAATCGCTGGAGAGCAGGCTATACATATAAGTATCCACAAATTGCCCTTTCTGGAAAAAAGCCTGTCTCAGGAGTCCTTCCTGCTGAAAACCGAGTCTTTGCAACAGGAGAATCGATAATTTATTGGCTGGATCTACCACAGCTTCAATCCGGTTAAGGGTCAGTTCTTCAAATGCATATTGCAATAAACGGTTCAGGGACGCAGTCATAATCCCCTTGCCCCAAAAGGAGGGGAGAAGGTCATAGCCGATTTCTGCTTTATAATGTGTTTTATTGATATGATGCAGGCCACAGGTGCCGATCAGGGTGTCGTTGTCTTCCTGGTAAATCCCCCAGCGCATACCTTCCCCTGTCAACAGTTTTTCCCTGAAAAAAGCGACTAACTGTGCTGCTTCGGAAACATTGATGAACCGTTCTATATCCATAAAGCGGGTCACCTTTTCCGATGAAAATAAATTGAACAATGCGGCGATGTCTTTTTCACTGATGGGGCGCAGTTGTATATGGTCTGCTGCCAATACAGGAACTTCCATCTCTTTATGTTGATGACTCATGTTATTATTTGCAGGGACACGTTCAGTACTGCAAAAATATAAACTGAATAGTCCCTTTACTTTTCCGGCTCCATCAATTCTCCTGCGCAGGCGCCTGCTGCTCCGCACTGGTACGACGTACCTTCACTTTCTTGAGCGTAGCATCACCCAATAATATTGCCCAGGGCCTCATCTCTTCGATATTCTCAAAAACTATCTTCAATATCGCAATGAACGGAATCGCCAGGAACATACCCGGAATCCCCCACAACAGGTTCCCTGCTACTACTGCCAGGATCGTTACAAGTGCATTGATCTTCACTTTACTCCCTACAATGCGCGGCAACAGCACATTACTATCCAGGAAGTGAACGACCAGTAAACCAACCCCCACCTGTATAGTTGTACCCAGTGAACTGTTCGTCAGGGTCAGCAGCATGGAAATGACCGTTGCCACATAAATACCCAGGTAAGGAATGATATTAAAGATAGCGGCCATGATACCTAACAGTGTCGCATATTTGATACCTAAGATCCAGAAGAGGGTACAGTTTACTATTGCTACTACCACCATTTCTATCATCAATCCCGTTACATATCCCTTAATGATCAGCCGTGTTTCCCCAATCACGCTCAGCAAGGCTTCCCGGTGTTTTGACTGGAACACCGTAATGAGGAAAGTAACAAGTAATGAACGATAATTGAGCAGGAAAAAAGCATATAATAATACGAAGATGATAAAGATCAGGAGGGAAGACAATGACAACAGGGTCGTACTTACAAAAGCAGTGGCAGAGCCCAGTGTACCCATGGCCAGTTGTTCCAGGTAATCCATCTGGCGGGCAGAATCAATGTGAAATTTCATATTCACCCAGCCTTGCAGGTCCGTTATTGTATGTAATAACTGTTGTTGCAGGTGTGGAAAATCAGCAACAAAAGTGCCCATTTGCGCAGCCAGCAGCATGCCTACACCAAACAGGATAATAACCACGAGCAGGATGGAGGTAAGGGCAGCAAGGGCACGGGAAAATCGACATTTTTCGAGAAAGCTTGCAACCGGAAGCAGCATGATAGCTATCAGAAAAGCAAAGGCCAGCGGGACTAACAGCTCGTGTCCTAACCTGGCAATGTACATCAGCAGGATAAGGGATAAGAGGGTGAAAGCAAGTCTTGCATTGAAGGGTAGCTTTACTTCATTCATGGGAAGGTTTTGTATTATTTTTATAAAGGAAGGGAAAAAAGAGCAATAAACTAGCCAAAGGAGAAATAAAATAGCCCGTATCTCAAAAAGATACAGGCTATTTGATCCGGGTACCTGATAAGAACAGGTATCGTTTTATAAATTCCGGGAAGGTATTGATGGCGATGTTCCAGAGAATGCATGCAACAGCCTACAACAATTGCTTCAGGTAAGGAATATAGATCTCACTTTCGTTCGGTCCTACCAGCGAAATAAAGAAATGATTCCCGCTCATCTTAAACACACCTTCCTTTACATACCTGTCTATAAACTCATACATGGGGATACCTGCCATGGCAAAATCCATTGGTACCGGCAGTTTGATATAATGCCCTGCCGGGATACGCTTGGCCATCAGGTTTTCTGTGAGCGTTACGTTCATCAATGCGGCCGTCACATCTTTGGATGGCAGGAAAATACCTGCGAACATACTCATTTGCTCATACGAAGTGACAGGCACGGAATCCAGCGTACTGGTGATCACTTTGGCCTGTGCCAGCTCCTGCAGCTGCACGATCTTCCTCAGCCTTGCCTCCTCCATTGTCATCTTCATGATCATCTGCGCCACTGGGTCCTGGCCCCTTGATAAAATCGTGTAGTACAACATACTCTCAGGTAGATACGTCATCTCGGTTCGCTCAAAATTGAAGAACGAAGCCAGCGTATCCCCCTTCTTGTCAAACGCTTTTACAATTGAGTCGACCAATTGCAGTGTACGTTGTTCATTAGGAAGTGTCGGGATCTTCCTGAAACTTCTTGGGCTTTTGCCGAAATTCTGGGTGAATGCTTTCGTGAACGCTGCTACCGTCGCATAACCGGACCGCTCCGCGATCTCACTGATATTGTACCCGCTATGCCTGAGCAGGCCTGCGGACAACTCCAGCCGGTGTCGCTTTACATATTGCCAATAGGGTTCTCCGATGACTGCCGTAAAACTGTGATAGAAATAAGAATAGGAGATGCCAAGCCATTCGGAAACGTGTTTCATCTCAAAAGCTTCAGAGATGTGATCATCTGCAAAGCACAGTGCCTTTAATGCCAGCAGTTCCATTTGCTCCTGAGCGGGAGGTCTTTGTTTCATAGCTGAAATTTATTAAAAGAGCGATGGGTAAGGGCTAAATGAGGTGTATACTGATGGATCAATTCAACCCAAAAACGATAGTATTTTACGATATATTGATACTATTCGAAAGTAAGGTATTAACTGCGAATAATAAAAAAAACGTTTCAACAAATATACACACGTAAATGCCCTGACACTAAGCGTCTATAAATAATATGTGAGTGTTTTAATCTATGTGTAAGTCTGCATTTGAAGCACTCACAGGTGAAGTGTTGAGTATTTGATAAATATTGGCCGTAGTTGTTCCGCCTGCAAAAATGTATTATTTTGCGCCCGTTGTTTAGAATGAGAATGCCTGCTTTACAATTTTATGCCAGTCTCCTTCGTTATAAAACAATGTCCTGATACCCCTTAGCAATACCTATCGAAATGTGATGAACAAAAGTCACTAATCAATCACGAAAGTTGATGCCAAATCTAATTGCATTGAGGAACCATTTTATGAACGTTATTTCCAGGAAGGTACTTGTTACTTTATTTGTTTGTCTCCCCGCTGCCGCTTTCGGGCAGTATTGGCAGGTTGGTGGTGCATTAGGGATTAGTAATTACAGCGGGGATCTGTCTCAGTCACGGGTGGACATGCGGTATACGCGGTACCATATCGGGTTGTTTGTAAAACGGGATCTGAGTCCGCACATCACATTGGGTGCCGGTGCCACCTATGCCAGGGTCGCAGGTGCCGACAGCACTAACAAAGCGATCGAACTGAAAAACAGGAACCTGAGTTTTCGTTCTCCCATCCTGGAGGCGCATGTTAGATTAGAATTAAATTTATTCGACATAGATGACAAAGGTTGGACTCCCTATGTATTCGGCGGTGTCGGCGTGTTCAGTTTCTATCCAACCACCCGCGATGCGAACGGGGATGTTATCAAATTAAGAGCGCTCAATACTGAAGGGCAAGGCCTCGCCGCTTACCCCGACCGTAAGCAATATAGTCTTACAAGCGTATCCATTCCATTCGGCGCCGGTGTGAAATTCTTAATCCGTGACAACCTGGTGGCAGGATTTGAAGTGGGCCTGCGTAAGACATTTACTGATTATCTCGATGATGTAAGTAAAGGCTATGCCGATTACAACACCCTGTTAGCCACTTATGGCCTGCGGACCGTCAGGTATGCCTATAGAGGCCCCGGCCCATATCCCGTAGAAGGGTTTCCAAGAGGCTCGCAGAAGTATGATGACTGGTATGTATTTACCGGGTTTACGCTCGCATACCGGTTTGGCGGCGCCAGCGGACCGTACGGACATTGGCGGAAACAAAAAGTGTCCACCTGTCCTAAATTCTAGTACATCCAATTGCATTTTTTGTGCATCCATCTGCACCGCATGATCAATCAATACACCCGTTCATTTCCAGGTTTTATTACCTGCCACGGGTAGTATTGATCCATTTTTTTTGCACCTTACCTGCGCTGTTATGTATCCTTTCATTCCATCAGCAGGAAGCTCGCAGTAGTATTGATCCATTTTTTAACACCTTACCTGCGCTGTTATGTATCCATTCATTCCATCAGCAGGAAGCTCGCAGTAGTATTGATCCAATTTTTTAACACCTTACCTGCGCTGTTATGTATCCATTCATTCCATCAGCAGGAAGCTCGCATATGCACTATCATCCATATTTATTCCCGGCCAGGGAGATTCCTGTTCTCCCTGAATTCAGGGATGACGTGCCTTTTCAGGTAGACAATCTGTTCTGTTCTTTCAATAACAGCAACAATAATTTTCTAACTGTTTAAAGTTTTAGTAAGTGTAAGTTGGTGCTGGTCAACGATCTTCACGGATTTTTGTTTTTGGCATACTTCTTGAAAATTCTATAGCAAGTACAGGAGTAAGAGAAAGCGATTCAACACAACTCTTCATCGCGCAGACGAGTTCAGAAATCGCGGAGATAGTAAGAAATTAGAAGGCACTATGATGGTTGTACGCTTTTCCTCCCTGTAACTGTTACCATCCTCCTCATGAAGATCCGATCGCACTAACTTTATTTTACTTACTAAACCTTAGGATCATGAAAAAGATTGTATTCATCATTCTATTTATATTGGGAGGGTTCATCGTGTCAAATGCGCAGCCACCAAGGCCCCCGCATCCACACCATGTAAGGCATCACAGGCATTTGCCCCCACATCCTCCGCTGCCACCGCGTCCTCCATTGCCGCCGCATCCCCATCACAGGGTCGTACATCGCCCTCACTGGCACCACCGGCCGCATAGACCACATCGCCATTACCGTCATGCATATAACAATGTCGTAATGCCGGTGCAGACTACAAATGCCACTTTTAACGTTTAAGCATATATTCTAATTCCTATATTTCAATTCCAATCAATTTTTACCAAAAACTAAATCAACAAGTATGAAACAGATAATAATAATGATGCTGCTGATGGGCGGAGCCGTAGTAAGTGCACAGGCACAGAATGGACATCGTGGATATGGCTATGAGAGAGGGTATCGTGTTCATGCTGGCCGTTGGGAAGATTGCAATAGAAGCTACCGCGGTGCATATTATGATTGTCACCCAGGCGCAAGAGTCTTTGTTCCCGCTCCGGTAGCCGTTTGTGCACCTCGTCCGGTAGCTGTTTGTGCACCTGCACCTGCACCAGTTGTTGTGTATGCACCTGCTCCTCCACCACCTCCTCCTGCACAGGAAGTTGTGTATGTGAAGAGACCAAGAGTGGTGATTAATGCGAATATCAGCTTATAGTCAAT